>NZ_MLCF01000047.1 GCF_001879105.1 Mangrovactinospora gilvigrisea | reverse complement strand
CCGGGTGGGGTGCCGGGGCGGAGGGGCGGCGACAGGGCGAACCGCGGGCCACCGCTACCGCAGGCCCGCGTGGGCCAGCGTGGCGTCCACGTACGCGGCGGGCCACTCCACACCCAGCCGCTCCGCCAACGCCCGCGCACGCGGCGTGAACTCGGCCTCCGCCGCCGCGAAGTACCGCTCCACCGACTCCCGCGACGCCGCCACCGACGGCAGCCCCTCCACCACCTTCCGCGCCTCCGCCCCCAGGAAGGCATTGAGCCGCTTGACGCCTCCCGCCCGCCGCACCCCCCGCTCCGCGAGCAGCAGCTCGATCAGCAGATCCCGCAGCGCCCCCGCCCCCTGCGAGGCGACGATCCACTCCTCGCGCCCCCGCACCCCCGCCGACGTCCCCAGCAGGTAGTAGAAGAGCCGCACCGCCCGCTCCGGCCAGTACGCCTCCCCCGGCTGCCCGCCGACCCGCGGTTGGTCGCCGTCCGGGAAGAACTCCCCGCCGGGGTCGTGCAGCACCCGCACCCCGTCATACGTGAACCGGTCGAACGCCGAGCGCCGGTGCGCGGCCAGGTCCAGCCGCTGCCACTGCGGCGTCACCGCCAGCCCGCCCAGCAGCCCGGGGACGTCGTCCACCAGCACCACCGGCCCGACGATCCGCTCCGCCAGGCCCTTCCAGGCGCCCCGGAACCACTCCTCCGCCTCGTCGGCGACGACGCAGTGCACGTCCACGTCGCTGTGGCGGTCGGCCTCCCCCGCCCCCATGCTGCCGATCAGATAGACCGCGAGGACGCCGTCCTCCGCCGCCAGCACCTCGGCGGCGCGTGCCGCCGTCCGCTCCTGCCACGCCAAAGGGTCCATGGACCCAAGAGGCTACGGCTGCGCCAACTCCTTCACCAGCTCCGTGAACTCCAGATCGTCGCGCAGCGGCACACCGAACCGCTCGTTGCCGTAGGGGAAGGGGCTGTTGACGCCGGTGCGGCGGAAGCCGCGGCGCTCGTACCAGGCGATCAGGTCGTCGCGCTGCCGGATGACCGTCATCTCCATGCGGGCCGCGCCCCACTCCTCGCGCGCCATCCGCTCGGCCTCGGCGATGACGGCCTTGCCCAGGCCGTTGCCCTGCGCGGTGGGGCGGACGGAGAACATCCCGAAGTAGACCGCGTCGCCGCGCCGCTCCAGCTGGCAGCAGGCCACCGCCTCGCCGCCCCGCTCGGCGACCAGCAGCAGGCTGTCCGGCCGGCCGATGACACCGCGCACGCCCTCGGGGTCGGTGCGCTGCCCGTCCAGCAGATGCGCCTCGGTCGTCCAGCCGGCCCGGCTGGACTCGCCGCGGTAGGCGGACTCGATGAGGGCGACCATCGCGGGCACATCCGTGTCGGTGGCACGGCGGAAACTCAGGACGGCATCAGACATGCGCACACCCTAACCAAGGCGTGCGACCATGCGCGGTCCGGGCGCCCTGCCGCCGGTACCGCCCGGCGGGAAGGCTTCGGAGCGTGCCAGGATCACCGCTGCTGATGTGGGCGCTCGCGGCGCTCACCGCGTCCGTCGCCGCCTACTGCCTGGCCCGGGCGTGCGCGGCCGGGCCGCGCCGGGCCGCCGACTGCGGCGCGGAGCTGGTCGAGGCCGCGATGGCACTGGGGATGGCGGCGATGGCGGCCCCGCCGATCGCCGCGGCCGCCCCGCGCGAGGCCTGGTACGCGGTCTTCGGCGGGGTGCTGGCACTCGCGCTGGTGTTCGTGGTCCGCGCGGGCGGACGGCTCGGAGCCTGGCGCCACCATGCGCACCATGTGGTGGAGAGCGGCGCGATGGTCTACGCGGTGGCGGCGATGCCGGTCGCCGGGATGGCCGCGATGGACGGCATGCGGATGGACGGCCCGAGCGGCCCGGCGCCCGCGCTGGTCCTGCCTTTGCTGCTGTATTTCGCGGGCTACGCGGCCTGGTCGGGCACCCGCGTGATGGGCGCGCACCCGCGCACCGCCCCGCTGGCCGGCTGCCGCACGGCGATGGCCGTCGCCATGTGCGCGATGCTCGCCGCGATGTGACGTCCGCTTCGCCCCGCCGCCCCCGCCCCGCCTCCTCCGACGGCACGACGGCACGTTTCCTACTTCCCCGGCGGGGTGAAGCTCAGCCGGCCCACCACATAGACCATGAGCAGGCCGAACACCAGCAGGGTCAGACAGCTGAGACAGTCCTTCATCTCCTTGCGGTGCCGGTCCTCGCCGCCCGGACTGCGCTTCTGGGCGGGCTCCGCCGACTCGGTTTCCACATCGTGGGCCATGGGCTTGACGCTCGGATTTCGGTCTCGTGGGCCGGAGACTGCCGGAGGCTCCCCCTCTACACCCGTCACCCTGTCAACGAGCCCGGACGGACGAGGTTTCGCACGATCAGCCTAACTGACGATCCATCAGCGTCGAGGCGGTTCCGTCGCGCGTGCCCGGTTCCTCCCGCTTACGATGGGGCGTCGGGATCATTGAGGCGGCCGGGGACGGCCGGGGAGGTCGGTGCGAGCGGTGGTGGCGGTGGTCGGGGCCGTCCGCGGGGCGGTGGCCCTCGGAACGGCGGCAGTGCTGGCGATGGGGCTGTCGGGCTGCGGGGGCAGGGCGAACGGGCAGGCGGACGCGGCACCCCCGCACGCGTCCCCGTCCGCGGACGTGACCCAACTGCCGGGTGTGGGCCCGGGGATGCGGTCCCGCATCCCGGCCGACGCCCGGCAGGTGGTGCTGGTGACCGGGGCGGACGTCGACTCGATCGACTCGGACGTCGGGCTGTGGGAGCGGCGCGGCGCCCGCTGGCACCTGGTGGACTGGTGGCAGGGCCACAACGGCAAGAAGGGCTGGACGCCGCACCACACGTACGGCGACTACCGGACGCCGATCGGCGTCTTCACGGTGCACGACGCGGGCGGGGTGCTGCCGAACCCGGGCACCCGGCTGACGTACCAGCAGGCGGCTTCGTACCAGCCGCCGAAGTGGTGGGGGAAGGGCACCGAGCACATCTTCGACTACACGATCGCCATCGACTACAACCGGGTGATCGGCTCCCCGCCGTCGGACCAGCGCAAGCCGCAGGGCGCGAAGCGGGGCGGCAACATCTGGCTGCACATGGACGACGGCCGGGGGACGGCGGCGTGCGTCAGCCAGTCCCGGGAGAAGATGCTGGAGCTGCTGCGCGTCCTCGACCCGGCGAAGCACCCCGTGGTCGTCATGGGCGACGCGGCGCACCTCGCGGCCTGACGCGCGAACGCCCCGGCACCCCGCCTGTCCGCGCGCGGCGCGGACAGGCGGGGTGCCGGGGCGAGGGGGCGGCGGCAGCGCGCCGCCCCGACCGCTACGGGACTACTCGTCCCAGAGGTCCAGCCACGCGACCTCTTCCGTCGTCAGCTCCACCGACAGGCCCTCGGTGGAGGTCCGCGTCTCGGAGATCTGCCGCGGCCCGATCAGCGGGAACACCGGGTACCGCTGGTGCAGCAGCCACGCCAGCGCGATCGCCGTCGCCTCCACACCCCGCTTCTCGCCGAGCTCCCGCGCCCGCCGCAGCCGCTCGAAGTTCTCCTCCGAGTAGAAGCAGCGCACCAGCTCCGCGTCCGAGCGGTCCTCGGGCTTCGCGCGGCCGGTGAAGAACCCGCGGGCCTGGCTGGACCACGGGAACAGGGCGACCGAGTCGCCCTTCGCACGGAGCCACTTCTGCGACTCCGCGTCGCTGACGTGGCGGCAGCCGGCCCACGGCACGTCGTAGGCCCGCGCCAGCGACAGGTGGTTGGAGAGCACGGTCAGCGGCTGCCGCCCGTTGCGCTTCGCCCACTCGTTCGCCTCGTCGAACCGTGCGGTGGACCAGTTGGACCCGCCGTAGAGGCCGATCCGCCCGGCGCGGTGGTGCTCGTCCATCACGTCCACGAACTCGCCGACCGGGATCTCCGGGTTGTCGCGGTGCATGAAGTAGATGTCGATCTTGTCAGTGCCGAGCCGCTCCAGCGACTCGTGCAGCTGACGGGTGATCGACTCCGGGTCGCAGTGCGGGGTGTGCGCGCCCTTGCCGATCACCGTGATGTCGTCGCGGATGCCGCGCTCGGCCATCCACCGGCCGAGCAGCTGCTCGCCGCGGCCGCCGCCGTAGATGTAGGCGGTGTCGAAGATCGTCCCGCCGCGCTCGATGAAGTCGTCGAACAGCACGGCCGCCTGGGGCAGGGTCGTCTGGTTGTCGACGCCCATCACCAGCCGGGAGACATCCTTGTCGAGGCCCGGCAGCCGGCGCGTCGGGATGATCGCGTCGGAGCGCTTGGCCACCGGGCGCCCGCTCGCGGTCGGCACCGCGAACTCGTCGCGCTCGCTGCTGTACTGCTGGCCGATCAGCTGGCGCCAGCGGTCCTGCACGGTGAGGTTGCCGAGGGTGTCGGCCCAGTTCATCTGCGGGGCCTGGCGGTCCGCGATGTGCTTGGCCACCGCGTCGGCCTCGGCCGCGTAGATGTAGGCGGCCTCGGTCTCGATGGTCCTGGGCTCCTCGCCGACCCGCTTGACGGTGATGGCGCCGGGCTTGCCGTCGCCGCCGAACCACGGGTCGGAGACCTCGATGATGCCCTCGCTGCCGGTGAGGCGGACGTCGTTGTCGTCCGACAGCCGCACACCGGTGGTGACATGGGCCGTGATGCCGTCCTCGAAGTGCAGGGTGGCGACGGCCCACTCGTCGGCGCCGGTCTCGCCGACGTGTCCGGCGGCGGTGACGTCCACCGGCTCGGCGAACGCCTTGCCGGTGGCGACCCCGGCGAGCAGCCGGGCGATGGAGACGGGGTAGCCGCCCACATCGAGGATGCCGCCGCCGGCCGTGGCGTCCGCCAGGACCCGGCTCTCGGGGTTGAACCCGGAGCCGCCGAAGGCGAACTTGGCGTCGATCTGGTGGAGCTTCCCGATCGCCCCGTCGCGCACCAGCGCGGCGAGGCGTTCGGTCTGCGGGATGCAGCGGTACATGTACGCCTCCATCAGGAAGACGTCGTTGCGCACCGCTGCCTCGATGATCGCGGTCGCCCAGGCGCGGTTGATCGCCATGGGCTTCTCCACGAGCACGTGCTTGCCGGCCTCGGCCGTGCGGATCGCCCACTCCACGTGCTGCGGGTGGGGCGTGGCGATGTAGACGGCCTGGACGGCCGGGTCGTCGAGCAGGTCCTGATAGGAGCCGTAGTGGCTGGCGGCACCGAAGCGTTCGGCGAACGCCGCGGCCTTCTCGGGGGATCTGCTGGCGACGGCGGCGAGAGTCCCGGTGGCGGAGTGGGGCAGCTGACCGGCGAACCGGGAAGCGATGTTTCCGGTGCCGAGGATGCCCCACTGGAGCTTCTCGGACGGGGACTGGGACGCGCTGTCGGGCACGTGGTCTCACCTCGCGGAGGGATCGACTGGAACGGTTTGGTTCGTGGTACGGGCTGTACGGGTTGTACAGGTCGTGCTGGTCGTTCAGGTGCTGAAGTGACGCTGTTCGAAGGTGTGTTGATCCTACGTTTTCAGAACTTCATGGCGCCCGCAGCAATGTCGGCGATGAACTGCCGCGCGCCGATCAGGAAGATCCCGACCAGCGGGATGACGCTCATCAGCGCGCCGGCCATGACCATGCTGTAGTCCGTCGCGCCGACCACCGTGTTGAGCTGCTGCAGGGCGACCTGGAGGGTCACCTTGCCGGGGTCGGTCAGGACGATCAGCGGCCACAGGTAGTCGTTCCAGACGCCGATGAAGGTGAAGATGCCGAGGAAGGCGAGGCCCGGCCGGAGCACCGGCAGGCCCACCGTCCAGTACTGGCGGAAGAAGCCCGCGCCGTCCACCTTGGACGCCTGGATCAGCTCGTCCGGGACGGCGCCGCTGGCGTACTGCCGCATCCAGAAGATCCCGAACGCGTTGGCGGCCCCGGGGATGACCAGAGCCTTCATCGAGCCCACCCAGCCGAACCAGGAGAGCGTGACGAAGCTGGGCACCAGCGACAGCTGGGCCGGGATCATGAAGGTGGCCAGCAGGATGGTGAAGAGCACCTTCTTGCCGGGGAAGTCGTACTTGGCGAAGGCGAAGGCGGCCAGCGAGTCGAAGAAGAGCACCAGCACCGTGGCGACGGCCGCGGTGGCGATGGTGAAGCCGAACGAGCCCCAGAAGTCGATGTTCTGCAGCACGTGGTGCATGTTGACCAGCAGGTCGCCGCCGGGCAGCAGCTTCGGCGGGTACTTGAACATGTCGCCGGAGGTGTTCGAGGCGATCACGATCATCCAGTAGAACGGGAAGATCGAGATCAGCACGCCGATCATCAGGACGACGTGGCCGAGGACAGTGCGGATCCGTTCAGCTCGCACGGGAGTTCCTCCTCAGCCGGCGGCCCTTGCGGCCGAGGTCGTCGTTGCGCTCACGCAGGAAGCGCCAGTTGATGATGGAGAAGAGCACGATGAGGATGAACAGCGCCCAGCCGATGGCGCCGCCGTAGCCGAACTGGTTCTGCACGAAGGCGTGCTGCCACAGGTAGACGACGATGGTCTCGCCGGACTGGCCGGTGCCGCCGCTGTCGCCCACCAGCACCTGGGACTCTGTGAAGAGCTGGAGGCCGCCGATGGTGGAGGTGATGACGGTGAAGAGGATGATCGGCCGCATCAGCGGGATGGTGATCCGGAAGAACGTCTGCCGGGCGTTGGCGCCGTCCATCTTGGCGGCCTCGTAGACGTCCTGGGAGATGGCCTGGAGGCCGGCCAGGTAGATGATCGCGTTGTAGCCGACCCACCGCCAGGTGGAGAGCGCCGCGATGGCGACCTTGATGCCCCAGGGATCGGTGAGCCACTGCACCTGGCCGGCGCCGATCGACTTCAGCAGGTCGTTGAGGATGCCGAAGTTGCCGCTGAAGATCGAGCCGAAGACGATCGCCATCGCCACCATCGAGGTGACGTTGGGGACGAAGTAGGCCATCCGGTAGAAGGACTTGAACCGCACGGCGGTGTGCAGGGCGTAGGCGACGACCAGCGCCAGGAAGAGCATCGGCACGGTCGCCATCACCCAGATCTCCAGGGTGTTGACGATCGACTGCCAGAACTGCGGGTCCGTCAGCAGGTACTTGTAGTTCTCCCAGCCGACCGACTTCATCTTGCCGATGCCGTCCCAGGACTGGAACGACAGGAAGATCGAGAAGCCGACGGGGAAGATCCCGAAGACCGCGAAGAGGATGTAGAAGGGCGAGACGGCCGCGTACATCGGGCCGAACCGCTTGAGCCCGGAGGGCTTCACCGATCCGTCGGCCTGCGCACGCGCCGCGGAGCGGCGGTCGCGCACGGACTGGAGGCTGCTCACCTACATCACCCCGACCCGGGTCAGTTCGCGCTTGACGTTCTCCTGGATGGTCTTCCAGGCCGCCTCGGGGGACTTGCCGCCCTCGACGTTGGGGATCTCGTTGCCGAACTGGGTGGAGATGATGTCGTCATAGGCGCTGAGGTAGGCCCCGGGGACCTTCTGGGCGACGGTCCCGAAGACGTCGATGGTGCGCTGCCCGCCGTAGAACTTCTGCGGGGCGGCGAGCGCCGGGTCCTTGTAGGCGGCCGGCGTGGAGGGGAACAGCTGCATCTCGCCGAAGGCCGAGGCCTGGTTCTTGGGCGACTGCAGCCACTTGATCAGGTCCATGGCGGCCTGCGGGTTGCGGGCCTGCTTGGGTATCGCGAGGAAGGATCCGCCGCTGTTGCCGGGGCCGCCGGGCGGCATGGCGACGCGCCACTTGCCGGAGGTCTGCGGTGCGGAGCCCACCGGGTAGATCAGGCCCCACCAGACGGCGCCGATCTGGCACGGCTGCTTGCCGTTGGTGATGATCGCATTGACGTCGGGGCCCTGGGCGTTGGCCGACAGCCCGTCCTTGACGACCTTGTAGGCCATGTCGAAGGCCTGCTTGATGTGGTCCTGGTCGCCGATGTAGTGGTTGTCCTTCGTCATGTACAGCTTGGGCAGCTGCCCGGTGAGCTCGCCGTACGCCTCGCTCATGGTGGGGACGATGACCGAGCCGGGCACCTTCTTGCGCAGCTGGGTGGCCATCTTGAGGTAGCTCGGCCAGTCGGGCGCCATCGCGGCGATCTCTTGGGGATCGGTGGGCAGCCCGGCCTTGGCGAAGATGTCGGCGCGGTAGAAGAGCGCGGTCGGTCCGGCGTCCATCGGGAAGGCGAGCATCCGGCCGTCGGGGGCGACGCCCTGCTGCCACTTCCAGTCCAGGTACTCGGACTTGACCGACTCGGCGCCGAGTTCGCGCAGGTCCCAGAAGACGTCGGCATCGGGGAAGTACGAGGCGACGTCGGAGTTCATGCCCATGATGTCCGGGATCGAGGACTTCCCGGCCAGGGCGGTGAGGATCTTCTGCTTGTAGTTGCCGCCGATCTTCGTGTAGATCAGCTTCTTGCTGCTGTCCCCCGGTATGCCCTTCTTTGCGGCAAGGGTCGTCAGCTTGTCGCTGACCGATCGGTTCCAGGTCCAGAGGTTGACCTGGTCCGGGCCGCTCAGCGCGGCTCCGCCGGAGCCGCAGCCCGAGAGGGCCAGGGCGGCCCCCGCGGCTCCGCCGGCCCCCAGGCCGAGGAACCGCCTTCGTGACACAGGCATGACGTCGCTACCACCTCTCCACCCGGCATCGCTGGCGGGCGTGTCGTCTCTACGGCAAGGCGTGACGGGAGCTCAGGCGGCACGGCGCACTGAGCACTTGTGTTCAGGAGCGGAAGAAACCTGTTGACACCTGTTCGGTTTTGCAGAAGCTAGCCCCGTGTCGAACAGGGGTCAAGACATCGGTTCATCACAACCGTTAACGATCACGTAATCGTTCACGTCGATCTCCGCGCGTAGCTCGGTTACCGACCGGTTAACCTGCTTGTCCATGGGCACTCTCCACCCGGGCCGGGGACCGCTCCGCCGCACCGTGCGAACGGCGCTGGAACGCGCCGCGTCCTCGGCCGTGCATCGGACGGAACGCCTGGTCAGGCGGGTTGGCGCGATCACCGCGGAGCGACCGGGGGGCCATCGCTTCGGCCGGCTGGACGGCGGCACCACGCTGGCCTGGCCGCAGGGCACCCTCTTCGGCGAGCGGTGGATCAGCATCGGCGCGTACTGCGTCGTGGCCGAGCAGGTGACGCTCACCGCCGGGCTCGCTCCGGGCGACGAACTGGACTCCGAGGATCCGATTCTGGAGATCGGGGACGGCTGCGTCATCGGCCGCGGCAGCCATCTCGTCGGCCGGACGGGCATCGCACTGGGCGACCACGTCTATCTGGGGCCCGGTGTGTACATCACGGACCACAACCACACCTACACCGACACAGCGGCGCCGATCGGCACGCAATGGCCGGTGTTCGCGCCGGTAAGGATCGGCGCGGGCAGCTGGCTGGGCGCCAACGCGGTGGTGCTGCCGGGCACGGTGCTGGGCCGCAACACGGTGGTGGCGGCCGGCTGCATCGTCCGCGGCGAGTTCCCCGACCACGCCGTCCTCGCCGGCGTCCCGGCCCGCATGGTCCGCCGCTACGACCCCGCCGAGGGCTGGGTGCCCCCGCTCGGGAACGGCTGACGCGGCGGGCGCGCGCCCCCCGGCCCCCGCGGCGCGCCCCGCATTCCTGTGAATCCGCGGTGCAAAGCAACAGGCTCGAACACCCCGCCCCGCCCTCCCCGGCCCCTTCCCAGCGGGCCCGCGGAACGCCACGATGGCCTTCCGAGCACGCGCGCGCCCGCGTCCGGGCGCCTGCACCGGGAGGCAAGGCATCATGGCGAGCCACAACAGCCACCCCGAGCACCCCTCCGACACCGCCGTCCTCGTCGCCGGAGCCGGCCCCACCGGGCTCCTCCTCGCCGGCGACCTGGCCAGGGCCGGGGTCCCCGTCACCGTGCTGGAGCGGCGCCACGAGGGCGTCCTCAACCTCTCCCGCGCCTTCACCGTCCACGCCCGCACCCTGGAGCAGCTGGACGCCCGCCCGTCGCCCGCCACCGCCCCGTTCGAAGGCGCTTCGCGCCCCTGTCCGCGGGGCGTCGCCGACGACCTCATCGCGGCCGGGCACCGCCTCGACCACCTCGGGCTCTTCCTCCGCGCCACCGTCGACTTCGCCCCGCTGCACACCCGCTTCCCGTTCGTCCTCGCCGTCCCCCAGTACGAGACCGAGCGCCAGCTCCTCGCCTACGCCACCGCCGCCGGCGCCCGCGTCGTGTGGGGCGCCGAGGTCGTCGGCGTCAGCCAGGACGACAAGGGCGTCGAGGTGGAGGCGCGCGACACCCGCAGCGCCGCCGTCACCGTCCACCGCGGCGAGTACCTGGTGGGCGCGGACGGCCACCGCAGCGCCGTGCGCGGGCTGCTGGGGCTGCCGTTCCCGGGGCGCACGGTGATCCGCTCGATGATCCTCGCCGATGTGCGGCTCACCGAGCCGCCGCAGGAGTCGCTCCGGGCCCGCGGCGCCGACCAGGCCTTCGCCCTCGTCATCGCGTTCGGCGACGGCTGGCACCGGGTGATCGCCTGGGACCGCGCCAACGACCTCCCGGTGGAGGCGCCGGTCGCCGAGGAGGACGTCCGGGAGATCCTCGGCCGCACCCACCGCACCGACTACGGGATGCACGCCCCGCGCTGGCTCTCCCGGTTCGAGGCGGACGAGCGCCAGGTGCCGCGCTACCGCGTCGGACGGGTGCTGCTCGCCGGCGACGCCGCGCACGTCCACACCCCGGCCGGCGGCCAGGGCATGAACACCGGCCTCCAGGACGCGGCCAACCTGGGCTGGAAGCTGGCCGCGGCGGTGCGCGGCCGGGCGCCGGACGACCTGCTGGAGAGCTACCAGACCGAGCGCCATCCGGTGGGCCGCGCGGTGGTGCGCTCCAGCGGAGCGATGATCCGGCTGGCGATGGCGCACAACCCGCCGCTGCGGGCGCGCCGGGCGGCGGCCGCGGCGGCGCTGGCGTTCCTGCCGCCGGTGCGGGGCGCGGTGCGGCGGCGGCTGAGCGGGATCGGGTTCGCCTATCCGGCGCCGCGCGGGGCGCACCGGCTGGTGGGGCGGCGCTCGCCGGACCTGGCGCTGCGCGAGCCGGACGGCGGTCCGGTGCGGCTCTATCAGGCGCTGCGGGAGGGACGGTTCGTGCTGGTGACGCCGCCGGACATCCGCCCCCGGCTGGGGCGGCGCGCCGATCTGGTGCGGATCGCGCACTGGTCGGGCACCCGCCGCGCCCTGCTGGTGGTCCGTCCGGACGCGTACATCGCCTGGGCCTCCGACACGCCCGAGTCCGATCCGATGGAGGCCCTCAGGGGCTGGACCTGATAGACACCGGAGCACCGTCCCCTCCACCCGCCCCGGGCGGGGCACCGGGGCGAAGGGGCGGCACCCCGACCACCGCGGAGCGTGACCAGTTGAACGGACCGGCCCTGCGCGCCACCGTCATCGTCGGCGAGTCCGACGTGCACCACGGGCGCCCCGTCTACGCGGAGCTCGTGCACCGCGCGCACGCCGCCGGCCTCGCCGGCGCCAGCGCGTTCCGCGGCATCGAGGGCTACGGCGCCGGCTCCACCATCCACACCTCCCGGCTGCTCTCGCTTTCCGAGGACATGCCGGTGGCCGTGGTCGTCGTCGACGAGGAGGAGAAGGTCCGCGCCTTCCTCCCGCAGCTCGAGGACCTGATCGGGGAGGAAGGCGTGGTGGTGCTGGACGCCTGCGAGGTGGTGCGCTTCGGCGCCGACGGCCGCACCACGGGCGCATCCTGAGCCGTCGCCGGCCCCGGAGAGCGGCGTTACCCCCTCCGCCCCCGCGCCGCCGTCCGCAGTTCACCCGCCGCCCGCATCATGCGGCCATGACGGCCTCTCAGACCCCAGACCCCACCAGCGGCAAGCCGAAGCTCGGGCGGCGCGGCCTGCTCACCGCAGCCGCCGCCGGGACCGCGGGCGGCGCGGTGCTGCTCGGCTCCGCGCCCGCCTTCGCCTCCTCCCCGGTGCTGTGGGCGAAGCCCGGCGCGCTGGGCGCGCCGCCGGTGCTCGGCCTGCACACCCAGTTCGGCTCGGACGCCTCCCGCGAGGTGGTCGTCTCCTGGGCGACCACCGCCTCGGTCGGCCGCCCGCGGGTGCTGCTCGGCACCCCGTCCGGCGGGCTGGGCGGCGCCGCGGCGTCCGCGTCCACCACCACCTACAAGGACGGCGCCTCCGGGACCGAGGTGCAGATCCACCACGCCCGGCTGCCGCGGCTGCGCCCGGACACCGAGTACATCTACGCGGCGCTGCACGACGGCGCCGCGCCGGAGCTGGGCACGTTCCGCACCGCGCCGCGCGGCCGGGCGGCGTTCCGGTTCACCAGCTTCGGCGACCAGGGCACGCCCACGCTGGGCAAGCAGGTCAACGGCGCCTGGGTCAACGACAACCTGGGCTCTCCCTCGGCGGGCGACGTGACGGCCGCGGTGGAGGCGGCGGCGCCGCTGTTCCACCTGGTCAACGGGGACCTGTGCTACGCCAACCTGTCCACCGACCGGATCCGCACCTGGTCGGACTGGTTCGCCAACAACCAGCGGTCGGCGCGCTACCGGCCGTGGATGCCGGCGGCCGGCAACCACGAGAACGAGAAGGGCAACGGACCGATCGGCTACGACGCCTACCGGTCGTACTTCGCCCTGCCGGGGTCGGGTTCCGATCCGGAGCTCTCCGGCCTCTGGTACTCCTTCACGGCCGGGTCCGTCCGGGTGATCTCGCTCAACAACGACGACGTGGCGCTGCAGGACGGCGGCAGCAGCTATGTGCACGGCTACTCGGGCGGGGCGCAGGCGCGCTGGCTGGAGAAGGAGCTGAGGGCGGCCCGCGCGGACCGGTCGATCGACTGGATCGTGGTGTGCATGCACCAGGTGGTGATCTCCACGGTCGACAACTTCAACGGCGCCGACCTGGGGGTGCGGCAGGCCTGGCTGCCGCTCTTCGACCGCTACGGGGTGGACCTGGTGGTGTGCGGGCACGAGCACCACTACGAGCGGTCGTTCCCGATCCGCGGGCAGCAGTCGAACGACACCATGACGCCGATTCCGGTCTCGGACGCACCGGACGTCGCGGACACCTCCAAGGGCACCGTGCACATGGTGATCGGCGGGGGCGGCACCTCGGCGCCGTCCAACGGGCTCTTCTTCGACCCGGTGCAGTGCCGGGTGATCACCTCGGTGGGCCCGGTGGACTCCTCGACGGGCAAGCGGCCGCCGGTCTACACCCATGAGGCGGCGCCCTGGTCGGCGGTGCGCGAGGGCCGCTTCCCGTACGGTTTCGCCTCCTTCGACGTGGATCCGGGACGGCCGGGCGGGCACACCACGATGGCGGTGAACTACCACGCGGTGACGGGTCCCTACGGCGCCTCGCAGGTGGTCGACAAGCTGACGCTGACCCGCCCGCGCCGGGACGCCGCCTGAGCGGCCGCGGCGAGCGGGATGAGATCGCCGGGCAGGTTCCGTATCCTCGGGGGCCTGCCCGTCCCTCCCCCGAGTTCGATCTGTCTGGAGTGAGTACCCGTTGTTCAAGGGGTTCCGCGATTTCCTGATGCGCGGCAATGTCGTCGACATGGCGGTCGGCCTGGTGGTCGGGGCCGCGTTCACCGCGCTGGTGACCGGCTTCACCAAGGCCTTCCTGACGCCGCTGATCGGTCTGGCGACGCGCAGCGTCGGTGACTACTCCAAGAAGACCGTCACCGCCGGCGGGACGCAGTTCCCGATCGGCGCCTTCCTCGCCGCGCTGATCTCCTTCGTGCTCACGGCGGCGGTGCTGTACTTCCTCGTCGTGACGCCGATGAAGCGCCTGCAGAAGCGATTCGTCGCGGGCCCGACGAACCCCAAGAACATCACCCGGGACTGCCCGGCCTGCCTGACGGCGATCCCGACGGTGGCGACCCGCTGCTCGGCGTGCACCTCCGAGGTCGACCCGATCGACACCCTGGACGCCAAGACCGGCGCGCTCATCCCGGGCCCCACCGGCTCCCCCTCCTGACGCGGGCGCGGCACGCCGTGCCGCGCCGCGCACCTCCTCGCACCTCGCACCGCGGAGCACGGTCGGACGCGGCCGGGAACCTGACAATCCGTCAACCCGGCCGCTTCGCAGATATCCTGATGAATCGTGATCCATCCATTTTTGCGCGCCCTGCCGCTGCTGCCCCGACTGGCGACCGCCGGCTGCGCCGCCGCGCTGCTGATCCCCGCGACGCCCGCGCAGGCCATGCCCAACGCCCGCCACTACGGCGGGATCCCGATGGTCGGCGCCTTCTTCACCAACAGCGCCGACGTGGGCAGCGGCCGCACCCAGTGCACCGGCAGCGTGGTCCACTCGCCCACCCGCGACCTGGTGCTGACGGCCGGGCACTGCGCCGGAAGCCTGAACGCGGCGCACCACGCCGTCTTCGTCCCGCAGTACCGTTTCGGCACCTCGGCCGCCCACCAGCCGCACGGCGTCTACCCGGTCCGGCAGGCGTTCACCGACCCCCGCTACACCCCGAACTCGCGAGGCCGCGACTCCGACCTGGACATCGCCTTCGTCCGCGTCGGCCCGGCCGCCGGCCACGCCGTCGAGGACCGCACCGGCTCGCTGACGCTCACCGCCACCCCCGCCCCGCCGATCAGGAGCGTCACCATGGTCGGCTATCCGGGCAGCGCCGCGGTGAACCCGCACCACTCCCCCGTCACCTGCACCACCTCGGCCGGCCGGCTGCCCGGCTTCGACCAGCTGAAGGTGGTCTGCGGCGGCTACTACGGCGGCACCTCCGGCGGCCCGCTGATCACCGGCTACCGGGGGTCGAGCCGCACCGGCAGCGTGGTCGGCGAGATCGGCGGCTACAACGGCGGCGGCGACAACCGCAACGACCACTGGATCAGCTACTCGCCGATGTTCGGCCAGGACGCCTTCGACCTCTACCAGGACGCCGTCGAGGGCGTCACCCCGTATCCTCCGCTGCCCTACCCCACGCCGGCAGGAATCGGCGGCGGCTGGTGAGGACGGCGCGCGCCCCGGGCACCCGCCCCGGCCGCGCGCCGCGCGCCGGGAGCGCCCAGGAGGCGCCCACGCCGAAGAGCAGCGCCGTGGTGTGGCCGATGGCGGTGAAGTCCAGCACCCCGAGGCCGCCGAAGAGCGTCGGCCCCATCAGCGCCAGGCCGAGCGCGCAGATCCCGCGCATCGCCCAGCGGCCGGGCCCGCCGCGCACCGCCACCGCGCCCAGCGCGGCCACCATGACGTAGGACGGGCCGATGTCCAGCACGTGCCGCAGCTGCTCCGGGAGGCCTCCGGAGGCGATCCGCACGCCGAGGATCTCCTCGCTGACGATGGTGCCGAACACCTGTCCGGCGCCGGTGATCGCCAGCGTCCGCCAGGTCCCGAAGCGGAGCACCGCCGCATAGAGCGAGAGCGCGGTGAGCAGCAGGTTCTGCCAGGGATGCCCGTCCATCACCAGCGCCGAGGCCACCATGGCGCCCACCGGATGGCTGTGCAGGTTGTCCAGGTTGGTGGAGGCCCACAGATCGAGCGACGCCTGGGCGCGGGCACTCAGCAGGTTCTGGTACACCGCCAGCAACACCCCCGCCACCAGCACGAACGCAAGCGGCAGCAGATACGTCCGGGGATCCGTCGGGACGCGCCGGGGCCAGTCGGCCCAGCCGCCGCGCGGCTCCGCGCGCGCCCCGTCCGCGCGTTCCCCGTCCGGACGGCCCCCGGCCGAACGCTCCCCGTCCGGCTCCCCCGTCTCGCCCACCGCGCGGTGCGCGGTTCGCGGGACTGCGGTCATCCCGTCGCCCTCCACATCGTCAGGGGCACGGCATCGCACCGCACCGCACCCGCAACGGTTGTACAGCATCACGCTGTGGCTAGGCGAAAGCAGTGCCGGACGCGACGCCGGGGGCGGAGGGGTCGAACGCCCTTGCGGAATCGGTGAGTTGGAGCGCCGTGGCGCCCTCCTCGACCGCGGCGGCCCGCGCCGCCTCCGGGTCCTCGACGGGCACCGCCAGCGGCGCCAGCAGGTCGTAGAGCTTGACCATGTCGTCCGGCAGGTCCCGCCGCCAGCCCAGCGCCACCAGCGGCCAGGTCAGCAGCATCGCCCCGCCCAGCTGCAGCCGCACCTGGGCCATCACCGTGCTGCCGCCCGGGGCGGGCCGGACATGGAAGAGGAAGGTCGGGGTCTGGCACCCCAGCGGGGTCCACATCCGCTGCCCGCGGAACGCCACCAGGCTCGGCGGCCGGAGAAAATGGCAGGTCAGCGTGTGACGTCGATGCCGTCCGGGGAAGCGGTAGCGGTAGCGGCGGCCCAGCTCGGGCGTCACGCCGGCGATGCCCTCGGCGTCCAGCGGATCGTCGACCTCCTCGACCCCCGAACTCCACAACCGCAGATTCCTCGGATCGGCGAGAAAGTCGTAGACCTGCTCGGGTGCCAGCGGCAGATCCCGGGTGGTGGAGTAGATCGGCATGTCGCCCCCTCGCCGTGGGTGAACGATCGGCGCGTGCGGTCCCCCGGCACGCACTCCCCACGCTGCGGTCCGATCAGGCCCGTCACACCCCGGGAGACGGCGAACGGGTGAAGGACCGCACGACCGCACGGGAGTTGGCCGGGAGTTGGCTACCCGGACCCCCTGGACAACGGGCCGTGCATTAGGAACGCTGTTGCCGTTTGCGACAAGCGATCACAAGACCGAACGAGAACGCACAGTCGATGCGGGGACAGGTGTGAGGCCAGTGACGGGCAGCAGTATCGGGATCATCGGGGCGGGCCAGTTCTCCCGCTCCTTCATACCCCTGTGGCAGGCGCACCCGGACGTCTCGGAGGTGCGCCTCGCCGAGGTGGTTCCCGAGCGTCTGGAGGCGGAGGCGCGCAAGCACGGGATCGAGAAGACCTACGCCACGGCCGAGGAGCTGATCGCCTCCGACGTGGACGCGATCGCCATCTTCACCCAGCGCTGGACCCACGGCGCGCTGGCCCTGGCCGCGCTCCGGGCCGGCAAGCACGTCTACTCCAGCGTGCCGATGGGGATCACGGTCGAGGAGATCGAGGCGATCGTCGGCGCCGTGAAGGAGACCGGCCTCGTCTACATGATGGGCGAGACCAGCCACTACAACCCGGCCGCGGTCTACTGCCGGGAGCGGCACGCGGCCGGCGACTTCGGCCGGATCTTCTACGCCGAGGGCGACTACGTCCACGACATGGACCTGGGCTTCTACAAGGCCTACCAGTACAGCGGCGGCGAGAAGTGGAAGGAGACCGCCAGCTTCCCGCCCATGCTGTACCCGACGCACGCGGTCGGCGGCGTGCTGGCGGTGACCGGCAGCCACGCGGTGGCCGTCTCCTGCGTGGGCGTCCAGGACGACCGCGGCGACGGCGTCTTCGACCGCGAGGTCAGCCGCTGGGGCAACGACTTCTCCAACGCCAGCGCGCTCTTCAAGCTCAACGACGGCGGCGCGATGCGCACCAACGAGATGCGGCGGGTCGGCTACCCCTCCTTCATCCGCGAGTCGCGCTTCCGGTTCTTCGGGACGGAGGGCAGCTTCGAGGAGATGGCGGAGTCGGCCGTCTGGCAGGACAAGGAGGGCGTCACCGACGTCAGCGACCTGATGGTCACCCGGCCCACCGAGCGCGACGACGCGCCGGGCCTCGCCGACGTCGACCCGGCGCTGCGCGCCGCCTTCGTCAGCGGCTTCGCCCCGGTGCACGACTACCGGCGGCTGCCGCTGGAGTTCGCCGGCAAGCCGAACGGCCACGAGGGCTCCCACCAGTTCCTCGCGGACGACTTCGCCAAGGCGCTGGCCAGCGGCGAGCACCCGCCGGTGAGCGCCTGGCAGGCGGCCCGCTACACGCTGCCGGGCATCGTCGCCCACGAGTCCGCGAAGCGCGGCGGCGAGCAGCTGCCCGTGCCGGACTTCGGGGACACCCCGCAGTAGGGCGCGTCAGCGCAGGTAGACGCGGTCCGGGTCGATGTCCTCGCGGAGCAGCCGCAGCTCCTGATCCGTCGGAGGGGCGGTGGTGGCGAGGGCGTCGGCGACCTTCAGGTCCCAGCCGGTGGCGGCCCGCACCCGCTCGGCGGTGACGCCGGGGTGCACGGCCGTCAGCGTCAGCTCCTCTCCCGCGCCGTCGCCGGCGCGGGAGAGGATGCCCAGGTCGGTGATGACCCGGGTGACGCCCCGGCCGCGGGGCCGGCCGCCGTCGGCGCGGGCCCGGTCGGGGCCCGGGCTGGTGCAGAAGTCCAGCTCGGCGACGAACGAGCGGGGGTCGTGGCGGCGCATCACCACGAACACCTCGCCGGCGTTGGCCATCACCTCCACCGCGCCGCCCGAGCCGGGCAGCCGCACGGCGGGCCGCTCCCACGGTCCGATCACCGAGGAGTTGAGGTTGCCGTACCGGTCGATCTGGGCGGCGCCCAGGAAGGCGACGTCGATCCGGCCGCCCTGGAGCACGTAGCCGAAGAGCGAGGCCATCGGGAGGACCGCCTCCGCGCCGGTGATCAGCACGGCGTCGGCGATGGTCTCGGGGAGGTGGCTGGGGTGCGCCCCGCACACCCCGGACTCGTAGACGATCTCCAGCCCGGGGGCGACGGTCAGGTCGGCGAGCGAGACGGCGAGCGTGGGCAGGCCGATGCCGGCGAAGACCATCCGCATCCCGGCCAGTTCGCGGGAGGCGACGGCCGCCAGCAGCTCGGAGGAGGTGGCGGGGTTCGCGGTGTTCACGGGTGCTCCTTCCGCAGGCGGCGGCCGTAGTCGATCGATCCGCTGGGCGCGCTGCCGACCGCCAGGCGGTCCCAGGTGCCGTCGGCGGCCAGCTTGGCGACGTACTCGGCGTGGTCGCGGGTGCCGAGCACGTACTCCTCCAGCCAGGCCTTCAGCCGCTCCGGATCCTTGCTGATCCCCGCCCAGCGGCGGTAGAAGGCGTTGTCGCGGTCGTAGTAGCCCTGCGCGAAGGAGGGGTGCGCGCCGTGCGGGCAGGCCACCACGGCGTCGATCGCATGGGCGGGGACGGCGGTGCGGTTGGGGTCGGCGCGCACCACCGCGTCGTCCACCACCTCCTCCACGACGGCGACGGCGTGCCGGGCGGCGTAGACGGCCTCGGCCTGGATGCCGGTGAGGCCCCAGATCTGGACGTTGCCGCGGCGGTCGGCGCGCTGCGCGTGGATGATCGTCACATCGGGGTGGACCGGCGGGACGACGTAGACCTGCTCGGGCTCGCCGCCGTCCGGCCCGGGGTAGGGCGAGACGACCTTGCGCAGTCCGGGGTTGACCCGCGGCAGGTCGCTGCCGGCGTAGGAGCGCAAGGGGTAGAACGGCAGCCGCTGGGCGCCGGCGAGGTAGCGGCAGATCATGCCGTAGTGGCTGCACTCCTCCAGCTCCAGGGTTCCGGCCTCGACGCGGCGGCGCAGCTCGCCGAGCGATCCGGCGGAGGAGTTGCCGACGAACGCGCCGACGACCTTGGCGACGCAGTCGGCGGCGATCATCTGGTCGGTGACGATGTCGGGGGTCATCCGGACGACGGTGAGGCCGCGGCGGCGCTGGCGGATGATCTCGTGGCCGGCGGCAGTGGGGATCAGGTGGGTGAAGCCCTCCAGGGCGACGGTGGCGCCGTCCGCGACGTACCGGGCGATCGCCTCGGACATGGTCGTCGTCTTGTCCATCCCCGCACCCGCGGCGGGCGTGCTTCGGGTGGGGTGCCGGGGCGGAGGGGCGGCCCGTGCGACCACACTGGAGCGCATGCCAGACGTCGTCGTCACCGCACCCGTCCGCACCCCCGTCGGCCGCTTCGGCGGCACCCTCGCCGGCACCGCCCCCGCCGACCTCGCCGCGCACACCCTCCGCGCGCTGCTGAGGCGCACCGGCCTCGATCCCGCCCGCGTCGACGAGGTCGTCCTCGGCCACGGCTACCCGACCTCG
>NZ_MLCF01000046.1 GCF_001879105.1 Mangrovactinospora gilvigrisea | reverse complement strand
TTCGCCGCCCCTGCGCCCCGGCACCCCGCCCGCCCAGGCTGGGCCTGGGCGCGGCGGGGTGCCGTGGGGGGTTACTTCTTGGCGCCGCGGCGGGCCGCCGTCTTCTTGGCGGGGGCCTTCTTCGCGGTCGTCTTCTTGGCCGCGGTCTTCTTGACGGCCGCCTTCTTGGCGGTCGTCTTCTTGGCCGCGGTCTTCTTGGTGGCAGTCTTGCGGGCCGCCGTCTTGCTGGCGGGGGCCTTCTTCGCCGCCGCCTTCTTGGCCGCTCCGGTACGCGCCGTGGCGGTCTTGCGCGCCGTGGACGCGGCCGCGGTGCGCACGGTCGCCTTCTTGGCCGCGGTCTTCTTCGCCGCGGTCTTCTTGGCGGCCGCCTTCTTGGCCGTGGCCTTCTTCGCCGCGGCCTTCTTGGCGGTCTTCTTGGCGGGGGCCGAAGCGCCCTCGGTCAGGCTGCCCTTGGGGGCCTTGCGGACGGACGGGCCGTCCTTGGGGAGCTTCTTGCCCCCGCCGACCAGGTCCTTGAAGCCCTGACCGGCCCGGAAGCGCGGCACGGACGTCTTCTTGACGCGGACCTTCTCGCCCGTCTGAGGGTTGCGGGCGTACCGCGCGGGGCGGTCCACCTTCTCGAAGGAGCCGAACCCGGTGACCGACACGCGGTCGCCGGACACCACGGCCCGGACGATCGCGTCGAGCACCGCGTCGACGGCGTCGGAAGCGTTCTTGCGGCCGCCCAGCTGGGGGGCGACGATCTCGATCAACTGCGCTTTGTTCATGGTTTCCTCTACGAACGCCGAATACTGGACAAGTCCACCTGATCATGCGGCACGTTAGGGAAATAAACCGTGCTAATCAATGACTAAAGGGGACATATCACCCTTGTGTCGCAATGAGTTGGGCCATCAGCGCACCCCCAACCCCCTTCCGGGGGCCCGGAACGGCCTCCGCGACGGCCTGTCAGCGGGCGTTCTCGGCCCGGATCGGCGCTCAACGCCGGGCCTCCAACTCGGCCAGGAAGCCGTCCAGGCGCCGCGCCGCGCCGCCCAGATCCCGCTTGGCCGCCGCCGTGATGGCCAGCAGCCGCCGGGTCAGCGTCCGGCGCACGGATTCGGGCGCATCCAGGCGTTGGACCAGCGCGTGAGCGTGCTTCAACCGCTCGGCGAGGGTGCGGAACAGCTCCAGGTCGGTGTCGCGTTCCACCCCTTGATTGTGACACCGCGCGCCCCTCCGTCTGCGGAGGGGCGCGCGGTGTGTGCGTGGCGGGTCGGCCGCCACCGGGGTCGAGGAGGCGTCAGAGCGCCTGCGTCACCGGCTTGAACGCCGGCCGGCGGGCCTCGAAGGCGGCGATGTCGGTCTCGTTGCGCAAGCTGAGGCTGATGTCGTCGAGGCCCTCCAGCAGCCGCCAGCGGGTGTTGTCGTCCAACTCGAAGGGCTCGTCCACCGCCTTCTCCCCATCCCCCGCCGTGACACGGCGGTTGACCAGGTCGACGGTGATCTCGGCGGTCGGGTCGGCCTCGGTGATCTCCCAGAGCCGCTCCACCACCGGCTGCGGCAGCACCACCGTCAGCAGGCCGTTCTTCAGGGAGTTGCCGCGGAAGATGTCCGCGTAGCGGGAGGAGATCACGGCCTTGAAGCCGTAGTTCTGCAGCGCCCAGGCGGCGTGCTCCCGGGAGGAGCCGGTGCCGAAGTCGGGCCCGGCGACGAGCACCGAGGCGCCCTGCCGCTCGGGGCGGTTCAGCACGAACTCCGGGTCCTTGCGCCAGGCCTCGAAGAGCCCGTCCTCGAACCCGTTGCGGGTGATCTTCTTCAGCCAGTGGGCCGGGATGATCTGGTCGGTGTCGACGTTGCTCCGGCGCAGCGGAACGGCCCGGCCGGTGTGCGTGGTGAAGGCTTCCATGGCGGCTCAGACCTCCGTCGTCGGGGCGGTGCTGTCGGATCGGGCGAGGTCGGCCGGCGAGGCGAGCGTGCCGACCACCGCGGTGGCCGCGGCGACCCGCGGCGACACCAGGTGGGTGCGGCCGCCCTTGCCCTGCCGCCCCTCGAAGTTGCGGTTGGAGGTGGACGCGGAGCGCTCCCCCGGGGCCAGCTGGTCGGGGTTCATGCCCAGGCACATCGAGCAGCCCGCGTGCCGCCACTCGGCGCCGGCGGCGGTGAACACCTGGTCCAGACCCTCGTCGACGGCCTGCAGGCCGACCCGGGCGGAGCCGGGCACCACCAGCATCCGGACGCCGTCGGCGACCTTGCGGCCCTTGATGACCTCGGCGGCGGCGCGCAGGTCCTCGATCCGGCCGTTGGTGCAGGAGCCGACGAAGACGGTGTCGACGGCGACCTCGCGCAGCGGCGTGCCGGCCGTCAATCCCATGTAGTCCAGGGCCTTCTCGGCGGCCTGGCGCTCCGAGTCGTCGGCGAAGGAGGCCGGGTCGGGGACGGCGGCGGAGAGCGGCGCGCCCTGGCCCGGGTTGGTGCCCCATGTGACGAACGGGGAGAGCGCGGCGGCGTCGATGACGACCTCGTGGTCGAACGCCGCGTCCTCGTCGGTCCTCAGGGTCTTCCAGTAGGCGACGGCGGCGTCCCAGTCCTCGCCCTGCGGGGCGTGGTCGCGGCCCTCGAGGTAGGCGAAGGTGGTGGCGTCCGGCGCGATCATGCCGGCCCGGGCGCCCGCCTCGATCGACATGTTGCAGATCGTCATGCGGGCCTCCATCGACAGCTTCTCGATGGCGCTGCCGCGGTACTCGATGACGTAGCCCTGGCCGCCGCCGGTGCCGATCTGCGCGATGACGGCGAGGATCAGGTCCTTGGCCGTGACGCCCTCGGGGAGTTCGCCCTCGACGGTGACCGCCATGGTCCTGAACGGCGCCATCGGCAGCGTCTGGGTGGCCAGCACGTGCTCGACCTGGCTGGTGCCGATGCCGAACGCCAGGGCGCCGAAGGCGCCGTGGGTGGAGGTGTGGCTGTCGCCGCAGACCACGGTGGTGCCGGGCTGGGTGAGCCCCAGCTGGGGGCCCACCACGTGGACGACGCCCTGCTCGCGGTCGCCCAGCGAGTGCAGCCGGACGCCGAACTCGGCGCAGTTCTTGCGCAGCGTCTCGATCTGGTTGCGGGAGACCGGGTCGGCGATCGGCTTGTCGATGTCGAGCGTCGGGGTGTTGTGGTCCTCGGTGGCGATGGTGAGGTCCGTGCGGCGGACCGGCCGGCCGGCCGCGCGGAGCCCCTCGAACGCCTGGGGGCTGGTGACCTCGTGGATCAGGTGGAGGTCGATGAACAGGAGGTCAGGCTCGCCCTCGGCGCGCCGGACGACATGGTCGTCCCAGACCTTCTCCGCCAGTGTGCGTCCCATCGCTGTCCCTTCGGGCGGCAGCACTGCCGTCCTAAGTTGATTCGGGTGTGATGTCCGTCAGACTGCCAAGGTTTCCGTCTCGGCGAACTTGCGTCTCGCCATCTGAGACTGCAATATCGTTTCATGGACAACTCTAGCGGCGTCGGCGTTCTTGACAAGGCCACCGCGGTGCTGAGCGCACTGGAGGCCGGGCCCACCACGCTGGCCGGGCTCGTGGCCTCCACGGGCCTCGCCCGCCCCACGGCGCACCGCCTCGCGGTCGCACTCGAGTACCACCGGCTGGTGGCACGCGACATGCAGGGGCGCTTCGTGCTCGGCCCGCGGCTCGGCGAACTCGCCGCCGCGGCGGGCGAGGACCGGCTGCTGGCGGCGGCCGGGCCGGTGCTGACGCATCTGCGGGACGTCACCGGGGAGAGCGCCCAGCTCTACCGGCGGCAGGGCGACATGCGGGTCTGCGTGGCCGCGGCCGAGCGGCTGTCCGGCCTTCGGGACACCGTGCCGGTGGGGTCGACGCTGCCGATGAAGGCGGGGTCGGCGGCGCAGATCCTGCTGGCGTGGGAGGAGCCGGAGCGGCTGCACCGCGGGCTGCAGGGGGCGCGGTTCACCGCGACGGCGCTGAGCGGGGTGCGGCGGCGCGGGTGGGCGCAGAGCGTCGGGGAGCGGGAGCCGGGCGTCGCGTCGGTGTCGGCGCCGGTGCGGGGGCCGTCGAACCGGGTGGTGGCGGCGGTGTCGGTGTCCGGGCCGATCGAGCGGTTGACGCGGCAGCCGGGGCGGATGCATGCCGCCGCGATCGTGGATGCGGCGGCTCGGCTCAGTGAGGCGCTGCATCGCGGGAACTGACGGGTCGGCTGTGGTCGCCGTTCGCCGCCCCTTTGCCCCGGCACCCCGTCCACCCTGCTGCGCAGGGCGAGCGGGCGCCGGGGCGCGTCAGCGCTTCAACAGGCGGCCGGCCTGCCAGCGGACCAGGGCGAGGAGCAGGGCGGTCAGGGCGACGGCGGGGGCGATGACGTTCAGCGGGGAGGAGCCGGCGATGACGAAGAGCAGCGTCACCGTCAGCACCGTCACCGAGATCAACGGGGCGGCCCAGTACCAGGCGAGGAAGACGAAGATGCCCGGGTCGCCCGCCGGCGTCGGGGCGCCGAGGATCATCCGGTCCGAGCGGACCGGCCCCCGGCACGCGCCGTAGACCGCGGCCACCGCGAACGGCACCGCGCACAGCGGCATCACCAGCAGCGCCCACCGCGCCTCCCCGCCGCGCAGCGCGAACGGGATCGCCTCCAGCGCCCCCAACACCGCCCCGGCGAGCGCCGGGACGACGGTGTGGCGCAGCATCAGCGACGACATCCGGAACGGCGACCACGCCGCCCGCCGCAGGTCGTCCGTCTCCACCCGCGCCGACTCGGCCAGCGTCGCGACGCCGACGTAGCCCAGCACCAGCGCGGCCACCAGCATCAACCCCCGCTCGGCGCCCGGCAGGGCGGTCGCCCAGCCCGCGGCCGCCGCGCCCGCCGCCGTCCACAGCACCGCCCGGCCCACCCGGCCGGGCGCCCGCAGCAGCGCCGTCGCGTCCCGCCAGGGCACCAGCAGCGCCCGCCGCTTCGGCATCGGCAGCCGGGGCAGCCGGCGCCGCCCGTCGCCCGCGGTGGCCTGCGCCACCGCCAGCCGCGCGGCGCGGAGTTCGACCGACCAGCCGACGGACGCCACCGTGGACGCCGTCGCCGCCCGCGCCCGCAGCGCCGCGTTGGGCACCGCGGCCGCGTCCCGCCAGGCCTGCCACAGCGCCCACGCGCTCGCCGCCGCCAGCAGCGCCAGCGCGGCCCACCAGCCGGGCGCCGAGCCGCCGGAGGCGCGGATCACCGGCTGCGCCGCCCAGCCCCACGGGCCGGACCACAGCTCGATCCGCTCCAGCACCCGCACCGGGTGCCCCAGCCAGGCGAAGACCGTCTGCGCGGCCACCGCCACCAGCGCCAGCGCCGCGAACGGGCTCAACCGCCGCACCAGCGAGGCGAGTCGGGGACGCCGCTCCACCGCGGCGCCCAGCGCGGCCGCCAGCAGCGGCAGGCCGAGCCCCGGCGCCAGCAGGGCGGCGAACGCCACGCCGAAGGACGCCAGGTGGACGTAGGCGAGCAGGACGGCCCCGCCGAGCGCGCAGAGCGCCCCGACGACCGCGCCCGCCAGGGCGTTGTTCCGGAACCAGGGCCGGAGCACCCGGGCGCGGTCCACCGGTTGGCCGAGCAGCCAGGAGACCGTCGGGCCGGGGACGACCACCGGGCCGCGCCACAGCCCGTCCCGGGCGGCCAGCAGCGCCAGCGCGGCGCCGATCAGCACCAGCCCGGCGGGCAGGGTGCGCAGCAGCGCGGGGCCGAGGTTGCCGTGCAGCGAGTTGAGGACCAGCCCGTGGACCGTCCGGTAGACGACGGTGGAGCCCCAGCCGATGCCGATCAGCACCACGGCGTAGAGGATGAAGCCGAGGTCGCGGTTGCGCTGGGCGCGGTGGGCGCGGCGCTTGATGCGCAGCCAGGCGAGGGCGACCGGGGTGCGGTCGTCCTCCGGACCCCAGCCGCTCATGCGTGGATGCCCGTCTGGGCGAGCACCGCGGCGGGCTTGCCGTCCGCGATGACCCGGCCGTCCTCCAGCGCGATCATGCGGTCGGCGACCTCCTCGGCGAGCTCGGGGTGGTGGGTGGCGAGGAGCACGGCGACGCCGTCCTCCTTCTCGCCGACGAGGAGTTCGGCGAGGCGGCGCCGGGCGCCGGGGTCGAGGCGCTGCTCGGGCTCGTCCAGGACGAGCAGGTCGCGGGGGCGGACCAGGGCCGCGGCGAGCAGCAGCGACTGCATCTGCCCGGAGGAGAGCGAGGACGGCAGGGCGTCGCCGTGGTCGGCGAGCCGGCGGTCCTCGAGCACCTGGTCGATCCAGCCGGCGGCGTCGGCCACCCCGTGGGCGACGGTGACCAGTTCGAGGTGCTCGCGGACGGTGAGGTCGGGGTAGCAGGCGACGGTGTCGCCGACGACGGCGACGCGGGCGCGGACCTCGGGGTCGTCCTCGTCCATCGGGCGGCCGTCGAACTCGACGGTGCCGGTGGTGGGTTTGTCGCGGCCGGAGGCGATCCGCAGCATGGTGGACTTGCCGGAGCCGTTGTGGCCGTAGAGGGCGACGCAGCGGCCGGCCGGCAGGTCGAGGGAGAGCGGGAGCAGCGCCTCGCGGTCGCCGTAGGTGCGGCTGATGCGGTGGAGGCGGAGGAGCGGGGCGGGGGCCTTGGGCCTCTCGGCGGCGCTGCTCTTCTTCTTGCTGCCCATGGGGCCTCCGCTGGGTGGGGCAAACGAAGAAGCCCTCCGCAGGTGCGAAGGGCCTGATCTTCAGCGATGTGGTAGCCCCGACCGGATTCGAACCGGCGCTACCGCCTTGAGAGGGCGGCGTGCTAGGCCGCTACACAACGGGGCCCCTAGCGAACCACGCTGACGCGTGGTGCCTGCGCGATCCCCGCGAGAGGGATCCTGTAGCCCCGACCGGATTCGAACCGGCGCTACCGCCTTGAGAGGGCGGCGTGCTAGGCCGCTACACAACGGGGCCCTAGCTGACTTCTGCTGATGTACTGCGATGCTGCTGTGACCAGCGAGAAAGTCTCGCTGGGGTACCAGGACTCGAACCTAGACTAGCTGAACCAGAATCAGCCGGGCTGCCAATTACCCCATACCCCACTGAGCTGCTCCCCCTGCCGGGGGGCTTCTCGGTGTTTCGCGCGCTGCCCTCTCGGGCGGCGCAGGAAGAACATTACCCGATGCGGGGCCGTGCTCCAAAACGGGTTTGCGGGCACGTCACGGTGCGCGGCGGTCGCCGCCGCCGCCCGTTCGCCCCGGCAGCCCGCCCGGCCCGGGGGGCCGGGACGGGCTGCCGGGGCGCGCCTCAGGCCTGCACGAGCGGGCGGGCGGCGCGCAGCCGGCGGAGCGACTCGTCGCGGCCCAGCAGCTCCATCGACTCGAAGAGCGGCGGCGACACGCGGCGGCCGGTGACGGCGACGCGCAGCGCGCCGAAGGCGACTCGCGGCTTGAGGCCGAGCCCGTCGATGAGCGCGGTGCGCAGCGCCTCCTCGATGGGGGCGGTGGCCCAGGTGTCGAGCGCCTCCAGCGCGGCGGTCGCCGCGTCCAGCACCTCGCCCGCGTTGCCCTTGAGGATCTTGGCGGCGTCGGCCTCGTCGACGGCGAAGTCCTCCGGGGCGACGAAGAGGAACCCGAGCATCCCCTTCACCTCGTCGAGCACCGTCATCCGCTCCTGGACGAGCGGCGCCGCCTGCGCGAGCAGGTCGAGCTGCTCCTTCGTCGGCCCGCCGGCGGCGGCGTCGAAGAGGAACGGCACCAGGCGGGCGGCGAAGTCGTCCGCCTCCAGCATCCGGATGTGCTCGGCGTTGATCGCCTCGGCCTTCTTCAGGTCGAAGCGGGCCGGGTTGGGGTTGACGTCGGCGACGTCGAACGCGGCGACCAGCTCGGCCATCGAGAAGCGGTCCTGGTCGGGGCCCATCGACCAGCCCAGCAGGGCGAGGTAGTTGAGCAGCCCCTCGGGCAGGAAGCCGCGCTCCCGGTAGAGGTTGAGGCTGGCCTGCGGGTCGCGCTTGGAGAGCTTCTTGTTGCCCTCGCCCATCACGTACGGCAGGTGGCCGAAGAGCGGGACGCGGCCGTCGGTGACGCCCACCTCGCCGAGCGCCTCGTAGAGGGCGATCTGGCGGGGGGTGGAGGAGAGCAGGTCCTCGCCGCGCAGCACATGGGTGATGCCCATCAGGGCGTCGTCCACCGGGTTGGTGAGGGTGTAGAGCGGGCTGCCGTCGGCGCGCAGCAGGGTGTAGTCGGGGACGTGCTCCGGCTCGAAGGTGAGCTCGCCGCGCACCAGGTCCGGGAAGGTGATGGTGCGGTCGGGCATCCGGAAGCGCAGCACCGGCTTGCGGCCCTCGGCGCGGTAGGCGGCGATCTGCTCGCCGGTGAGGTCGCGGCAGCGGCCGTCGTAGCCGGACGGCCTGCCGGCGGCGCGGGCCGCGTCGCGGCGGGCCTCCAGCTCCTCGGGGCTGCAGTAGCACGGGTAGGCGCGGCCGGCGTCCTTGAGCTTCTCCACCACGTCCCGGTAGACGTCCATCCGCTCCGACTGGCGGTAGGGGCCGTGCTCGCCGCCGACCTCGACGCCCTCGTCCCAGTCGAGGCCGAGCCAGCGCCAGGCGTCGAGGATGTCCCGGTACGACTCCTCCGTGCTGCGCGCGGTGTCGGTGTCCTCGATGCGGAAGACCACCTTGCCGCCGTTGCGGCGGGCGTACGCCCAGTTGAAGAGGGCGGTGCGGATGAGCCCGACGTGCGGGTTGCCCGTCGGGGACGGGGCGTACCGCACGCGGATGTCGGACGGGCGGTCGGAGGGAGGGGTGCTGCTAGTCACGCTTGACCATCCGGTTGGTGAGAGTGCCGATGCCTTCGATGGTGACGGCGACCTCGTCGCCGACCTGGACGGGGCCGACGCCCGCGGGGGTGCCGGTGAGGATGACGTCGCCGGGCAGGAGCGTCATCGCCTGGCTGACGAAGGCGATCTGCTCCGCGACGGACCTGATCATCTGGGAGGTGCGGCCGGACTGCCGGACCTCTCCGTTGACGGTGCAGGTGACGGCGAGGTCGGCCGGATCGAGTTCGTTCTCGATCCACGGGCCGAGCGGGCAGGCGCCGTCGAAGCCCTTGGCGCGGGCCCACTGCTTCTCGGCGCGCTGGGCGTCGCGGGCGGTGAGGTCGTTGGCGCAGGTGTAGCCGAGGATCACCTCGGGGACGCGCTCGACGGGGACGTCCCGGCACACCCGTCCGATCACCACGGCCAGTTCGGCCTCGTGGTGCACCTCGGAGGAGAAGGACGGGTAGGGCACCGGGTCGCCGGGGCCGACCACCGAGGTGGAGGGCTTGAGGAAGGTGACCGGTACGTCGGGGACCTCGTTGCCCAGCTCGGCGGCGTGCTCGGCGTAGTTGCGGCCGAAAGCCACGATCTTGCTGGGCAGGACGGGCGGCAGCAGCCGCACGTCGCCCAGGGCGTGGCTCGTCCCCGTCGGCTTGAGGGATCCGTCGTCCTGCCGCAGGACGGCGGCGACGGTCAGGCTGGCGAGCTCGTCGGGGCTGCTGCCCTTCGCGGGGTCGTGTTCGACCACCCCGAAGGAGATCTGCCCGTCCTTGGAGAACCTGGCGATGCGCACGGCTGGATCGGCTTCCTGTCTTCGTTGGCGCGGATGGGGCACGGCACCCGTCGGGGCGCCGGCCGCGGCACGAGAAGAAGAGGACCGGCCCGCGGTGATCCGTCGGGCCGGTCCAGGTTATCGCCGGTGCGCCGGCGGGGCGTAATGCAATACCCCGGGCGGTGTCAGCCGGCCGCGGGGCGCCACTCGGGCAGCGTGTCGAGCACGGTGCGGCGCGGGTTGGCGGTGGCGTCGGGCAGCACCTCGCGGTGGATCTCGGGCAGCGCGCCGGGCTCGATGCGGAGATCGGGGCCGGCGTGGACGAGCGTGGTCCGGCGGGGGTTGGCGTAGCGCCGGGGGGAGGCGGTCTGACGGTGCGGCACCGGTGCGTCACTCCAAGGTTGTTCGACAGGGTTGCGAAACGGTTCTCGCCTTCCAGCGTAGGACGCCGGTTCGTACCCGAAACGTTGACCTCGGCGTGACCTCAACCGCATTCGACCTGTGAGTTTCCTCACTTTTCGTTCTGGGGTACCAGTGGGGCAGTTGTCACATGACAACGATTCACCCCGATAAATGCCTACAAAGCGCCCGGCTTCGGCGTTCTGACTCACCGGTAAGTAGCGGTCGGGTCACGGCGCGCTCCGCCCCCCGAAGCAACAGATATCGGAAAAGCGAGACATCGCACCCCCGATTTGACCACGTCGTGCGCATGACCGGATGCGCTCGGTGGCGGCGCGCCGGACGCCGACCCCGGCCCTTGTTGGGGTTGGAGCGCTGTGCTGGAATTCCACGGACCGCCGCCGTCCACCCCACGCGCACGCGGCGTCGGATCGCATCCCGGGAGCCCCTCCCGGTGGATACGACAGATACGGCGGCGCCCGACAGCGAATGTGCCCGCCGTACCGACATCGTCCTGCCGCCAGCGGCGGGGGACCCTTGGTCAAAAGGTTGCAACTGTAGTGCAGGGACGAGACAAGAAGGACGGCAGCTCCTCGGCTGCCCAGGGCCCACGGCCGGGCGCACAGCGGCCCGCGGGGGCCTCCGCCGGCGCCCGCGAGGACGCCGCCGGCCCGGCCCGCCACCCGCGCGACGGGGAGGGCGCCGCCACCGGTGCGGCCGCCGTCCGGTCCGGGGGCTCCGGCTCCCACCGGCCGGTGGTCGTCACGGAGGCGGACCCGGGCAAGGCCCCCGGCCGGCTCGCCCTCCGCAACTGGCACATCCGCACCCGGCTGGCGGCCCTGCTGATCCTGCCGGTGATCGCGGCCATCGTGCTGGGCGCGCTGCGGATCCAGGACTCCATAACCACGCTCTCGAAGCTGAACAACGTCGCCAACCTGACGCAGCTGACCGAGCGCGCGCTGGACCTGGCCGCCGCCGTCCAGGACGAGCGGGACGTCAGCGCCGGCCCGCTCTCCCAGGACCCCTCGTCCGCCAAGAGCACCAGCAACCCCCGCGTGAAGAACGCCCGCTCGGCCACCGACACCGCCCGCGCCCAGTACGAGCAGCAGGTGGCGATCGTCAAGGGCGAGCACATGAACGGCGTCGACCAGTCGCTGGAGGCGGTCGAGCGGCAGCTGAACAGCCTGAAGGCGATCCGCGACTCGGCCTACGGCGGCTCCATCACCACCACGGTCAACTCGTACTCGACGATCGTCCAGTCGCTGTACACGCTCCCCCGCGACACCATCCAGGACGCCGGCGGCACCGGCCTGGAGACCACCACCCGCGCCATGCAGCTGTTCTCCAACGAGATGGAGTACGCCTCGCAGCAGCGCGCGATCATCGCGGGCGCGCTGGGCCGCAAGGCCTCCAGCAGCTCCGGGGTCCGCTCCCAGGCCTTCCCGACGAGCGAGCGCCAGGCGGCCCTGAACGCCAGCGCCTCGGAGGACGCGGCCAAGCAGGACTTCCGCAACGCCTACGGCTCCCGCGCCGACGAGCTGCTGCAGCCGCTGAGCGGCACCGCCAACCCGGCGGTCCAGCTGGTCGACCGCGACACCCAGAACATCCTCAACAAGCCCGGGTACTTCAACACCCTGAGCACCTCGTGGATGAACTGGTACGAGGAGGCCGGCGCCAAGATCACGATCATGCAGAAGATCCAGGACTCGCTGGTCTCCGACGTGAACCAGAAGGCCAAGGAGCTGCGCGCGTCCTCGCAGCGGTCCGCGATCATCAACTCGATCGTCATCGTGGCGGTGCTGCTCGTCGGCATCCTGGGCGCCCTCGCGGTGGCCCGCTCGATGGTCCGCTCGCTGCGCCGCCTGCAGCAGGCCGCCGAGGACGTGGCCGGCAACCGGCTGCCCCAGCTGGTCCGCCAGCTCGCCGACTCCGACCCGCAGGACGTCGACCTCACCGTCCGCTCCATCGGCCTCAACACCCGCGAGGAGTTCGGCGCGGTGGGCCGGGCGTTCGACGACGTCCACCGCGAGGCCGTCCGGCTCGCCGCCGAGCAGGCCATGCTCCGCGGCAACATCAACGCGATGTTCACCAACCTCTCGCGCCGCAGCCAGGGCCTGATCCAGCGCCAGATCACGCTCATCTCGGAGCTGGAGAGCCGCGAGGCCGACCCGGACCAGCTGGCCTCGCTCTTCAAGCTCGACCACCTCGCGACCCGTATGCGCCGCAACGGCGAGAACCTCCTCGTCCTCGCGGGCGAGGAGCCGGGCCGCCGCTGGACGCGCCCCGTCCCGCTGGTCGACGTGCTGCGCGCCGCCGCCTCCGAGGTGGAGCAGTACGAGCGCATCGAACTGGCCGCGGTCCCGACCGTGGACGTGATCGGACGCGTCGTCAACGACCTCGTCCACCTGCTGGCCGAGCTGCTGGAGAACGCCACCTCGTTCTCCAGCCCGCAGACCCGGGTGCGGGTCACCGGCCACGCCCTGCCGGACGGCCGGGTGCTGGTGGAGGTGCACGACACCGGCATCGGGCTGTCCGCCGAGGACCTCGCCGAGATCAACGAGCGGCTGGCCAACCCGCCGACGGTGGACGTCTCGACGTCCCGCCGGATGGGCCTGTTCGTGGTCGGCCGGCTGTCGACCCGGCACGGCATCCGCATCCAGCTGCGCCCCAGCGACTCGGGCGGCACCACCGCGCTGGTGATGCTGCCGGTGGACGTCATCGGCGGCGGCCGGCGCGGTCCGGCCGGACGCCCCGGCAAGCCGGGCGCGGTCGAGGGCGACGGCGGCCGTCCCCAGGGCCCCGGGGCCGGCGGCCTGTTGGGCGGCGGCGAGGCGGACCGGCGCGGGCAGATCCCGGCGGGCGGCGGACGCCGTCCGGCGGCCGGGCTGCCCTCCGGGCCGGCCGGCGGGAACGGCCCGCGCAGCGGGCTCGGCGCGCTGCCGCGGCGCGCGGGCGGCGGCGGTCCGGCCGAGGGCGCGGGCACGGGCGCCGGTTCCGGCGCCGGGATGCCCGGACGTCCGGCGGTGCCGCAGGTCCCGCAGATGCCGCAGCCGGGGCGGACCGGGGCGGGGCAGAACCCGCAGCGGCCGCAGATCCCCCAGGTGCCGCAGCGTCAGCAGGGGCAGCTGGGTCAGCAGGGCCAGCTGGGTCAGCAGGGTCCGGAGAGCACCCAGCAGAACCCGATGCCGGGGATCGGCGGCGGGCCGAACGCGCCGCGTCCGCAGGGCCCGGAGACCACCCAGCAGGGCGCGCTGCCGCGGATGCCGGAGCGCCGGCAGGCGCCGGACAGCACCCAGCAGAACCCGATGCCCGCGCCGCCGCAGGCGCCCCAGGCTCCGCAGCAGCCGCGCGGCCGCAAGCTCCCGCAGCCGCCGCTGGCCCCGCGCACCCCGCAGGCCGACGGCCTCGCCGGGCTGCGTCCCGACAGCGGCCGCCCGAGCGGCGAGTCCACCGGCGGCAGCGCGCTGCCGCCGCTGCCCGAGCGGGAGCAGGCGCCGCAGCAGCAGCGTCCGCAGTCGGAGATCCCGGCACAGCGGCAGCCGCAGCCCCCGGAGCCGCAGCCGGCGCAGGCCCAACCCCAGCCGCAACCCCAGCCGCAGGCGCATGCGCAGGCGGAGCAGCCGGCGGTGGACGACTACCTCACCGGCCCGGTGCGCCCGGGGCTGCCCGAGGAGCGCAGCCCCATCTTCGACCAGATGGAGGCCACCTGGTTCGGCAACGGCCCGGCCGCGGTGCCGCCGCCGGCCGCCCAGGCGCCGGCGCCCGCACCGGCTCCCGCCCCTGCTCCCGCGCCCGCACCCGCACCCGAGTCCTACGGGCAGCAGCAGACGTACGGGCAGGGCGTGTTCGAGCAGCCGCAGCAGGCGGAGGAGTACCGGCAGGACCTCTTCGCCCGGCGGCCGCGGCGCAAGGCGCCCGCCGAGCCGGAGCCCGGTGTCCAGCAGCCCGGCGTCCAGCAGGACGGCGACCCGCGGTTCGGCGCCCCCTACGGCGAGCCCGGCGCCGCGCCGGCGCCCGGCCGCCAGGACGGTCCCGTCGACGAGACGCTGCAGTTCGGCAGGATCGAGCAGCAGCGCCGGCAGGAGCAGGCCCCCGAGCCGGCGTCGGAGCAGCTGCCCTGGCGCGCCTCCGCGAACGACGAGCGCTGGCGGCGCGCCGAGCAGGTGCGCCGTCCGCAGGCCGACGGGACCACCACCTCCGGTCTGCCGCGCCGGGTGCCGCGCGGCAACCTGGTGCCCGGCGGTGCCGTCCAGCCCACGGAAAGCCCGGTGACCGGGCCCTCCGTCTCCCGCAGCCCCGAGGACGTCCGCGGTCGCCTGACCAATCTGCGGCGCGGCGTCCAGCAGGGCCGCAAGGCGACCGAGGGCAATGGCCCCAACCCCCCTCAGGAGCAGTAGTAGTGAGCCAGATGAGCCAGGCCGCGCAGAACCTCAACTGGTTGATCACGAGTTTTGTGGACAGCACCCCCGGGGTGTCCCACACCGTCGTGGTCTCCAGCGACGGGCTGCTGCTGGCCATGTCCGACGGCTTCCCGCGGGACCGCGCCGACCAGTTGGCGGCGGTCGCCTCGGGGCTGACGTCCCTGACCTCCGGCGCCTCCCGGATCTTCGAGGGCGGCGAGGTCACCCAGACCGTGGTCGAGATGGAGCGGGGCTTCCTCTTCATCATGTCCATCTCCGACGGATCGTCGCTGGCCGTCCTGGCGCACCCGGAGTGCGACATCGGCCTCGTCGGCTACGAGATGGCGCTGCTGGTCGACCGGGCCGGCGGCGTGCTGACCCCGGCCCTGCGGGCCGAACTGCAGGGGTCTCTGATGCACTGACAGACCTGCGCATCGCGCCGCACACGGCGAGGTGACACGTCGTTTACGGGGATGTGCCGACACAAGGGGCACCGAACAGGCGACAATCGATCGAACGGAAGAGCGGCGGTTCAGCGCTGAGCGGGCCGGGCGGGGACGACAAAGGAGACATGATGGCACCACCGCGTCTAACGGGTGACCCTTACGGTGACCCGCAGAGCGGGACCTATGCCGACGGTGCAGTCGGGGGGCCCGGGCCCCACCCGGGCGCGCCGTACCGGCCGGAGGTGCCGGGGGCTGCTCCGTACGGCGACACCTCGGGCGGCTTCGGCGGGCAGCACGCCGGCCACGGCATACCCCGCCAGGCGGGCCCCGTCTCGGGCTACGGCCAGCACGGCGTCGGCCACCCCGAGCACGGATCGGCGCCCTCCTACGACCCGTACGGCAACCAGCCGGCCGGCACCCCCGCGGCGCCCGGGGGCGTCCCGGGGATGGAGCACGGCGGCCCGGCCGGCGACGGCTACGAGGACGAGGGCCCCGAGGAGTCGCTCGTCCGCCCCTACGCCATGACCGGCGGGCGGACCCGCCCCCGCTACCAACTCGCCATCGAGGCGCTGGTGTCGAGCACGGGCCAGCAGCAGAACGGCCAGACGCTGCTGCCCGAGCACGCCCGCATCGTGGACCTCTGCCGACAGGTGAAGTCGGTGGCCGAGATCAGCGCGCTGCTGTCCATCCCGCTCGGGGTCGCCCGGATCCTGGTGGCCGACCTCGCCGAGGCCGGCCTGGTCGCCATCCACCAGCCGGGCGGGGCCGACGCCGGACAGCCGGACGTGACACTGCTGGAGAGGGTGCTCAGTGGACTTCGCAAGCTCTAGCGGCGCTGCCGCCGCGGGTTCGGCCGGTGCCGAGGCCCCCGCGGCGGCGTCGCCCACCACCAGCGCGAAGATCGTGGTCGCCGGCGGGTTCGGCGTCGGCAAGACCACGCTGGTGGGCGCGGTGTCGGAGATCAACCCGCTGCGGACCGAGGCCGTGATGACCTCGGCGTCCGCGGGCATCGACGACCTGACGCACGCTCCGGACAAGACGACGACGACCGTCGCGATGGACTTCGGTCGCATCACGCTCGACGACGACCTGATCCTCTACCTGTTCGGGACGCCGGGCCAGGACCGCTTCTGGTTCATGTGGGACGACCTGGTGCGCGGCGCGATCGGCGCTGTCGTGCTGGTCGACACGCGGCGCCTGGCGGACTGCTTCCCCGCGGTCGACTACTTCGAGAACAGCGGCCTGCCGTTCATCGTCGCGCTCAATGCCTTCGACGGGCAGCAGCCGCACTCCGTCGACGAGGTGCGGGACGCGCTCCAGATCGGGGCGGAGACGCCGATCATCACCACGGACGCGCGGCACCGCGCGCACGCCAAGTCGGCGCTGATCACCTTGGTCGAGCACGCGCTGCTGGCCCGGATGCGGTAGTCGGCGGACGCGGGGCGCAGGAGCCGACTCGCAGGTAACGGTTCAGGGGCGGTGGGCGGAGGGTTCCTTACGGTCCGCTCACCCGGGGTGGCGCTGCGGCGATGTGCGGGCGCGTTACCTCCCGGCGTGAGGGTCAATGTCCGTTTCTCCGGGGAGAAGTGAGGAAGCGCACAATGTTTGTTCCGCGCCGCCGCGCATGCTGAAATGCCGACCGGGACCACGCGAGTCGTCCCGGGGTGCCGTCGGTGGCGCCCCTGGCTGCCAAGAGGGTGTCGGTGTCGAAGGTGAGTCGCAACATCCCATCGGGGGCTGACACGGGAGACGGGCCACCGGCCGAACCCGTGCGCCGCCGTCGTATGGCCGTGCGGAACTGGCGGGTCACGACCCGCCTGGGCGTCATCATGGTGATCCCCGCGCTGGTGGCCCTCGTCTTCGTCGGGCTGCGCGTCAACGACCAGGTCCGGTCGGCCCGCGAGGCGTCCGACGCCGCCGACACCGCGCGGCTGGTGCAGAGCGCCACCACGCTCGCCGACAAGCTGCAGACCGAACGCGACTTCGCGGCCTCCCACTTCACCGCCCACGACCGGCACTCCACCGAGGTGGACGACGCCTACGCGGCCACCGACGCCGCGGTACGGCAGTTCCACCGGGCGGCGGACGGCGCGCCGAAGGGCGACATCAACGTCCAGCAGCGGATCAAGACCGCCAACGCCCAGCTGGCCAAGCTCACCGCGGTCCGCAAGGCCTCCTACGCCGACCCCAAGCAGCCGCTGGCCACCCAGGTCGCCTACTCCAACCTCTTCGCGCCACTGCCGGCCTTCGACAACGACCTCGGCCTGCGCACCGGCACGGTGACGAGCCGGGCCCGCGCCATCTACGCGCTCTCCCTCACCAAGGCCTCGCTCTCCACCCAGCGGAACATCGTCTCCCGGGTGCTGGTGACCCATCAGGCCAGCCCGGACGAGATCGCCGGCATCCTGGCGAGCCGCCAGATCACCGACACCGCGCGCAACGAGTTCCTCACCGGCGCGCTGCAGTCGGACATCGCGCTCTACCAGCGCACCGTCCACTCCCCCGACATCGCCGCCACCACGCGCATGGAGAACATGGTGCTGGCCTCGGCGCAGGCGGGGAAGCCGGTGAGCGCGGGCACCCTCACCGAGCCCCGGTGGTTCGACACCTCCTCCACCGAGATCAACCAGATCCGGCAGGTGGAGCAGGAGGTCACCCGGCAGATCCTCGACGAGTCGGTGGCCACCAAGGACCGGGCGATCCGGGACGCGATCATCAGCTCCTCGATCGCCATCGGCGTGCTGCTGATCGGCGCCCTCTTCACCCTGGGCATCGCCCGCTCGATGGCCCGCGGGATGCGCACCCTGCGCCGCGGCGCCCTGGAGGTGGCGCAGCGCCGGCTGCCGGACCTGGTGGCCAAGCTGGCCGGCGGCGAGCCGGAGCGGGTGGACACCACGGTGGCGCCCATCCCGCTGCACAGCCAGGACGAGATCGGCGAGGTGGCGCGCGCCTTCGACGCCGTCCACCGGGAGGCGGTCCGCCTCGCCGGCGAGCAGGCGCTGATGCGCGGCAACATCAACTCGATCTTCACCAACCTGTCGCGCCGCAGCCAGGGCCTGATCGAGCGGCAGCTGTCGCTCATCACCGACCTGGAGAACAACGAGAGCGACCCGGACCAGCTGTCCAACCTGTTCAAGCTGGACCACCTGGCCACCCGCATGCGCCGCAACGGCGAGAACCTGCTGGTGCTGGCGGGCGAGGAGCCCGGGCGGCTGTGGACGGAGTCCGTGCCGCTGGTGGACGTGCTGCGGGCGGCCGCCTCCGAGGTGGAGCAGTACGAGCGCATCATGCTGCGCGGCGTCCCGGACGCGGAGATCGCCGGGCCTGCCGTCAACGACCTCGTCCATCTGCTGGCCGAGCTGCTGGAGAACGCCACCGCCTTCTCCAGCCCCAACACCAATGTGCGGATCACCGGGACCCGGCTGCAGGACGGCCGGGTGCTGGTGGAGATCCACGACGAGGGCATCGGCCTCACCGAGGACGACTTCAACCGGATCAACGAGCGGCTCTCCCGGCCACCGGTCGTGGACGTGGCCGTCTCGCAGCGGATGGGCCTGTTCGTGGTCGGCCGGCTGGCCGCCCGCCACGGGGTGCGCGTCCAGCTGCGCGCCTCGGCGGACAGCCCCGGCACCACCTCGCTGGTGATGCTGCCCGAGCAGATCACCCGGCTCGCGGCGGACGACGGGCCCGAGGAGGAGTTCACCGTCTCCCGGATCATGGGCGGCCGGCACTCCGCCGAGCCGTCGGCGCCGGTGAGCCAGCTGGGCGCGGGGACGGCCGAGGCCGACATCCCGGACCTGGAGCGGCTCAGCCGGTCGCTGCGGCGGCAGTTGGGTTCGCTGCCGCAGGCGCCGGCGATCGAGGCGGGCATGCCGGACGCGGGCATGCCGGACGCGGGCCCAATGGACCAGGGACCGATGGGCCCGGCGGGCGGCGGGGCGCCGGGGATGCCCGGACTGCCGCGCCGGCAGATCGGGCCCGGCCCGCAGCAGGGCGGGCCGCAGCAGCCCCAGCTGCCGCAGGCTTCGCAGGCCCCGCAGATGCCCCAGGCGCCGATGCCCCAGGCCCCGATGCCGCAGGCGCCGCAGCCGCGCGTCCCGCAGCCGCAGCCGCCGCGGATCCCGCAGGTGCCGAGGATGGCCGAACCCGGCCAGCCGTACGGCGAGTCCGCCGAGCCGGACGGCCAGGCGGGCCCGGCGCCCAGCGCCCCCGCCGGACGGACCGACTCCGGCCTGCCGCGCCGCCAGCTCCCGCAGCGCGAGGAGCAGCCGTACGCCCCCGGACAGCCCGCCCAGTACCCCGAGTACACCCAGCAGCAGTACGCCGAGCAGCAGCCCTACGCCGCCCCGGCGCAGCCGGACGAGGCGCTTCCCGACTACTCCGGCTACTCCGCGCCGCAGCCCTACGAGGGCGGCGGCTATCCGGAGCCGGACTCGCGGCAGGCGCCGCAGTACCCCGCGCCCGATGGGCCCTATTCGACCCCGGATGCCTCCTACGCGCCGCAGGAGGGCCCCCACTCCCCCGGGACGGGTGCCTCACCTGCGTACCTGCCGGATCCCCAGAACGGCTATTCTGACGCCCCCGGATACTTCGAACAGCCGTACAACAGCGGAGAGTTCGACGGATTCGGGAACGGCCCCGCCGCCCCGGGCGGCCCGGTCGCAACCGGAATGATGCCGGAACCGCCCGCGCAGCAGCCGTCGCTGGAGGATGATGGTGCCGGTTCGGCAACGTACTCGGAGGACACGCAGGAGCAGACCGGCAGCTTGCCCCGCCGCACGCCGCGCGCGCAGCGCCCGCCGGGCGGCACGGCCCAGGCCAACGAGAACCAGCAGTACGGGCCTTCCGTATCGCGCAACCCGGACGCCGTCCGCGGTCGCCTGACCAATCTGCGCCGCGGCGTCCAGCAGGGCCGCCGGGCGAGCGAAGGCCACGGCCCCAACCCCCATCAGGAGCAGCAGTAGTGAGCCAGATGAGCCAGGCGGCACAGAACCTGAACTGGTTGATCACCCACTTCGTGGAAAACACCCCCGGCGTCTCCCACACCGTCGTGGTCTCCAGCGACGGGCTGCTGCTGGCCATGTCCGACGGCTTCCCGCGGGACCGCGCCGACCAGTTGGCGGCGGTCGCCTCGGGGCTGACGTCCCTGACCTCCGGCGCCTCCCGGATCTTCGAGGGCGGCGAGGTCACCCAGACCGTGGTCGAGATGGAGCGGGGCTTCCTCTTCATCATGTCCATCTCCGACGGCAGCTCCCTCGCGGTGCTGGCCCACCCGGAGTGCGACATCGGCCTCGTCGGCTACGAGATGGCGCTGCTGGTCGACCGGGCCGGCAGCGTGCTGACCCCGGCCCTGCGCGCCGAACTGCAGGGGTCGCTGCTGCACTGAGCGGGACGCAAGTGGCCCGGGGAAAGTGCGAGGAACCGCTCCGCACAGGGCCGGAACCTTTCCCCGGAACACCCGATATGGTTCAACCAGCTTGAGTTCCACGGCAGGTGACAGGTCATCGACCGACGGACACGGCACGCCGGCGCTGACGGGAGGCAGGCAGAGTGAGCGACTCGCACGAGGCCACCGGGCAGTTCGGCATGCCCTGGGGGACCTCGCAGGAGCCCCACGGCAGCACCTACGGCGGACAGCAGCCCGGCTACGGGCAGCAGCAGCCGGCCCCGCAGCCGCAGCAGCCGCAACCCGGGTACGGGCAGCAGCCCGGCTACGGGCACCCCGGCGGGTACCAGGACGGCGGCTACGGCGCGCCCGACTACGGGGCGCCCGACCCGGCGTACAACCCGTACCGCACGCCCCGCCCGGACGCGCAGCCCGGCGGGGTGCAGCCGGGGGCGGTGCCGCCGCAGGCGCACCCGTTCCCGCCGCAGCAGCCTCCCCACCAGCGGGAGCAGGCGCAGAAGGGCAGCCGGCAGGCGCTCGTCCGCCCCTACGCGATGACGGGCGGACGCACCCGCCCGCGCTACCAGCTCGCCATCGAGGCGCTGATCTCGACGACGGACCGGGCCGCGCAGGCACCCGGGCTGCTCCCCGAGCACCAGCGGATCGTCCACCTGTGCCAGCAGGTCAAGTCGGTGGCCGAGATCAGCGCGCTGCTCTCGATCCCGCTGGGCGTCGCCCGCATCCTCGTCGCCGACCTCGCCGAGGCCGGCCTCGTCGCCATCCACCAACCCGGCAGTACCGAAGCCGGACAACCCGACGTCACACTGCTCGAAAGGGTGCTCAGTGGACTACGCAAGCTCTAGGCCCACCGCGGACCCGGCTCCACCCCAGGCGGCCGCCTCGGCCGAGGGGGCCGCCCTGCCGGAATCGCCGACGACGAGCGCAAAGATCGTCATTGCCGGCGGATTCGGCGTTGGCAAGACCACGCTGGTCGGCGCCGTGTCGGAGATCAACCCGCTGCGGACCGAGGCGGTGATGACCTCGGCATCGGCGGGCATCGACGACCTGACGCATGCCCCGGACAAGACCACCACCACGGTCGCGATGGACTTCGGGCGCATCACGCTCGACGAGGACCTGATCCTCTATCTGTTCGGCACCCCCGGGCAGGACCGTTTCTGGTTCATGTGGGACGACCTGGTGCGCGGCGCGATCGGCGCGGTCGTGCTGGTCGACACCCGGCGGCTGGCGGACTGCTTCCCCGCGGTCGACTACTTCGAGAACAGCGGCCTGCCGTTCATCATCGCGCTGAATGCTTTCGACGGGCAGCAGCCGCACTCCGTCGACGAGGTCCGGGAGGCGCTGCAGATCGGCTCGGAGACGCCGATCATCGCGACGGACGCGCGGCACCGCGCGCACGCCAAGTCGGCGCTCATCACCTTGGTGGAGCACGCGCTGCTGGCCCGCATGCGCTGACTCCGCCCCGCCCTTCGCCCTCGTCCGGTCCTGCCGCGCAGGACCGGACGAGGGCGAAGTGCTTCAGTCCTCCGTGGTGAAGCCCGACTTCAGGAGCCCGTACGCGTAGGCGTCCTCCAGCGCGCGCCAGGACGCGGCGATGACGTTGGTGCCGAAGCCGACCGTCGACCACTCGGTGGTGCCGTCGCTGGTGTCGACGAGCACCCGGGTGACGGACTCCGTCCCCCGCCCCCCGTCCAGGATGCGGACCTTGTAGTCGACCAGGGAGAAGGACGCCAGCCGCGGGTAGATCCGCTCCAGCCCGGTGCGAAGCGCCCGGTCCAGCGCGTCCACCGGGCCGTTCCCCTCCCCCGTGGCGACGATCCGCTCGCCCTTCGCCCACAGCTTCACGGTGGCCTCGTTGTGGTGCCCCATCTCCCCGTTCACACCGGGGCGCTCCTCCACGATGGCCCGCCAGGACTCCAGCCGGAAGAAGCGCCGCGGCTCGTGCCCCTCGCCGTGCTCCGAGCGCTCGATCTCGTCCCGCAGCAGCAGCTCGAAGGAGGCGTCCGCGGCCTCGTAGGTGTAGCCGCGGTTCTCCCGCTCCTTGACCCGCGCCACGATGCGGCCCACCAACTCGCGGTCGTCGCCCAGGTCGTAGCCCAGCTCGCGGCCCTTGAGCTCGACGGAGGCCCGGCCCGCCATGTCGGAGACGAGCATCCGCATGCTGTTGCCGACCTGCTCCGGCTCGATGTGCTGGTAGAGGTCCGGGTCGACCTTGATCGCCGAGGCGTGCAGCCCGCCCTTGTGCGCGAACGCCGAGTGCCCCACGTACGGCTGGTGGGTCGACGGCACCAGGTTGACGATCTCCGCGATGGCGTGCGAGATCCGCGTCATCTCCGCCAGGCAGCCCTCGGGGAGGACCTGCCGCCCGAGCTTCAGCTCCAGGGCGGCCGTCACCGGGAAGAGGTTGGCGTTGCCGACCCGCTCGCCGTACCCGTTGGCGGTGCACTGCACATGCGTGGCGCCGGCCTCCACCGCGGCCAGGGTGTTGGCGACGGCGCAGCCGGTGTCGTCCTGCGCGTGGATGCCGAGCCGCGCCCCGGTGGCCGCCAGGACCTCCGCGACGGTCGCGTGCACCTGGGAGGGCAGCCGGCCGCCGTTGGTGTCGCAGAGGACGACCACGGAGGCCCCCGCGTCGTGCGCGGTGCGCACCACGTCCAGGGCGTAGCCGGGGTTGTCGCGGTAGCCGTCGAAGAAGTGCTCGCAGTCGACGAAGACCCGGCGGCCGGCGGCGGCCAGGTGCGCCACGGTGTCGCGGATCATGGCGAGGTTCTCGTCGAGGGTGGTGCGCAGGGCGAGTTCGACGTGCCGGTCGTGCGACTTCACGACGAGGGTGACGACCGGGGCGCCGGACTCCAGCAGCGCGGCGACCTGGGCGTCGTCGGCGACGTCGACGCCGGCGCGGCGGGTGGAGCCGAAGGCGACGAGGGCGGCGTGGCGCAGCGTCAGCTCGCCGTCCCGGGCGCGGGCGAAGAACTCGGTGTCGCGGGGGTTGGCGCCGGGCCAGCCGCCCTCGATGAAGCCGACGCCGAAGTCGTCCAGGTGGCGGGCGATCGCCAGCTTGTCCGCGACCGTCAGGTTGATGCCCTCGCGCTGGGCGCCGTCGCGGAGGGTGGTGTCGAAGACGTGGAACGAGTCGTCGGGGCTTCCGAGGGGGGTGGTGGGGGGCATGGGCACGTCCTAGCGGATAGCAAAAAGACCTCTCGCGGGTGCGAGAGGTCTGCGCGCGGGCTCGGTCGGAGGAGGGTGGTTACCGACGGCCGGCGCGCGAGCCGGTAATGGTCACGGCGTAGGGCACGGGGGCATTCTGCCACGGTGTTCCGGCTTGTGGGGCCCCGGTCTCAGTTTCCGGACGGGTGTCCGGTGGCTGCCGTTCGCCGGCCCTGCGCCGCGGCACCCCGCCCGGCCGGGCATCGCCCGGCCGCGGGGGCGCCGGAGGGCGGGGTTCAGGCGATGGGGTGGCGCCAGTTGTGGGGGTCGGGCGCGGCACCGGTCTGGATGTCGAGCAGCGCCTTGCGCAGCCGCATGGTGACGGCGCCCGCCTCGCCGCCGCCGACCGTCCAGTCCGCGTGGCGCGACTTCACGTCGCCGACCGGCGTGATGACCGCCGCCGTCCCGCACGCGAAGACCTCGCTGAGGCTGCCGTCCGCGTTGCCCTCGCGCCAGTCGTCCACCGAGATCTTGGCCTCCTCGACCGTGTAGCCGAGGTCGGCCGCCAGCTGCAGCAGCGAGTCGCGGGTGATGCCGGCGAGCAGCGAGCCGGAGAGCTCGGGGGTCAGGATGCGGGCGTTGGCGCCCTCGCCCTGCACGAAGTACAGGTTCATCCCGCCCATCTCCTCGATCCAGCGGTGCTCGTGGGCGTCCAGCCACACCACCTGGTCGCAGCCCTTCTCGGCGGCCTGCGCCTGGGCGATCAGCGAGGCTGCGTAGTTGCCCGCGCACTTGGCCTCGCCGGTGCCGCCGGGCGCCGCGCGGACGTAGTCCTCGGAGAGCCAGACGGAGACCGGCTTGATGCCGCCGGAGAAGTAGGCGCCGGCCGGGGAGGCGATGAGCAGGAAGCGGTACTCGTCGGCCGGCTTGACGCCCAGTCCGTTCTCGGTGGCGAACATGAACGGCCGGAGGTAGAGGCTCTGCTCGTCCTCGGTGGGCACCCAGGCGGCGTCCTGCCGGACGAGGGCCTCCACGGCGGCGACGAAGAGCTCCTCGGGCAGCTCCGGCATGGCCAGCCGGGTCGCGGAGTGCCGGAAGCGGCGGGCGTTGGAGTACGGCCGGAAGGTGGCGACCGAGCCGTCGGGCTGCCGGTAGGCCTTGAGCCCCTCGAAGATGGACTGGCCGTAGTGGATCGCCATGTTCGCCGGGTCGATCTGCATCGGGCCGTACGGCACCAGCTGGGCGTCGTGCCAGCCGCGGTCCCTGGACCACTCGATCGAGACCATGTGGTCGGTGAAGTACCGGCCGAAGCCGGGGTCGGCGAGGATCGCCTGCCGCTCGGCCTCGGGCAGCGGGTCGGCCGTCGGCCGGAGCGCGATCTCGAGATCGGCGGCGGTTGTTGCGGCGGAGTCAGTCATCGCTTGTGTCCTTCACCAGTGGTGGCTTCGGGCCGCACCGGTGACGCACATGCGTGGACGTCCGACTACCGCGGCCCATGGGAGGTGTATCACGACGGGCCGGGATGGGGCAGACCCCCGGGAGATCGTGAAGGCCATGCCTCCATGATCCCCCAGGGGCGCTGCCGCCGTGAGGGCGCCCGGCCCTAGCGGGCTACTCGGGCGGCGAGCGCGTCGCCGATCTCGCTGGTCGACCGGCCGGGAACACGCTCGGCGAGATCGGCCGCGACGGCCTCCTCGACGCGGACCGCCTCGGCGTCGTACCCGAGGTGGCGCAGCAGCAGGGCGACGGACAGGACGGAGGCCGTGGGGTCGGCCTTGCCCTGGCCGGCGATGTCCGGGGCGGAGCCGTGCACCGGCTCGAACATGGACGGGAACTCGCGGTCGGGGTTGATGTTGCCGCTGGCCGCGATGCCGATGCCGCCGGCGACGGCGGCGGCGAGGTCGGTGATGATGTCGCCGAAGAGGTTGTCGGTGACGATCACGTCGAACCGGCCGGGGTCGGTGGTGAGGAAGATCGTCGCGGCATCGACGTGCAGGTAGTCGGTGGCCACCTCGGGGAACTCGGCGGCGACCTGCTCGAAGGTGCGGCGCCACAGGTGGCCCGCGTACACCAGCACGTTGTGCTTGTGGACGAGGGTGAGCTTCTTGCGGCGCGACTGCGCGCGGCGGAAGGCGTCCCGGACGACGCGCTCGACGCCGTACGCGGTGTTGACGCTCACCTCGGTGGCGATCTCGTGGGGCGTGCCGACCCGCAGCGCGCCGCCGTTGCCCGTGTAGGGGCCTTCGGTGCCCTCGCGGACCACCACGAAGTCGATCTCGGGCTCGCCGGCGAGGGGCGTGGGGACGCCCGGGTAGAGCCGCGACGGGCGGAGGTTGACGTGGTGGTCGAAGGCGAACCGCAGCTTGAGCAGGAGGCCGCGCTCCAGGAGGCCGGACGGCACCGCGGTGTCGCCGGGGGCGGCCCCGACGGCGCCGAAGAGGATGGCGTCGTGGGCGCGGAGGGCCTCGAGGGTGTCGTCGTTCAGGACCTCGCCGGTGGCCTTCCAGTGGTCGACTCCGAGGGGGTACTCGGTGGTGTCCAACTTGGCGTCGGACGGGAGGGCGGCGCGGAGGGTCTTGAGGCCCTCGGCGACGACCTCGGGGCCGATGCCGTCGCCCGGGATGAGTGCGAGGTTGATACGCGACATGGCGTTCACGCTATACCTGGCGTCCGACCCTTGGGCGCGTTGTCCATATCTTGGTACAGCTGCCCGGCGTCCACCGTCACCGCCGCCCCTCGAAGGACGGCAACACCCCTGCACCCCGGCACCCCGCCCGGACGGCTTCGCCGTCCGAGGCGTGCGTGCCGCCGGGGGCGTCAGCGGTCGCGGCGGTCGAGGGCTCGCTGGAGGGCTTCAGCCAGTTCGCGGCGTTCTTCATCGCTCATGACAGCTGACCCTACGCCCGGTCCGCGTCGCTGTCCGTAGAGATACTGGGACTTCCTACTATGTGAGACGACTTTCGCCCGAACACCGCACCACGGACACCAAAGGCCCCGTCCGGCTCGCGTGTCGCCGGGACGGGGCCCCTGGAAGAGGGTGACGCCGTGTCACTCCGCCGGGAGGTGGACCGCGCGGGCGTACGCCGCGCCGACCTCCTCCGCGATCTCGCCCAGCACCTCGGACGGCACCGCCGTGTCCAGCGTCAGCGCGATCAGCGCCTCGCCGCCCTGCGCGCTCCGCGCGACCTGCATGCCGGCGATGTTGATGCCCGCCTCGCCGAGGATCCGGCCCAGCGTGCCGACCACGCCCGGGCGGTCCTCGTAGCGCAGGAACGCCAGGTGCTCGGTCATCGGCAGGTCCATCGAGAAGTCGCCGACGGCCACGATCTTCTGCTGGTGCTTCGGCCCGGCGAGCGTGCCGGCGACCGACACCTCCTCGCCGTCGGCGAGCACGCCGCGCACCGTCACCACGTTGCGGTGCAGATCGGCCGCCGCCGACGACTCGGAGCTGGTCGTCATCCGCACCTCGACGCCCCGCTCCTGGGCCAGCAGCGGCGCGTTGACGTAGGAGACGCTGTCCTCCACGATCTCGGCGAAGACGCCCTTGAGCGCGGAGAGTTCGAGCACCTTGACGTCGTGCTGGGTGAGCGGGCCGCGCACCTCGACGTCGAGGCGGACGGCCGCCTCGCCGGCGAGCGCGGTGAAGATCCGGCCCAGCTTCTCGGCGAGCGGCAGGCCCGGCCGGACATCCTCGGCGATCACGCCGCCCTGGACGTTGACCGCGTCCGGCACCAGCTCGCCGGCGAGCGCCAGCCGCACCGACTTGGCGACCGCGATGCCCGCCTTCTCCTGGGCCTCGGCCGTGGAGGCGCCCAGGTGCGGCGTCACCACCACGTTGTCGAGCTCGAAGAGCGGCGAGTCGGTGCACGGCTCGGAGACGTAGACGTCCAGGCCGGCGCCGGCGACGCGGCCCTCCTTGAGCGCGCTCAGCAGCGCCGCCTCGTCGACGATGCCGCCGCGGGCGGCGTTGACGATCCGCACTTCGGGCTTCACCTTGTGCAGCGCCTCGTCGCCGATGAGCCCGACGGTCTCCGGGGTCTTGGGCAGGTGCACGGTGATGAAGTCGGCGACCGCCAGCAGCTCGTCCATCGGGAGCAGCTTGACGCCCATCTGCGCGGCCCGCGCGGGCTGCACATAGGGGTCGTACGCGACGACGTTCATGCCGAAGGCGGAGAGCCGCTGGGCGACCAGCACGCCGATCCGGCCGAGACCGACCACGCCGACCGTCTTCTCCGACAGCTCGACGCCGGTGAACTTGGAGCGCTTCCACTCCCCCGCCTTGAGCGAGGCGGTGGCGGCGGGGATGTTCCGGGCGACCGAGACGAGCAGGCCGATGGCGAGCTCGGCGGCGGTGACGATGTTGGAGGTGGGGGCGTTGACGACCATCACGCCGGCCTTGGTGGCGGCGGGGACGTCCACGTTGTCGAGGCCCACGCCGGCCCGGGCGACGACCTTCAGGCGCCGGGCGGCGGCCAGCGCCTCGGCATCCACCTTGGTCGCGGACCGGATCAGAATGGCGTCGACGTCGGCGATGGCCGAAAGAAGCTCGGTGCGGTCTCCGCCGTTGCAGGACCGGATCTCGAAATCCGGGCCGAGGGCGTCGACGGTGGCGGGCGAGAGTTCTTCGGCGAGCAGGACTACGGGTTTGCTCACGACGGTTGCGTCCTCAATGTGTGAGATGCCGTTGGAGGAATCCTGGGGGTCGTCCTCGCTGACGGCCCGTTCGCTGGTACCGAGGGCAGGAGCAGGTCCCTGGAGTGACGCACGACGTTGTGAGCCGCGGACTTGCGCGACGAGTTTAGCGGCGCACGCGGGTGAGGTCACGGTTGCCATGGTGTGAGGTCCGCGTGAACTCCCGCGTACGCGGGGCGGACGCGCCGTGCGCGCCCGCCCCGGGCGCCGGGCCGTCCTACGACCCGGCGGAAACTGCAGCTCAGGCCTCGGAGTCGACCCAGCTCATCAGCTTGCGGAGCTTGGCACCGGTGGTGGCCAGCGTGCTCTCCTCGTCGGCCTTCTTGTACTCGTTGTACTTCTTGAGGCCGGAGTTGTACTCCTCCATCCACGTGTTGGCGAAGGAGCCGTCCTGGATCTCCGCGAGGATCTTCTTCATCTCGGCCTTGGTGGCGTCGGTGATGATCCGCGGGCCGGACTTGTAGTCGCCCCACTCGGCGGTCTCGGAAATCGACCAGCGCATCTTCTCAAGGCCGCCCTCGTACATCAGGTCGACGATGAGCTTCAGCTCGTGCAGGCACTCGAAGTAGGCGATCTCCGGCTGGTAACCGGCCTCGACCAGCGTTTCGAATCCGGCCTTCACCAGAGCGGAGGTGCCGCCGCAGAGCACCGCCTGCTCGCCGAAGAGGTCGGTCTCGGTCTCCTCGGTGAAGGTGGTCTTGATGGCGCCGGCGCGGGTGCCGCCGATGCCGGCCGCGTAGGAGAGCGCCAGGTCGAAGGCCTTGCCGGTGGCGTCCTGCTCCACGGCGACGATCACCGGGACGCCGCGGCCCTCCTCGTACTGACGGCGCACCAGGTGGCCCGGGCCCTTCGGGGCGACCATGCAGACGTCCACGTTGGCGGCCGGCTTGATGAAGCCGAAGCGGATGTTGAAGCCGTGCCCGAAGAAGACGGCGTCGCCGTCCTTGAGGTTGTCCTTGACGGACTCCTCGTAGACGCGGCCCTGGATCGGGTCCGGCACCAGGATCATCACGACGTCGGCCTCGGCGGTGGCCTCGGCGGGCGTCAGCACGCGGAAGCCGTCCTCCTCGGCCTTGGCCCGGGACTTCGACCCCTCGTGCAGGCCGATGCGGACGTCCACGCCCGAGTCGCGCAGGTTCTGGGCGTGCGCGTGGCCCTGGCTGCCGTAGCCGAGGACGGCCACCTTGCGGCCCTGGATGATGGACAGATCGGTGTCGGCGTCGTAGAACAGCTCGGCCACGGGGGTTTCTCCTTGGTGGTGGTTCTTCTGCGGTCTTGCGGTCGTGCGGTGGTACGGGGGAAGCCTAGAACTAGGCGGTGCGGTCCAGGGCGCGGAGCGAGCGGTCGGTGATGGACCGTCCGCCGCGGCCCAGGGCCACCTTGCCGGACTGGACGAGCTCCTTGATGCCGAACGGCTCCAGCATCCGGACCATCGCCTCCAGCTTGTCCGAGCTGCCGGTCGCCTCGATGGTCAGCGCCTCCGGGGAGACGTCCACGGTCTTGGCGCGGAACAGCTGGACGATCTCGACGATCTGCGAGCGGGTCTCGTTGTCGGCGCGGACCTTCACCAGCACCAACTCCCGCTGGACGGACGAGTCGTGCTCCAGCTCGACGATCTTCAGGACGTTGACCAGCTTGTTGAGCTGCTTGGTCACCTGCTCCAGCGGCAGCTCCTCGACGTTGACGACGATCGTCATCCGGGAGATCCGCGGATGCTCGGTCGGGCCGACGGCGAGCGAGTCGATGTTGAAGTTGCGGCGGGAGAAGAGCGAGGCGATCCGCGCCAGGATGCCCGGGGTGTCCTCGACGAGGACGGACAGCGTGTGCTTGGTCATGGCTCGTTAAGCCCCTACTCCTCGTTGTCGCCGAAGTCGGGACGCAGCCCGCGGGCGTACTGGATCTCGTCGTTGGTGGTGCCGGCGGCGACCATCGGCCAGACCATGGCGTCCTTGTGGACCACGAAGTCGATGACGACGGGTGCGTCGTTGAGCGACTTGGCCTTCTCGATGGTGGCGTCCAGGTCCTCGGGCCGCTCGCAGCGCAGCCCGTGGCAGCCCATCGCCTCGGCCAGCTTGACGAAGTCGGGGACCCGGACGGGCGAGCTGCCGTGGTTGGGCAGCGTCGTCTCGGAGTGGCGGCCCTCGTGGAAGAGCGTCTGCCACTGGCGGACCATGCCCAGCGCGCCGTTGTTGATGATGGCGACCTTGATGGGCAGGTCGTTGAGGGAGCAGGTGGTGAGCTCCTGGTTGGTCATCTGGAAGCAGCCGTCGCCGTCGATGGCCCAGACGGTGGCGTCCCGCCGGCCGGCCTGCGCGCCCATCGCGGCGGGGACGGCGTAGCCCATGGTGCCCGCGCCGCCGGAGTTGAGCCAGGTGCGGGGGTTCTCGTACTTGATGAACTGGGACGCCCACATCTGGTGCTGGCCCACGCCGGCGGCGATGACCGCCTCGGGGCCGGCCAGTTGGCCGATCCGCTCGATGACGGCCTGCGGGGAGAGCTGGCCGTCGGGGGCGTCCTCGTAGCCCAGCGGGTAGGTGGTGCGCCAGGCGTCCAGCTGCTCCCACCAGGCCGCGTAGTCGAACTGCTCGGCCGAGGCGTCCGGCTGCTGCTGCATCTTCTGGACGGCGACGATCAGGTCGGCGATCACCTCGCGGGCGTCGCCGACGATCGGCACGTCCGCGGTGCGGTTCTTGGAGATCTCGGCCGGGTCGATGTCGGCGTGGATCACCTTCGCCTCGGGGGCGAAGCCGTCCAGCTTGCCGGTGACGCGGTCGTCGAAGCGGGTGCCCAGCGCGATCAGCAGGTCCGACTTCTGCAGCGCGGTGACGGCGGAGACCGAGCCGTGCATGCCCGGCATGCCCAGGTGCTGGGGGTGCGAGTCGGGGAAGGCGCCGAGGCCCATCAGGGTGGTGACCACGGGGGCGCCGGTCAGCTCGGCGAGCACCTTCAGCTCGGCGGTCGCCTCGGCCTTCAGGATGCCGCCGCCCGCGTAGATGACGGGGCGCCGGGCGTCGGCGATCATCCGGGCGGCCTCGCGGATCTGCTTGGCGTGCGGCCGGGTGACGGGGTGGTAGCCGGGCAGGTGCTGCTCGGGCGGCCAGCTGAACGCGGCGGTCTTCTGCATCGCGTCCTTGGCGATGTCGACGAGGACCGGGCCGGGGCGGCCCGTGGAGGCGATGTGGAAGGCCTCGGCGATGGTGCGGGCGACGTCGGCGGGGTCCGTCACCAGGAAGTTGTGCTTGGTGACCGGCATGGTGATGCCGCAGATGTCGGCTTCCTGGAAGCCGTCGGTGCCGATCAGGTGGGTGGCGACCTGGCCGGTGATGGCGACGATCGGGACCGAGTCCATGTGTGCGTCGGCGAGCGGCGTGACCAGGTTGGTGGCGCCCGGCCCGGAGGTGGCCCAGCAGACCCCGACCCGCCCGGTGGCCTGGGCGTAGCCGGTGGCGGCGTGGCCGGCGCCCTGCTCGTGGCGGCAGAGGATGTGGCGGAGCTTGGTGGAGTCGAAGAGCGCGTCGTAGGCGGGCATGATCGCGCCGCCGGGGATGCCGAAGATGGTGTCGACGCCGACGCACTCGAGGGCGCGGACGAGCGCCTGTGCGCCGGTGAGCTGCTCGACGGTGCGCGCGGCGGGAATCGTCGCGGCGCCGGAGTGGGCGGGAGGCGCGGGGTGCGGCGCTGCCGGGGTGGGGCGGCGGGCCTGATCGTCGGTCATCTCTTGATCTCTCTTGATGGGGCGCTGTGGCAACAAAAAACCCCTCGTGCCGAGTGGCAAGCGAGGGGTAGCGCGTCGGCGGAGGAGCCCGCAGGAGGGGGGCTCGGGTCAGCCGGCGCGCTCACCAAGTACGAGAATTCGGGACTGCATGGCGCTAAACCTAGCCCTTCGGGGCGGGCCGGTGTCAAGTGGGTGGAACGCCCGTCTCACCTTTCGGACACCCGTTCAGCCGCTCCCGGACTCATCGATGGGCGGGCGGAGTGCCGGGTCGCAGCGGCGGCAGCAAGGCGGCGCGCGGCGCCGGAACGCGCGACGCCTGCGCCACGGCGGTGCGCAGCTCGTCCTCCGTCTGCGGCGCCCCGAAGAGCAGTCCCTGCGCGCGGTCGCACCCGAACTCCCGCAGCGCCGCGGCCTGCTCCGGCCGCGTCACCCCGTCCGCCACCACCAGCAGCCCCAGGCCGTGCGCCAGCTGCAGCACCGCCGCCGTCAGGGTCGGCAGCCGGGCGGCCTCCCGGCCGCCGAGCGCCGGGTCGGCGACCCGCCGCACCAGCCCGGCGTCCAGCCGCAGCTGGGAGAGCGGCCAGCGGTAGAGCGCCTCCAGCCCGGCCGCGCCGCCCGCCGTCCCGGCCGCACCGCCCGCGGAGGGGCCCGCCCACAGGCCGCCGAGGCCGATGCCGACGCCCGCCCGGTGCAGCGCCTCCACCGCCCCGGTGATGGCCACCAGGTCCGCCGGGGAGCCGCTGCCGACCAGTTCCAGCACCAGCCGCCCCGGCGGCAGCCCGGTGGCGTCCAGCGCGGAGCCGACCCGCTCGGCGAAGTCGGCCCGGCGCAGCGCGTCCGCCGCCAGACGGACCGTCACCGGAAGCTTCACCGAGGCCTCCAGACCGCGCCGGGAGGCCTCCTCGATGGCCCGGGCCGCCGCCCAGGCGCCCAGCTCGGCGGCGCGCTCCCCGGTCTCCGGGGAGCGCAGGAACTCGGCCGGGGTGAGCAGCGCGCCGCGCGCCGAGCGCCAGCGGACGCTCGCCTCCAGGGCGACGATCCGCGGCGGCCCGCCGGACTTCCCCAGCTCCACGACGGGCTGGTGGAGCAGGGCGAACTCGCCGTCCCGCAGCGCGGCGCGCAGCCGCCGGTCCAGCACGGTGCGGCGCAGCACGTCCGCGCGCATCTGCGGGGCGTACACCTCGACGCGGTTCTTGCCCTTGCTCTTCGCCCGGTACATAGCCAGGTCGGCGTTGCGCAGCAGCTCGCCCGGGGTGGTGCCGGCGGAGGCGAAGGCGACGCCGATGCTGGCCGCGACGGTCACCTCGGCGCCGGAGACCCGGTAGGGGCGGCGCAGCTGCTCCAGCAGCCGCTCGGCGATCTCCACCAGCTGGTTCTGCTCGACGTCCCCGCAGATCAGTGCCGCGAACTCGTCGCCGCCCAGCCGGGCGACGGTGTCGC
>NZ_MLCF01000045.1 GCF_001879105.1 Mangrovactinospora gilvigrisea | reverse complement strand
GCCTCGAGGCGGGCGAGGGCCTCCTCGATGGCCCGGTCCAGCTGCGGGTCCTCGTCGGCCGCCCAGTGCTGCGGGGCCTTGACCACCTCGATGTCCGGGTCGACGCCGTGGTTCTCCACGCCCCACCCGTGCTGCGCGAACCAGAAGGCGTAGCGCGGCTGCGTCACCGTCGTCCCGTCCACCAGCTGGTAGCGCCCGTCGATGCCGACGACGCCGCCCCACGAGCGGGTGCCGATCACCGGGCCGAGCCCGGTGCTCTGCACCGCCGCCGCGATGATGTCCCCGTCCGAGCCGGCGAACTCGTTGGTGACCACCACCACCGGCCCCCGCGGCGCGTGCTGCGGATAGCTCTCCGTGCCCGAGCCGCGGCTGACGTCCCAGCCGATCACCGTGCCGGAGATCTTCTGCAGCACCAGCTGCGAGGTGTGCCCGCCGCCGTTCTCCCGGATGTCGACGACCAGCCCGTCCCGGGCGGTCTGCGTCCGCAGGTCGCGGTGGAGCTGCGCCCAGCCGACCGCCTGCATGTCCGGGACGTGCAGATAGCCGAGCTTGCCGCCCGACTTCTCCAGCACGTACGCGCGCCGCTCGTTGACGCGGTCCTGGTAGCGCAGCGGCGTCTCGTCGCCCAGCGGCACCACGGCCACCGTGCGCCGCTCGCCGCCGCCCGCCGGGTCGACGGTCAGCTCGACGGGCTTGCCGGCCGTGCCGACCAGCAGCGGGCCGGGCCCGGCGACCGGGTCCACCGCGCGGCCGTCCACCGCCACCACCACGTCCCCGGCGCGCATCGCCACGCCCGGCGCGGTGAGGGGCGAGCGCGCCAGCGGGTCGGAAGGCTCGCCGGGGATCACCCGGGCGATCGTCCAACGCCCGTCCTCCACCCGCCAGTCGGCGCCCAGCAGGCCCTGCCGGACGCGGTGCGGCTTTCCGGCCCCCGGCGGGATGACGTAGGCGTGCGAGGTGCCCAGCTCGCCGACGGTCTCCCAGAGCACGTCGACCAGGTCGGCCGTCGAGCCCACCCGCTCGACCAGCGGACGGTAGCGGCGCAGCACCGCGTCCCAGTCGACGCCGCCCAGGTCGGCGCGCCAGAAGTGGTCGCGCATCAGGCGGCCGTTCTCGTCGAACTCCTGGCGCCACTCGGCGCCCGGGTCGACGGTGACGCGGATCCGGCCCAGGTCGACCGCGATGTCGTCGGAGGCCGACGGGTGGTCGTCCGGCTCCACCTTGTGCGCGGTGGGACGGACCAGCAGCCGCTTGCCGTCCTGGATCGCGACCCGGGTGCCGTCGCCGGAGACGTGGTAGCCGTCGAGGCCGTCCACCAGCTCCTCGGTGCGCGGCGCCGCCAGGTCGAAGCGCTCCAGGACGGGGCGCGGCCGGTCGGCGTCCGGGCCGGCCAGGTCGGTGCCGAGCCGGCCGGTGATCGGCTCGCGCAGCCACAGGACGGCGCCCTTGGCGGCGCGCAGCCGGTCGTACTGGCCGGCCGGCACCGGGAAGGGGACGGCCCGCTGGTCGAGGCCCTCGGCGTCGACGCGGGTGATCGGCGGGGTGTCGTCCTTCTTGCCGTCGTTCTTCCCGCCCTCGCGGTCGGCGTCCTTGCCGTGCTCGTCGTCCTCGTCCTCGAAGGGCCGTCCGCCCAGGCGGGGCGCGAAGGGCGACGGGGTGTCGGCGGCGAGCGCCAGCAGCTGCGGGCGGCAGCCGCCGGGGAAGGACAGGTCGAAGGCGTGCGAGTCGTAGACCGGGTCGAAGTCCCGGTAGGAGAGGAACGCCAGGTACTTGCCGTCGGCGGTGAAGGCCGGCGAGAAGTCGTGGAAGCGCAGCGGGGTGGCGTCCAGCACGGTGCCCTCGCGCAGGTCGGCGAGGCGGATCTGCCGGATCCGGTCGAGGCCGGGCTGCGACCAGGCGAGCCAGCGCGAGTCGGGGGAGAAGGCGAGGCCGTCGACGTCGCCCCACTCGCTCGCGGCGAGCTCGCGTGAGGAGCCGGTGGCGGTGTCGATCACCAGCAGCCGGCCGTCGTGGGCGGCGGCGGCGAGCCGGGTGCCGTCGGGGGAGGCGGCGAGCTCCAGGACGCGGCCGAGCCGGCCGGAGGCGAGGCGCTGCGGCTTCTCCGAACCCCCGTCGACGGCGGTGCCGTTGACGGGCGCGATCTCCAGGGCGTCCTCGCCCTCGGCGTCGGTGACCCAGGCGGCCCGGCCGGTGTCGCCGAGGACGACGGGCAGCCTGCCGCGGACGCCGGGGGCGTCGGCGAGGGCGCGGACCGGGCCGTCCCGGTGGGTGAGCCAGTGGACGGTGCCGCGGACCTCGACGGCGCTGGCCCGGCCGGTGCGGTCGACCGTCAGGTCGCCCAGCCACTCGGCGGCGTCGATGCGCTGCGGGGCGCGGGCGGTGCGCGGGCCGCCGAGGCGGACGTCCAGCTTGCGCGGCGTGCCGTCCAGCGAGTCCAGGAGGTGGAGGTCGCCGGCGGACTGCCAGACGACGCGGGTGCCGTCGGTGGCGGCGTTGCGGGCGTACCAGTCGCCGGAGGTGTGCCGGGTGAGGTCGGTGCCGTCCGGGAGCGAGGAGTAGAGGTGGCCGACGCCCTCGTGGTCGGCGAGGAAGGCGATCCGGCCGTTCTCCAGCCACATCGGCGACTCGATGTTGGCGTCGAGGTCCTCGTGGACGCGGACGAACTCGCCGTCGCCGGTGCGGTCGATCCACAGCTTGCCGGCGGTGCCGCCGCGGTACCGCTTCCACTGGGCGGCGTCGCGGCTCATGGCCGCGGAGACCAGCAGGGTGCCGGGGCCGGCCGGGTTCGGCGCGACGCCGCCGACGGGGCCGTAGGGCAGGCGCTCGGCGGGGCCGCCGTCGATCGGGACGGCGTACGCCCAGGAGCGGCGGCGGGAGCCCTGGTCGACGGTGGAGACGGCGAGCACGCGGTCGTCCGAGAGCCAGCCGAGGACGCGGGTGTTGGGCTCGCCCCAGTAGGTCAGGCGGCGGGCGGTGCCGCCGTCCACGGGGGCGACGTGCACCTCGGCGGCGCCCTCGCGGCGGGAGGTCCAGGCGACGCGGGTGGCGTCGGGGCTGAGCCGCGGGTTGTCGACGGGTTCGTGATCGGCCGTCAGCCGGTAGGCGCGGCCTCCGTCGAGGGGGGCGAGCCAGACGTCGTCCTCGGCGGCGAAGACGAGGAGGCTGTCGCGTATATGAGGAAAGCGCAGGTAAGCGTCGGTCACGCTTGGCACGCTAACCGCTCGCGCGCTCGGGCGGAACAGCATTTCCGATCCCCCTCCGCGCCGGCACCCCACCTGGGTGGGGTGCCGGCGCGGACGGGAAGCCCGTCAGGGGCGAGCCCGCCGGGCGAGGGCCGTCCAGACCGCGGCGGCCAGCAGGAGGACCGCTGCCGCGTCGACCGCGAGGCCCGCGGGGACGCCGTGGACGACGCCCGCCGTGCCGCCCGCCGCGGCGGCGACCGCGGAGAGGACCGGCGTCCCCACCGTCATCCCCATCTGCTGGGTGAGCGTCACCAGCGAGGCCCCCAGCCCCTGCTGCTCCGGCGTCAGCCCGGACGTCGCCACCACCCCGTAGGACGGGATCGCCCACAGATGCCCGACGCACGCCAGCGACGTCCCCACCAGCACCAGGACCAGCACCCCGGCCCGGCCCCCGGCCGCCTCCGCCGCGCCCAGCGCGATCAGCGGCGCCGTCGCCACGCCCTGCACCAGCAGCCCGGCGACCAGCACCTTTCGCGGCCCGTACCGGCCGACCAGCCGCGGCGCCAGCGCGCCGGAGACCGCCGCGGCCGCCCCCGGCACCCCGAAGACCAGCCCGGTCACCAGCGGCGAGATGTGCTGCGCGTCCTGGAGGAAGAGCGTCAGCAGGAAGAAGACCGACGACATCAGCGAGAACGCGGTGAACCCGCCCAGGTTGCCGAAGAGCACCGACCGCCGCCGCAGCAGCTTCAGATCGACCATCGGCTCCGCCGAGCGCGACTCCACCAGCCCGAAGACGGCCAGCAGCACGACGCCGGCCGCCAGCGAACCCCACGCCTGGGGCCGCCCGAAGCCGCCGTCCGCGCCCGCCGTCAGCCCGTAGATCAGCGCCAGCACCGCGCCGGTGACGGCCAGCGCCCCGGGGACGTCCAGCCGCGAGTGGTGCGGATTGCGGCTCTCGGTGAGCAGCCGCGGCGCCACCGCCGTCACCACCACGCCCATCACCACGATCAGCGCCATGGTGGAGCGCCAGCTCAGCGCCTCGGTGAGCACTCCGCCCAGCACCATGCCGGTGGTGAAGCCGGTGGCCATGATGGTGCCGCTGACGCCCAGCGCCCGCTCCCGCAGCGGCCCCTCGGGGAAGGCCGCGGTGAGCAGCGCCATCCCGGACGGCACCACGCCGGCCGCGGCGAGGCCCTGCAGCACCCGCGCCGCGAGGAAGACCTCGGGGCTCCAGGCGGCCGCGGCGAGCACCGAGGCGAGGGTGAGGGCGGCCATCCCGACCAGGAACACCTTCCGCCGCCCGACCAGGTCCGCGATCCGCCCGCCGAGCAGCAGGAAGCCGCCCGAGGCGAGCGCGAAGGCGGTGATGCCCCACTGCAGCGCGCCGGCCGAGAAGCCCAGGTCGCGGCCGAGCGAGGGGAGCGCCACGTTGAGGATGGAGAAGTCCAGGGCGATGGCGAACTGGGCCGCGCACAGCACCGCGAGCACCAGCTTGGCCCGCAGGCCCAACCGGGCTTCGACGCCCGGCGGTCGGATCGCCGATGCGGGGGCGTCCACCGCATCCGAGGTCGTGGTCTGTGTCGTCATGCCCATGAGCTTCCGGCGGAACCGCGGCCCGTGGGGAGAGGGTGCTTATCCTGGTGGTCGCACCACCAGACAGCACCACCGCACAGCACCACCAGAAGGCACTGCCGGGCAGCAGCCAGGGGATCCGAGGAGGGGCATGGCCACCGTCTCGCGCCGCCGCGCCGATCTGCGGGAGTTCCTCAGGAGCCGCAGAGCGCGGGTGAGCCCCGCCGACGTCGGGCTCCCCGACGGCGGCGCCCGCCGCCGCACCCCGGGCCTGCGCCGCGAGGAGGTCGCCGTCCTCGCCGGGGTGGGCACCTCCTGGTACCAGTGGCTGGAGCAGGGCCGCGACATCACCGTCTCCCCGCAGGTGCTGGACGCGGTGGCGCGGGTGCTGCGGCTCAGCCCCGCCGAGCGCCGCCACCTCTACGTGCTGGCCGGCCTCAACCCGCCGCTGCCGGACGCCGACGAGGGCCGCCCGCCCGGCGACGGGGTCTGCGAGGTGCTGGACCGCATCCTCGAGGCGTGGATGCCCAACCCGGCCAACATCGTGGACCGCTACTGGGAGCAGATCGCCATGAACCCGGTGGCGCGGCAGATCTTCCCGGCCACCGGCCCCACCTCCAACTGCCTGGTCAGCTTCTTCACCAGCCCGGTCTACCGGGAGCGCTACCCGCGCTGGAAGGAGATCGGCGCCGCCTCGGTGGCCCAGTTCCGCGGCGACGCGGCCCGCTTCCCCGACGACACCGGCTTCTGCGAGCTGGCCGACCGGCTGGGCGCGCAGTGCCCGGAGTTCGCCGAGCTGTGGGCCCGTCAGGACGTGGCCGAGGGCGGCACCACCCGCAAGGAGGTCAGCCACCCCGAGGTGGGCCTGCTGGAGCTGGAGTCGACCCGGATGCGGGTGCCCGAGCGGCCGGACCTGACGATCGTGCTGCACCTGCCCGTCCCCGGCTCCGGCACCGAGGCCAAGCTGCGGCATCTCGCCGCGGCGCGCCCCCCGCTGCACGCCGTCGCGGGCTGACGCGGCGTCGGACGTCGGTAGCATCGGCCCCAAGCACTTTCGTCCCGAGGAGTTCCCGATGGCCGGCGAGCCGCAGCCCGACTGCCTCTTCTGCAAGATCGTCGCGGGAGAGATCCCGTCCACCCAGGTGCGCGAGACGGAGACCACGCTCGCCTTCCGCGACATCAGCCCGCAGGCGCCGGTGCACGTCCTGGTCGTCCCCAAGGCCCACTATCCCGACGCCGCCGCGCTCGCCGAGGCGGACGCCGAGCTGACCGCGCAGCTGCTGCGCGAGGCCGCGGCCGTCGCCGCCGACGAGGGCATCGCCGACAAGGGCTACCGGCTGGTCTTCAACACCGGCGAGGGCGTCGGCCAGACCGTGTTCCATGTCCACTGCCACGTCCTCGGCGGCGAGGGCATCGCCATGCGCCTCGGCTGAGGGCCGCCGGTGGCCTCCCGCGAGCTGATCGTCCTCGGCACCGCCAGCCAGGCGCCCACCCGGCACCGCAACCACAACGGCTATCTGCTGCGCTGGGACGGTGAGGGCCTGCTCTTCGACCCCGGCGAGGGCACCCAGCGGCAGATGCTGCTGGCCCGGGTCGCCGCCCACGACGTGCACCGGATCTGCGTCAGCCATCTGCACGGCGACCACTGCCTGGGCCTGCCCGGCGTGCTGCAGCGCGCCAACCTGGACCGGGTGCCGCACCCGCTGGTGCTGCACTACCCGGCCTCCGGAGCCGAGTACATCGCCCGGCTGCGCCACGCCTCGGTCTTCCACGAGATGATCCAGGTGCGCGAGGAGCCGTCCGCCGCCGCGCACCAGGTGCTCGCCGAGGGGCCGCCGTACCGGCTGGAGTCCCGCCTGCTGGACCACCCGGTGGAGGCGCACGGCTACCGGCTCACCGAGCCGGACGGCCACCGGATGCTGCCCGCGGCCCTCGCCGCCCGGGGCATCGCCGGCCCGGACGTCGGCCGGCTGCAGCGCGAGGGCCGGGTGACCGCCCCGGACGGCACCGCCGTCGGCCTCGACGAGGTGAGCGAGCCCCGCCCCGGCCAGGTCTTCGCCTTCGTCATGGACACCCGGATGTGCGCAGCCGTCCACCGACTCGCCGAGGGCGCCGACCTGTTGGCCATCGAGTCGACGTTCCTCGACCGGGACGCCGCCCTCGCCGACGCGCACGGCCACCTCACCGCCGGCGCCGCGGCCCGCGCCGCCCGCGACGCGGGCGTCAGGACGCTCGTCCTCACCCACTTCTCCCAGCGCTACACCGAGCCCCGGGAATTCCTCGACGAGGCGTCGGCGTTCTTCCCAGGAGAGATCGTGGTCGCCGAGGACCTCACCCGGGTAGCGGTGCCCCGGCGGGCGGGCGCGCGTCCCGAAAATCCCCGGGGGTCGGGCGCGGCCCGCGGCTACCATGAAACCCCAGGCCCCCAGGGCGTGTCCGAACAGACGTTGGGATGATCCAGGCCATAGCGCCGACCCATGACTTCCTCACACGCGAAGAGCGAAGGCAGCAGCAGCCGGGCCGCTGCCACCGCCCGCATCACGGTTCCCGCCAAGCACCCGATGGTCACCGTCCTCGGCGCGGGCGACTCTCTCCTCCGCGTCATCGAGAAGGGCTTCCCGACCCTCGACATCCATGTGCGCGGCAACGAGATCAGCGCCACCGGCGACGCCGCCGAAGTGGCCCTCGTGCAGAACCTGTTCGACGAGATGATGCTGGTGCTGCGCACCGGCCAGCCCATGACGGAGGACTCCGTGGAGCGATCGATCGCCATGCTCCGCGGCTCCGGCGATGAGCGGCCCGCCGAGGTGCTGACCGCGAACATCGTCTCCAGCCGCGGCCGCACGGTGCGTCCCAAGACGCTCAACCAGAAGCGCTATGTCGACGCCATCGACAAGCACACCATCGTCTTCGGCATCGGCCCGGCCGGCACCGGCAAGACCTACCTGGCGATGGCGAAGGCCGTGCAGGCGCTGCAGGCCAAGCAGGTCGACCGGATCATCCTCACCCGCCCCGCGGTGGAGGCCGGAGAGCGGCTGGGCTTCCTGCCCGGCACCCTCTACGAGAAGATCGACCCCTATCTGCGCCCGCTCTACGACGCGCTGCACGACATGCTCGACCCCGACTCCATCCCCCGGCTGATGGCCGCCGGCACCATCGAGGTCGCCCCGCTGGCATACATGCGCGGACGGACGCTGAACAGCGCCTTCATCATCCTCGACGAGGCCCAGAACACCTCGGCCGAGCAGATGAAGATGTTCCTCACCCGGCTCGGCTTCGACTCCAAGATCGTCGTCACCGGCGACGTCACCCAGGTCGACCTGCCGGGCGGCACCACCAGCGGCCTGCGCCAGGTGCAGAACATCCTGGAGGGCGTGGAGGACGTCCACTTCTCACGGCTCACCAGCAGCGACGTGGTCCGCCACAAGCTGGTGTCGCGCATCGTCGACGCCTACGAGCGGTACGGTGACGGGGACGGCGGCGCGCCCGCGCCCAAGCAGCAGCAGCGGCGCCGCCCGTTGAAGCCCACGCCCAAGCAGGACTGACGAGAGCCGAGCCCACCGCACCGATGTCCATCGAGGTCAACAACGAGTCCGGCTGGACCGTCGACGAGGACGCCGTCCTCGACGTCGCCCGCTTCGCGCTGGACGCCATGCGCATCCACCCGCAGTCCGAGCTGTCGGTCATCTTCGTGGACGCGGAGGCGATGGAGCAGCTGCACATCCAGTGGATGGAGGAGCCGGGCCCGACCGACGTGCTCTCCTTCCCGATGGACGAGCTGCGCCCCGGCAAGGACGACGAGGAGCCGCCGCTCGGCCTCCTCGGCGACATCGTGCTCTGCCCGGAGGTCGCCAAGAAGCAGGGCGACACGGCCGGCCACTCGATGGACGACGAGCTGCACCTGCTCACCGTGCACGGAGTTCTCCACCTCCTCGGCTACGACCACGCCGAGGAGGAGGAGAAGAAGGAGATGTTCGGCCTCCAGGACGGGATCCTCGCCGAATGGCGGGCCCGCCGGGCCGGATAATCTTGCCGGCATGAGCGATGCGATCGACCCCGAGGACGCCAAGCTGCTGACGCTGGCCCGCTCGTCCCGTGCCCGGGTGGGCGCGGCGGAGGGCGCGGCCGTCCGCGACGAGACGGGACGCACTTACACCGCGGCGACGGTGGCCCTGCCGTCGCTCGCCCTGACGGCCGTGCAGGCCGCGGTCGCGGCGGCGGCCTCCTCGGGAGCGTCGTCCCTGGAGGCGGCGGCGGTCGTCTCGGCGAGCGCCGACGCACCGTCGGCGGCGGACCTGGCAGCCGTCCGCGACCTCGGCGGCCCCGGCACCCCCCTGCTCCTCGCCAACCCCAAGGGCGAACTCCAAACCACCCACCGGGCCTGACACCAGCGGTCCGAGCCGCGGCCCGGTGCCGCTCCGGCCGGGCCGGGTCGTGGCCGGTCGGCGCTTGGGCGCGGAGGCTGGTGTTGGCGGCCGGGTCGTGGCCGGTGGGCGCTTGGCCTGGGGGTCGGTGTCGGCCGGGTTGCGGCGGGTTTCCGGTCTCGGCGTGGCCTGGGGAAGTCCGCACGTACTTCGCCCCGGCCCCCGACGGCGGGCGGAGCCCGTCCGGGCGGGGTGCCGGGGCGAAGGGGCGGCAACAGCGAGGACGTCCTACCCGACGGGTTCCCGGGACGCCGCGGGGAGCGCGGGCCGTTCCGCCGCCGCGGTGACCGTCTCCGCCAGCACCGTGGCGATCCGGTTGCGGCGGCCGGCGGGGCCCTCCGCGGTGAGGCGGATCCCGTCCACCACCGCCGACGCCCCCGGGATGGGCACCCGGCCCAGCGCCTTCGCCAGCAGCCCGCCCACCGTCTCGATGTTCTCGTCGTCGAACTCTCGTCCGAACAGCTCGCCCAGCTCGTCGACGTCCAGACGCGCCGTCACCCGGTAGCGCCCCGCGCCGACCTCCTCCACCGGCCGCGCCTCCTGGTCGTACTCGTCCGCGATCTCGCCGACGATCTCCTCCAGGATGTCCTCGATGGTGACGATGCCGGCCGTCCCGCCGTACTCGTCGACCACCACCGCCAGGTGGATCCGGTCCCGCTGCATCTCGCGCAGCAGGTCCGCCGCCGCCTTGGTGTCCGGGACGAACGACGCCGGCCGCATCAGCGACTCGACCGGCTGCTCCTCCGCCTCGCGGTTGATGTGCGTGCGGCGGGCCATGTCCTTGAGGTACACGATGCCGACGACGTCATCCTCGTTCTCGCCCACCACCGGGATGCGGGAGAACCCGGAGCGCAGCGCCAGCGTCATCGCCTGCCGGAGGGTCTTGCTCCGCTCGATCAGCACCAGGTCGGTCCGCGGCACCATCACCTCGCGGACGATGGTGTCGCCCAGCTCGAAGACGGAGTGCACCATGCGCCGCTCGTCGTCCTCGATGAGCGAGTCCTTCTCGGCGAGGTCGACCATGGCGCGCAGTTCGGCCTCGGACGCGAACGGCCCCTCGCGGAAGCCGCGGCCCGGGGTGAGCGCGTTGCCGAGCAGGATCAGCAGCCGGCTCACCGGGCCGAGGATGCGGCCCAGCGGCACCAGCAGCACCGCCGCCGCGGAGGCGGTCGCCTCGGGGTGCTGGATGCCGATGGTGCGGGGCGAGACGCCCACCGCCACGTACGACACCAGCACCATCACCGCGGCGGAGACCAGCATCGCCACCCATATGGAGGCGAAGTACTCCACGAACACCGTGGTGATCAGGACCGCCGCCACCATCTCGCAGACCACCCGCACCAGCAGCGCGAGGGTGGTGTAGCGGACGGGGTCGGCGGCGACGGCTTTGAGTCGGGGGGCCCCGCGGCGCCCGGCCCGCTCGGCCTGCTCGGCGCGGAACGGGGAGATGCGGGGCACCGCGGACTCGGCACAGGCCGCCATCCACGCCACCACCACACAGGCGATGAACGCGGTGACGAGCCAGCCGATATGGTCACCGGACACGACGGGCACCTCCGCGCGGGCGGCGGCCGCGACCGCCGCCCAGCAGCAGACCGGCGAGCTCGCTCAGCAGGTCCTCGGTGTCGTCGTGCGGGGGGTAGCAGCCGTCGTCCTGCGGGACGCGGCGCGGGTAGCAGCCTCGCGATCCTGGCGTCTGGCTCGGGTAGCAGCCGCCGGGACCGGGTTTTCGGGGTCCGTCCATCGTGTCGGGCACAGGGCCCAGATCACACCCGTTCTGTCGTCGGGAACACTGTCCTCTCTACAAAAACGGTATCCGGTCGGACGGTGTTCCCCAACGCCCCGGCGCGGAATTCAGGACCCCTGGGCGAGGAGCACCGAGGGGCGGACGTCGCCGACCCGCTCGCCATGGCCGAGGACGGGGGCGAGGGCCAGGGCGCGCAGGGCCTCGTTGCCGTCGATGTCGACGCCGAGGCGGCGCAGCGCGGCCACCATCGCGACCGGGCGGGCGCGGGAGGAGCCGTCGGCGATCTTGAGGGCGACGGCGGAGCCGTCCGGCAGGGCGAGGGCGTAGACGCCCTCGGCGCCGTCCTTGGCGACCGCGCCGGGCAGCGCCCGCATCAGCTCGGTGACGTCCCGCCCGGTGCCGCCGACGTACTCGGGGTGGGCGCTCATCGCGTCGGCGACGCGCCGCTCGGGGGTGCCGGGGGCGGCGGTGGCCAGCGCGGCGAAGGCGCGGGCCAGGCCGCGGTAGGTGACGGCGAAGAGCGGGGCGCCGCAGCCGTCGACGCCGGTGAAGGTGACGGGCTCGCCGGCGACGTCCTCCAGGGTCTCGCGGAGGCGGACCTGGAGGGGGTGGCGCGGGTCGAGGTAGTTCTCGGTGTCCCAGCCGTTGGCGGCGCAGGTGGCGAGCATCGCGGCGTGCTTGCCGGAGCAGTTCATGGTGATCCGGGACGGGCCGTGGCCGGCCGCGATCAGGGCGCGCCGGGCGACGGCGTTCACCGGCATGTCCGGGGTGTTGCGCAGGTCGTCCTCGGAGAGGCCGGCCCCGGCGAGGATCTTGCGGACGCCCTCGACGTGGAAGGGCTCGCCCGAGTGGCTGGCGCAGGCGAGGGCGAGCAGCTCGCCGTCGAGGCCGAGGCCGGCGCGGAGCATGCCGAGGGCCTGGACGGGCTTGTTGGAGGAGCGGGGGTAGCAGGCGGCGCCGGGCTCGCCGACGGCGACGGCGTCCGTGCCGTCCGCCCGGACGGCGAGGACGGTGCCGTGGTGCACCGACTCCAGGAAGTCCCCTCGCCACACCTCTGCCACTACTGCGTGCACGGCCCGCTCCTGCCTCAATCCTGGGATGATCGTTCGCTTCCCATTGAAACAGGAGCGGGCCGGGGCGCGCGCACTCAGTGCCCGTGCACCGCCGCGTACTCCTCGCGCAGCGACGCGGCGATCTTGTCGCCGCCCTGCTTGCGCCACTCCTTGAGGGCGTCGTCCCAGGACTTCACGCTTGCGCGGCCGTTGACGATGTTGGTGGCCGCGTCGTTGAGGATCTGCCCGGTGACGGTGCCGTAGCGGTCCTTCGCCGCCGTCCGCAGGCCCACCGACGGGTTCTTCACCAGGTACTTCGACGTCTCCGTCTGGTAGTTCCAGACCCGCCGGGCGGCGTCCGGCTGCCCGGGGAAGTAGGCGACCAGCGGCGGGGAGCAGACGTACTGCAGCGGCAGCGTGTTGAAGTTCTCCACCTGCGAGAGCTTGGAGAGCTGGATCTGGCCGTGGCTGTCCCGGGTGAAGTGCTTGCCCTCCACGCCGAAGCGGATCAGCTCGTACTCCTTGCTGCCGAACGGCGACGCCAGGAAGTTCAGGATGCGCAGCATCAGCTTGATCCGGGACGGCGTGCCCTTCTTCAGCACGGTGTAGTTGACCCAGCCGGGGCCGTCCCACTTCTTGGGGGTGACGCCGGGGATGGTGTAGGGCCGGCCGAAGTCGAAGCGGAAGCGGCTGCCGACGGCGGCGACGTTGGTGGCGTAGGCCGGCAGCGTGTCGGCCATGCTGTACAGCGTCTGCCCGTACATCAGGGTCTTGGCCTCGGGGGTGGCGACCTGGTCGGGGTAGAAGACGCCGTCCTTGACGAGCTTCTGGATGTAGGCGAGGGCGTCCTTGTAGACGGCGGTGGCCTCGGTGGGGTGGAAGCCGCCGGAGGAGTCCAGCACCCAGCTGTTGGGTGCGCCGCGCCAGCCGGCGTGCCGGTCGACGTCGGTCTTGCCGACCGGGCCGGAGGCCCAGTGCTTCTTCCCGGTGAGGGCCTTCATCCGCTGCGTGAACTGGTCGGGCGTCCAGTCGCTGAGCCCGCCGACCTTGTCGAAGGCGTCCAGGTTGCAGATCATCTCGGGCGTCGGAAGCGGCCGCTGGATGGGCACGCCGTAGATGCCGCCGTTGATCAGCCCGACGCCCTGCCAGGAGTAGGTCGGCAGGTTGGCGAGGTTGGGGTAGTCGCGGATCGCCGACCCGGAGAGGTGGTCGGTGAGGTCCTGGAGGTCGGTGGCGATGAAGTCCTCGAACGTCGGCACGCCGTCGCTGCAGGTGATGATGTCGGGGACGTCGCCGCTCGCCATCATGACGGCGAGCTTCTGGCTGAGGCTGGCGCTGGGGATGAAGTTGAGCTTGAGGTTCACCCCGAGCGCCTCGTTGACGGCCCGCCACATGGTGTTGCGGCCCAGCGGCGGCGGCACGGGTTCGTTGGTGACCAGCGCCACGGTGACCGTCTCGCCGTTGCCGGGCTTCTCGGGGACGGCGGTGACCAGGTCGGTGGGGTAGGTCAGGTAGGCGGACTGGATGCCCTTGGCGTCGTTGCCGGGGAAGTCGGGCTTCGGCGCCTTGGCGGGCACGTAGTCGGGCCACTCGGCGAGCTTCTTGCCGATGTTGGTGGCGCGGATGGCGCGGGGCGCGTCGCAGCCGGTGAGCAGCAGGGCGGCACCGGCGGCCGTGCCCGCGCCGGCGGTCAGCAGTCCCCGTCGGGTGAGGTGGTGGCGGTCCGTCATCTGCGGCGCGCTCCTTAGGACTTGACGGCGCCGGTGAGGACGCCCTTGGTGAAGTGCCGCTGGACGAAGGGGTAGGCCAGCAGGACGGGCAGGGTGGCGAGCACCACCACGGCCATCTGGGTGGACTGCAGCGCCTGGGCGGAGCCGGAGTCGGAGAAGGTCGAGGCGGTGGAGCCCGACAGGTCGGCGCCCTGCGTGACGTACAGCTGCAGCACGGCCTGCACCGGCCACTTCGTGGAGTCGTTGAGGTAGAGGATCGCGGAGAAGAAGCTGTTCCAGTAGCTGACGGCGTAGAAGAGCCCGACGACCGCGATCACGGCCCGGGAGAGCGGCAGCACGATCCGCACCATCTGCTGCCATTCGGAGGCGCCGTCGATGCGGGCCTGCTCGTAGAGCTCCTCGGGGATGTTCTGGAAGAAGCCGCGCACCACGACCAGGTTGAAGACGTTGATGGCGACCGGGAGGATCAGCGACCAGTAGCTGTTGAGCAGGCCCAGCTGCTTGACGACCAGGTAGCCGGGGAGCATGCCGGTCGGGAAGAGGAAGGTGAAGAGCACCGCGAGGGTGAGCGGCCTGCGGAGCTTGAAGTGCGGCCGGCCCAGCGCGTAGGCGAGGGTGATGGTGCCGAAGAGCGAGATGGCCGTGCCGACCACGGTGATGCCGATGCTCACCAGGATGGACCTGGTGACGACGCCGCCGTTGAGGATCTGGCTGTAGGCGCCGAAGGTCGGGTGCTCGGGCCAGAGCACCCACCCGCCGTTCTTGGTGATCTGGTCGCCGGAGGCGACGCTGGTGGCGAGCACCTCCAGGAAGGGGATGAGGATCAGGAGGGAGAAGACCACCAGGGCGACGGCCTTGCCGATCTTGGTGATCGCCTTCGGCTCCTCCTGCCAGGCGGCTCGGGCCTCGCGGAACCCGTCCAGGGTTGCCATTACTGGTACACCCCCTCCTCGCCCATCTTGTGGGCGATCTTGTTGGCCGAGTAGACGAGGATGGCGCCGATGACGCCCTTGAAGAGTCCGGCCGCCGCCGAGAAGCCCCAGTCGCCCCCGAGCACGCCTCGGTAGTAGACGAAGGTGTCGAGGACCTCCGCGGCCTGCGGGCCGACCGCCGGGCGCTGCAGCAGGAACTGCTCGAAGCCGACGGAGAGGATGTCGCCGAGCCGCATGATCAGCAGCAGGATGATGATCGGGCGGAGCGCCGGCAGCGTGATGTGCCAGAACCGGCCCCACGGCCCGCAGCCGTCCAGCGCGGCGGACTCGTACTGCTGCTCGGGGACGTTGGCGAGCGAGGCGAGGAAGATGATCGTGCCCCAGCCGCAGTCCTTCCAGATGATCTCGGCGACGGCGAGCGGCTTGAAGGAGCCGGGGTTGGAGATGATGTTGACGGCGTGCATCCCGCCGTCCGACAGCAGCCCGTTGAGCAGCCCTGCGCCGCCCAGGATCTGCTGGAAGAGGGCGATGACGATCACCCAGGAGATGAAGTGCGGCAGATAGATGATCGACTGGAAGACGGTGCGGACCGACTTCCAGGCGAGGCTGTGCAGCAGCACGGCCAGCGCGATCGGCAGCGGGAAGAAGAAGACCAGCTGCAGCGCGGAGATGGCGAGGGTGTTCCAGGCCGCGGCCCAGAAGGACGGGTCGCCGAAGAGCCGGGAGAAGTTGGAGAAGCCGGCCCAGGGGCTGGCCCAGATGCCTTCGAACGGGACGTACTGCTTGAAGGCGATGATGTTGGAGACGAACGCCGAGTAGTGGAACACGGCGAAGTAGGCGATGCCGGGGACGGCCAGCAGCCATAGGGCGCGCTGCGAGCGGTTGCGGCGCCACCAGCCGGCAGCGCGGGAGCCGGTACCGGTCTCGGGCGGCGGGGTCGGTGAGGCGGTGCCTGCCACGCGGGGTCCCTTCCGGGTGGGGGACGAGGGTGAGGTGGGCCTGAAAAACGATCAATCGAAAACGCTTGCCTGGTACGGGAGTTGTAGATGTACAACGTTGTAAAGACAAGCGTCGTGGAGCGGGTGTGGCCACATGTGGCCGGATTCGCGTCACGGTGATTCCCAAGGGGCCGCGCGGCTGTCAACCTGCCCCGTCCCCGCCTCGGAAGGGGTCGGCGGGAGCGCCCGGTGGATGCGGAAGGGGAAGGTAAGCGTCTGCTAGCCGGACGCCTGGTCCAGTGCGGTCCCGTCCCCCGTCGGGCGGAGCGGCGGGCCGGAGCACCCGCCGCGTCGGGGAGAATGGACGGCATGAACGCCACCCCCGCCCACCGCGCCGGATTCGCCTGCTTTGTCGGCCGCCCCAACGCCGGCAAGTCCACGCTGACCAACGCCCTGGTCGGCACCAAGGTGGCCATCACCTCGGACCGCCCGCAGACCACCCGGCACACGGTCCGCGGCATCGTGCACCGCCCCGACGCCCAGCTGGTCCTCGTCGACACCCCCGGCCTGCACAAGCCGCGCACCCTGCTCGGCGAGCGCCTCAACGACCTGGTGCGGGCCACCTGGGCGGAGGTCGACGTGATCGGCTTCTGCCTGCCGGCCGATCAGAAGCTCGGCCCCGGCGACCGTTTCATCGCCAAGGAGCTGGCCGAGGTCAAGCGGGCCAAGAAGGTGGCGATCGTCACCAAGACCGACCTGGTCAACCGGGAGGCCGTCGCCCAGCAGCTGATGGCCGTCGACCGGCTGGGCCGGGAGCTGGGCTTCGAGTGGGCGGAGATCATCCCCGTCTCGGCGAAGTCCGGCGACCAGGTGGAGCTGCTCGCCGACCTGCTCGCCCCGCTGCTGCCGGAGGGCCCCGACCTCTACCCGGACGGCGAGCTGACCGACGAGCCCGAGCAGGTCATGGTCGCGGAGCTGATCCGCGAGGCGGCGCTGGAGGGCGTGCGGGACGAGCTGCCGCACTCGCTCGCGGTGGTCGTGGAGGAGATGACGCCCCGCGAGGGCCGTCCGGCCGACCGCCCGCTGATCGACGTCCGGGCGGACGTCTATGTGGAGCGGTCCAGCCAGAAGGGCATCGTCATCGGCCCGAAGGGCGCGCGGCTGAAGGACGTGGGGACGAAGTCGCGGGCCCAGATCGAGGCGCTGCTCGGCACCAAGGTCTTCCTCGACCTGCACGTCCGCGTCGCCAAGGACTGGCAGCGGGATCCGAAGCAGCTGCGCAGGCTCGGATTCTGAGACGCCCCGAGGGCGTCTCCGGCCGTTCTGGTAATGTGCGGCACGTCATGCGATACGACGGCAGCCTCCTCCTTATCTGCCGCGGTGAGGGCCTGTAGCACCAGGCCGGCTCCCTCATCGCGGTGTTCGGCGTTGCCGCCCGGCTGATCGAAGCGATCCCGCCGATCGAGGAAAGAGCCCCGCATGACCTCCGCAGACTTCTTCCAGCGCCCCACCCCCGTCACCGCCGACACCGTAGCGCAGCAGCCCTCCCCGATGCCGTTCCAGCGCTACCGCCCGATCCTGGGCGCGCCGCCGGTGACGGACCGCCAGTGGCCGTCCAAGCAGATCACCGAGGCGCCCCGCTGGCTCTCCACCGACCTGCGGGACGGCAACCAGGCGCTGATCGACCCGATGGACCCGGCCCGCAAGCGCGCCATGTTCGACCTGCTGGTACGCATGGGCTACAAGGAGATCGAGGTCGGCTTCCCGGCCGCCTCGCAGACCGACTTCGACTTCGTCCGCTCCATCGTCGAGGACCCGGCCGCCATCCCCGACGACGTCACCATCTCGGTGCTGACCCAGGCCCGCGACGAGCTGATCGAGCGGACCGTGCAGTCCGTGGTCGGCGCCAAGCGCGCCACCGTCCACCTGTACAACGCCACCTCGATGCTCTCCCGCCGGGTGGTCTTCCGCGCCTCCCGCGAGGAGATCAAGGACATCGCGATCGAGGGCACCCGCTCCGTCATCCAGCACGCCGAGAAGCACATCGGCCCGGAGACGGTCTTCGGCTTCGAGTACTCGCCGGAGATCTTCATCGAGACGGAGATGGAGTACGCCCTGGAGGTGTGCGAGGCCGTCATGGACGAGTGGCGGCCGGGCCCCGGGCGGGAGATCATCCTCAACCTGCCCGCCACCGTGGAGCGTTCCACCCCCAACGTCTACGCCGACCAGATCGAGTACATCAGCCGCAACCTGACGCGGCGCGAGCACGTGTGCGTCTCGGTCCACCCGCACAACGACCGCGGCACCGGCATCGCCTGCGCCGAGCTGGGCGTGATGGCCGGCGCCGACCGCGTCGAGGGCTGCCTGTTCGGGCAGGGCGAGCGCACCGGCAACGTCGACCTGGTGACCCTGGGGATGAACCTGTTCAGCCAGGGCATCGACCCGAAGATCGACTTCAGCGACCTGGACGAGATCCGCCGCACCTACGAGTACTGCAACCGGATGGGCGTCCACGAGCGCCACCCCTACGTCGGCGACCTGGTCTACACCGCCTTCTCCGGCTCCCACCAGGACGCCATCAAGAAGGGCCTGGAGGCGATGGAGGCCGACGCCGAGGCGGCCGGCGTCCCGGTCGACCAGCACACCTGGGCGGTGCCGTACCTGCCGATCGACCCCAAGGACGTGGGCCGCTCCTACGAGGCCGTCATCCGCGTCAACTCCCAGTCCGGCAAGGGCGGCGTGGCCTACGTCCTCAAGGCCGACCATCAGATGGACCTGCCGCGCCGGCTGCAGGTGGAGTTCTCCCAGACCATCCAGAGGCGCACCGACGCCGAGGGCGGCGAGATCACCCCGAAGCAGATCTGGGAGGTCTTCCGGGACGAGTACCTGCCGGTGCCGGACGCGCCCTGGGGCCGGATCGCGCTGCGCTCCCACCAGTCCTCGCAGACCGAGGACGGCCGCGACTCCATCTCGGTGGCGGCGGTCGTCGACGGCGAGGAGGTCGAGCTGCGCGGCGTCGGCAGCGGCCCGCTCGAGGCGTTCTTCGACGCGCTGCACGCCATCGACGTGGACGTCCGGCTGCTGGACTACAAGGAGCACACGCTCTCGGCCGGGGCCGGTGCGCAGGCCGCGTCCTACATCGAGTGCGCGGTGGGCGACCGGGTGCTGTGGGGCGTCGGCGTCGACGCCAACATCGTCCGCGCCTCGATCCGCGCCGTCATCAGCGCCGTGAACCGCGCGGCGCGCTGACGCGGTTCGGGCGCGGGGGTCCTCCGCCGCGGGTGCCGGGGCCGGCTTGCGCCCCACGGTCGACCTCGGTCACTCGCGCCCCGCGGCAGAGCCGCACGGGGGCGGACCCCGCGCCCCTTTCGGGGCGTTCGGCGAAATCTTCCCGACGCGCTGCTGACGCAGGCTGACACCTTGTGGCAACATCGCGGACACCGGCGCTTCCGCAGTGTGGCGGCCGCGCCCGGGACGCGGGAGGTGCTGCCGTGGCACGCAACCAGGGGCAGGGGACAGACGGCGAGTTCTACTGCGCCCGCTGCGGCGGGGACCGCAACTACCGCGCCCGCACCGGAAGACTTCCGGGACGCCGCGGCCTGCGCGTGGTCTGCACGGACTGCCGGGCGCGCTACGGCCCCGAGGTGCTCGAGGCGCCCACCTGCCGCGGCTTCGTCCTGCTGATCCGGGACGCGGCCCGCGCGCTGGCGCTCGCCGCGCTCGCCGCCGACGGCTCCTGCGACGCCGCGTCGCGGGAGGCCGCGTGCGCGGCGGTCCGCTCGGCGGGCAGCCCCGAGTGCCAACCGGGCAACCTGCTGGACGAGATGGTCGAGCTGCAGCAGGTGGACGACCCGGACGCCACCCGCGTCGACGGACTGCCGCCGACCGCCGCGGCCCGGCTGCGGGCCGCGCTGGTGCCGCTGGGGCCGCACCTCGCCGAGCCGGGGCGCGCGCATCTGCTCGCCACGGCGGCGCGGGTCGCCCTTGCCGACGGCGCGTACACCCCCAACGAGCGGGCGATGCTGATGGCCGCGGGCCATGCGCTGACCATGCCGGACGCCCAGATCCGCCAGGTCCTGCGCGAAGCGGCGGCGGCGGGGCGCTGACGGCCGCGCCCCTTGCGGGGCGTGCGGTGACGCACAATAGGGGCGTGTCCCTCTACCGCGACGACGGCATCGTGCTGCGCACCCAGAAGCTGGGTGAGGCCGATCGCATCATCACGCTGCTGACCCGCACCCACGGCCGGGTGCGCGCCGTGGCGCGCGGCGTGCGGCGGACCAAGTCGAAGTTCGGCGCCCGGCTGGAGCCCTTCGGCCACGTCGACATCCAGTTCTTCTCGCGCGGCAGCGAACTGGTGGGGCGCTCCCTGCCGTTGTGCACCCAGGTGGAGACGCTCGCCCCGTTCGGGGGAATCCTGGTCCACGACTACGACCGGTGGACGGCCGGCACCGCGATGCTGGAGACGGCCGAGCGGTTCGCCGACCACGAGGGGGAGCCCGCCGTCCAGCAGTATCTGCTGCTGGTCGGCGCGCTGCGGACGCTGGCCGCGGGCGAGCACCGCGCGCACGGGGTGCTCGACGCCTTCCTGCTGCGGTCGCTGGCCGTCAACGGGTACGCTCCGAGCTTTGACGCCTGTGCGCGGTGCGGCCTTCCGGGGCCGAACCGGTTCTTCTCGGTGCAGGGCGGCGGCGCCGTCTGCGGGGACTGCAAGCCCGCGGGCTGCGCCGTCCCCTCGCCCGAGACGATGCGGCTGCTGGGCGCGCTGCTGACGGGCGACTGGTCGACGGCGGACGCCGCGGAGCCGCGGCACTGCCGGGAGGGCAGCGGGCTGGTCGCCGCATACCTGCAGTGGCACCTGGAGCGGGGCATCCGCTCCCTGAAATACCTGGAGAAGTGATCGATTTGGCAGCGCGGACCATCCTCGGCACACGGAAGCGGCAGTACCGAGCCCCCGATCCGCACCCCTCGGGCGCGCGGCCGCCGAAGATCCCGGCCGAGCTGGTGCCGCGGCACGTGGCGCTCGTCATGGACGGCAACGGGCGCTGGGCCAAGCAGCGCGGGCTGCCCCGCACCGAGGGGCACAAGCGCGGCGAGGCGCAGGTGCTCGACGTGGTGAAGGGCGCCATCGAGATCGGCATCGAGCACATCTCGCTCTACGCCTTCTCCACCGAGAACTGGCGGCGCTCCCCGGAGGAGGTCCGCTTCCTGATGGACTTCAACCGGGACGTGATCCGCCGGCGCCGCGACGAGCTGGGCGCGATGGGGGTGCGGATCCGCTGGGCCGGCCGGCCGCCGCGGCTGTGGAAGGGCGTGGTGGACGAGCTGCGCATCGCGGAGGAGCAGACCAAGGACTGCGACGTCATCACGCTGCACATGTGCGTCAACTACGGCGGGCGCGCGGAGATCACCGACGCGGTGAAGGCGATCGCGGCCGAGGTGGCGGAGGGGCGCCTCGACCCGAAGAAGGTCAACGAGAAGCTCATCGCGCGCTACATGTACAACACGGACATGCCGGATGTGGACCTGTTCCTGCGGCCGTCCGGCGAGCAGCGCACCTCGAACTTCCTGCTGTGGCAGTCGGCGTACGCCGAGATGGTGTTCCAGGACACCCTGTGGCCGGACTTCGACCGCGTCGACCTGTGGAGCGCGGTGGAGTCCTTCGCCCAGCGGGACCGCCGCTACGGCGGTGCGGTCCCCAACCAGGTGGCCCAGGCCGAGGGTTAGCCGCTACGCCTTGCCTGCGCAGTCGGCGCAGGTGCCGAAGATCTCCAGGGTGTGGGCCACGTTGACGAAGCCGTGCTTGCGGGCCGTGGCCTCCGCCCAGGTCTCGACCGCGGGGCCCTCGACCTCCACCGCGGTGCCGCAGTGCCGGCAGACCAGGTGGTGGTGGTGCCCGCTGCTGCAGCGGCGGTAGACGGACTCGCCTTCGTCGGTGCGGAGCACGTCCACCTCGCCGGCGTCGGCGAGGTTCTGCAGGGTGCGGTAGACGGTGGTGAGGCCGACCGAGTCGCCCTTGTGCTTGAGGTGGTCGTGCAGCTCCTGGGCGCTGCGGAACTCGTCACTCTCTTCGAGGGCTGCGGAGACGGCAGCCCGCTGACGGGTGGACCGTCCGCGGGCAGGCGGCTTTGCGGTGGTCACCGGCTGTCCTCCGATCGCGGATGCGCGGGTCGTCTGGGGGGCGTGGGCCTGAGGGCGTCAGGGCTCGGGCCCAATTGTGCCAGCCGCGGCGGGGGATCCCGGGGACGCGGCCTTGCGCACTCCTGCTAGTCTAAACTGAAAATCATCACCATTTTCGTTCGGCCGCGGCCGTCGACCGTGCTCGATCCGCTCGGGAGTGCCCATGCTCAACAGCAGTAGCCGCCTCGCGGCAGCCGTCTGCGGCGCCGCCGCGCTCGCCGTGGCGCTCTCCGCCTGCGGCGGCGGCTCCTCCGGCAGCCGGTCGGCCACCGCGGGCGGCAAGGTCGATGTGGTCGCCGCCACCGATGTCTGGGGGGACGTCGCCAAGCAGGTGGGCGGCGACCGCGCCGACGTCACCTCGATCATCAGCGACCCCAACCAGGACCCGCACGGCTACGAGGCCAACACCCGTACCCAGCTGGCGATATCCAAGGCCGCCGTGGTCATCGAGAACGGCGGCGGCTACGACGACTTCATGGCCAGGATGGTCAAGACCGCCGGCGGCAGGGCCAAGGTGGTCAACGCGGTGCAGGTGTCCGGCAAGAAGCCGGTCGGCGGCGACCTCAACGAGCACGTCTGGTACGACTTCGGGACCGCGGAGAAGGTCGCCGGCGCCGTCGCCGACCGGCTCGCCGAGGCCGACCCGGCCGGCGCCGCCGAGTACCGCAGGAACGCCGCCGCCTTCACCGCGAAGCTCAAGCCGCTCCAGCAGCGCGAGGCGCGGCTGAAGAAGGAGTACGCCGGGCGCGGCATCGCGGTCACCGAGCCCGTGCCGCTCTACATGACGCAGGCGATCGGGCTCGTCGACAGGACGCCCGAGGCGTTCAGCCACGCCGTCGAGGAGGGCGACGACGTCCCCGTCGGCGCGCTGCGGCAGACGCTCGGCCTCTTCGCCGGCTCCGGAAAGGTTTCGGCACTCCTGTACAACGCCCAGGCCGCCGACGCCGCCGCCGGGGAGGCGGAGCATGCTGCGAAGGCCGGCGGGGTCGCGGTGATCCCGGTCACCGAGACGCTCCCGGCCGGCCAGGACTACCAGTCCTGGATGAGCGCCAACCTCGACCACATCTCCGCCGCGCTGAAGGGTTGATGAGACGGTGTCAGCAGCTGAAGGAGCAACGGAGGAAGCCGGCGCGGAGCCGGCGCTGCGGCTGCGCGGCGCGGCCCTCGGCTACGGCGACCGCACCCTGTGGAACGGCCTCGACCTGGACGTCCGACCCGGCGAGTTCCTCGCCGTGCTCGGCCCCAACGGCACCGGCAAGACCAGCCTGCTGCGCGCCGCCCTCGGCCTGACCAGGCTCTCGGCCGGCACGGTCGAGGTGAACGCCCCCGTCGGCTACGTCCCGCAGCAGAAGACGCTGCAGGCCGGGGTGCCGGTGCGGGCCCGCGACCTGGTGCGGTTCGGGGTGGACGGGCACCGCTGGGGCATCGGCCGCCCCGGGCGCGGCCGCGAGCTGCGCCGCCGGGTGGACGCCGCGCTCGCCGAGGTCGGCGCCGCCGAGTACGCCGACATCCCGGTCGGCATGCTCTCAGGCGGTGAGCAGCAGCGGGTGCGGATCGCCCAGGCGCTCGCCTCCGACCCCGGGCTGCTGCTCTGCGACGAGCCGCTGCTCTCCCTCGACCTGCGCCGCCAGCAGGAGGTCACCGCGCTGGTGGACGCGCGGCGGCGGCGCAGGGGAACCGCGGTGGTCTTCGTGACCCACGAGATCAACCCGGTGCTGGGCGTCGTCGACCGGGTGCTCTACCTGGCCGGCGGCCGCTTCCGGGTCGGCCCGCCGGACGAGGTGCTCACCTCGCCGGTGCTCTCCGAGCTCTACGGGGCGCGCATCGAGGTGGTGCGCGCCGGCGGCCGCGTCATCGTCGCCGGGGCGGAGGCCGCGGCCGCCGAGGACGCCCACCACCTGGACGACACCGTGGAGGTGGCGCACTGATGTGGCACGAGATCTTCAACTACGCCGACTACGGCCAACTGCTGGCGCTGGTGCGCAACTCCCTTGTCGTCGGCGCCGCGCTCGGCCTGGTCGGCGGGCTCGTCGGGGTCTTCGTGATGATGCGCGACCTGGCGTTCGCGGTGCACGGCGTCAGCGAACTGTCCTTCGCCGGCGGGGCGGCCGCCCTGCTGATCGGGGTGGGCGTCGCCCAGGGCGCGCTGGTCGGCTCGCTCGTCGCGGCGCTGATCATCGGGCTGCTGGGGGTGCGGGCCCGGGAGCGCAACTCCTTCATCGGGGTGCTGATGCCGTTCGGGCTGGGGCTCGGGGTGCTCTTCCTGGCGCTCTACTCCGGGCGCGCCGCCAACAAGTTCGGGCTGCTCACCGGGCAGGTGGTGGCCGTCGACAACCCGCAGACCGCCTGGCTGCTGGGGATGGCCGCGGTGGTGCTGGCGGCGCTGGCGATCCTGTGGCGGCCGCTGATGTTCGCCTCCGTCGACCCGGAGGCGGCCGAGGCGCGCGGCGTTCCGGTCAAGCTGCTCTCGCCGGTCTTCACCCTGGTGCTGGGGCTCGCCGTGGCGATGTCGGTGCAGGTGGTGGGGGCGCTGCTGGTGCTGTCGCTGCTGGTGACGCCGGCCGCGGCGGCGATCCGGGTGACCGCCTCGCCGGTCCGGATCACGCTGCTGAGCGTGGTGTTCGCCCTGGTGTCGATGGTCGGAGGGACGCTGCTGGCGATCGGTTCGTCCGTGCCCATCAGCCCGTACGTCACCACCGTCTCCTTCCTGATCTACGCGGTGTGCCGGGTGGTCGGGTGGCGGCGGACCCGCCGGGGCTGGGCGCGGCGGCCGTCCGCGGTGCCGGCGCAGGCGTAGGGGCCGTCCGCTGCTGATTTGAAACCGCACGGGTCGGGGCCGGTAACCTGAGGTGACTTCGACCGACCCCCCGCCGTATTGAAGAGAGCACCGTGGCCGCCGACAAGATCGACACCATCGTCAGCCTGAGCAAGCGCCGTGGCTTCGTCTACCCGAGCAGCGAGATCTACGGAGGCCAGCGCGCCGCCTGGGACTACGGTCCGCTGGGTGTCGAGCTCAAGGACAACATCAAGCGCCAGTGGTGGAGGTCGATGGTCATCGGCCGGGACGACGTGGTGGGCATCGACACCTCGGTGATCCTGGCGCCCGAGGTGTGGCAGGCCTCCGGCCATGTCGAGACCTTCACCGACCCGCTGACCGAGTGCCTCTCCTGCCACAAGCGGTTCCGCGCGGACCACCTGGAGGAGGCGTACGAGGCCAAGCACGGGCACCTGCCGGCCAACGGCCTCGCCGACCTCAACTGCCCCAACTGCGGCAACAAGGGCGCCTTCACCGAGCCCAAGCAGTTCAGCGGGCTGCTCTCCACCCACCTCGGGGTGACGCAGGACTCCGGGTCGCTGGCGTACCTGCGGCCCGAGACCGCGCAGGGCATCTTCATCAGCTTCGCGGCCGTGCAGCAGACCTCCCGGAAGAAGCCGCCGTTCGGCATCGCGCAGATCGGCAAGTCGTTCCGGAACGAGATCACGCCGGGCAACTTCATCTTCCGCACCCGCGAGTTCGAGCAGATGGAGATGGAGTTCTTCGTCAAGCCGGGCGAGGACGAGCAGTGGCACGAGCACTGGCTCCAGCAGCGCTGGAACTGGTACCTCGACCTGGGCATCCGCGAGGAGAACATCCGGCTCTTCGAGCACCCGGCGGAGAAGCTCTCGCACTACTCCAAGCGCACCGTGGACATCGAGTACCGGTTCCAGTTCGGCGGCTCGGAGTTCGGCGAGCTGGAGGGCGTCGCCAACCGGACCGACTACGACCTGGCCTCGCACGCGAAGGCCTCCGGCGTCGACCTGACGTACTTCGACCAGGAGGCCAACGAGCGCTGGTACCCGTACGTCATCGAGCCGGCGGCGGGCGTCAACCGGGCCATGCTGGCGTTCCTGCTGGACGCGTACACCGAGGACGAGGCGCCCAACGCGAAGGGCGTCATGGAGAAGCGCACCGTGCTGCGGCTGGACCCGCGGCTGTCGCCGGTGAAGGTGGCGGTGCTGCCGCTGTCGCGGAACCCGAAGCTGTCGCCCAAGGCGAAGGGGCTGGCGGAGGCGCTGCGGAAGTACTGGAACGTCGACTTCGACGACGCCGGCGCGATCGGGCGGCGGTACCGGCGGCAGGACGAGATCGGGACGCCGTTCGCGGTGACGGTCGACTTCGACACGCTGGACGACGATGCCGTCACCGTGCGGGAGCGGGACACCATGAAGCAGGAGCGGGTGTCGCTCTCCCAGGTGGAGCAGTACTTGGGGTCCAGGCTGCTGGGCTGCTGACGGGTAGTCGCCGGTCGCTGTCGCCGCCGCTCCGCCCCGGCACCCCGCCCGAGCCGCTGTCCGGCTCGGTGGGGGCCGGGGCGGCGTGCTGCCGTCCAAACGCAGAGGGCCGCGAGGGGGAGTTCGGCGCACAGCGCCATGGTGAGGGACTCGCCGAGCGCCGCGCCGCCGCCGGCCGTCGCGGTGTCCAGGGCGGCGTCCAGCAGCAGGAACGCGGCGGCCGTCCACGGCGCCGCCGCGCCGCCCCGGCGCAGCGCGGTGGCGAGCAGCCCCGCCGCCTCCGCCGCGTCGATGGCCAGCCACAGCGGCGTGCAGCCCTGGATCCCCGGGGTGCCCGGCAGGGTCACCGCCAGGTACGCCATCCACGGGAGCAGCGCGAGGCCGCTCACCGCGAGGACGGTGTCGGTCAGTCGCTGCCGGGCTGCGGCGGTCATCGGATTCCCCCTGGTTCGATCGCGGCACTCGGTGCACCGCACCACCTCAGCGTCGCCGTCCGGCGGCCGGAGATCCCTCCTGCGGATATCCGAATCGGGGTGGCAGCAGTGCCACCCCGCAACCGGTAACCAGGCAGGTGGCCGCGCCACTTGGCGGGGCCGTACCGTTACGGGGTGCAGAACAGCCACTTCGGACGGGTCCGGCGCGCCCTGGGCCGTCCCTGGCGGGCCACCGTCTTCCTCGCGGCCGGGCTCCCGCTCGCGACGATCGGGGCCGTCGTCCTCCTGACGATCGGCATCCCGCCCACCCCCGCGGGGGCGGTCGTGCTGCTGCTCTTCTCCCCGCTGCTGACGCGGATTCAGCGGGACCGCTACCGGGTGCTGTACGACGTGGAGATCCCGCCGACCAGGCACCCCCAGGGGCTGCTCGCGCGGCTGCGGTCGCGCTCGACCTGGCGGCCCTACCTGTACCACCTGCTGCTCGGCCCGCTGATCGGCACGCTCGGCGCGGCCGTGGTGCTCGGCTGGGCCGCCGGCGTCGCCATGGTCACCTGCTGGATGTGGCGCTACGCGCTGCCGCTGGACGTCCGGCTGAGCGAGAACCCCAAGCTCTTCACGCTCAACACCGTGGGCGGGGTGGTGGTGCTGGCGGTGCTGCCGTGGGCCTCCGCGGCCGTCGCCCGCCTGGACTGCTGGGCCGGCCGCAACTTCCTCGGCCCGGACCGCGCCGAGGTGTTGGAGAAGCGGGTCGAGGTGCTGGCGGTCAGCCGCGCCGGGGTGGTGGACGCGGCCGACGCCGAGCGCCGCCGCATCGAGCGGGATCTGCACGACGGCGCCCAGCAGCGGCTCGTCTCGCTGGCGGTCAACCTGGGGCTGGCGCTGGCCACCATGCCGGACCTGCCGTCGGATGCCCGCACGGTGATCCAGGAGGCGCACGCCGAGGCGAAGGCCGCCATCGAGGAGCTGAGCCTGCTGGTGCGCGGCCTGCACCCGGCGGTGCTGGACGACCGCGGCCTGTCCGCCGCGCTCTCCGGGATCGCGGAGCGGTCGGTGGTGCCGGTGAGGCTGACGGTGACGCTGCCGCAGCGGCCGCCGCCGACGGTGGAGGCGGTCGCCTACTTCACGGTCTCGGAGGCGCTCGCCAACGTGGCCAAGCACTCCAAGGCCGAGCAGGCCGAGGTCGAGGTGCGCGGCACCGGAGACCGGCTGCTGGTGCGGGTGTGGGACGACGGGGTCGGCGGCGCGGACGCGTCCGACGGCACCGGGCTGCGGGGACTGGCCCTTAGGGCGGCCTCCGTGGACGGACGGTTGACGGTGCGGAGCCCGCAGGGCGGGCCCACGGAGATCAGGGTGGAGCTGCCGTGCGTGCGGTGATCGCAGAGGATTCGCTGCTGCTGAGGATCGGTGTCGTCAAGGTGCTGCAGTCGGCCGGCATCGACGTGGTGGCCGAGGAGGACGACGCCGAGGGCCTGCTGCGGGCCGTCGAGGAGCACCGGCCCGAGCTGGCCGTGGTGGACGTCCGGATGCCCCCGGGCTTCACCGACGAGGGCGTGCGGGCGGCCCTGGTGATCCGCCGGCAGTTCCCGGGGACGGCGGTGCTGCTGCTCTCCCAGTACGTCGAGGGCCGCTACGCCGCCGATCTGCTGACGGAGTACCAGGCCGGCATCGGCTACCTGCTCAAGCAGCGGGTCGCGGACGTGGCGGAGTTCGTCGACGCGGTGCGGCGGGTGGCCGCCGGCGGCACCGCGCTGGACCCGCAGGTCGTCGCCCAGCTGCTGGTGCGGCGGCGCAACGACCCGCTGGACCGGCTCACCCAGCGGGAGCGGGAGGTGCTGGCGTCCATGGCGGAGGGCAGGTCCAACGCCGGGATCGCCGAGGCGCTGGTGATCTCGGAGAGCGCCGTCGCCAAGCACATCAACTCCATATTCGCCAAGCTCGACCTGCCCAAGGCGGAGACCGACCACCGGCGGGTGCTGGCGGTGCTGCAGTTCCGCTCCGGCGACGGCGACGGGGAGGAGGAGTCGTGAGGGCGGGCCGCCCGGACACCCCCGAGGACGCCCCGCCCCCGGGCGCGGTGCCCGACGGGCCGGACACCGGGGAGGGCTCGGCCACCCGGCCGGTCTCCGGGGTGCGGCGGCGGCTGTGGCTGCTGATCGCGCTGCTGAGCGCGGCGGTGCTGGTGCTGCCGATCGCCGTGCAGGTGTACGGGCAGATCATGCACCGCACCACCACCCACTCGCACAACTACGCGCTCGGCCCGTCGCAGGGGGTGGAGATCGACGGCGGTTCGGCGACGGTCGAGGTGCGCGCGGGCAAGGCGGGCAGGGTGCGGGTGCAGCAGCAGCTGGGCTGGACGCTGCGGTCGCCGCGGGTGAACGTCGACCAGGAGCCGTCCGGGACGCTGCACATCGAGCCGTCCTGCGCCCGCAGCTCCAAGCTCTTCAGCAGCCTGGACTGCGATGTGACGCTGCGGGTGACCATGCCGGCCGACGCGCCGCTGCGGGTGACCACCGGCTCCGGCAGCATCCAGCTGCGGAACCTCGGCGGCACCCTGAAGGCCGTCGCCTCCTCGGGCACCATCACCGGCACCGGGCTGCGCTCCACCGAGGTGTCGGGCACCGCCAACTCCGGGATGGTCCAGTTCGACATGGCCGGCACGCCGCGCCGGCTGAGCCTGGACGCCGAGTCGGGCACCGCGCAGGCGACGGTGCCGCGCGGCTCGCGCTTCCAGCTGTCGACGGCCGGTGGCACCGGAACGCTCCAGGTGGCGCCCGGTCTCTCGGACAGGAACTCCGGCAACCGGCTCGATCTCACCGTCAACAGCGGGACCGTGCAGGTCGGCTACACCGGCTGCCTGGAGTGCGCGGGGGCGCCGTCCGCGTCGGCGGCACCCTCGTCGCGGCCCTGAACCTCCTTCAGCAGCCGGTCGGCGACCCGCCGCAGCACCGCCAGCTCCTCGGGGGTGGCGGCGGCGAGGCCGGGCGGCGGCGTGTCCTGGATGTGCATCGCCCGGGCGGCGATCCGGCGGCCCTCCGCGGTGGCGTGGACCAGCTTGGAGCGGCGGTCGGCCGGATTGGCGGTGCGCTCGGCGAGCCCGCGCTTCACCAGGTCGTCGACGATGACCGTGGCGTACGGGGCGTCGATGAACATCCGGGCGGCCAGGGCGCGCAGCGGCATCGGGCCGTCGGCGTCGATGTAGGTGAGCGCCTTGGCCCGGTTGAAGCTCAGGCCGAGGGCGTCGGCCACCGCCCGCCGCATGTCCTGGCCGAGGACCAGCTCCCGCAGGTCGTGCCAGATGCGGCGGGTCTCGTCCTCGTCCCCGTGAGGGTGGTTCATCGCGTCGTCACCGGCTCCTTCGTCGGCTGCACCTGGTCCAGGTCGCCGGCGGCGCGCGCCGCGGTGGCGCGGGCCCAGCGCCCGGTGGTGATGGTACCGAGGGCGAGGACGGCGAGCCCGCAGCCGGCGATGATCCACCAGGCGGTGCGCGAGTCGGCGGTGAACGTCGGGGTGGCCCGTCCGGCGGTGAAGGCGCCGGCCATCACCGCGCCGATCACCGCGACGCCCAGCGACTGGCCGATCTGACGGCTCGTCGAGGCGCAGGCGGCGGCGACGCCGGCCTGGGAGCGGGGCATCCCGGAGACCGCGGTGTTGGTGATCGGCGCGTTCATCATGCCGAAGCCGACGCCGAAGACCGTGTAGCAGCCGAGCAGCACGGCGGTGGGCAGCGAGGGACTGTAGGTGAAGGCGAGCACGATGCCGACGGCGGCCAGTGCGATGCCGGCGGTGATCAGCGGCAGCCGCGGCCCGCGGCTGCCCACCAGCCGTCCGGAGATCGGCGCGAAGACCAGGTTCATCAGCGCCATCGGCATCATGTAGAGCCCCGCGTGGACGGGGTCGAGGCCGAGGGCGTCCTGGAGGTAGAGCGAGTTGAGGAAGAGGAAGCCGCCGGTGGCGCCGAAGCCGCAGACCGCGATGAGGGTGGCGCCGGAGAACGGCACGCTGCGGAAGAAGCGCAGCTCGACGAGGGGTTCGGCGCGGCGCGGCTCGTAGAGCAGGAATCCGGCGAGGGCGGCGACCGCCAGCACCACGCACCCCGCGATGAGCGGCGAGGTGAGCCCGCGGGCCGGGGCCTCGATGATCGCGAAGGTGAGCGAGGCGAGGAAGGCGATCATCAGGATCTGGCCCACCGGGTCGGGCCGGCGGGCGTGCGCGGCACGGGACTCGGGGACGAAGGCCCTGGTGAGGACGAACGCGGCGAGACCGATCGGGATGTTGATCCAGAAGATGGCGCGCCAGCCGACGCTCTCCACCAGCAGCCCGCCGATGATCGGCCCGGCCGACATGCTGATGCCGACGACCGCGCCCCAGGCGCCGACGGCGCGGGCCCGCTCGCGGGGGTCGGTGAAGGTGTTGGTGATGATCGACATGGCGACCGGGTTGAGCATCGAGCCGCCGATGGCCTGCACCATCCGGGCGGCGATCAGCCAGCCCAGCGAGGGGGCGAGGGAGCAGCCGAGCGAGGCGAGGGTGAAGACCGCGAGCCCGATCTGGAAGGTGCGGCGCCGGCCGATGCGGTCGGCGGTGGAGCCGGAGAGCAGCAGGAACGAGGCGAGCACCAGCGTGTAGGCGTCGATCGTCCACTGCAGCCCGGACATCGGGGCATGCAGGCCGCGTTGCAGCGAGGGCAGCGCGATGTTCAGGACCGTGTTGTCCATGCTGACGATGAGCAGGGACATGCAGCAGATGGCGAGGACCAGGAGGCGGCGCCGCTTGGTCAGGGGAGCTGCGGAGGATATGGGCACGATCTCCTCGGGGGGAAGTGCTGACGGGTTAGTTGTGCGCGCACAACAGTTATAACCCCACAACTACCCGTCGCGCCTCCCCGTCTCACCCCGCGGTCGGCGCCCCCGGCTCGTCCCGGGCCTCCATCAGCGCGAATCCGAGCAGGTTCAGCCCCCGCCAGCGGGACGGATCCGCCGCCCGCGGATCGTCCTTGGCCAGGCCGATCCCCCACACCCGGTCGACCGGGCTCGCCTCCACCAGCACCCGCGCGCCGGTGCCGGCGAGGAAGTCGGCGAGCTCCGGATGCTGCCCGAACTTGGCCCGGTTGCCCTCCACCACCAGCCGGAAGCGCTCCCGCTCCCACACCGCCTCGACGAACCCGCGCACCTCGCGCCCCGCCGACTTGGCGTCCCGCGGATGCCCGGCCGCCAGGGCCTTCGCCTCCGCGGCGGCGTCCCCGAAGAGGCGCGCCTTGCCGGCCATCATCCAGTGCTCGGCCGTGGCGTACTCCACCCCGTCCACGGTGAACGGCGCCCCCTGCCACCACTGGCTGAAGCACGCCGCGGAGACCGATCCGTCCTTCTTCGGGGTGTGGCCCCAGAAGTGCAGGTACTTGAAGGTCTCTCCGCGGCTCGTCCGCTCGGCCAGCTCCGCCACGTCCCGGGGGGCCGCCCCGTCGCCCATGCTCGTCCTGGTGCTCATGCGGCGATGCTCGCACCCCGCTCGGACACCCCACACCCGATTTCCCGGGCGCGGTCGGCGGCCTCCGCCGGGGGCGCGTCCGGCAGATCGCGCATCCGGCGCATCGGGGAGAACAGCAGGACGCAGCCGGAGAGCGGCAGCGCCGCCAGCCCCACCCACAGCGCCGTGTCCAGGCCCAGCGCCTGGCCCAGTGCGCCGCCCAGCAGCGAACCCACCGGGATCGTGCCGTAGTTGAGGAACGAGGTGCAGGTGGTGAGCCGGGCGTAGCGGTCGGCCGGGACGTAGCGCTGCTTGAACGTCGCCCAGACGGTGTTGCCGCCGACGATGCCGAAGGCGATCGCCGGGTAGCCGACCAGGAAGAAGCCCAGCCGCGGACCGGTGGCGGTGAGCGGGATCAGCAGGCCCAGCGCCGGGGCGGCGATCAGCAGCAGGAGCACGGCGCGGGACGACCCGATCCTGGCCGCCAGCCGCCGCCCGGCGACGGCGCCCAGCAGCCCGCCGATCCCGCTGGTGGTCATCAGCAGGCCGATCGCCGAGGACGGCAGTCCGGACTCGCGCACCAGGAAGAGCAGCAGCACCGCCTGATAGGCCATCAGCGCCATGTTGGCGAGCCCGCCGAAGACCGCCTGCATGCGCAGCAGCGGGTCGCGGGCGGCCAGGCGCATGCCCTCGGCGATCTCGGAGCGCAGCCGGGGGCGGGGCGCGTCGGCGGTCGCGGCGGCGCGCGGCGCGAGGTGCTCGCGGTGGCGCACCCGGTAGGTGCAGACCAGCGAGACCAGGAAGGTGGCCGCGTTCACCGCCATCGCATAGGCCGGGCCCAGGAGTTGGACGGCCGTGCCGCCGGCGCCGTAGCCGGCGATCTGCATGGCGCTCGCCGTCCCGTACAGCTTGGCGTTGCCCTCCGGGCGGTCCTCCTCCTCGACGATCCGCGGCATCAGCGCGCCGGACGCGGTCTCGAAGAAGACCGCGGCGACGCCGCCGAGCAGCGCGGTGGCCAGCAGGTACCCGATCGACAGGTAGCCGAGGGCGGCGGCGACCGGGATCCCGGCGAAGAGCAGCAGCGACGCGGCGTCCGCGGCCAGCATGATCGGCCGCCGCGGCAGCCGGTCCACCCAGGCGCCGGCCGGCAGCCCGATCAGCAGCCACGGCGCCCAGGCGGCCGCGGAGAGCGCGCCCACCTCGAAGGGGCCGGCGCCCAGCACCGTCGCGGCGATCAGGGGCAGCGCGATGCTGCTCACGGTCGAGCCGAACTTGGCGGCGGTGGAGCCCGTCCACAGGCGGCGGAAGTCGTCGTTGCGGCCGAGCAGTCCGGCGGCGCGGCGCAGGGGGTTCGTCGCGGTCATGGGGACAGCGTATGTTGCAGAGGAGTCTCTGCATAGTCATTTCTGCAGAGAAGTCTCTGCAACTTGTCGACGACCCTGCGCCGCACAGGGGCGCGGGGAACGGCGCGAGCGACTCAGAACAACCGTGCGGCCGGGAAGCGGCCCGTCACTCCACGGCGCCGTCCGCCCCGCGCTTCGCGTGCCGCGCCGGGAACGCGTGCAGCTGGACGTTGACCGGCAGGGCGTCCTCCTCCTCGCCCGTCGCCGCGTCGATGTGCCGGGTGACGACGTCCATCAGCTCGTCGCCCATCGCCTTCAGCTGCTCCGGCGTCATCACCGCGCTGTTCCAGTCCGAGGCGACCGACGCCGCCATCCAGGTGTCGGACCAGCTCCGGTCCGCCATGAACGCCGCCGACCGCTCGTAGGAGGCGCGCAGCGTCGCCTGCAGATAGGTGTCGATCTGCCCGCTGAGCCCCGGGTCCTGCCGCAGCTCCTGCGTCTTCATCACCAGCGAGCCGGCGGCCGGCTTCCACCAGCGCTCCCGCTTGGTGCCGCGCTCCTCGTCCTCCTCGATGAGGCCCAGCTCGGCGAGGTGCCGCAGGTGCCAGCTGACCGTCCCGGTGTTCTGGTCCAGCCGCTTGGCGAGCGTGGTGGAGGTGGCGCTCTCGTAGCGGAGCACCTCCAGGATCTCGATCCGCAGCGGGTGCGCCAGGGCCCGCAGCATGCGGGCGTCCATCTCCCGGACGCGCCCCTTGGGCAGGCGCCCGCGGGCCCGGGCGCGCGCCTCGGCGTCGGTGGTGTCGTCGGAGGGGTCTACGTGCGGCATGACGGCAGCGTACTGAGGAGCGTGCGGGATGCGGGACAATGGTGGGTCGGTGATCCCCTTCGGAAGGTGTTCCGCATGACGACCGCGCCCGCCGCGAGCGCAGCCCCGCTGCAGATCGGCCCCCGTCCGGTGTGGCCGCCGGTGGTGCTGGCGCCGATGGCGGGCATCACCAACGCGCCGTTCCGCACGCTCTGCCGCGAGCAGTCCGGCGGCAAGGGCCTCTTCGTCAGCGAGATGATCACCACACGGGCGCTGGTGGAGCGGGACGAGAAGACCATGCGGCTGATCCGCTTCGGGCCGTCCGAGACGCCCCGCTCGATCCAGCTCTACGGCGTCGACCCCGTGACGGTGGGCAAGGCCGCCCGCATGATCGCGGAGGAGGACCTCGCCGACCACATCGACCTCAACTTCGGCTGCCCGGTGCCCAAGGTGACCCGCAAGGGCGGCGGCGCGGCGCTGCCGTTCAAGCGGAACCTGCTGCGCGAGATCCTGCGCGAGGCGGTGGCCGGCGCGGGCGGGCTGCCGGTGACCATGAAGATGCGGGTCGGCATCGACGACGACCATGTGACGTACCTGGACGCGGGCCGGATCGCGGTGGACGAGGGCGTCACGGCGATCGCGCTGCACGGGCGGACGGCGATCCAGCACTACGGCGGGACGGCCGACTGGTCGGCGATCGCCCGGCTGAAGGAGACCGTCCCGGAGATCCCGGTGCTCGGCAACGGCGACATCTGGAGCGCGGCGGACGCGCTGCGGATGATGGCCGAGACGGGCTGCGACGGGGTGGTCGTCGGGCGCGGCTGCCTGGGGCGGCCGTGGCTCTTCCGCGACCTGGTCGCGGTCTTCGAGGACGGCGCGGACGCGGAGCTGGCGCGGCCGCGGTTCGGCGAGGTGGCGGACGTGATGGTGCGTCATGCGCAGCTGCTGGGGGAGTGGATCGGCGACGAGCGGCACGGCGTCGTCGACTTCCGCAAGCATGTGGCGTGGTACACCAAGGGGTTCTCGGTGGGCTCGGAGTACCGCCAGAAGCTGGCGACGGCGTCGTCGCTGGCCGAGATGCGCGAGTACCTGGACGCGTTGGATGCGGAGCAGGCCTGGCCGGAGGCGGCGGACGGGCCGCGGGGCCGGACCGCGGCCGGCAAGCGGGTCGTCCTGCCGGACGGGTGGCTGGACGATCCGTACGACGCGTGCGGCGTCTCGGAGGACGCGGAGTCGGACGTCTCCGGCGGCTGAGGAGCGCAGGGGCCGGGTGGGCGGCCGAGCCGCGGTCCTGTGCGGTCACCCGCGCAGTTCCCCGCGCCCCTTCGGGGCGCCTCCGCCGCAGGCTCGGCGCGAGGTTTTGCCGCATGAGGGCGCGGGGAACCGCGCGGGTGAGCAGTGAGTGTCCTAGGACCCTTCGACCAGCTTCCTCTTCTGGACCTTGCCCATCGCGTTCCGCGGCAGGTCGTCGACGAAAACCACTTCCCGCGGAACCTTGTGGCGCGACACGCGCTCCGCCGCGAAGGACGTCAACTCCTCGGCGGTGACGCCTCCGTCGGGGACCACGTAGGCGACGACGCGCTGGCCGAGGTCGTCGTCGGGGACGCCGACCACCGCCGCGTCCGCGACCCCCGCGTGCCCGCGGAGCGCGTCCTCGATCTCGCCGGCGCCGATCCGGAAGCCGCCGCTCTTGATGAGGTCGGTGGAGGCCCGCCCGACGATGCGGTGGAAGCCGTCCGCGCCGATGACGGCGACGTCGCCGGTGCGGAACCAGCCGTCGGCGGTGCGCGCCGCGGCCGTCGCCTCGGGGCGGTTCAGATAGCCGTCGAACAGCGTCGGCCCGGTGACCAGCAGTTCGCCCACCGACTCGCCGTCGTGCGGGACGGCGCCGCCGTCCTCGGCGGCCAGCCGGGTGCGGACGCCGTCCACCGGCAGGCCGACGTGGCCGGGGCGGCGCTCGCCGTCGGCGCGGGTGGAGACGGTGAGCAGCGTCTCCGTCATCCCGTAGCGCTCGACCGGGGGTTGGCCGGTGAGCGCGCGCATCCGCTCGAAGACCGGCACCGGCAGCGGCGCGCTGCCGGAGACCAGCAGGCGGGCGCCGGCCAGCGCGCGGGCCGCGTCGGGCTCGCGGACCAGGCGCGTCCAGACGGTGGGGACGCCGAAGAAGAGGGTGCCGCCCGCCTCGCGCGCCGCCGCGTACGCCGCGGGCCGGGGGCGGAGGGTGTGGATCAGCGGGGAGCCGATCCGCAGCGCGCCGAGGGTGCCGATGGCGAGGCCGTGCACATGGAAGAGGGGCAGGCCGTGGACGAGGGTGTCGTCGGCGGTCCACTGCCAGGCGGCGGCGAGGGCGTCGATGTCCGCGGCGAGCGCGGCCCGGGAGAGCACCACCCCCTTCGGCGCGCCGGTGGTGCCGCTGGTGTAGAGGATCAGCGCGGGGGAGGCCGGATCGGGCTCGGCCGGGAGTGGCCGGTTTCCGTTGCCCGCGGGGCCGTTGAGGCGGACGGGTTCCACGGGGACGGGAAGGTCGTCCGGCGCGTTTCCGTCCCATGCGCCAGGACGGGCCAGCAGCAGGGCGGCGCCGGAGTCCTTGAGGATGTGGTCGCGCTCGCCCGGGCCGGCGTCCGCGGGGACGGGGACCAGGGGGACGCCGGCGGCGAGCGCGGCGACGGCGGCGACCGCCGTCTCGGCGGCGGCCTCGGCGTGCACGGCGACCGCGGGCGCGCCGGCCAGGCGCGCGGCCAGGGCGTGGGCGGCGTCCAGGAGTTGGCCCCGGCGGAGCGCGGACGCGCCGAAGGCGAGGGCGGGCGCGTCCGCGGGGGAGGCGTAGAGGGCGGAGAGGAGGCGCATGGAACCGAGCATCCCACGCCCCGAACCGCGTGATTCACGCCACATCCTGGAGGGCTCCGCGGGGCCGGACATGACTCATCAGTAGGCACCGAGTGCCGAAACTCGGGGATGAAACCTAAACTCACGCACCCGTTATGCCCGACTTCTTCCTCTAAGGATGCGACCATTCACGGCACTGAGTGCCGATGTCATGGTTGTCAAGCGACAACTTGAGGAATCCTGCGCATCCTTGGCGGGTCCTGCGTTCGAGGCATGAACACAGCAAGCCTATCGCGATGATCCGCCTCCGCTCCGAACGGACCTTGGAATCCTTGGGTCGATCTTGACGAACAGTGCCCCTCGCACCGGCGAGGTGGGGCGGCAACCTGCGATTTCCCGGGTACCGTTCCCGGCATCAGGGCTGCCGCACGGCGGGCGCACCCTCGAGATCCCTCATGCCCCCGCCGTGACGGCCACACGTGCATCAACCGTGCGCGAGGAGAACCACCGGTGGCGGAACAGCAGAACACCAAGCTCGTCTACGACTTCACGGAGGGCCACAAGGACCTCAAGGACCTGCTCGGCGGAAAGGGCGCCAACCTCGCCGAGATGACCAATCTCGGACTCCCGGTGCCGCCCGGCTTCACCATCACCACCGAGGCCTGCCGCGCCTTTCTCGGCGAGGGCGAAGAGCCGGCCGGGCTCCGCGACGAGGTGAGCGCCCATCTGGCCGCCCTCGAGGAGCAGATGGGCAAGAAGCTGGGGCAGGCGGACGACCCGCTGCTGGTCTCCGTCCGCTCCGGCGCCAAGTTCTCCATGCCGGGGATGATGGACACCGTCCTCAACATCGGCCTCTCCGACGCCTCGGTGGCCGGCCTGGCCACCCAGTCCGGCGACGAGCGCTTCGCCTGGGACTCCTACCGCCGGCTGCTGCAGATGTTCGGCCGCACGGTGATGGGCGTCGACGGCGACCTCTTCGAGGACGCGCTCACCGCCGCGAAGAAGGCCAAGAAGGCCAAGAGCGACCTCGACCTGAAGGCCAAGGACCTCAAGGCGCTCGTCGAGACCTTCAAGCAGATCGTGCTCAAGGAGACCGGCCGCGAGTTCCCGCAGGACCCGCGGGAGCAGATGGACCAGGCCGTTCGCGCCGTCTTCGACTCGTGGAACGGCGAGCGCGCCCGGCTCTACCGCCGCCAGGAGCGCATCCCGCACGACCTCGGCACCGCCGTCAACATCGTCGCGATGGTCTTCGGCAACCTCGGCCCCGACTCGGGCACCGGCGTCGCCTTCACCCGCGACCCGGCCACCGGCCACCAGGGCGTCTACGGCGACTACCTGCAGAACGCGCAGGGCGAGGACGTCGTCGCCGGCATCCGCAACACCCTGCCGCTGCCCGAGCTGGAGACCATCGACAAGGCCTCCTTCGACGAGCTGATGCGCATCATGGGCATCCTGGAGAAGCACTACCGGGACCTGTGCGACATCGAGTTCACCATCGAGCGCGGCAAGCTGTGGATGCTCCAGACCCGGGTCGGCAAGCGCACCGCGGCCGCCGCCTTCCGCATCGCCGTGCAACTGGTCGACCAGGGGATCGTCTCCATGGACGAGGCCCTGCAGCGCGTCAACGGCGTGCAGCTGGGCCGGCTGATGTTCCCGCGGTTCGACGAGGAGTACGTCTCCGGCGGGCACGCCGCCCGCATCGCCTGGGGCATCGCCGCCTCGCCCGGCGCCGCCGTCGGCAAGGCCGTCTTCGACTCCTACACCGCGGTCAAGTGGTCGCGCTCCGGCGAGAAGGTCATCCTCATCCGCCGCGAGACCAACCCCGACGACCTCAACGGCATGATCGCCGCCGAGGGCATCCTGACCAGCCGCGGCGGCAAGACCTCGCACGCCGCGGTGGTCGCCCGCGGCATGGGCAAGACCTGCGTCTGCGGCGCGGAGGAGCTGGACGTCGACACCAAGCGGCGCCGCTTCACCGCCCCCGGCGGGGTGGTCATCGAGGAGGGCGACCTCGTCTCGATCGACGGCTCCTCCGGCCATGTCTACAAGGGCGAGGTACCTGTCGTCGCCTCCCCGGTGGTGGAGTACTTCGAGGGCACCCTGCACGCCGGCGCCGACGACGCCGACGAGCTGGTCGGCGCCGTCCACCGGCTGATGGCGCACGCGGACGGCAAGCGCCGGCTGCGGGTGCGCGCCAACGCCGACACCGCCGAGGACGCCTTCCGGGCCCGCCGCTACGGCGCCCAGGGCATCGGGCTGTGCCGCACCGAGCACATGTTCCTCGGCGAGCGCCGCGAGCTGGTCGAGCGGCTGATCCTGGCCGACAGCGAGACCGAGCGCGAGGAGGCCCTCGGCGAGCTGCTGCCGATGCAGAAGCAGGACTTCGTCCGGCTCTTCGAGGCGATGGACGGCCTGCCGGTGACGGTCCGTCTGCTCGACCCGCCGCTGCACGAGTTCCTCCCGGACATCACCGAGCTGTCGGTGCGCGTCGCGCTCGCCGAGGCACGCGGCGACAGCCAGGAGAACGAGCTGCGGCTGCTGCAGGCCGTCCACAAGCTGCACGAGTCCAACCCGATGCTGGGGCTGCGCGGGGTGCGGCTGGGGCTGGTCATCCCCGGGCTGTTCGCCATGCAGATCCGGGCCATCGCGGAGGCCGCCGTGGAGCGGGCCAGGGCGGGCGGCGACCCCCGGCCGGAGATCATGATCCCGCTGGTCGGCACCGTCCAGGAGCTCCAGCTGGTGCGGGACGAGGCCGAGCAGGTGCTGGCGTCGGTGCGCGCGGCGAACGCGGACAGCAAGTCCGCGCTGAAGCGGCTGCGGATCAAGCTCGGCACGATGATCGAGCTGCCGCGGGCGGCGCTGACCGCCGGTCAGATCGCCGAGGAGGCCGAGTTCTTCTCCTTCGGCACCAACGACCTCACCCAGACGGTGTGGGGCTTCTCCCGGGACGACGTGGAGGCCTCGTTCTTCACCGCCTACCTGGAGAAGGGCATCTTCGGGGTCTCCCCGTTCGAGACGCTGGACGTCGACGGGGTCGGCTCGCTGGTGGCCCGCGCCGTCGAGGACGGCCGCCGCACCCGGCCCGACCTCAAGCTCGGGGTCTGCGGCGAGCACGGCGGCGACCCGGACTCGGTGCACTTCTTCCACCAGGTCGGCCTCGACTACGTCTCCTGCTCGCCCTTCCGGCTGCCGATCGCCCGCCTGGAGGCGGGCCGCGCGGTGGTCGTCCAGAGCGCGGGCGGCAGCGACAGCCGCTAGCGCGGCACCGACTCCGGCGGCTCGTTTCCGAAGACTCTGCGCCCGCGAGTCGCCGGTTGAGGGCCCCGCACGGGAGACCGGATCCCGTGCGGGGCCCTCGTACATGCGGTTTTGCCCGTGGTGAACCCCACTGCATGTGCACCGCAAACACCTTGCGATCTCCGAACGAACTCTGCCAGGGTCCGGGCATGCCGACGCCGAAGCCGATCATCCAAGTCGAGGGCCTCGCCAAGGAGTTCAGGCGGCCGAAGCGCATCGAGGGCCCGTTCGGGGGGATTCGCACCCTCTTCACCCGGCAGTACGTCAGCAAGCTCGCCGTGGACGGCATCGACTTCACCGTCGACGAGGGCGAACTGATCGGGTACCTCGGCCCCAACGGGGCCGGGAAGTCCACCACCATCAAGATCCTCACCGGGATCCTGCAGCCCACCCAGGGCAGCGTCGAGGTCGCCGGAGTGGTGCCGTGGAAGGAGCGGGAGCGCAACGCCCGCAACATCGGGGTGGTCTTCGGCCAGCGCACCCAGCTGTGGTGGGACCTGCCGCTGCGCGACTCCCTGGAGCTGATCGGCAAGCTCTACGGGGTGGAGCGCGACCGCCACCGGGCCAACATCGAGCGCTTCACCGAGCTGCTGGGCCTCGCCGCGTTCATCGACACCCCCGTCCGCCAGCTGTCGCTGGGCCAGCGGATGCGCGGCGACCTCGCCGCCGCGATGCTGCCCGAGCCGCGCATCCTCTATCTCGACGAGCCCACCATCGGGCTGGATGTGGTCGCCAAGGAGCGGATCCGCGCCTTCATCGCCACCCTCAACAAGGACGAGGGCACCACCGTCATCCTCACCACCCACGACCTGGACGACGTGGAGAAGCTCTGCCGCCGCATCGTGCTGATCGACGGCGGTAAGGTGCTCTACGACGGCTCGGTGGAGAAGCTGAAGGCCCGCTACGCGCCGCGCCGCCGGCTGGTGGTGCAGCTGGCGGAGGGCGCCCGCTGGCGGGGCGTGGCGATGCCCGGGGTGGAGGAGGCGCCGCCCGAGGAGGACGCCGAACCGGGCACCGTGGCGCTGCTGTTCGACCCGGAGACCGCCGCCTCCGCGGAGGTGATAGCCGCCGTGCTCGCCGACCACCAGGTCACCGACCTGTCCATCGTGGAGCCGGAGCTGGAGGGCGTCGTGCACCGCATCTACGCGGCGCGCGAGGCGGTGGCGTGACCCTCGACGCGACGCTCCCTGCACAGCGGCTGGACCTCGGCCGGCGGCTGCGCGCCTACGCCGGGATCGCCCGAGTGCTCTCCCGCACGGTGATGGCCTACCGCAGCAACTTCCTGGTCGGCTCGCTGGGTCTGCTGATGCAGGTGTTCCTGCTGCGGGTGGTGTGGACGTCCGTCTTCCCGTCGGACGGGCGCACCACCACCGGCGGGCACGCCGTCACCCTGGGCGCGCAGATCGCCTACTCCACGCTGGCCACCGTGCAGTTCAGCCTCTTCAGCCCGTGGCAGGTGTCGATGGTGCCGCAGCGGGTGCGGGACGGCACGGTCGCCGTCGACCTGGCCCGGCCGGTGGGCTTCAACGGCCAGATGTTCTTCGGCCAGGTGGGCTTCACCCTCGGCAACGCGCCCTTCGCGCTGCTGGCGCTGCCCTTCGCGATCCTGGTCGGCGGCGCCCAGCCGCCCTCGTCCGCCGGCACCGCGGGGCTGTACGCGCTCTCGCTGCTCGGCGGCTATCTGATCTCGCTGCTGCTGGGCTCGCTGATGGGCATGGTGGCGTTCTGGACGCTGGAGATCCAGGGGATCCTGATGGTCTACCGGATGCTGTCGCAGTTCCTCGCCGGGGCGCTGGTGCCGCTGTGGTTCATGCCCGGCTGGCTGCGCGGCATCTCGCAGTGGCTGCCGTTCCAGGGCACCACCTACACCCCCATCGCCGTCTACCTGGGCCAACTCGGCGGGGCGTTGCGGGCGATCGGCGTGCAGGCGGTGTGGGTGCTGGTGCTCTGGCTGCTGCTGCGGCTGGTGTGGTCGCGGGCGCTGCGGCGCGTCACGGTGCAGGGAGGCTGAGATGGCGACCGTCGCGTCGAACCCGGTGCCGGCCCACCGGCAGTACCTGCTGCTGCTGCACGCCGCCTGGCGGGGTCAGCTGCAGTACCGCGGCAATCTGGTGCTGACGCTCATCGGCGGGGTGCTCTACCAGGGGGTCGGGCTGGCGTTCGTCTGGGCCGTGGTGGCCAAGTTCGGGCATGTCGGCGGCTGGGGCATGGGCGAACTGGCGTTTCTCTACGGGGTGCGGCTGACCGCGCACGCGGCCTGGACGATCCCCTTCAACCGGCTGAACTCGATGGACTGGATGGTGCAGCGCGGCGAGTTCGACCGCTATCTGATCCGGCCGGCCGGCACGCTCACCCAGTTCCTCAACTGGAGCACCAACATCCAGCCGCTGGGGGACCTGATCGGCGGCGTCGGCGTGCTGGTGGCGGCGAGCAGCGCGGCGCCGATCGACTGGTCGCCGACGGCGGTGCTCTACCTGCTGGCCACGATCGCGGGCGGAGCGCTGGTGGAGTGCTCGCTCCAACTGGGCCTCTGCGGGCTGTCGTTCCGGCTGCAGGCCACCTATGCGCTGCGGATGAACTTCATCGACAACATCATGAACAACTTCGGGGGATACCCGCTCACCATCTTCCCCTCGGTGATGCGCTTCGCCCTCACCTTCCTGCTGCCGCTGGCCTTCGTCGCCTATCTGCCGGCGAACGTGCTGCTGCACCGCACCGGCGAGCTGTCGGTGGCGCCCTGGCTGGCCTGGTGCGCGCCGCTGCTGGGGCCGCTGCTCTTCGCCGCGGCCTACAAGTTCTGGTACGGGCAGCTGAAGCACTACAAGAGCAGCGGGACGTGAGTGTGGACGGACTGGCGCCGCGGCAGCGGCTCGCCGCCTACGCCGGGGTGGCGCGCGTGCAGCTGCGCACCCAGCTGGTCTACCGCGGCGACTTCCTCTTCCGGCTGCTGGGGCTGCTGGTCAACATCTACATGCTGCGGCTGGTGTGGGACGCGGTCTACCCGGCCTCGGGGACGGCGACCGGCAACGGCGGGCACCGGATCGCGCTGGCCACCCAGATCGCCTATGTGACGCTGGCGCTGGTGCAGAACTGGCTGCTCAACTCCGGCGGGATGGGGTTCATCCCGCAGCGGGTGAGGGAGGGGACGGTCGCCGTCGATCTGGCCCGTCCGGTGCGCTTCCCCTCCCAGATGGTGTGGGCGCAGGCCGGGGCCGTCGCGGCCCAGCTGCCGTTCACGGTGGTGGCGCTGCCGTTCGCGCTGCTGGTGGGCGGGGCGCGTCCGCCGGCCTCGGTGGGGGCGGCGTTCGGCTATCTGCTGAGCCTGCTGCCGGCCGTGCTGATCTCGCTGCTGCTGACGACTCTGGTGCAGATGGTGGCGTTCTGGACGCTGGAGACGTCCGGCATCTTCGTCATCCACCGCTTCGTGCAGCAGTTCCTCGCCGGGGCGCTGGTGCCGCTGTGGTTCATGCCCGGGTGGCTGCGGGTGCTGGCGGAGTGGATGCCGTTCCAGGCGACGACGTACGCGCCGGTGGCGGTGTATCTGGGGCAGGCCGGGGTGTGGGCGACGCTCGGCGTCCAACTGCTGTGGTGTGCGGTGCTGCTGATGCTGCTTCGGCTGATGTGGTGGCGGGCCCTGCGGCGCGTCGTGGTCCAGGGAGGCTGACCCGATGGCTGACGGAACGACCGCGGCGAATCCGATCCCGCGCCGGCGCGCCTATCGGCTGCTGCTCGGCGCGGCGCTGCGCGCGCAGCTGCAGTACCGCTCCAACACCCTGCTCACGCTGGCCGGCGGGATCGCCTACCAGGGCGTCGGGCTGGCGTTCGTCTCCGTCCTGGTGGGGCGGTTCGGGGCGATCGGCGGCTGGTCGCTGGGGGAGATCGCCTTCCTCTACGGGCTGCGGGTCACCGCGCACGGCCTGTGGATGATCCCCACCAGCCAGCTCTTCGTGCTCGATCTGACCATCCGCACCGGGGAGTTCGACCGCTATCTGACCCGGCCGGCCGGGCCGCTGATGCAGCTGCTGTCGAGGGAGGTCTACCTCGCCACCATCGGGGACCTGCTGACCGGGGTGGCGATCCTGGTCGCGGGCGCCTCGCAGGTCGATCTGGACACCTCGCCGGGCGCACTGCTGTATCTGGCGCTCGCGGTGGTGGGCGGGGCGCTGGTGGAGGGCTCGCTGCAGCTGGCGGCGGCGTCGCTGTCCTTTCGGATGCTCTCCAACCAGTCGCTGCGGCTCTTCATCGACGGCATCATGAACAACTTCGGCGGCTATCCGCTGAAGATCTTCCCCAGCGTGACGCGGATCGTGCTGACGTTCGTGGTGCCGGTGGCGTTCGTCGCCTATCTCCCGGCGAACGTGCTGCTGCACCGCACCGGGGAGTTGGCGCTCGCGCCCTGGGTGGCGTGGTGCGCGCCGCTCGCCGGGCCGCTCCTGATCGCCCTCGCCTACCTGGTGTGGCGGACGCAGATCCGGCACTACCAGAGCAGCGGGACGTAGGCGCCATCGCCCGGGACGGGTGCGCTGTCCGGAATGTGATGCACCTCTCGGCACATTCATGACAACCCGCGGGCATCCATCGGGCATGGCCTTACGACCGCCCGGACCCGACCCCGCCACCGCGGGCACCGCCGCCGCCGAGCCGACCGACGAGGAACGCCTCCGCCAACTCGGCTACGTCCAGACGCTGGCCCGCCGGATGACCGGCTTCGCCAACTTCGCCGTCTCCTTCTCCATCATCTCCATCCTCTCCGGCTGCCTGACGCTCTACGGCTACGGCATGAACACCGGCGGGCCCGCCGCCATCACCTGGGGCTGGATCGGCGTCGGGGCGATGACCATGCTGGTCGGCCTCGCCATGGCGGAGATCTGCTCCGCCTACCCCACCAGCGGCGGCCTCTACTTCTGGGCCCACCGGCTCTCCCCGGGCCATGAGCACGGCGCCCGCGGCGCCGCCGCCTTCGCCTGGTTCACCGGCTGGTTCAACGTCCTCGGGCAGGTCGCGGTGACCGCGGGCATCGACTTCGGCGCCGCCCAGTTCCTCAACGCCCTGCTCGACCTGCAGTTCGGGCTCTCGGCGACGCCCGGCCACACCATGCTGCTGTTCGCCGCGATCCTGGTGCTGCACGGGCTCGTCAACAGCTTCGGGGTGCGGATCGTCGGGCTCCTCAACGGCGTCAGCGTCTGGTGGCACGTGCTCGGCGTGCTGCTGATCGTCGCGGTGCTGGCGATCGTGCCGGACCGCCACCGGTCGCTCTCCTTCGTGCTCTTCCACACCGCCAACAACACCGGCTTCCGCAGCGGCGTCTACGTCGGCCTCATCTCGCTGCTGATGGCGCAGTACACCTTCACCGGGTACGACGCCTCCGCGCACATGACCGAGGAGACGCAGGGCGCGGCGCGCAGCGGGCCGCGCGGCATCGTCCGCTCCATCTGGGTGTCCTGGGTGGCCGGGCTGGTGCTGCTGCTCGGCTTCACCTTCGCCATCCAGGACTACGGCAGGACGCTCGCCTCCCCGACCGGGGTGCCGCCCGCGCAGATCCTGCTGGACGCGCTCGGCGCCACCGGCGGCAAGCTGCTGCTGCTCGTCGTCATCGGGGCGCAGCTGTTCTGCGGGATGGCCTCGGTGACCGCCAACAGCCGCATGATCTACGCCTTCTCGCGGGACGGCGCGCTGCCGTTCTCCCGGGTGTGGCGGCGCACCCGCTCGCTCAGCCGGGTGCCGGTGAACGCGGTGTGGCTGGCGGCCTGCGGGGCGCTGGTGCTGGGCCTGCCCTACCTCATCAACTCCACGGCGTACGCGGCGGTGACGTCCATCGCCACCATCGGCCTCTACATCGCCTACGCCATCCCCACGCTGCTGCGGCTGCGGCGCGGGGCGGAGTTCCGGCGCGGGCCCTGGCACCTGGGGCGGTGGAGCCGGCCGGTGGGGATCGCGGCGGTGGTGTGGGTCGGCGTCATCACGGTGCTCTTCATGCTGCCGACGGCGTCGCCGGTGACCGCGTCGAACTTCAACTACGCGCCGGTGGCGGTCGCGGTGGTGCTCGGGTTCGCCGCGGTGTGGTGGTTCGCCTCCGCCCGGCGGTGGTTCCTCACCGAGCGGCGGGATGCCGACGCCGGCGGCGGGTGAGCCGCGGCGGACGCCGGGTGGGCGTCAGCCGATGTCGCGGCGGCGCAGCGCGAGACGCGCGGCGAGGAGCGCGGCCGCGGTCCAGGCGGCGGTGAGGCCGAGCCCGGTCCAGGGGCCGTAGTCGCGGTGGAAGTTGGGGACGGACTGCGGCCCGGCGAGGTGCAGCAGCGGCTGCGCGGTCTGGTCGGGGAGGTACTGGGTGACGGCGCGCAGGCCGGGGATGTTGCCCAGCCCCTGCGAGCCGAGCAGCAGCAGCGGCAGCAGCACGCCGAGCGGCGCGGCGGTGCCGGCCAGCAGGGTGCCGGCGGCGGCGCCCAGCAGGCAGATCAGCACCAGGTAGAGGACGGCTCCGGCGAGGGCGGCCGGCACCGCCGGATCCGTCCAGGCCGGGGCGCGGCGGCCGAGGCCGGCGCGGGCGGCGAGGAACGAGGCGGCGACGGTGGCGGCGGCGAGCGGCGTCGCCATCGCGGTGACGGCGAGCGCCTTGGCGGTGTGCAGCGTGCCGCGGCGGGGGGTGGCGAGCAGCGCCGCGCCGATCGTTCCGGAGCGGTTCTCGCCCCCGGTGAGCAGCACGCCGAGGGCGACCAGCGGGATCTGGGCGAGCGTCAGCCCGTAGAGGCAGGGGAAGAGCGGGTCGACGGCGGGCCCGCTGCGCAGGGCGTGTCCGCCGAACTCGTGCCCCAGCAGGACGCCGAGGGCGGCGGCGAGCAGCGGCGCGAGGGCGGCGCAGGCGAGGGTGGAGCGGAGGGTGACGGCCTTGGTCCATTCGGCGGCCAGCAGGTCGCGGGTGGTCATCGGGCCTCCGTGAGGCGGAGGAAGGCGGCCTCCAGCGTCTCCGGATCGCCGTCGGGCGCCAGGTCGGCGACGGGTGCGTCCGCGCGCAGCCGGCCGCCGGCGATCACCAGCAGATGGTCGGCGGTGCGGGCGAGTTCGCCCATCGCATGGCTGGAGACCAGCACCGTGCGGCCCTCCGCGGCGAGCGTGCGCAGGGTGCCGCGCAGCCAGTGGGCGCCGGCCGGGTCCAGGCCGTTGGACGGCTCGTCGAGGACGAGCACCGCGGGGTCGCCGAGCAGGGCCGCGGCGAGCGCCAGACGGGCCGTCATCCCGAGCGAGAGCGCTCCGGCGCGGCGCTCCCCGTCCAGGTCGACGGCGGCGAGCACGGCGGGGACGCGGGAGGCCGGCAGCCCGCCGGCGCGGGCGAGCCAGCGCAGATGGTCGCGGACCCGCCTGCCGGGGTGCGCGGTGCGGGCGCCGGCGTCCAGCACGGCGCCGACCTCGCGCTGCGGCGCGCGGAGTTCGGCGTAGCCGCGTCCGCGGATCAGGGCCCGGCCGGCGGTGGGGCGGTGCAGGCCGAGGAGCGTCCGCAGGACGGTGGACTTGCCGGCGCCGTTCGGCCCGACCAGGCCGGTGACCCTGCCCTCGGCGACCGTGCAGGTGAGGTCGTCGACGGCGGGGCGGTGGCGCGCATAGCGCTTGGTGAGGTGCTGGAACTCGATCACCACGTCGACGCTAGGAGGCGGTCGACGCGGTGTCGGCCGCCGAAAGTTGACGGGGGCGTTGACGTTGGAGGGCGCGCGGGCTCCGGCGGGCGACGGCGGCCGACGACCGGGACCCGGCCCGTACGCTGGCCCCATGGGACGACGTCGGGTGATCGTGCCCCTGCTGGTCGGGGCCGTCGATGGCGCGCTGGTCGCGGTGGGGCCGTGGGGGATCCCGGTCTGGGGCGCCGCGCTGGCCGGGCTGGCCGCGCTGGTGGCCGCCCTGGTGGCGGCCGTGCGGCCGACGGCCGGCTTCGTCGCCGCCCAACTCGCGGTCTCCGCGGTGGCGTTGCCGGCGTGGACGGCGTTCCGCCTCGGGCGGGCCGGGACATCCCGGCGCGGCGCGGTGCTCGCCGCGGTTGCGGCCTCGGCCGGGCTCGGCGCCCGGCTCGCGATGGCCGCCGACGGCCGGGCCGTCACCGGGACGGTGATGAGCTGGCTGGTCCTGCTCGTGCTGCCGCTGCTCGCCGGGCGGCTCCTCGCCCAGCACGCCCGCCTCCTCGCCGAGCAGCGGGCCGCCGCGGCCTCCCGCGAGCGGCTGCGCATCGCCCGGGACCTGCACGACGCCCTCGGCCACCGCCTCGGCGTCCTCGCCGTGCAGGCCGCCGCGCTGGAGACGGAGTCGGACGGCGCCGCCGGCCCTCGCGGGCTCGCCGAGACCGCGCGCCGGGCCGTGGACGACCTCCACCGGGCCGTCGCCCGGATGCGCGTCGGCCTCGCCGACATCCCGCCTCTGGCCCGGGAGTTCGGCGCCGGGGTCGAGCTGCGGACGGATGGCGGCCCGCGGCCGGTCGCCCCGGAGGTGGAGGAGGCCGCCTACCGCCTGGTGCAGGAGGGCCTCACCAACGCCGCCCGCCACGCCCCGGCCGCCCCCGTCGCCGTGACGCTCACCTGGGAGGCGGACGCGCTGCTGGTCGCCGTCACCAACCCGGCGCCGCCCGCCGCGGGCGCGGCCGCCCCGGGTGGCGGCGGCCGCGGCCTCGCCGGCCTCGACGAGCGCATCCGCGCGGCCGGCGGTCTCCTGACGGCCCGCCAGGAGGAGGACGGCGGCTTCCGCCTCTCCGCGCTGCTCCCCCTCGCCACCCCCCGCCCCGCCC
>NZ_MLCF01000044.1 GCF_001879105.1 Mangrovactinospora gilvigrisea | reverse complement strand
GCAGGTCCGCGTCGGCGTGCCGGGCGCGGACCTCGGCGCGGGCCTCGGCGAACGGGGCGATCACCGGGGCGAGGACCTTGACGCCGTTGCGGGCGAGGAGTTCGGCGATGTAGCCGATGCGGCGGACGTTGGTGTCGCGGTCGGAGCGGGAGAAGCCGAGGCCGGCGGAGAGGAAGGCGCGCACCTCGTCGCCGTCGAGCACCTCGACGCGGTGGCCCTCACGGCGCAGACGCTCGGCCACCGCGCGGGCGATGGTGGACTTGCCGGCGCTGGGCAGGCCGGTGAGCCACACGGTGGCGCCGCGCTGCCGCGGCGCGAGAGTGGCGTCGCCGGCGTCAGCCTTGGCGAGGGACTGTCTGAGGAACTCCTCGGCGATGCTCATGCGTAGCCTCATTTCTTAGCGATGTCTCGAAGGAGTTCGGTGACCTAACCCGAGGAATACAGGGCACACCACCGTGCCGCTTTCCACCAACAGGCGACATGCCTTGACGCCGTTTCGGGCCAGCAGCTCCGCGAGGCAGTCGACATGGCATACGTAGCCGACCCGCGCGATACCCGAGATACCCAAACTCGATGTGAAGGAGACTTAACCAAAAGTCACCTTCAACACCAGAGTTAGCACCGAGCGTGATCAGCTACCCTGTCCGCCTCGTTTGATTAATAGACGGCACGATAAGCAGTTCCACGTCGCCAGAAAACGAAACCCAGCGAGGTTGCTAATAAAAATCACCCGACGCGCTCGGCGACCTCAAGGCGCTCCGCAGAGAGCAAATCCTTAGCGCGGAATCAGAGCGATGCCATGTAGCGAAAACCCGCGCAAACATCCGCGGGAAAGTGCAAGCTAGAAGATCTCGTCGAGCACGTTCTCACGCTCTTGCTCCTCTGCCATCTCCCTGTAGGCAACCGAATTCCTCTTATAGCGTGCAGCGGCTCCTTCAAGGGTGCTACGCGAAGCCCAAGCAGGCGGATACTGGGCAAGTTCAGACAACCTCAAAGAGACATCCATGGACACTTCTGAAAAGTAGCGCCGAAACGCACCCGGAGTCTTTCGGTCGGTCATATTCGAGTCATGAATGCGATAGTATGTTAGGGGTTCATCAAGTGCCACACTGAGGCCCAGCTTTTCAAAAGCAAGGAAGAATATCTCATTCGTAGCTGGAAGCATATCAAGAGCGAATGAGCGACGCACAATAATGGTGCTGGTAGAACCACCTACGTAGATGCGCTTCGACTCCAAGCCTGTCGAATTATTGAACATCCACTTAGAGTTGGTCACCAACCCGACGTCACTTGACAGAAGAGGGGCAACCTGACGGAACCGATCGAGCTCCCAGTAGTCATCAGCATCAAGGAGTGCTACCCACTCCCCACTGCACTCGCGGATAGCTCGCGTCAGAGTTGGGCCAAAGCCAGCGTGCTCTCCAGGCAAGAATTTAACTTCGGGAAACTTGCTTACAACAGCTGCAGTGTCGTCGGTTGAAGCATCATCAAAAACTGCGACCTCCTCAAGGTTGTAGTCGCCAGAAAGTTGGTTAACGGCACTCCGTAGTGCTTCCCCTATAAAACGCCCGTAGTTATGCGATATGACTGCGACAGAGATCGAGGGAATGCTCGACATATTTTTTCCTCCGTCAAACGGGATAGGAATTTAGATACCTACGCTCGATGCAACCGGGCGACGTGAATTCGCCGAAACTCGTCTGGATGCACCGTGCACGTGGCGAGCGCTACAGACCCTACCGAACACGTGAGGCCACCTCAACGGTGAGCGAAGGAAAATTTCCTCCAATAAGTCAGAGAAGGTACTTGACGAGACCTTTGACACGCCTGACCGTTTTGCCCCGGCCGAGAATCTATCATCCTGATAGTGTCGGCGCCTCGAATGGGATGTTCGTGTAGCTATGGAACTCGACCAGGAGGTACAGCCGACATCTAGCGGCTGGCTAGGATTCCCAATGTGGTTTTACAAGCGGGCTGCGACGCATCGTGACCCGGGCGGTCGGTAGGGCGACCCGGCAGGGGGCTCGGGGGTGAAGCTGCTGACAGCACGGATCAGCCGGCTTCTTCAGGCGCTGCCTATCTAGTGAGCCGATATTGAGTAGGTCGCGCACCACGTGAGTCGACTGCCGTTTCAGATCTTGGCGTTCGGCTGACTTGCGCGGCGGCGGGGTGTCCGCTGGTGGCATGGGCGACACCAGGCTGGAACCGCTGGTCCTCACCGAGCAGGAGCGGCAGATCCTCACGGGATGGGCCACCCGCCGCAGCACCGCGCAGGGCCTGGCGGTGCGCGCGCGGATCGTGCTGGAGTGTGCGAAGGCCGACGGCCGGCTGAGTGTGACCGCGGCCGCCGCGCGCACCCAGGTGGCCCGCGGCACCGCCGCGAAGTGGCGGCGGCGCTTCTTGGCCGACCGGCTGGACGGGCTGGCCGACGAGCCCCGCGCGGGCGTGCCGCGCACCATCACCGACGCCCAGGTCGAACAGGTCGTGGTGCGCACCTTGGAGGTGACGCCGCCCGGTGAGACGCACTGGTCGAAGCGCCAGTTGGCCAAGCGGGTGGGGATCTCGCCCTCCAGCGTGGGGCGGATCTGGCAGGCGTTCGGGCTGTGACAAGAGCCTTCAGGGCTTGCTTGAGCCGTATGCGCGGTGACGCGCACGTACGGTTCTGAGGGGGCTCCGGTCCGGCAACCGGCCGGAGCTACCCGACACTACCGGCTGGGGCGACGGGCTCGCGGTGCGGGCCGACAGCAAGAACCTGATCGGTTGTGCGGGCGTGGTGCTGCTGCGGAAGGTTGCCGACCGCACCGGCCTGACGACCGCGCTCGCGGCGGCGCTGCCGAAGGGCACCGGGCCGGCCTGGCGCGACCGCGGCACGGCCCTGGTGGTGCTGGCCTGCGCGATCGTGCTGGGCGCGCGGAACGTGCTGGAGGCCGAGCAGCTGCAACACCACTGGCTGGCGCTGTTTCCCCGGCCGGTCTCCGACTCCACCCTGCGCCGCACCCTGGCCGCGATCGACGCCCCGGTCGCAGCACGGATCGAGCGTATGCGCGCCGTGGTGCGCCGCACGGTGTGGACGTGGCTCGTCCTGCGCCCCGCGGGCTTGCCTTGGATAGCGGTGGCTGGGAAGACGCTGACCGGCTGGTATGTGCTGGACCTGGACGCCACCATCGTGGCCTGCACCAGCGCCAAGGAGGGCGCGGCGGGCACCTTCAAGGGCTCCTACGGCCATCATCCGTTGGGCGCCTGGGTGGCCAACACCCGCGAGTGCGTCGCCATGCTGCTGCGGCCCGGGAACGCCGCGGCCAACGACGTCGGCGACCACAAGCGCGTGCTGGCCGCCGCGCTGCGGCAGCTCCCGCTGCCGCCGTGGTCGAAGCTGCTGATCCGGATCGATGGTGCGGCCTTCAGCCATGAACACCTGGCGCACCTGCAGGCGTTGACCACCAGCCGGCGCAGGGTGCGCTGGGTGACCGGCTGGGCCATTCACGAGGCCGATGAGCAGGCCATCGCCAGGCTGCCGAAGGAGGTGTGGAGCGATGCGCTGCGGCAGGACGGCGAGGTCCACACGCTCATCGGCCCGGACGGGAAGGCGGTCTCCTACCAGGTCGCCGAGCTGACCGGGGTTCGTGGCCTTGCGGGCTGGCCGACCGGGATGCGGCTGATCGTGCGGCGGGTCAGCCCCTCGCGCCGGGATGCCAAGACGCTGACCGCCTTCGAGCAGCGGACGGGCTGGCGTTGCCAGATCGTCGCCACCAACATCCCCGTCCACCCCGGGCTGTCGGGCGTCGCCGGCTCGGGGCAGGTGGCGTTCATCGACGCCCTGTACTGCGATCATGCTGAGGTCGAGGACCGGGTTAAGGCGATCAAACGGGTCGGGCTGGGCCTGCTGCCCAGCAAGTCCTGGCAGCTCAACGCCGCCTGGGTACTGGCCGCCATTCTCGCCGCCGACCTGGATACCTGGACGCGGCTCCTGCTGCTTGGCGACGAGCCCGACCTGGCCGCGGCCGAACCCGCAACGCTCCGGATGAGGCTGTACCACCTGCCGGCCTGGCTGACCGCGCATGCCCGCCGCCGCGTCCTGCACCTGGATCGCGCCTGGCCCTGGGAGCGCGACTTCACCGGCGCCTGGCAGCGGGCCCTCCGCCTTCCGGCCGTCACCTGACGGCCGGTTACCACCCCTGCGACACCGGAGAGGAGGACCTCGCAGCTCGGGCCCGTGGAACCCGACGCCCCCGCAGCGCATGCGAAGCGCCCCGTCCTCACCGGATGGCCAAACACGGGCAAGACGCCTGGCCAGCGGACGACGTCACGCCACAGACGAATCGAGGCTAATACAGGCACTGAGGGACAAATCCGGTTCCACGCCATGAACCGTCTGCGGTAAGTGACGACCAATCACCCACACTGCAACTTAGCAACCACATCGGCAAGCTAGGAGCCAAGTAAACACAAATCTGGGCGAAGTAATGAACAGTCCGTGGGACATGCAACTAGAGCCTTGTTCCAGTGAGTTGGATGTCGTAGCGTCAGATCCCGGCCAGCGGCCAGGCGATCAGGAGGGACCATTGGGCGAACAGCCATCCTGTCCGATGTCATGACATCAATGCCAGAACGAAGAGGTACGAGACCATTGGTCCTCCGTGCCCGATTCGTCCGCTATCTGGGGCAGTCAAGCGAACCTGAGACACGAGATCCAGCCAAGAACGCGGGTAATTAGCGCCCTTGAAGAGCTAGGTACAAACGCGGAACTCTGTTCACGAACGGAGCTCACTGCAACGAGAGGCGAACGGCCGCATGGTGGCACTAACAGCTGATGAAGTTGAATCTGGCGCCATTGATCCGCGCAAGATCAGTGAGGCAGTACAACAAATACGCGAAGTTGGGTTTACCCTCCTCGAGGGCGCAATACCACAAGAACGTATCGCGGTAGTTTATGATCGATATATGAAGATGTTCGAAAGGATGAAGAAAGACAGTCACGATCGCCTCCAAATCAGCCATGGCCAAAAACATTTTCAGATCCAGCCAGATCTCGATGACATCTTCGGAGAACCATTCCTAATAGCAAACGAGCTGGCCCTCAAGTGTATGCGTCCAGTGCTCGGGGATGATCTGAAAATAGCGTATTACAACTCAAACATCGCTGAGCCTGGATCAAACTACCAGAAAGTTCATCGAGACCATGCACAACTCTTCGGTAATGAAACTGAAGTCCCGTCCCCGCCGTTCCTGTTGGTCGCAAATATAATGCTCTGCGATTTCACCGAAGAGAACGGGAGTACCGAGGTGTGGCCGGGAACACATCGGACCGTAGACGTGGCCAATGGAACGCAAATAGACATAGAGCTCGAGGAGCGAGCTAAGAACTGGCCATCAGTGCGCACCAACGCGGCTGCTGGGTCCATAGTAATTCGGGACCTAAGACTATGGCATAGAGGCACGCCAAATAGCTCAGACCAGCGCCGGGCGATGCTCTCACTGGTATACAAGCGAAACTGGCTCCGATGGCGCGCACATAAGTCCCTACATGCTTCTGAGCGAACAATCTCAAGCTGGCCTGCAGAAACTCAACGGATGTTTGCACGGTAGAAAATAAAAGGCGAAAGTAAGCAAAGAACGGAGTAATTAAGTGAAGCGATATTCCACCTTCCTCGAAAGCAGCCGACCTACCACAATGGCAAGGGTGGCCCTGAGGGCTGCCGATGTCTACGCCACACTCAGACATCCACGTCAGGCATGGCCCCCGCTTCCCATGATGTACGAGGGCACCAAGAGTCGATGGGTCTATCGGAGGAACGGTATGGCCTACTTCGACTATCTACGAGAGCTTGCAGGACTGACTCCCGCTAGCAATGTCCTTGACATCGGCTCAGGCCTTGGCCGCAAGTCCTGGCCATTGATCGGCTTCCTCGAGACCGGTGAGTACCTTGGGATAGAACCTCGTCGTGACGCCGTTCAGTGGTGTACTCGGAACATTACTAGGCAGGATCCCAGACTTCGATTCGAGCATATAGATGTCCGAAATGGCTACTATACGCCTCAAGGATCAAGAGACGCATCGACGGCGACTCTGTCTGCAGAGACGGGCAAGTATGACATCGTAATGGCAAACTCGGTGTTCACCCACATGCTTCCGGCGGAAATTAACAACTATCTTCGGGAGTGTCGTCGAGTCCTAGTTCCAGGAGGTCGACTGCTTTGTACGTTTTTCATGACGCCTGATGAACCCTCGATACTGGGTCCGACTGTCTCGCCCGCCCGGTATCAATTTCCGCATCACCGAGATGGGTATCGTGTTCAGCACGATAACTGCGACGAGCACGTCGTCAATTATGACGAACACGACGTCAGATCAATGTATGACAACGCAGGAATCAAAATCACAGATATTCACTGGGGATCCTGGCGGGGAAACAAAGAATTCCTTGACTTCCAGGATATAGTAATTGGGGAAAAGATCTGAATGGCCCGCCAAAAGTTTGGCGAGCGGCTTCCTTTCGTAGACATCGTTACGACCGAGTTCCCGCCCTACGTTCGAGGAGGGGCGGGGATCCACGTATACGAGCTAACACAGCAGCTAGCGACTCGAACCAAGGTTGCCGTTACTCTGCTTGACAGATCGATGCCAACCGCAAAGGAATCCATACCTCTGGACCGTATGGGAATTGCGCCACAGAGGTTGAGTGGTATCGAGGCAGAACGTCTTGAGCCGGCAGCAACCGGATGGGTGACCCACACTCACTCGCTGACAGCGCACATCGCCGCAAAGAGATCAGATCGCTCCTACGTGAGTAGTGTCCATTCACTAGAAATCGACCGCCCGTGGCGAGCATCTCGACACAAGGGTGCCTTCGAGCGCGCGGTAGCCGATGAGGCCGAAGCGATATCGAAGGCAAGTGATGTCGTATGTGTCTCAGGTGCAATGGCTGATTCTGTCACTCAGCACTGTGGTCCAGTGCGCTGCCATGTCATACCACCCGGCTACGACATGAACACTCTGTATCACGACTCGAAGCTGGACGCGCTGCCTGATGTACCGATCGACTGGCATCAACCATTCATTCTCGCTACTGGACGCATAAGCAGGCAAAAGGGATATCGATATCTCTTCGCAGCAATGCGCCATCTAGAGAAACCGACAACATTCGTTCTACGTGCTGGCTCACCTGAGTCCGATGTGGATCTCGCGAACTTTGAGGAAATGCTTGCGAATGCACCAGAACGCCACACCATAATCTGGCTGAGGGCAGGGTTGGGCCGACGTGGTATGCGTCAGCTCTATTCTCGTGCAGCTCTCCATATCTCGCCAGCGATCTATGAACCATTCGGCCTCGCGAATGTTGAGGCACTACTCTGCGGAACGCCCGTTGCCGCAACGGACGTCGGTGGGACTGCGGAGGCGCTAAGTGGTACGCCGGCCGTACTGCTGCCAGATCCAAGAGATAACGACGAAAAGCTGGCGCGACAGATCGCAGAAGTCATTGACCGCATCCCGGGTGATGAGTGGTTGCTTGACGCTGTGCGATCCGAGACGACGCGTAGTGTGCTCTCACGTGCATCTTGGGACCGCGTGCTTCCGCGCCTAATGGAGGTATACAGGTCGTCATTGAATCGTGCGGAGTGAAACTTTGATCGCCGTGGTAGTAGTGACCCATAACTCCGAGTCTACAATCAGTCGATGTCTAAAGGAGCTCAGAAAAGAATCTAGTCCCTACCACATTACTGTAGTCGACAACGCGTCCATAGATCAAACTTGTGATGTTGTGGTCACGGAAGGGCTTGCAGACCGGCTAATTAAAAATCAGGATAATCGGGGATACGGCGTAGCGGTCAACCAGGCACTTCGCGAGCTCAGTTGCAATAATGAAGCCTCTGCCGTGGTCCTTCTTGATCCCGACTGTTTCGTAACGCCAGCCACATTGGAAAAACTGAACTGGTATCTAGAGTTTGACCCGAATATTGGCGCGGTCTCGCCAGTCCTCGTCAATACCTCTGGAGAGAGACAGGTTACTGCGCATCAGTTTCGAACGTACCGAACTGAGCTTCGGAGAATCTTCCACGAGCAGCCATCTGGCGTGCTGAGGACTTCAACTCACAAATCTGTCAGGCTAACGGACTGGGTCGTTGGTTCGTGTCTGATGATTCGTCGGACAGCCTTGAGTGACGTGGAGGGCGCGGCCGAACAGTATTTTGTCTATGTCGAGGACATCGACATTTGCTATCGACTGGCACTCAAAGGCTGGCAGGTCGTAATAGACACAGAGACGGTGGCGATGCATATAGGAGGGCATTCACTGTCGAGTACGGGATTCGCCAGGTTTGCGCCGATAGTCAAACTGATTAATGAGTTGCTCTTTTATGAGACTTTCTACAGTCGATTGAAGTGCTCTACAATCGCTCTACTTCGACTATTGCGGGTTATACGGGCTAAAGGCCTCTTCTCACAACGGGCAGCTGTACTCGCCCTCGCAAGCATAGGGGTTCCATCGCGAGCAATAGGCACCGCGATTCTGGCCCGTCAGCCAGAATCGGTCAGAAAAGTATTGAAGGAAAAGTGGCCAGCTCCGTTGTAGGAGTATCCGAAGATACCAACAGAAACTAAGTAGGAGAATATATGGAAGACGGTCTCTATGTGTCGGCATTCATCGCGCCTCCCGGATCTAAGCCCAAGGCTGGTCGACAGTGGGTGCGCCATGATCAGAATATAGCTGCGTGGATGAAGACCGGCAATAGGGTAGAGCTCCTTAGCGTGTGGGAATTGGAGCGCCATTCTGGAATGAAACACCATGGCCGCGCATTTGTCGACTTTTCGGCATTCTATTCCACTTTGGAAGATCTGCTCAAAGTTGAAGGTTTGAATATCTCAGATGTTCGCGATATCTGGGGTACACCTGGGCTAGGATCTGGCGCTCACAACCGAACTGTTGCTTCCATCGCGAACCTGCCGTATCACAGCTACTGCCACCTTTTGAGCGCGATGCTGTCTGACGGAGTGTCGTTCAGGGAAGGCAAGGTTCTCGGCCTTGCAGTCGATGACACCCCCGACTCCGTTGTACAGCCGAAGCCGGCAGAATGGTACGCTGGAGGATTCTCTGAGCGAGGTAATTTGTCGCTCTTCTCTATTAGTTCTCCTGCAAAGATGTACTCTGCTGCCTCAAAGAGGTTTGGTCTTGAGGAAGGGTCACTGATGGCCCTAGCTACAGCAAGTACATCTAGTTTGCCCTCAGAGTTGGCCCAAGACCTGGGTGGCCTTCACATCAGAGGGCGTTACACGCCTGATGGCCTTGATCTCGACGCAGAGCTTGACCGCCGAATAGCCGACCTGGTTAGCGCGGCTGAAGCCGGCCATCTGTCTAGCCATGACTCTAGGTTCTCGGACGAAGAGAACATAGCTAGCGCAGTTATGAAGATTGTTCAGCGATCTTGCGTTGACATGATGATTAGAACGATAGATGGGGCGCTGACTCGCTTCGATGCCGACCCGGCGGAGGTGACGTTGGCCCTGAGTGGCGGGTTCGCACTGAACTGCCCAGCCAACAGTGCCTTGATCGATCGGTTTGGGTTCGCAGGATTGCAGGAGATCCCTTCTGTGAGTGACTGTGGGCAGTCAATCGGCATTGGGTTGGTGCAGTTCTACAGTGAATTGGGTAGCAATATGTCATTTGATTTCCCTGGAGCTTACCTTGGTGGGCGACCAGGCACGATTGGCGATTTGAAGAACCGCTTTGGAGAATTTATTGGATCTGTAAGCCAGTACTCAGATGAGATAGCGGTCTCGGACATGATAGAAGGCCCCATTGTATGGGTTCAAGGGCGTTCTGAGGTTGGCCCTAGAGCTCTTGGCCACCGGAGCATCTTGGCAGATCCCAGGACGGAGGCCTCTCGAACTGCGCTTAACGAGCTCAAGCGCCGTCAGTGGTGGCGCCCGGTGGCGCCAATTGTGCTCGAAGAGCGGGCCAGCGAGTGGTTCGAAGATGCGAGGCCTTCGCCGTACATGCTACAAACTTTCCGAATTCGCGATGAAGTGGCTGCCAAGATTCCAGCTGTGGCACACCTCGACGCTTCGGCCCGCATACAAACGGTGTCTGAGGAGCAAGACGCGAGGATTCATGGGCTGATCAGTCGATTTGCAAGTGTGACCGGTGTTCCGGTGGTCTGCAATACATCACTGAACGACAACGGAGAACCTATAATTGAACGAGCGGAGGAAGCACTGAACTACTGCCTCCGCAAGAACCTTAAGGTTTTTTACCTGGACGATTATCGCATAGAGGTCATAAACCATCATGGCTACGATGACGCAGATCCGCTGCGACGACGCGGTGACCTCTTCATCTAGCCGGATCTAGACGAACGCCTGGTCTTCATACCCTTGGAGTAAGTAGACTTGGACAGGTAAGATCGGACGCTCTTCTCGACGGGGCCATCCAGAAAAGGATTACATCATGGAGCGCAAGCTTGGCGGCGGCTACAACTCCTCACCAGTCCAGAAGGGAGAAGTGGTTGTCCGCAAGATGGGTGCCTGGAGTCCAAATGTCCATGCCCTTCTTCGCCACTTTGAGACTGTAGGCTTCAATCTTGCCCCAAGGTTTCTTTCTCGTGACGACGACGCTGGGACAGAGACTCTTCAGTACATCCCCGGTGAAGCGGGCGCATATCCGCTCCGCGAAGAGCTTCGTTCGGATCAGGCTTTGACGAATGTAGCTCGAGCAATTAGAGAGATGCATGACGCCTCGGCTACCTTCTTGAGTACGGAACCAAATAAGTGGCAGTATCGCACGACAATGCCGCTCGAGATTGATTGTATCGGACATAACGACCTGGGTCCGTACAATACGGTCTTTGACGGAACCAGAGTTACTGCGTTCATCGATTGGGACTTCGCAGGGCCCTCAAATAGGATATGGGATCTTTGCTATGCGGCACATAGGTTCGTGCCGCTTTCCGCCCCGAGGTCTACCAAGGCATTCGGTTGGGATCCAATTCCTGATCAACGAAATCGCCTTCGGCTCTTTGTTGAAGCATATGATTTCGACTTTAGCTTCGACGAGTTCCTTGATGTCTTGGTTGTACGACTTGCATCAATCTCCACGAACATTGAGCGCAACGTTCACCTGGGAAACCAAAGGTATGAGCGGCAACGCATTGAAAAGCATGCTGAAGGTTACCGGGAAGATATGCAGTATATTCTTGAGAACCATAAGCGATGGGCCAGTGCTGACGGGGAGGTTTAGAATGAAGCGTTTCGTCATTCTGTGCCAGGCGCGTACAGGCACGCATCTACTGCGGACGAGTCTGGAGCAGAAAGTAGGCCTTCGTTGTGCCTGGGAGCCTTTCAACGATAAAGCTGTACAGCAGTTCGAGTATAGCGTAGATACTCCTGCGCGGGTGATTCTAGATCGCCTTTGGTCCGAGGAATTTGGTGGAATTGCAACCGGATTCCCGATTCATCTAAGCCATGGTCGGGGAGGTCGTGCCTGGCCGGAGGTATGGGATCTTATCTCGCAGGATAAGGAAGTCATTTGCATTCATCTTTACCGGAGAAATCTACTGGAACAACTAGTCTCGCATCGTTTGGCAATTGAGACAGATAATTGGATGGAGGAAGTTGGATCTGCTCAGAGTCCGTATGCTCCAACGTTGATACTGGATCCAGACGCAACCAGGAAATGGTTCACGTCAACTGCGAAGGAAGTTGTTAGATCCATCCGAAACTATCCCTCGTCGCTTATAGTAACCTACGAAGATCTCTCGAATAGTCTGACCAAAACTTTGGAGCCAATTTTCCGAGCACTCGGAACTGATCCTATTACTCCTGAACTGAGGATCAGGAAGCAGGGTCGACCTTTGCATGAGGTTGTTGAGAATCTTGCCGAGCTCCGGGACGTCTTTTCGACCACGCAGTGGGAGTCATTCTTTGATTGTTCCGTGAAGCATACTTGGGATTCTGCAATTCGGGGTACTCAGCCTGAGGAGTCGTAACATGGGTTCCGAGCCGATTATCTGTGTTGAGTCACTTGTCAAGGAATTCCGAAGGACCAAGCAGCAGAGCGGACGATTCAGCGCTATCCGCACTCTTTTGACTCGCGAGCGGACCGTTAGCCGGGCCGTTGACGGAATTAGTTTCGGCATTCCCGAAGGTGAGCTCGTAGGATATCTCGGCCCTAACGGAGCCGGAAAGTCCACTACTATCAAGATTCTTACCGGGATTTTGATGCCCACTAGTGGCACCGTTCATGTGGCCGGCATCGTGCCCTGGAGAGAGCGCAAACGAAATGCTGCTCAGATCGGTGTAGTATTTGGACAGCGCACTCAGCTCTGGTGGGATCTCCCACTGTCCGACTCGCTTGAGCTTGTAGGCCGGCTTTACGAAATTCCCCCACCGCGATTTCGCTTCAATCTAAAACTCTTCACCGAGCTTCTGGAGCTCGGTCCATTTTTGTCTACTCCGGTAAGACAGCTATCGCTTGGTCAGCGGATGCGTGGGGATCTCGCAGCTGCGATGCTTCATAGCCCTCGAATTCTGTTTCTCGACGAGCCAACTATTGGCCTGGATGTTGTCGCAAAGGAGCGTATCAGGAGTTTCATTTACGAACTTAACAAGGAGCAAGGGACCACCGTCATCCTTACTACACATGACTTGGATGACGTTGAGCGGCTGTGTCAGAGAGTTCTTCTTATTACGGATGGCAGCGTGTTGTTCGAAGGTGATGTTGAAAGCCTCAAGAACATGCACACTCGGGAGCGGGACTTGATTATTCGCCTACCTCCTGGCTCCGAGAGTATTGAATTGGCGAACTTCGCTTCTGCTCGCATTGTGGATGAATCTGGGGATCTTACTCGAGTTCGATTCAATCCACAGTCGCTCCCTATCACGGAACTTGTTTCTTTCTTGCTGAGCAAATATGCGATCGTTGATTTTTCCGTGAAGGAGCCCGAGTTGGAAGAAGTAGTGCGGAACATATACGCCGCGAGGTCGCTTTGAGGAGACTGATGGCCTGTGGAGTGGCGCAGGCAAAGACGGTTTTTGCTTACCGTTTTGACTATGTCACGAGCCTACTCGGCCTGCTCTTTCAGCTATATGTTCTGCGCGCTGTATGGTCTTCGATCTATAGGGGGCACGATTCTGTATCCGGAGTGAACCTATCGACGATGGTAACGTACGCAACACTTGCTTCCTTTCAAAACTGGCTCCTAAACCCCTGGCAATTCTCATTGATCCCAGACCGAGTTAGAGAAGGGAGGGTGGCCGTCGACCTAGTTCGTCCAGTTGGTTTCGTGACCCAAGTCGTAGTGGCCCAAGTTGGTCGCACTGCGGCTACTTTGCCATTTGGTCTCCTATTGGTGCCGGCTCTAGCTATCTTGGGAGCTCGCACGCCAGTAAGTGCGACTGCTGGATTTGAGTACGCACTGAGCCTTGTTCCGGCCTACGCAATTATCACCTTGCTGTCAGTGGTGGTCGGCATGGTATCGTTCTGGACGATTGAACTTAATGGCATGATTGTAATATACTGGATGATTTCGCAATTCCTATCTGGAACGATGGTTCCGTTGTGGTTTATGCCATCACTTTTGCGAGACTTCGCTAAGATTCTTCCATTTCAAGCGTTCTCTTATACTCCGAACGCGATTTATGTTGGGCAGATCGGTGCCGCCGATGCGATTGGGGCGATTGCGATTCAGCTAGTTTGGGTCGCATTGCTCTATGTCCTCTGTGTACTGATTTGGAGGCGGGCAATACGACGTGTGGTGATCCAGGGAGGTTGACGGCATTGATTCGTTCTAGTAAGGCTTGGCGAGTTCTTACCGCAGCCGCCGTCAAGGCGGAGCTGGAGCACCGGGCAAATTTTCTCGTCTCGATCATTGGCGGCCTGTTCTATCAAGGTATGGGTCTGGCTTTCATCTGGGTTGTCCTTTCGCGCTTCAGCTCTCTAGGCGGTTGGACCCTTCCTGAAGTTGCCTTCCTACACGGGTTGCGAACCAGTGCTCACGGTTTGTATGTTGTATCGTTTGGGCGTGTTTCTACTTCTGATCAGCTATTGCGTGAGGGAGAGTTCGATAGGTTCCTTACTCGCCCGGTTGGTGTTCTGATCCAGATCGTTACATACCGGGCGTCCATTATGCCAATCGGCGATCTTTTGTTCGGGCTCTCAATCGTGTTCATTGCGGCTAATTCTCTGAGCATTGAATGGACTCTATCGAAGATCGCTCTTGCAGCCGCAGCTATAGTTGGTGGAGCGCTAGTGGAGCTCGGTTTGCAGCTGGTTGTGAGTGGGCTTGCAATGAGGACGCTTTCTACCCGGTCACTCGTTTTGGTGATTGAGTCGCTATTCAGTAGCTTTGGTAAGTACCCTATGAAAGTCTTCGACGTTCCGGTGCGGTTTTTCTTGACTTTCATTCTCCCATTGGCCTTTATCGCATATTTTCCTGCATCTGTGATACTCGGCCGTAGCTCGGAGCTTGATGTTCCAGGCTGGATCGCAGCCTGTTCGCCAATTGTCGGTATGATCATTGCGTTTTCTGCGTATGTATTTTGGCGCTTGCAACTTCGGCACTATTCTAGCGTGGGGAGTTAACCATCAGAGTCTGAGCTGGATTCCATGTTCCTGTACGGTTCCAAAAGCCTTGCGTGGCGAGTGGGATGCGGCGTTCTGCCCGCGGTCTGACATGGCAGCTGTAGCTCGTGATGCGCCTGGGCATGGTGCGGTGTCCGCGTACTGGTGCCAGCGGTGGTGGCACTCGCGGGCCGTGTGCTGGTGACGCCGGCCGCGGACGACCCGGCCTGGTCGGAGCTGCCGCACGAGCAGCCGTGGTGGCCGGCACCGCCACCGCCGTCAGCGGCCGCATCGCCGCCCGCCAACACGATCGCGCCATGCACGCGCAAGCCACCACGGACGCCCCTGCCCCAGCGGGGGACGACCTGATCGAACAGCTCAATCGACTCGCCGAGCTCCACGCGCAGGGAACTCTGTCGGCTCGCGAGTTCGAGCTGGCCAAACAGCAGCGCGGCGCTGGAGGACAGCAGGATCACCGAGGCGCCGGCGTCCAGCAGCGGCAGGGCCTTCTGGACGGTGAAGATCGTGCCCTTGAGGTTGACCGCGGTGGTGCGCTCGTAGTCCTCCTCGGTGATCTGGCCGAGCGGTTCGTAGCCGCCGACGCCCGCGTTGGCGACAACGATGTCGAGGCGGCCGCTGCGTTCGGCGATCCCCTCGAAGAGACGGTCGAGGTCGGCGGTGCGTGAGACGTCGCTGCGCACGCCGGTGGCGCGCTCGCCGATCTGCTGCTGGGCGGCGGCGTCCAGTTCGGCCTTGCGGCGGCCGGTGAGGAAGACGGCTGCCCCCTCGGTGGCGAACCGGCGGGCGATGGCGAGGCCGATGCCGGTGGATGCACCGGATCGGGGCGCATTCGCAGTCGGCGGTTCCAGGACGGGACCCGGAATCGGCGCCGACACAGGTGCCGGTGCCGGTGCGACGGTGGTGGCCGGGTGCGCCGCCGCGCGGCCGCGCCGGGATGGGGGCATCGCCGCGCCCCGGCTTCCACCATGAACCGCGCCAGGCGCCCGCAAAGGCCGGCGGGCGGGGAACCCCCGGACGCCGCCGACGTCCCGTCGGCCGGGCCGATGCGGGTGCGTCGGTGCTGCTGATCCGCCGACACCGATACGCCGGCACGCAGGCATGCCGCCGCGTAGCGCCGGTGAGCCCGTGTGAGGCGGCCCTCCTCACTATTCCTCGACGATGAAGGAGGCCCGCTCGTAGAGCTCGTCGAACGTGATGATCTCGACGTCCTGGATGGCGGTCCGGTACAGCTCGAAGGAGCTTATCTTCTCCGGGTTCACGTCGCCGTTGTGGGTGAACTCGCGGAGGCTTCCGATCACTACGACTTGGCGCGGGCGCGTTGTTGATAGTTCGACGTCGGTCGGAGTGCCGTCCTCTTTGTAGATCCGAGTCAGAAATGCGCCGGAGACGGCCTGTTGGGCCTTACTGGCCGTCTTCTGCACCTGCGCCACGGCGCCGCCGAGTTCCTTGGATGGCTGGTAGACCCCAGCGCGATACTCGGTCTTGGCGAGCAGCTCGGTAGAGTGGGTCTTGATCTCGCAGAACAACATGCTGCTGATCAGGCCCTTGGACCGCATGATGGCGTCGATGCGCTTCCCGGCTCCGCCGAAGATGTTGGCGCCGGCGGTGATGCGCTCCAGTTTGCCGCCGTCGATGGACTCACAGGCGATGAGGTTGAGCCCGTAGCCGAAGATCCACTGATTCGCCTCGAAGAAGGCCTGCCAGACCGCCTCTGCGCCGCGCGTTGTGGCCAGTCCCTCCACCTCCTTGAAGTACTCCGGATCATTCAGCAGGCGCTGGAACCTCTGGAGCTGCTCCTTGCGATTGCTGATCAGCCGGATGTCCTCCTCGGTGAGGCCGCCGCCGACGGCTGTCCGGAGCGCACGGAGAAGTGTCGACCGGTCCTGACCGGTCAGCAGCCGCGCCAGTTTGGCCTCGTCGCCCGCCACGAACTGGGGGGCGTCGCCGGGCGTGCTCAGGCTGGTGCATCGCTGGAGGAAGCCGATGACTTTCCAGAAGTTCTCGTGTACGCCTCCGGTGTCGACGAGTGCCTTGACCGCTCGAGGGGTCCCGGCCTCAGGCGCTGTCTGTATGGCGGCGGCTCCGGCCCTCGTCTTGTCCTTTTTCCAGAGCTTGATCCTCGGCGTGAAGGCGTCGCCCTTCTTGATCATGGTGACGCCGCACAAGGTCGCCACCTGCGGCCGGTCGTCGAGGACGAAGTCGGTGATCATGCGGCGTATGCGAGTGTCGTAGAAGTAGTGGAACCCGCTGCCTTCCTGCGACTCTCGGATCTCCAGGTCGGCGAAGTCGCGGCGGATGACATCGAACTCGTTTGCGGTGAAGGGGAGTCTGAGGCCTTTAAGGATCGGCGTGGCGGGCGCTTCGGCTTTGGTCCGCCAGTCCGGTGGGATGTTGGGAAGCGGCCGGCTGTCGCCCTCGACCACGAGGTGCTGGACGTCAGGACGCTCGAGCGGAATGAGTACGGACTTCAGCGCTCGCCAGATCACCTCCACTGTGTCCGCGGCGCAGGTAGGCACAAGTTCGCGCTCCACCGTCAGGACCGCTTCATAGGTGGCATCCGTCCAACCGTCGCCCGGTATGGGGTGGAAGATGCCGCCATCGCGGCGGAGGGTCAGTACCGCAGCGCGGAGCAGGTCGCGCGCGGTCTCCTCTCCGGCGCAGTCCAGGAGGCTGAAGGTCTGTCCGAGGACCAGGTCGAGCTTGCCGGCGTCGTCGTCCTCCAGGGGCAGCGGGATCAGCGGTCCTCGCAGCGGAACTCGCTCCGGCTTGTATACGGGGCGGCCTGAGAGGAACTCGCACGCCCGTAGAGCCCATCCGTCCGGTGCCAGAAGTACGTTCAGTTCCTCGACATGCTTCATCGCCTCCTCGACATTGGCCACCACCTCGGGATGGACCATCCGCGCCAGAAAGTCAAGCAGCACCTCGTCCGGTCCATCGGCCAGCTCCAAGCGAGGGTCCTGGAAGATCCAGTCGTCGGGTAGGTCTTGATTTTTGATCCGGTGCTGCTGGATATCGGCGCGGACGGTCCCAACCTGCTTGTTGCCGCCTGGACCTCGGTCCAGGTCGTAGAGGCCCTCCAGGAACGTGATCTCGTTCATGTCGCCCCACCAGGGGCGCGAGATGCCGCGCACGTACTTGAAGATGTCACGTCGTGTCACTGCCGTGATTGTCGGCGCCTCGTTCGCCCTGTTGCGGTCGATGGAAGTCATGAGACCAGAATGGACGGATAACCAGTAGCGTGTCGGGTGATTCGCGGACTCGTGCAGTCGAACCCGATGCGACCTGAACCCCAGGGCGTGAAGCAGGCGTACCTTCGCGGGTGGTCGGCTCAGGCGCGAATCAGGCGGAATCCAGAGTGTCTTGATCCTTTACGACGGAGCTGTGGAAGCCACGGGGGCTGTCTGGACCGCAGCGGGCTGCTGCACCGGCCACTGCGCCACTAGCTAGAGCCCGGTAGACAGGCTCTCCGCCCCCGGCAGCCCCGTTGCGGGGCTACGAAAACGGTAATGGGGGGCGGGCGCGGTCACTCCTCGGTCGTCGAGGCGAGCCGGGCGCCGATGCGTCGGCGGGAGTCGATGCCGAGTTTGGCCAATACTCGCTCCATGTGGGCGTCCACGGTGCGCCGGGAGATCACCAGGTCCTCGGCGATCTCCCGGTTGGACCTGCCCTCCGCGGCGAGGCGGGCGACCTGCTCCTCACGGTGCGTCAGGCGTCCGGTGGCGCGGCGCGGCCCGGGCACCGGGTCGGCGGCGGCACGCGCCGCATCGGCGAGCCGTTCGGCGCCGCCCAGCGCGGCCTCCACCACCAGGCCGATCGGGGCGTGCGCGCCCGCATGCCAGTGGGCCTCGAACGCCTCCTCGCCCAGTGAGACTTGGGTGGAGCGGGCGTGCAGGCGGTGGAAGTCCTCCATCACCGGTGTTCCCGACAGCCTGGCCCCGGTCTGCTGCCACTGGGCATCGGAGGCGCCCAGCAGCCAGGCGGCGCGGATGTAGCGGCCGGCGTCGGCGGCGAGCCAGGCCATGCCCTCCAGGCAGTAGCCGATCCCGATGACGTCGCCCAGCTCGGCCTTGATCGGCAGGGCTGTCCTCAGGCCCTGTTCGGCCCGGTCGGGATCGCCCTTGGCGAAGTAGGCCAGTCCGGCCACGGTGTGCAGGAATCCGCGCAGCCAGGCCTCGGTGGACTCCGGGCCCAGCCGGGCCAGGCCCTGGTTGGCGCGCTCCAGGGCGCGGTCGGCGTCGCCCTCCAGGTGGTAGAGGTAGCCGGCCTGGACGTCCAGGGAGACCAGGCCGGTGAAGTCGCCCAGCGCCGCGAGCCGCTCCTGCGCGGCGGCGGTGGCGGCCTCCGCCTTGTCGAAGTCGCACAGGAAGGTGTGCGCGCACTGCACATACAGCAGGCCGCGGGCGCGGATCAGTGCCTCGCCGAGTTGGTCCGCCAACGCGATGCCCTCGTGAAGGGGCTGCAGCGCGAGGTCCGGCCGGCCCTGGAAGATGGTGATGAAGCCGCCGACGATCAGTGCCCAGGCCCGCTCCGCGGTCGGGCCGGGAAAGCGCTCGGCGACCTTCTCCTGCCAGTAGCGGCCTTCGCTGAGCAGACCGGAGATCTGCCAGTAGCCCCACAGTGCCCCGGCCAGCCCGGCGCCGCGCTGGGTGTGGCCCGAGGAGTTGGTCAGGGCGAACTCCAGGGCCAGGCGGATGTCCGGATGCTCGCCGCGCAGCGCATGGAAGCGGTCCATCTGGCTGCTGTCGGTGAAGTGGCGGTCGAACTCGTCGGCCATCTCCACATACCGGGTCAAGTGGCGGTGGCGCAGCTGATCCTGCTCCTGGCCGGCGGCGGCCTTCTCGGCACCGTACTCGCGCAGCGTGTCCAGCAGCCGGTAGCGGGCCGTGCCGTCCTGCTGGTCGACGCGGGTGACCACCGACTTGTCGACCAGCTCGATCAGGACTTCCATCACCTCCGGCCCCGGCAGCGCGCCGAATCCGCACACCTGCTCGGCGGCCACGATGTCGAAGTCCCCGGCGAAGACCGACAGCCGCGCCCACAGGATCTGTTCGCGCGGCGTGCACAGCTCGAAGGACCAGTCGATCGCGCTGCGCAGGGTCTGGTGGCGGGGGACGGCGGCCCGGCGGCTGCCGCCCAGCAGGCGGAAGCGGTCCTCGATCCGGTCGGCCAACTGCTCCAGCGGGACCGCGCGCAGCCGCACGGTGGCCAGCTCGATCGCCAGCGGGATGCCGTCCAGGCTGCGGCACAGGCGGGCCACTTGGGCCCGGTTGCCCTCCTCCAGGCGGAATCCGGGCACCACGGCGGCAGCCCGCTGCTCGAACAGCAGCAGCGCGTCCCCGCCGTCCTCCTGCTCCGCCACACCGAGCGGGGCCAGCGCAAAGGTGGTCTCACCGGGAACATCCAAAGGTCGCCGGCTGGTGGCCAGCACGGTGATCTCGCCGCAGGCGCGCAACAGCGCCTCGGTCAACTCCGCGCACGCCTCGATCAGATGCTCGCAGGTGTCCAGGATCAACAGGACCGGCACGCTCTGCAGGTGCTCGATCAGCACCGCCAGCGGGTCCCGAACGTCCTGAGCGGGCAGGCCGAGCGCGACACACAGGGTGTGGGGCAGCAGGGCCGGGTCGCGGAGCGCGGACAGCTCGGCCAGACACGGCTGCCGGTTCATCCGGGCGGCGGCCGGTGCGGCGGCGCGAAGCGCCAACCGGGTCTTGCCCACGCCTCCGGGGCCCACCACTGTCACCAGATCCCGAGACTCCAGCAATTGCTCCATACGACCCAGTTCTGCTGTCCGGCCGACGAACCCGTTGAGTTCCCGGGGCAGTTCACCGGGACGGCGCCGGAAGGCTCCCACAGTCATGCAGGCATGCTAGGCGGTCGCCGCCGGCAGGACACCGGGATGGAGCTACTCCCACTCGGAAGGGGAGAGTGCCGTTCAAGGCCGCCCCGCCCTGTTCGCCCGACCCGGAGAACGGGCATCGAGCGGTCACTCAACCTTCCGCCAGCGCGCAGCCCGTGCGGCGCGGCGGCAAGCATGCTCGAACGAGCGCTCCATCTCCCGTGCCGACCGCTTCACAAAGGCCGCACCGCACCGGATGCGAGAAGTGAAGATCCGGCGGCTGCTCGCCGCCGCCCCCGCGGACCAGCCCGACGGACTGTGGCGCGGTCCTTCAGCCCGAGGACGGCAGGGGCACCGCCGGATCGCCCGAGTGTCGGGGCCGGCCGGATTTGCGCACACGGCGCGCCGCAGCGCCCAGTTCGCCGGAGCCCATCGCGCGGTGCTGCACGGCGATCCCCTCGAGGTGCACACCCCCAATCCGACCGACCGGATGCTGGGGTGCGACCGCCGAACTTCTTGCGCCACCTGCTCGGCTGCGGCCCATCGCGATCGTCTGCGACTCGGACCTGATGGCGGCGACTGTGGCAGCCCAGGCGGACGAGATCGGCGTGCGGATCCCGGGCGACCTGGCCGTCGTGGCGTGGGACGACTCCCCAGTGTGCAGCCTGGTCCGCCTGGCCGTCACCGCATTCACCCACGACATCGAGGCGGGCGGCGCCACGGCATCGGCAACAGCTGATCGCGGGCGGCCCTGCCGAGTCGGGCGCCCTCGGTCAGCGCCGACTGATTGTCCGCGCCAGCACCTGAGCCGACCCGCTGGTGGTGGGCGCCCCGGGCGGCGAGGACGAGGCCCACCGCATCTGCTCACCAGGTGCCAGCCGGGGGCGGGCGGCGTCTCCAGCAGGGCCGGTCGCAAGGCTGTCCAGATGCTCCCTCATCGTCGGGAGGGAGCCCCTCGAGTACCTCAAGGAGCTCCTGCAGCAGGAAGGAGACCTCCAGTGGTACCTCACGTGTACTGGGCGTCGTAGGCGGCCTGCTGGACCTTCACATAGCGGTCACGGCCCATGCGCTTGATGGTGTCGGTGTAGCTCTTCCAGTCGCTGTCGCTGTCAGGATCGAGCTGACCGAGGCAGAACTTGGCGATGTACTGCGGGATGTAACCGGAGTAGAGGGTGGCGACCTCGGAGGCGACACCGAGCTGCTTGTCCGTCAAATACAGCGGGGGCAGCACCTTCTCCTGCGACACCCGGTAGGGGTAGAGCTTGGCGGCCGTCTCGTCCTGCAGCACCTTCTCGAAGATGGGGGCGCCCGCCGGGACCACCTCGCCGAGGCGCAGGTCGTCGGAGCGGTACATCATCCCCATCTGGTACCAGGCCGTGCCTACCGTGGCGGGTTTGGCAACATCCGGGGCCCAGATGCCGCGCCGGCCGTTGATGCCGACCGACTTCGCGTCACCCCACTTCCAGTTGACGCCCAGGGTGCCGTTGTAGGCGCGCAGCCCGGCCTCGCACTCCATCAGCCCGTCGCCCCACATCAGCGCGATCTCGGGGTTCTTGCAGGCGCTGGTGACCATGTAGCGGCCGGGGTCGAGCGGCTCG
>NZ_MLCF01000043.1 GCF_001879105.1 Mangrovactinospora gilvigrisea | reverse complement strand
CCGCCGAAGATCCGGCCCAGGCCGTTGTAGCCGATGACCAGGTTCCACACGCTGTTGGTGGATCCGCTGCCGCCGATGAACGGCCGCGAGGACGCCGGTATCCGGTCGACCGCGAACATCCAGGAGAACGCCACCACGATCAACGGCACCGCGGCGACCAGCAGTTGCCGCACCCGCCGCCACCAGCCGCCCGGCCCGGCGTACAGGTACACCCCGACCACCGCCGGCAGCGGGATGAACGCCTGCAGCATCTTGGCGTTGAAGGCCAGCCCGAAGAAGACCGCGCACAGCACCAGCCAGCGCAGCTTGCCGTCCGAGACCGCCCGCAGCACCGCCCAGACGCCGCTCACCATGAGCAGCACCAGGATCGGGTCGGGGTTGTTGTCCCGGGTGATGGCCACCGCGATCGGCGTCACCGCCATCACCAGCGCCGCCACCAGGCCCGGCACCGCCCCGAAGGCACGTTTCACCGCGGCGTGCAGCACCGCGATCGAACCCAGCGAGGCGAGCGCCATCGGCAGCAGCTGCTGCCAGGTGCCGAAGCCGAAGACCCGGCAGAAGAGCCCCTGCACCATCGTCGACAGGGGCGGCTTGTCGACGGTGATGAAGCTGCCCGCGTCCAGTGAGCCGAAGAACCACGCCTTCCAGCTCTTGGTGGCGCTGTAGACGGCCGCCGAGTAGTAGGTGTTGACGCTCCCGCTGGTGATGCCCCAGAGGTAGAGCGCCGCGGCGACCACCAGGATCGCCAGAAGGGCGGGCCTCGCCCAGCGCGGGTCGGCATCCCTGACCCGAACGGGGGCGGCGGCCGCGCCGCGGCGGTCGGCCTCCCCCGGGGACTCCGGGACGGCGGTGTCGGGGCCGGCTGGTCCACCCGCAGGTGTCGGCCCGGTCCAGGCGTGACTCACGATCAGTGCTCCGAGGGAAGAGGGGTGGGGAGGTCGGCGGCGGCCCGCCCGCGCCTGGGGTTGAAGACCCAGACCCGCAGCAGCAGGAAGCGCACCACGGTGGCCAGGGCGTTCGCCACGACCAGGAAGCCGAGCTCCACCGTGTGGGTGGGACGCGCCACCGCGGTGTTGGCCAGCGCCAGCCCGCCCGAGCTGAAGCCCAGTCCGATGAGGAAGGCGATCAGGCCCTCGAACTGGTGGCGCAGCGCGTCCCGCCGGCCCTGCACGCCGAAGGTGAAGCGCCGGTTCGCCGAGGTGTTGGCGACCGCGGTGATCAGCAGCGCCAGCGCGTTCGCCCAGAACGCCGGCGAGACCTGCCGCAGCAGCAGGTAGAGCACCAGATAGGCGACGGTCGAGCAGACGCCGATGATGGCGAAGCTCGGCAGCTGGCGCTTCATCCCGGTGGGCAGCTGGGCCTTGGCGACCCGCTCCGGCACCGGCAGGTTCAGCGCCCCGGAGAGCGCCCGCCGGGTGACGCGGGCCATGCCCTTGAGGTCGTCCAGGGCGGTGCGCAGGATGTCGACGCGGCTGTCCGGGTCGTCCACCCAGTCGACGGGCACCTCGTGGATGCGCATCCCGGCGCGCTCGGCGACCACCAGCAGTTCGGTGTCGAAGAACCAGGCGTTGTCCTCGATCAGCGGCAGCAGCTGCTCGGCCGCCTCCCGCCGCACCGCCTTGAACCCGCACTGCGCGTCGGAGAAGCCGGCGGCCATGGTGGTGCGCAGCAGCAGGTTGTAGGAGCGGGAGATGAACTCCCGCTTCGGCCCGCGGACCACGGCCGACTGGCGGTGCAGCCGGGAGCCGATGGCCACGTCGCTGTGCCCGGTGATCAGCGGGGCGACGAGCGGGAGGAAGGCCTCCAGCCCGGTGGAGAGGTCGACGTCCATGTAGGAGACGACCCGGGCGTCGCTCTGCTCCCAGACATGACGCAGCGCCAGGCCCCGTCCCTTGCGGTCCAGATGGACGGCCTGCACCTGGGGGATCTCCGCGGCGAGCGCGGCGGCCGCGTCCCAGGTGCGGTCGGTGCTGGCGTTGTCCGCGATGGTGATGCGGAACGTGAACGGGAACTGCTCGTCCGTCAGGTAGGCGTGCAGCCGCCGGATGCTCCGTTCGAGGACGTGCTCCTCGTTGTAGACCGGGACGACGACTTCGACGAGCGGAGGCGCGGCGCCGCGGGGCACGCGATCCATGTCCGCCTCGGGCGCGATCATCTGGCTCATGTCAATGAAGGTCCCGAGACGGCCTGGGAGGGTGCTGAGCCGACCCTTAAGGGCCGATGAGAATCGCGGGAGGTTCTTTCGCGGGACGTTCTGTCTCGGGACGCACTCTCGCGGGACGTGCCTTCGCGGAACGTGCCTTCGCCCCGGCCCCCAGGAGCGGGGTGCCGGGGCGAAGCGGCGGCGGCGGAGGTTCTCGGACGGCCGGTCAGGACGGCGGCGGAACGGGCGCCCCCGGCAGGTCCACCCGCGCGACGGTCCCCCCGCCGGCCGCCGGCGCCAGCGACACCCGGCCGCCCGCGCCCTCCACCGCCCGCGCCACGATGGACAGCCCCAGCCCCGAGCCCGGCATCGACCGCGCCGAGGGCGAGCGCCAGAACCGCTCGAAGACATGCGGCAGATCGCCGGCCGGGATGCCCGGCCCGTGGTCCCGCACCGTCAGCCCGCCCCCGCCGAGCCGCACCTCCACCCGGCCGCCCGCCGGCGAGAACTTGACGGCGTTGTCGAGCAGGTTGACCACGGCCCGCTCCAGCGCGGCGGCATGGCCGACGACGTACCAGGGCTGGACGTCCTCCACCACCTCCAGCCCCATCGGCTCGGCCCGCAGCCGGGCGCGCTGCACGGCCGCCGTCACCACCTCGTGCAGCGGCACCACCTCGACGCGGCCCGCGTCCTTGGAGCTGTCGGGGCGGCTCAGCTCCAGCAGGTCGCCGATGAGCCCGGAGAGCTCGCCCATCTGCGCCTGGAGACTGTGCAGCAGCCGGCGGCGGTCGTCGGGCGGGATGGCCCGGCCGGTCTCGTCGCTCCGCAGCAGCAGGTCGACGTTGGTCCGCAGCGAGGTCAGCGGGGTGCGCAGCTCGTGCCCGGCGTCCGCGATCAGCCGCTGCTGGCGCTCCTGCGAGCTGGCCAGCGCGCTGGTCATGGCGTTGAAGGAGGTGCTCAGCCGGGCGATCTCGTCCTTGCCCTCCACCGGGATCCGGATCGTCAGATCCTCGGTCTCCGCGACGTGTTCGACGGCCTCGGTGAGCCGGTTGACGGGACGCAGCGAGGCCCGCGCGATCAGCAGCCCCGCGGACGAGGCGCCGAGCACGCCGGCCGCGGCGACCACGACCAGCAGCAGGGCGAGGTTGTTGAGCGAGTTCTCCACCTCGGTGAGCGGCCGGGCCACCGAGACCGCCCCGGTGATGAGTTGGCCCTTGTAGCGGGCGATGGGTCCGTTGATGGCGGTGGTGAAGACGCGGACGTCGGTGCCCTTGCCGGCGCCGCCGTCGACGGTGCTGTTGTGGAGGCTGTCCGTCTCCTTGCCCTCGGCCACGGCCATGTCGGAGGCCGTCACCTTGACCGATGCCGTCGCCTCGCCCTGCGGAACCGTGCTGATCAGGCAGCGCTCCCCGGTGGCGAGGACGATCTGGGCGTAGCCGCCGAAGGGCGGCCCGTGCCCGGGATAGGAGCTGCCGCCGCTCGAGGCCTTGGTCTGGCAGGCGGCCACATAGCTCGCGGCCTCCTCACTGCTCATCTGCATTCCGCGCGTCAGCGTCTTGTCGAGCTGCTCGTACAGCTGCCCCCGGACGATGAACCAGCAGGCGAACGCGCAGACCGCGATGGCCACCGCCACGGCCGACGCGATGAGCAGCGTCATCCGCGAGCGGAGCGTCAGCGGGGACTTCTGGAACGGCATGCGGCTCTCTCAGTCGGTGTTCTTCAGGACGTAGCCGACGCCGCGGACCGTGTGGACCAGGCGCGGCGCCCCGCCCGCCTCGGTCTTGCGGCGCAGATACATGATGTAGACGTCGAGGGAGTTGGACGACGGCTCGAAGTCGAAGCCCCAGACCGCCTTGAGGATCTGGTCGCGGGTCAGCACCTGCCGGGGGTGCGACAGCAGCATCTCCAGCAGCGAGTACTCGGTGCGGGTCAGCTCCAGCGGGTGCCCGTCCCGGGTGACCTCCCGGGAGAGGGTGTCCATTCGGAGCCCGTCGAACTCCATGACGTCCTCGTCCGGCCGGTCGCCCTCGTCGGCGTGCGCCGAGGTCATGGCGCCGCGCCGGAGCAGCGCCCGGACGCGGGCCAGCAGCTCGTCCAGCTCGAAGGGCTTGACGAGGTAGTCGTCCGCGCCGGCGTCGAGCCCGGTGACGCGGTCGCCCACGGTGTCGCGGGCGGTCAGCATCAGCACGGGGACGGTGTCGCCGCGGGAGCGCAGCCGCCGGCATGCCGTCAGCCCGTCCATGCGGGGCATCAGCACGTCGAGCAGCACGAGGTCGGGATGGTGCTTCTCGGCCTGGTCGAGGGCGGCGAAGCCGTCGTCGGCGAGGATCACCTGGTAGCCCTCGAAGGAGAGGCTCCGCTCCAGGGCCTCGCGGACGGCCGGTTCGTCGTCGGTGACGAGGATGGTGGCTTCCTGGTCGCTCATGTCCGAATCCTAGAAAAGCGGTGCGGGCCGGTGCGTCAGGACGAGCCGTTCTGCTCCATCTGCTTGATGACGTCCTTGACGTGGTTGATGGGGATGGAGAAGCCCAGGCCCACGCTGCCGGAGTCGGTGCTGGAGGAGCCGTCGGAGGAGGAGTCGGAGTACATCGCCGCGTTGACGCCGATGACCTGGCCGGCCGAGTTGATCAGCGGGCCGCCGGAGTTGCCGGGGTTGAGGGAGGCGTCCGTCTGGATGGCCTGGTAGGTCGCGGTCGTCCCGGAGCTGCTGCCGTTGCCGCTCCCGCCGCTGCCGCCGCCGTACTGCTGGTTCCACCAGTTGCGCGGCAGCTGCCCGTCGAAGCCGCCGGACCCGGAGCCCGACGAGGAGCCGCCGACGTCCACGCTCACCTTGCGGTTCAGCGCGCTGACGATGCCGGAGGTGACGGTGCCGCTGAGGCCCTCGGGCGAGCCGATGGCGACCACCTGGTCGCCGATCTGCACCTTGGAGGAGTCGCCGAGCGAGGCGGGGGTGAGCCCGGAGACGCCGCTCGCCTTGATCAGGGCCAGGTCGTTGGAGGCGGAGCTGCCGGTGACCGTGGCGCTCGCCGTCTTCCCGTTGCTGAAGGAGACCTTGACGGTGCCGTTGCCCTGCGCCGCGTCCGCGATCACGTGGTAGTTGGTGAGGATCTCCCCGGTGGAGCTGAGGATGATCCCCGAGCCGGTGTCGGAGCCGGACTGGGTGGTCACCGAGATCTCCACGGTGCTGGGCATGGTCTTCGCCGATATGGCGGCGACGTTGCCCTGCTTGCTGGAGGAGAGCGTGCTGCCGGTGGTGTAGGTGGAGGAGCTGCTGCCGGCGAAGTGCGTGGCCGTCAGGTAGCCGGTGGCGCCGCCGCCGGCGAGCGCGGCGATGACGGCCGCGGCGGCCAGCGCGACGACCTTGCTGGGACGCCGGCGGGGGCGCTTGCGGCCCTCGGCGCCGTGGGCGACCGGCGGGTCGATGGGCGGCGGCGGGATGCTCGCCCCGAGCGGGGTCTCCGTCTCGGAGGCCAGCACGGTGCCCTGGATCGACTCGGCGTAGGGAGTGGTAGTGCTGCTCGGGTAGTCGCTGCTCATGGCATTACCGTCCGCTTCCACCATGAAGGATCCCTTAGAGCGGGTTGAGAACCCCGGCAGAACTAGTGCCCCTCCCGGCAGGGTTTGCCCCGTCGCGCCGCCCGGCACGCACTCCCCCGGACTCCGTCCGGGAGGTGCCCCCTGCCGCACCGGCCAGAAACCGCCGTGGCTCCGCCACTCGCGGCTTTCGTCCGGCACGCCGATCGCACGCACCGAACGACGCTCCTTCCGGGCAAACCCTGCCGGTCACGGCACTGGCTCCCCGGCGGGCGCACCGCCATCTGCGGTGCGGCGCGGGCCCCGGCGGGGTCATCCGCAGCCGCAGCTCCGCCGCACCACCAGCTGCGACGGGAACCGCTTCACCCGCGGCCCCTCCGCCGGCTCCTTCGGCTCCCCGAGCACCAGGTCGACCGCCGCCCGCGCCATGCCCTCCCGGTCCGACGCCACCGTGGTCAGCGGCGGCGACGCCAGCTCGGCCTCCGGGATGTCGTCGAAGCCGGCCACCGCCACGTCGCCGGGCACCGACACGCCCAGTTCCTGCGCCGCCCGCAGCAGGCCGATCGCCTGGTCGTCCGTGGAGCAGAAGACCGCGGGCGGCACCTCGGGGTGCGCCAGGTGCTTGCCGCCGAGCAGGTCCAGACCGACCCGGTAGGCGCCGTAGCGGTCGAACGGCACGTCCAGCAGCCGGCCCTCGGTGCCGATGCCGGCCGCGTCCATCGCCCGGCGCCAGCCCGCGATGTGGTCGACCACCGGGTCGCCCGGCGCCATGATCCTCACCGGCCCGCCGAAGCAGACCACGTAGGGGTGGCCGTGGCCCAGCAGATGACGCACCGCCAGCTCGGCGCCGCCGACGTCGTCCGTCATCACCGCGCTGTGCACGGCGGCGCCGCTCAGCGCGTCCAGCGTCTCGGGCCGCTGGTGGAGGAAGACCACCTGGGCGTCCCGGTCGGTGATCTCCTGGACGGCGGCCTCCGAGGGGCCCTGGCTGACCAGGATCAGCCCGGCGACCCGCATTCCGAGGAACTCCCGCAGGTAGTGCACCTCGCGGTCGTCCACATAGTCGGAGTTGCCGATGAGCACGAGCTTGCCCTGCTCGGAGGCGTAGCGCTCCACCGCGTGCGCCATCTCCCCGAAGAACGGCTGCCGGGCGTCCGGCACGATCATGCCGATGAGGTTGGTGCGGCGGCTCGCCATCGCCTGGGCGACGCTGTCGGGGCGGTAGCCGAGGTGCTCGATCGCGCGCAGCACGCGCTCCCGCGTTGCCGGAGCGACCGGCCGCGGACCGTTGTTGATGACATAGGACACGACGGCCGTGGAGGTCCCGGCCAGCCGGGCCACATCGTCGCGCGTCACCCTGGGCACGCCGTGATTCTAGGGCCTCCCCGGCAGGTTGCGTCAGCCGGTGGCGGCCTGCGGGGCGGCGGTGGCCGAGCCGTGGCCGTCGGCCGCGATCGGCTCCGCCGCATTCGCCTCCGCCGCATTCGCCTCCGCCGCGGGCGCCTCCGCCGCGGGCGCCTCCGGCACCACGAAACGGTAGCCGACATTGCGGACGGTGCCGATCAGCTGCTCGTGCTCCGGCCCCAGCTTGGCCCGCAGCCGCCGCACATGGACGTCGACCGTCCGCGTGCCGCCGAAGTAGTCGTAGCCCCACACCTCCTGGAGCAGCTGGGCGCGGGTGAAGACCCGCCCCGGGTGCTGCGCCAGGTACTTGATGAGCTCGAACTCCTTGAAGGTGAGGTCCAGCACCCGGCCCTTGATCCGCGCCGCGTAGGTGGCCTCGTCGATGGTGAGGTCGCCGTTGCGGATCTCCGGCGGCGCCTCGTCCTCGGCCTCCATCTGGAGCCGGCCGACGGCGAGCCGCAGCCGGGCCTCCACCTCGGCGGGCCCGGCGGTGTCGAGCAGCACGTCGTCGACGCCCCACTCGGCGTTGACGGCGGTGAGCCCGCCCTCGGTGGTGACGAGCAGCAGCGGGCAGTCCAGCCCGGTGGAGCGGAGCAGCCGGCACAGCCCGCGGATCTGCGCGAAACTGCGGCGGCCGTCCACGAGGATCGCGTCGGTGCGCGGCGGGGCCTCGGTGACGAGCGCGGCGGCCTCGGCCGGGGCCACCCGGATCTCGTGGCTGAGCAGGCCCAGCGCGGGCAGGACTTCGGCGGACGGCTGGAGAGCATCGGTGAGCAGCAGCAGCGAACTCATGCGCGGGGTGTCCCCTCTCCTGAAACCCGGACACGGGCCTCGGATCGGTCCTCGAAAAACAGACGAGGACCCTGAGGGCGTCGCTGCCCGGGTCCTCCTGCGGAGAGAGGATAGCGAACATGAACCCGTCCCTGAAAGAAAACGAACGCGACACAAACGGGCGCACGGGTGCGCGAAGGGGGCCTGCGGCGGCCGTGCTGCTCACCGCGGACGGTGTTCGGCTGCGCGCCGTCCACTACCCGGCGCGCTCCGCACCTGGTGGCGAACTCGCAGGTGGGGGCGGGTCGGTGGAGACGGCGGTGGTGCTCGCCCACGGATTCTCGGGCGCGTTGTCGCGGCCCGGCGTGCGCCGGATCGCCGCCGCGCTTTCCACCGAATTCGGGGTTGTTACATTCTCGTTTCGCGGCCATGGGACATCCGGGGGACGCTCCAGCGTGGGTGATCGGGAGGTGCTCGACGTTGACGCCGCCGTCTCCTGGGCGCGCTCGCTGGGCTATCGACGGATCGTCACCGTCGGCTTCTCGATGGGCGCGGCGGTGGTGCTCCGGCACGCGGCGCTCTGCCGCGGACTGCCGGGCCGCACGGACGCCGCGGCGGCGGTGAGCTCCCCCGGCCGCTGGTACTACAAGGGGACGCGCCCGATGCGGCTGCTGCACTGGGCGGTGCAGCGCCCCGAGGGCCGGCTCTTCTCCCGCTGGGTGCTCGGCACCCGGATAGCGCGCGACTGGGAGGTGGTGCCGATGCCGCCGCGGATCGCGGCCCGGGAGGCCGCCGAGGCGGGCGTCCCGCTGCTCATCGTGCACGGCGACGCCGACCGCTACTTCCCGCTCGCGCACGGCACCTCGCTGCACGAGGCGACCGGCGGCCGCGCCGAGCTGTGGGTGGAGCCGGGCATGGGGCACGCCGAGAACGCGGTGGGGGAGGAGCTGCTGGCCCGGCTCGCCGGATGGCTTCGACGCGCCGTGTTGGCCACCGGTGCCGGGGCGCGGGTACCGTCAGCACCCGACCACCGCGGGCCGTCCGGCCCGCAGGAGACGAAGGCAGGGAAGGCAGGGGGAAGAGCGTGACCGCAACCCCGGCCGCGGGCGGCACGATCCGCTACTGGGCCGCCGCGAAGGACGCCGCGGGCAGGGCCGAGGAGCCGTACCGCGCGGCGACGCTGGCCGATGCCCTGGACGCGGCGCGGCAGGCGCACGCGGACCGGCCGCGGTTCGCGTCCGTCCTCTCGCTCTGCTCCTTCCTGGTGGACGGCGATCCGGTGGGCAAGCGTGCCCCCGAGACGATCCGGTTGACCGACGGCGGCACCGTCGAGGTGCTGCCGCCCTTCGCGGGCGGGTGAGGGACTACCTTGACGGCACAGCATCCACACGACGACGAGCGGGGACGGCCTGCGTCCGCCCCGGACACCGCCGCCACCCAGCGGCTCCCGCAGGTCGGCGAGGCCGGCGGCGCGGGCCTGCCGGGCGCCCCGGAGGACCCCGCGGCGACGCGGCACATCCCGGTGCCGCAGCCCGGCGGCGAGCGCGCCCCGTGGCCGACGCTGCCCGGTCCCGGGACCGCCCCCGACGACGCGTCCCACACCTGGGGCCACCAGGACGACGGCGGCGCCGCGACGCAGAAGCTGCCGCCGGTGCCGCAGCAGGCCGAGGCGTGGCCGCAGCACCACCTGCCGCCCGCGGACGACGGCGCGACGCAGAAGCTGCCGCGGATCCCGGACGAGCCCTGGCAGCAGGCGCCCCCCGCGCAGACCCCGGCCCCCGCGCCGCAGCCGTGGCCGCAGCAGGCCCCGGCCCCCGACTGGCACCCCGCACCCCCCGCGCCGCCTGCGCCCTCCGCGCCCGACTCCGCGGAGACGGCGAAGCTGCCCCGCGTCGCGGACGGGCCGTACGAGCCGTACGCGCCGTACGAGGCCTACGCGCCGTACCCGCCTGCCGAGCAGCCGGAGCGGCCCGCGCCGCCGCGCGTCACCGGGCCGCTCTTCCGGGACGAGGCGCCCGAGCCGCCGTCGCCCTCCTACAGCAGCGCCGACGAGACCTCCGCGGTCGGCAACTGGCCCTACCCGGCCGCCCCGTCGACCGCGGCCGTGCCCGAGCCCGCCCCCGCGGCCGCCGCGCCCCCGGCCGCCGCCGCGCCGCCGGCCGCCGCCGCGCCGCCGGCCACCGACGACAGCTCCGAGGAGTCCGACACCTCGGCCCCGGCCCCCGTCCTGCCGCTCGCCGAGGACGGCTGGTTCACCGTGCCCGCCGAGGCGCCTGAGCCGGTGCCGGCCCCCGAGGAGGTCTCCGCCGCGGTGGCGGCCACCGCCCCCGCCGCCGACGACTGGCCCCGCAGCGCCGCGCCCGAGTCCGCCGCCGAGCCGGCCGGGAACCCGGAGCAGCCGCAGGACCCCGCATCGCCACCCGCGCAGGGGGAGGCGCCGGGGGAGGCGCAGGGAGAGCCGCAGGGGGAGGCCCGCTCCCGGGCCAAGTCCCGCATCGCGCCCAACCCGCGCGTCGGCAACCCGATCCGCTACCCCGGCGTCCAGCCCGCCGCGCTCACCACCGGGCTCGCCCTCGTCCTCACCCTGTTCTCCGCATTCGGCGGCCGGCCCCTCGCCGCGCTCGCCGTCCTGGTGCTGCAGGGCTTCACCGCCGCCGGATGGTTCCGCCTCAACGGCATGTGGCCCGCCCGCCAGGGCATCGCCCTGGCCGGCGTGGCCGGGCTCGCCGTCGACGCGGTGATCCTGCTCGCCCCGGCCGGCGCCGCCTGGCAGGCCATCGCCGGAGCGATCGGCGTCGCCCTCGTCGCCGTGCTGGTGCTGCAGATGCGGGCCCGCGCGCCGCAGGGCGAACTCACCCAGGCACTTGCCGTCACCGTCGCGGCCGTCGCGCTCACCGTGCTCGCCGCCGCCTGGCTGCCCACCCGGGAGCTGCACCCGCAGCACGCCTGGGCGTCCGGCGCCGTCCTCACCCTCGGGGCGCTCGCCGTCGCCGTGGCGGTGATCGTCCGTGCCGGGATGCTGGCCGTCGGCAAGGCCGCCGAACTGCCCATGGAGGCCGCCTCGCTGGCCGCCTCCGCGGTGGTGGCCGCGGCGTTCGGCGCCGTCTTCGGGTCCGCCGCGCTCGGCATGGGCGCCGGAACCGGCGCGGTCGTCGGCCTGGCCGGCGCGGTCGGCGCGCTGATCGGGCACCGGGTGGCGTCCTACGACTACCCGTCCCGCTTCGTCCATCTGACGGCCGGCGTCGCGCTCCCGCTGACGTGCGCCGTCCCGCTCGTCTTCCTCACCGGGTGGGGCCTGGGCTGATCGGTCCCGACTGGTTCCGACCGGTCCCGGCGCCGTCCGGTGGAACCAACCCCGCACCGGAACCGCTCTACCACGTAGGCATCGGAACGGAACGGAGCACGAGCACCATGCGATTGCTGCGCAATCTGGTCATTCTGCTGGTGGTCGTGCTGGCCCTGGCGGTGGCCGCGGACCGGATCGGCGTCCACGTCGTCCAGAACAAGGCCGCCGACCGCCTCAACGGGCGGTTCCTGCTCACCTCGAAGCCGTCCGTGTCGATCAACGGCTTCCCGTTCCTGACGCAGGTGGCGTCGGGCACCTTCGAGGACGTGGTGCTGGCCGCGCCCACCGGCCGCGTCCAGGCGCAGGGCGACGACCTGGCGCTCAGCCACCTCGCCGTCGAGCTGCGGGGCGTCAAGCCGCGCGACAACTACAGCCACGCCTCCGCGGAGAGCGTCAGCGGCTCGTTCGTGCTCTCCTACGGGGACGTCAACAAGCTGATGGGCGACGACCACACCTCGATCGCCTACGGCGGCAAGGGCTCGGACGGCAACGGCCGCGTCAAGTTCACCACCACCCGCACCCTCTTCGGCCAGCAGCGCCACATCACCGGAACCGCGGGGCTGGTGGTCGGCAAGAGCGGCTCGTCGATCGCCTCCAGCGGGGTCAAGCTCAACGGGGCGCCGATCCCGATCATCAGCGACCTGGTGGCGCAGCAGCTCACCGTGAACCGGAGCTTCTCCGGCCTGCCCGGCGGCGTCCGGCTGCAGACCGTCGACCCGGAGGCGGACGGCGTCCATGTCGGCTTCACCGGCACCAACCTGACGCTCTAGCCGTCCCGGCCGTCCCACACTCCGAAACAGATGGCCCCCAAAATGGCGCCGTAATCACCATCAATCGGGACAAATCACCCACAGCCCATCCCATATTCCGAGACCCTGGTGACACCGAAGTCTCGGTGTCCGTACGATCGGGCCCATGCAGAGAACAGGGGTGGCACTCACCAAGCGGCGCGCAGTCGACCTGTGCCGCGTTGCCACCTGCCTGTGTCGAATGATCTGACGGGGCGGCACTTACCGGTCTCACCGACATGCTGCCCTGCTGCGCCTGAACGCAGCGGGTCATCTCTGCCCGTGACGGAGCCCAGCAGCCCATCCATCGGCCGGCCACGTCTCACCTTGTGGACCGCATGACCGGATCGGCGAACGCGGGCCCCCTCAGGCGCACCTCCCGCCCATGCCATGCCTGCCCACGCACCGCACGCACCCCGGAGGAGCACATCCCATGAGTCGCAGCGACGTCCTGGTCGACGCCGACTGGGTCCAGTCCCACCTCGACGACCCGAAGGTCGTCCTCGTGGAGGTCGACGAGGACACCTCGGCCTACGACAAGAACCACATCCGGAACGCCATCAAGATCGACTGGAAGCAGGACCTGCAGGACCCGGTCCGCCGCGACTTCGTCGACCGCGAGGGCTTCGAGAAGCTTCTGTCCGCGCGGGGCATCGGCAACGGCGACACGGTCGTCCTCTACGGCGGCAACAACAACTGGTTCGCCGCCTACGCCTTCTGGTACTTCAAGGTCTACGGCCACGGCGACGTCCGCCTGCTGGACGGCGGCCGCAAGAAGTGGGAGCTGGACTCGCGCGAGCTGGTCGCCGAGAAGCCGGCCCGCGAGGCCTCGCAGTACACCGCGAAGGAGGCGGACGCCTCCATCCGCGCCTTCCGCGACGACGTCGTCAAGGCGATCGGCAGCCTGAACCTGGTCGACGTCCGCTCGCCCGACGAGTTCTCCGGCAAGCTGCTCGCCCCGGCGCACCTTCCGCAGGAGCAGTCGCAGCGCGCCGGCCACGTGCCCTCGGCGAAGAACATCCCGTGGTCCAAGGCCGCGAACGACGACGGCACCTTCCGCAGCGACGACGAGCTGAAGTCCCTCTACGAGGGCGAGGGCGTCGACCTGTCCAAGGACACCATCGCCTACTGCCGCATCGGCGAGCGCTCCGCGCACACCTGGTTCGTGCTGCACGAGCTGCTCGGCCAGCAGAACGTGAAGAACTACGACGGCTCCTGGACCGAGTACGGCTCGCTGGTCGGCGTGCCGATCGAGCTCGGCTCCGGCAAGTAGCAAGCAGCGAGAAGGGGACTGGATCCTATGAGCGACAGCTGCGGCGCCCCCGAGGGCGGCCGGGACGCCTCCGGCGTCGACACCACCACCGAGGCCGTGATCCGCGGCATCATCACCCGCGACGGGCAGCCGGTGGGCGGCTACGTCCGGCTGCTGGACGAGGGCGGCGAGTTCACCGCGGAGGTCCCGACGGGCGACGCGGGCACCTTCACCTTCTTCGCCGCCCCGGGCACGTGGACCCTCCGGGCCCTGGTCCCGGGCGCGACGGCCGACCGCGCGGTCGTCGCCGTCCGCGGCGCGACGGCCGAGGTGGCCATCACGGTCTGAGGCACCTCGCCGAGGTCTGCCGAGGTTCGCCGAGATTCGCCGAGGTCAGCGGCGGCGTACGCTGGGTTGCATGATGGCGCAGCCGCAGCGGCGTCGCCGCTACTTCGTGATGATGGGCATCTGCATCGCCCTCTTCGTCCTGGCCTGGGGCGTCGTCCGCCTCTGGTCCATCCCCGCGGCCATCGCCATGTGCGTCGTCGCCATGGCCATCCCCCCGTTCGCCGCCATAGTCGCCAACCGCCGCGACCGCGACGACAAGTGGTGGGACCAGTAGGGGAGCGGGGCGACCGCGCACCGTGGCGTCGTCGCGATCCGCGCTGTTGGGGCGCGACCGCGACGAGCGCAGGTGGAGCAGGCCGGCCTCTACGGCCGGGCCGTTGCGGTGGCGTGGACCTGGGAGCCGCCGCCGTCGTGCGACTTGCTGTGCGACATGCTCAGCGATCCACCGACGCCGATCATCAGCAGGACAGCGATGATGACGGCGGCGAGCTTGATCGCCGGCGACTTTGCGATGAGCGCGATGAGCAGGCTCACCACGACCGAGCTGGTGCCAAGTGCGTTGCTGACGATCCATCCGAGGATGAGGTCGACGGCTTCTTTCCCGAAGACTGACACTGGCGCTTCCTCCTTGCCTGCTTTGAGAGCAACAAGGGGTAGCTCGCACGTCGTTGTGCGTGGCGCAGCTGCGGCGGGCGCCACGAAGGTCCTGCGCGATCGGCGTGGCGTTCCAACCGCGCAGACCCCCGTTGCAGCAGTCACGGTCCGGCAACCCGCCCCGACAACCCCTTACCGGGGCGGAAACCCTGACTGGTAGTGAGATACCTGCTTGGCAGGATCGCCAAACCTGGCAAGGAAGTTGACACCATGTGGGTTCTCAACTTGGCCGAGCCAGTATGCTTCTGCCATGTCGCTCGATGGTGGCAACGGCGGTCCGACAGCCAAGCCCGAGTGGGTCGCGGGGGAGCTGCGCGACGCCATCGATGCCGGTCGGTACCATGCAGGGGAGAAGCTCCCGTCGCAGGGTGATTTGGCGGGAGAATTCGAGGTTTCGCGCCCAACTGTCCAGCTCGCGCTGAAGATTCTGGAGAACGACGGGGTCATCGACCCGATGCAGCGCGGGCGCCGGGCCGTCGTCGCGGGAGATCGGGCCCAGGTTTCCGAGGGCGGGATCTTCCTGGCCGACGCGGTCGAGACGGCGTTCGGTGAGCAACAGGACGTCACGATCGACTACTTCGGGTTCACGGCCGAGACGCTGAACTCGGCCATGCAATTGCCGATCCGCCGCATGCGGATCGGTGCGCTGCAACCGAAATCGGTCACTCTCCGTCTGATGCTGCCCTCGGATGGTGCGCATCTCGCCCTCCCGCGATCCGTCACCGATCCGGACGATGCGCGCCCGCGCCAGCGGATGGACGGGATCCGCCGGAATCAGGTCGGAGTCCTGCGGACCCAGTTCGCGCAGATGCAGAAGCTCGCGGTGCCACGGACGGAGCTCCGGTTCGAGCTCCGCACGGTTCCGCTGACGCCGACCTTCAAGCTCTACGTCCTCAACCGGAGGGCCGTCTTCAGCGGTCTGTACCAGGTGCAGAAGTGGGTCACCCCGCTCGACGGCGGCGCCGAGGTGGAGGCCTATGACGTGGCGGGCTTCAACCTCGACCTCCGGCGCCACACCGGCACCTACGCCGAAGAGCTGAAGGCCTGGTTCGAGAGCTACTGGGACACCATCGCCGCCCCGGCCTGACCCGCCTGCGCCGCCACCGTCATGGCCGGCTGCCGGCGGTGGCAGCGGGTTCGCGCCGACCGGTTCCGCCCCGGGACGGCGTGCCCGCGGGAGCCAGCATGCCGCGGTCGAAGAACTCGTCCCTCCGCACCGCTACCCGCATGGTGCGGCCGATCAGCTCGTCCGCCTCGTAGGGCAGCATCGGCCCGTCGCCCGGGGACTTGAAGGCGATGTCCTTCTCGGTGAGCACCGCATCCGGCTCCAGGTCGCGCGCGGCAACCAGGCACTTCCGCATCTTCCGGAGCGCCGCGGCCTCCTGCGGCAGCCGCTGCTTCCGCGGATCGCCGAGCATCCGCGCCCACAGGTCGAGGCGGGAGGTCAACTCGCCCAACTCCTCGGGGAGCAGCGAGAAGTGGTGATCGCTGCCCGGCGCCGTGCGGTCGAGGGTGAAGTGCTTCTCCACCACCCGTGCCCCGAGCCCGACGGCCAGCAGCGCTCCGTCGATGCCGGAGTCGTGCCCGGAGTAGCCGGTCACGGTGTGCGGGTCGTCGAACTCCCGGGCGTAGGTGGAGATCACGCCGAGATTGAGCTCCTCCGGTCGGGCCGGGTAGGTGGCCGTGCATTGCAGGAGCGCGAGCGGGACCGTTGCCGACTCGCCGCGGATCGCCTCGTAGGCGCGGCGCACCTCGGCGGCATCGGCGCCCCCGGTGGAGACGATCATCGGAATCCCGGTCGCCGCTGCAGTCCGCAGCAGCTGGGTGTACGTCAGATCGCCCGAAGCGATCTTGATTGCCGGGGCGTCGAGTTTTTCGAGAAAGTCCACGCTCTGCGGATCGAAGGCAGTCGCAAAGAGGTCGACGTTGCACTCGAATGCGACCTTTTGTAGCTCTTGGTAGTCGGACTGGTCCAGCTCCAGGTATTCACGATGTGCCCCGTAGGTGGGGCCGAAGCTGTTGCGTCCCGTGTACTCAGCGTTGTACATGGCTTCGGTGAAGATGGCGCGGTTGGTGCGCTTCTGCAGCTTCACGCCGTCGGCCCCTGCCTCGGCAGCGGCTCTGACCAGCTCCTTCGCTGCCTCCAGGCTGCCCCCGTGATTGTGGCCGATCTCGGCGATGACATAGGGCCTGGTCGCGTTGCCGACCGGCCGTCCCGCGATGCTGATGGAACCCATCGAGCTGAACTCCAGGAACCGAAAGTATGCGAAGAGCGAGGGAAGCGCGTGGCCCTGTTCCGGGGGTCTCCAGGCGGCAGAGCACTCCGCGCGGCGCCATCTGCACAGGTGTCAGAGTGTCAGGAAGAAGGTTTACAGGGTGAGTCGGGTGGGTAGCAAGCGACGCTCGTGAACGCTGCGAAACCTTTCACCGTCATCCCTCGTCAGAGGGAAGTAGCGAACGCGCATACCCTCGAGCGCATGGACCTCAGCCGGCCTGACGGCCGTCACGCCGCCGTGCTCCGAGCCCGCCGCGTCATATGGGACTTCGACGGCCCGTTGTGCGGGCTCTTCGACGGGTACCCCGCCACCGATGTCGCCGACGAACTCCTGGCTTCCGCCCCCGAGGCCCCGGCGGAACTGCAGGGTGCGACGGACACTCATGTCGTCGTCCGGGCTCTGCCCCGGCTGGAACCGCTGCTCGCCGCTCACGAGATCGAGGCCGCGGCCACCGCCGCGCCCACCCCCGGATCGGACGAGCTGGTCGCTGTGCTGCTGACGCACGGTGCGACGTTCGCCGTCGCCAGCAACAACTGCGCCGCCGCCGTCCGGAAGCACCTCGCGGACCGGGGGCTGCTGGGGGAGGCGTTCCCGCCGGAGGCGATCTTCGGGCGGGAGCCGGACGGGGTGGGGCGGATGAAGCCCGATCCTTATGTGGTCGTCCAGGCGATGGGCGGGCATCCGCCCGCGGAATGCCTGATGATCGGCGACTCCGTCGCGGACGTCGCCGCCGCTCGGGCCGCCGGGGTGGGGTTCGTGGGGTACGCGAACCGGGAGGAGAAGGTCCGGCTGCTGCGGGACGCCGGCGCTCAGTGGGTGGTGCGACACCTCGACGAGCTGACCCGGGCGCTCCCCCCCACCCCCTCCCGATAGAATCGGCCGCGAGCCGAACACGTCGCACGCAGCGTCTGCGCCCGCGCCCGCGCTACCGCAAGGAGCACCGTTCCATGGAAGCCGTCTTCACCACCCTCCTGGTCCTCGTCTGCGTCGCCACCCTCTGGTTCGCCTGGTACGCCGTGACGAAGCTGTACCAGGGCCAGCGCTGAGACCGCGAGCAAACCGAAAGCACCCCACCGCCATGCTTGAGATTCCCGAGGACCTCGATCCGTCCCTCGTGCCCCTCGCCTTCCTCCTCGGCACCTGGGAGGGCGCCGGCGTCGCCGATCTGTCCGCCGCCGGCGGCGATCCCGAGGCGACCAGCGTCAACTTCGGGCAGGAGGTGACGTTCTCCCAGGACGGCCGCGCCGTCCTCGAGTACTCCTCGCACACCTGGGAGCTCGGCGAGAGCGGCCGGAAGGTCCGGCCGATCGACAGCGAGCACGGGTACTGGCGGTTCGCCCCGGACGCCCGCACCGTCGAGATCACCATGACCCGCGACGACGGCACCATCGAGATCTGGTACGGCAACCTCGCCGACAAGAAGCCGCAGATCGACCTCGTCACCGACGCGGTCGCCCGGATCCCCTCCGCCCCCGCCTACACCGGCGGCAAGCGCCTCTACGGCCTGGTCGGCGGCGACCTGATGTGGGTCTTCGAGCGGGCCGCCGACAAGCAGGCCCTCAAGCCCTTCATGTCCGCGCAGCTGCGCAAGGTGCCGGAGAACGGGCTCGCGTTCCACCCCTAGCCGAGGAGGCCGCGCGCATGGCGGAGCAGCACGACGACGACTGGCGCTCGGGGCTGCGCCGCCGCGGCTACCGCCTCACCCCGCAGCGCGAGCTGGTGCTGCGGGCCGTCGAGCGGCTCGACCACGCCACCCCCGACGACATCCTCGCCGAGGTCCGCCGCACCGCCAGCGGCGTCAACATCTCCACCGTGTACCGCACCCTGGAGCTGCTGGAGGAGCTGGGCCTGGTCTCGCACGCCCACCTCGGGCACGGCTCGCCCACCTACCACCTGGCCGCCCGCCACCACCACATGCACCTGGTGTGCCGGGGCTGCGGCACGGTCACCGAGGTCGACGTCTCCGCCGCCGATCCGCTCGTCACCCGCCTGCTGGACGACTACGGCTTCGCCACCGACGTCAAGCACTTCGCGCTCTACGGGCGGTGCGAAGCCTGCCGCCGGAGCGAGGAGGAGCCCGAGACCGGGCCGTGACCGCACGCGACGTACGCTGGAGCGCATGGCTGCAGCACCGTCGTCCCCCCTCCTGAACACCCCGGGCGCCGTCGCCGGCGAAGGCGTCGACGAACCCGTCGCCGCGCACTACGGCGAGCTCTTCCGCGAGCAGCGCCGCCTCGCCTCCGGCCGCGGGCACGTCGACCTCTCGCACCGCGAGGTCCTCCGCGTCTCCGGCGAGGACCGGCTGGCATGGCTCCACCTGCTGCTCACCCAGCACGTCGAGCACCTCCAGCCGCACCGCGCCACCGAGGCGCTGGTGCTCTCCGCCCAGGGCCACATCGAGCACCACCTCACCCTCGTCGACGACGGCGCCGCCACCTGGATCCACGTCGAGCCGGGCACCGCGCAGGCGCTCCTCGGCTATCTGGAGAGCATGAAGTTCTTCTACCGCGTGGAGGCCGCCGACCTGACGGCCGGCCACGCGGTGCTGCACCTGCCCGCCGGCTCGATCCTGGAGCCGCCGCGGGGCACCGCCGCCGTGCTGGAGCACGCCTGGGGCCGCGACCTGATCGTGCCCCGGGAGAGCCTGGAGGCGGTCTCCGGCGCGTGGGCGAAGGACGCCGCCGACGCCCCCGTCGGCCTGCTCGCCCTGGAGGCGCTGCGCGTCGAGGCGCACCGCCCCCGCCTCGGCTTCGAGACCGACCACCGCACCATTCCCCACGAGGTGGGCTGGCTGGCCACCGCCGTCCACCTCGACAAGGGCTGCTACCGCGGCCAGGAGACCGTGGCCCGCGTCCACAACCTGGGGAGGCCGCCGCGCCGGCTGGTCTTCCTGCACCTGGACGGCAGCGAGGTGCGGCTGCCCGCGCACGGCGCGCCGGTCCGGCTCGCCGCGGACGGCCCGGAGGGCCGGGCGATCGGCTTCGTCACCACCTCGGCCCGCCACCACGAGCTGGGCCCGGTGGCCCTCGCGCTGGTCAAGCGGAACACCCCGGAGGACGCCGCCCTGATCGCGGACGCCGTGCCGGCCGCCCAGGAGGTCATCGTCCCCGCATAGCCGGGGGCGGCGGCCTCACACCTCCAGCAGCAGCGTCATCGGGCCGTCGTTGACCAGCGAGACCTTCATGTCCGCGCCGAACCGCCCGGTGGCCACCGTCGCGCCCAGCGCCCGCAGTTCGGCCACCACCGCGTCCACCAGCGGCTCGGCGACCTCGCCGGGCGCGGCCGCGCTCCAGGTGGGACGGCGGCCCTTGCGGGCGTCCCCGTAGAGGGTGAACTGACTGATCACCAGCAGCGGCGCGCCCAGGTCCGAGCAGGACTTCTCGCCGTCCAGCAGCCGCACCGACCACAGCTTGCGGGCCAGGGCCCGCGCCTGCTCGGGCGTGTCCTGGTGGGTGACGCCCACCAGCACGCACAGCCCCGGCCCGAGGATCGAGCCGACCGGCCCGCTCTCCCCGTCGACCGTCACGCTCGCCTCCGTGACCACCTGAACCACCGCTCGCATGCGGCCAATCTTCGCAGACCCGGTTTCCGCATCCGTCCGCCGGGATGATCTGATTGGCTAACTCGACGTCAGTCGCGACGTCAGCAGGGCCAACGGGGAGGAGCAGGGCCGATGATGGGACCGGCGCATTCGCTGTCGGGGGCGGTGGCGTGGCTCGCGGTGGGGGCGGTGGCCGCCGAGCGGGGCACGCCGATGCCGCCGCTGGTGCTCGCGGTCGGCGCGGTGATCTGCGCGGGGGCGGCCCTGGCCCCGGACCTGGACCACAAGGCGGCGACGATCTCCCGGTCCTTCGGGCCGATATCGCGATTGGCCTGCTGGTTCACCCACGATCTGGCGGAGATCGTCTACAAGGCGACGCGCACCCGCCGCGACTCGCACCGGGAGGGCGGGCACCGCACCCTCACCCACACCTGGTTCTGGGCGGCGGCCACCGGGGCGGCCGCCTACGGGCTCTCCTTCCTGGGCAAGTGGGCGGTGCTGGCGATCTTCTTCGTCCATCTGGTGCTGGCCATCGAGGGGTTGCTCTGGCGCTGGGCGCGGCGCGGCCACGACGTGATCACCTGGCTGCTGTCGGCGGCGGTCTCCTGGATCGTCTACGAGCAGCTGTCGAACCACCCCGGGCAGGCCGACTGGCTCTTCCCGCACCCCTACGCCTGGCTGGGGCTGCCGATAGCGCTGGGCGTGCTGGTGCACATCCTGGGGGACGCGCTGACCGAGTCGGGCGCGCCGCTGTTCTGGCCGATCCCGATCGACGGCAAGCGCTGGTACCCGTTCGGGACGCCGAAGGTGCTGCGCTTCCGGGCCGGCGACAAGGTGGAGCACCTGCTGGTGACGCCGCTGCTGGTGGTGGTCGGGGTGCTCTGCGGCTTCGGCTCCTTCCTGCTGCCGATCCACTCCCTCTCCCAGCTGAGCTTCCACTAGGGCAGCACCCGCCGGCCGCCCCAGCCATCGAACGCGCCACCGAACAGCCGCCCAGCCCGGGCTCGTTCGAGTGCCGGAAGGCTGCATTCCGCCGGTGGCGGATGGGACGATTGTGCGGCCGGTCGCGCTTCGCGGCCGGGCCCCCGCCCACGGAATGCTGGTGTTGCTGGTGGAACCCGAGAGTCCCCGCGTGACGGACCTGCTCGGCGGTGCGACGGTGTACGGGCTCGGCGCGCACGATCCGATCGGCGGCGTCGGCCCCGACGCCGCCGACCTCGGCCCGGACGACCCGGCCGAACTGCGCCGGCTGCCCCTCGACCGGCTCCGCGCCATCCGCGCCGCCGCCCGCGAGGAGGAGGCCGACCTCTCCTATCTGCGGCGCATGCTCCAGGGCCGGATCGACATCCTGCGCGCCGAGTTGACCCGCCGTCGGGACGGCGAGCCGCCGGCCCCGCCCCGGGACGCCGCCCCCGAGGAGGACGACCTGGTCGGGCGCCTCTCCGAGATCCTGCGGGACGCCCCGCCGCGGGTCCGCGGGTCCGCCCGCCACCTCACCGTCCGCGCCCCCCGGGCCCGCCGCTACCGCGAGCTCGTCCCGGTGGTGATGGCCAGTGAGCTCACCGACCTCGGCGCGCACGACGACGCCGAACTCGCCGACGCCCGCGCCCGCCTGGTCGGCTACGAGCAGCAGCTCTCCGGCCGCCGGCACGCCGTGCAGCGCGTCGCGGACGCCGCCTCCAGCGAGATCGCCCGCCGCTACCGCGAGGGAGAGGCCAGCGTCGACGACCTGCTGGAGGGTGCGGCAGGCTAGCCTGACCGGCATGGCCATCCGAATCAAGGACGTCGACCGCGCCGCGCGCTCGGCCTGGCACCGCGCAGCCGACCTCGGGTTCCTCCGCCCCCCGAGCCCCGAGAACGAGGAGTTCTGGCGCCCCGTCTTCTCCTCGCGCGGCCACCGCCTGAAGGGGGCGTTCGACGGGGAGCGCTGCGTCGGCACGCTGCGCAGCTTCCCGATGGAGATCACCGTCCCCGGCGGCGGCGCCGTCGAGGCCGACGCGATCACCGGCGTCACGGTGCTGCCCACGCACCGCCGCCAGGGCCTGCTGACCCGGATGATGACCACCGAGCTCACCGAGGCCGTCGCCCGCGACCAGGCGCTGGCCATCCTGATCTCCGTCGAGTGGCCCATCTACGGCCGCTTCGGCTTCGGTCCGGCCACCTTTTCCGCCGAGTTCGACGTCGACTGCGCGCGCGGCGGGCTGCGCGCCGAGGTCGTCGACTGGATCGACCGGGCCGCCGGCACCGTCGAGATCGTCGACGCCGAGGAGTACGCCAAGGCCGCGCCCGAGGTGCACGCCCGCTTCCGGGCCCGCCAGGTCGGCGCCGTGGAACGCCCGGAGTGGCGCTGGCAGATGATGACCGGTCAGCGTCCGCACCCCGTGCACAAGCGGGAGGGTGCCTTCTACGTCCTGCACCGCGACTCCAGCGGCCGCCCGACCGGCGCGCTCACCTACCGCATCGAGGACAAGGAGAACTGGATCGGCGGCGTGCCGCAGGTCCGGCTCAAGGTGGACGACCTGATCGTCGGCGCCGAGCGGGCCCGCGACGACGCGGTGGCCGCCGCCGCGCTCTGGCAGTACGTCACCTCCGTCGACTGGATCGGCACCGTCTCCACCGGCGGCCGCTCCCCGGACGACCCGTTCCCGCTGCTGCTGGAGGACGCCCGGGCGGCCCGCCGGGTGGGCGGCGAGGACATGCTGTGGCTGCGCGTGCTGGACGTCCCCGCCGCGCTGGAGGCCCGCACCTACCAGGCGGAGGGCGAGGTCATCATCCGCGTCGAGGACCCGCAGGGGCACTGCAACGGCAGCTACCACCTGGAGGGCGGCCTCGACGGGGCGACCTGCACCCGCACCACCCAGGAGCCGGACATCACCCTTCCGGTGGATTCTCTCGGCACCCTGTACCTGGGCGGCGAGTCGGCCCGCCGGCTGCAGGCCGCGGGCCGCCTCGCCGAGGAGTGGACGGGCGCCGCCGCCCGCATCGACACCCTCTTCAACGAGGCCCGGCTGCCCTGGAGCCCGGACGGCTTCTGATCCGGCGCGGTGGCGTTCCGACCCGACGCGGTGTCAGGCCGGGGCGGCCGCCTGGTGCGCCGAGACGGCACCCGAGGTGAGGTCCTCGGCCAGCCACCGCTTGGCCACCGCGTCGACCGCGTCGCGCAGCCGCAGCCCGGACTCCTCCGACTGCGGCCCGACGTCCTCCGGCTCCAGCCGGCCGTAGAGCCACTCGCCGTAGGCGCGCTCGATGGCGGCCACCTCGCGCCGCCCCGCCGCGGTGAGCGAGTAGATGCCCGCGCCGGAGCCGAACCCGGACCCGGCCCCGCCGCCGCGCTCCAGGAACCCCTCCTCGGTCATCCGCTCGAAGACCGGCAGCAGCACGTCCCAGGGCACCCGCCGCCGGGCGGCGATCAGCCGCAGGCTGCCGTGCCCGACGAGCCGTTCGAAGAGCGCGATCTGCAGCACCGCCCACGCCCCGGCGACGTCCAGCCGGGTGTCGGCCGAGCGCAGCACCCGGCGCACCGTGCTGCCGTCCATCGTCCGCAGCAGCCCGCCGACCGCCGACTCCAGCGCCCGCCGCGCGTCCCCGGAGCGGGGCGCCGCGAACCCCTCGCCCAGGTCGGCCGAGGCGGCCCGGGCCACCCCGCGCAGCTCCACCTGCTTGAGGAAGAAGGAGACCGCGAACCCGGCGAGCGCCACCGGCACCGTCCACAGGAAGACGGTGTGCAGGGCGTGCGCATAGCCGTCGATGATCGGCGCCGCCACGTTCGCCGGCAGCGACTTGAGGCCCTCCGGGCTGCCCGCCGCCCTGGCGATGCCGGCCGCATTCTGCCCGCCCGCGATCCCGACGGCCTCCTCGACGCCCCTGCGCAGCGCCGGGCCCAGGCTGTTGGTGTAGATGGTGCCGAAGACGGCGGTGCCGAACGCGCTGCCCATCGTCCGCAGGAAGGAGACCCCGGAGGTGGCGGTGCCCATCTCCGAGTAGGGCACGGTGTTCTGGACGGCGATCACCAGCACCTGCATGCACAGCCCGATGCCGAGGCCGAGCACGAACATGTAGAGCGACTCCAGCCAGATGCTGGTGCCGCGCCCCATCCGGGAGAGCAGGAAGAGGCCGAGTGCCATCACCGGAGTCCCGATGATCGGGAAGATCCGGTAGGTGCCGGTCTTGCTGACCACGTTGCCGCTGTAGATGGAGGCGGCCAGCAGCCCGACCACCATCGGCAGCGTCCGCACCCCGGAGACGGTCGCGGAGTTGCCGTCCACGTACTGCAGATAGGTGGGCAGGAATGTCATCGCCCCGAGCATCGCGAAGCCCACCACGAAGGAGAGCGCGGTGCAGACCGCGAAGACCGGGTTCCGGAACAGGTGCATGGGCAGCATCGGCTCCACCGCGCGGGTCTCCGCCCAGCAGAACGCGGCGAGCAGCACCACCCCGGCGGCGAAGAGTCCGATGATCTCCGGCGAGGTCCAGGCGTACTGGTTGCCGCCCCAGCTGGTGGCGAGGATCAGCGCGCACGCCCCGCCCGAGACGAGCACGATGCCCAGGTAGTCGATGATCGGCCGGACCGCGGAGCGCACCACCGGGATGTTCCGGGCCGCGGCGATCACCACCAGCACGGCGATCGGGACGTTGACGTAGAAGCACCAGCGCCAGCTGGCGTGGTCGGTGAAGAGCCCGCCGATGAGCGGCCCGATCACCGTGGAGAGCCCGAACACCCCGCCGATCGCGCCCTGGTAGCGGCCCCGGTCGCGCAGCGGGATGACGTCCGCGATCAGCGCCATCGCCGTCACCATCAGCCCGCCCGCGCCGATGCCCTGCAGCGCCCGCCAGACGATCAGCAGCAGCATGTTGGTGGCCAGCCCGCACAGGAACGAGCCGACGATGAAGATGATCGCCGAGAGCTGGAAGATCAGCTTGCGGCCGAAGAGGTCGCCGAACTTGCCCACCAGGGCGGTGGAGACGGTCTCGGCGAGCAGGTAGGCGGTGACCACCCAGGACATGTGTGAGGCGCCGCCGAGGTCGGCGACGATCGTCGGCAGGGCGGTGCCGACGATGGTCTGGTCCAGGGCGGCCAGCAGCATGCCGAGCGCGATGGTGCCGAAGACGACGTTGCGCTGGCGGAGGGAGAGCTCCGGAGGCGCGGCGATGTCGGCGGTCGGCGGCTCGGCGGCGGGCTCGGGCTTGCGGCTCGCGGTGGCAGGGGTCACCGCTCCAGCGTCGCCGGGGGAGGGGCCGCGCGGCCCGGGGGCGGTGGCCGGACGGGTGACGCCTGATCAGGTGACGCGGGGTCAGGGCGCCGCGCGCGTCCGCCGTCCCGCGCCCCTGGCCAGGGCGGCGAGGACCGCCGCCAGGGCGGGGTGCTCCGCCGCGCCCCTGCGGTGCAGGACGGCGATGCGGCGGCGCATCCGCAGCGGGGTGAGCCGCACCCCCTCCGGCGCGCCCACCGCGCCCAGGCCGGGGACGAGGGCGACGCCCTGGCCCGCGGCGACCAGCTCCAGCACGGTGGCGTACTCGTCGACCCGGTGCCGGATGCGCGGCGCGAAGCCCGCGGCCTCGCAGGCCCGGACGGCCATCGCATGGCAGAGCGTGCCCGGCCGCGACATGATCCACGGGGACTCCCGATGCCGCGTCAGCGGATCCGCCGCGTCGGCCGGTCCGCCGTCGCCTCCGTCGTCGCCGTCGCCGTCGCCGTCGCCTCCGTCGCCGCCGCTGCCCCCGCCAGCCTCGGCCAGGTAGACCGGCTCCTCCAGCAGATCCACCCGGGCCAGCCCCGCCGCCTCCCACAGCACCCCGGCCACCAGGTCGTACTCGTGCACCAGCGCCGCGTTCAGCTCGCCGCCGCGCACCGCGTCCGCCACCCCCGCCGGGTCGACCTCCTCCACCCGCACCTCCAGCAGCGGGCACTCCCGGGCCAGCTCCGCCAGCGCCCCCACCACCACGCCCCGCGCCACCGTCGGGAACGCCCCCAGCCGCACCGTCCCGGCCGGCACCCCGGCCCGGCCCGCGCCGGCCGCGAGCTCCGCCTCGGCCCGCTCCATCCGCTCCAGCAGCGCCTCGGCGTGCCGGGCCAGCCCCGTGCCGGCGGGGGTGAGCACCACCCGCCGCCCGGTCCGCTCCAGCAGGGCCACCCCGGCCTCCCGCTCCAGCGCGGACAGCTGCTGCGAGACGGCGGACGGCGAGAAGGAGAGCGCCTCCGCGACCGCGGCGATGGTGCCGCGGTGGGCGAGCTCCCGCAGCAGGCGCAGACGTCGAAGATCCAGCATGCCCGGAAGCGTAAGCGGGTTCGGCGAAGCAGGGCACACCTCCCGCGCCGCCCGGCACGCAGAGAGGGGCCCTCCTGGCCGAAGGCCGGGGGAGCGCCCTGCCTCGCCGAACCCGCCCGGACGAGCATCGGCTCTGCTTACGCTGCTCGTCAGAAACGTGAACTGGACCTGAGCCTCGGCCGGGCCCGAACCTGGACGCATGACCCTCTCCGGCCTCCACCTCCCGCTGATCACCCCGTTCGGCCCGGACGGCGCCGTCGACGCCCCGGCCCTCGACCGGCTGGCCCGCGGCGCGCTCGCCGACGGGGCCGCGGGACTGGTCGCCCTCGGCACCACCGGCGAGCCGGCCGCGCTCGACGCCGACGAGCGGAAGACCGTCCTCGCCGTCATCGCCGCCGCCGTCGCCGACACCCCCGGCGCCCACCTCACCGTCGGCGTCCCCGCCCCGGACACCCGCTCCGCCGCCGAGGCGCTGCGCGCCCTGCCCGAGCGGGCCCCGGCGGACGCCGCGCTGGTCACCGTCCCGCCGTTCACCCGCCCCGGGGAGGCCGGCGCGCTCGCCCACTTCACCGCGCTCGCCGACGCCTCGCCCGTCCCGCTGATCGTCTACAACATCCCCTACCGCACCGGGCAGCAGCTCTCCGCCGCCACCCTGCTGCGGCTCGCCGCGCACCCCAACATCGCCGGGGTCAAGCAGGCCGTCGGCGGGATCGACGCGGACACCGTGGCGCTGCTCGCCGACCGCCCCGCCGAGGGCTTCGCGGTGCTCGCCGGCGAGGACGCCTTCGCCCCCGCGATGCTCGCGCTCGGCGCGGACGGCGGCATCCTGGCCGCCGCGCACCTGGCGACCGCGCGCCATGTGGAACTGATCACGTGCTGGCGGGAGCGCGGCGACCTGCCGCGCGCCCGGGCGCTGGGCACCGCCCTCGCGCGGGCCGCCGCGGCGCTCTTCGCCGAGCCGAATCCCGCCGTGACCAAGGGCGTTCTGCACGCCCGCGGTCTGATCGCCGGCCCCGAGGTGCGGCTGCCGCTGCTGGCCGCCCGCCCCGAGTCGGTCCGCGATGCGGACAATCGGCTGGACGACCCCGCGCTTCGATAGGGCAGAGTTGGGCAGGGAGAGCCGCAGCACAGCGCCGTGCACCGGAGCACTTCAGCAGCCGCAGTCGCAGTCGCAGCCGCAGCCAGTACGAAGGAGACCAGCAGCATGAGGATCGGGATCGTCGGGGCCACCGGCCAGGTCGGCGGCGTGATGCGCCGCATTCTCGCGGAGCGCGCGTTCCCGGTGGACGAGCTGCGGGTCTTCGCGTCCGCCCGCTCGGCGGGCCGCACCCTGCCGTGGGGCGACGGCGAGGTCACCGTCGAGGACTCGGCCACCGCCGACTTCTCCGGCCTGGACATCGCGCTCTTCTCGGCCGGCGGCGCGACGTCCAAGGTGCTGGCGCCGAAGGTGGCCGCGGCGGGCGCGGTCGTCATCGACAACTCCTCGGCGTGGCGGCGCGACCCGGAGGTCCCGCTGGTCGTCTCCGAGGTCAACCCGCACGCGATCGCGGACCGCCCCAAGGGCATCATCGCCAACCCCAACTGCACCACCATGGCCGCGATGCCCTCGCTGCGGGCGCTGCACGCGGAGGCGGGGCTCCAGGCGCTGGTCGTCGCCACCTACCAGGCCGTCAGCGGCAGCGGGCTGGCCGGCGTGGAGGAGCTCTACCAGCAGGTCGCCAAGGCCGGCGACGAGGCGCCGAAGCTCACCCACGACGGCGCGGCGGTCGACTTCCCGGAGCCGGTGAAGTACGCCCGCACCATCGCCTACAACGTGCTGCCGCTCGCCGGCTCGATCGTCGACGACGGCCTGAACGAGACGGACGAGGAGCAGAAGCTCCGCCACGAGAGCCGCAAGATCCTGGAGATCCCCGGGCTGAAGGTCGCGGGGACGTGCGTGCGGGTGCCGGTCTTCACCGGGCACTCGCTCCAGATCAACGCCCGCTTCGCCCGTCCGCTGAGCCCCGCGCGGGCGGCGGAGGTGCTGGCGGGGGCGCCGGGCGTGGTGCTCACCGACATCCCGACGCCCCTTCAGGCGGCGGGCCAGGACCCGTCCTTCGTCGGCCGCATCCGCGCCGACGAGACCGTGGACGGGGGCCGCGGGCTCTCCTTCTTCGTCTCCAACGACAACCTCCGCAAGGGCGCCGCGCTCAACGCCGTCCAGATCGCCGAACTGGTGGCCCAGTCCCTGACGGCCTGACAGCGCACCGCCCCGGCACCCCTCGGACGGCCATGCCGTCCGGGTGGGGGTGCCGGGGCGAAGGTGCGACGAACCCGGGTGTCGCGCCGACCGCGAGGCCTACGCGGCCGTCACCATGCCGTCGACCGCCGCGTGCTCCTCCAGCATCGCGCGCAGCCGCCGCCGCGCCCGGAACAGCCGCGACATCACCGTCCCGCGCGGCACCCCCGTCACGTCCGCGATCTCCTGGTACGAGAACCCCTCGACGTCCGCGAGGTAGACCGTCACCCGGAAGTCCTCGCGCAGCGAGGCCAGCGCGTCGCGCACCGCCGAGTCCGGCAGCCGGTCCAGCGCCTCGTCCTCCGCGGACCGCAGCCCCCCGATGCCCCCCAGGTAGTGCACGGACGCCGCCCGCGCGTACTGCCAGTCCTCCACCTCGCCCGCGTCCACCCGCAGCGGCTCGCGCCGCCGCTTGTGGTACGTGTTGATCCAGGTGTTGGTGAGGATCCGGTAGAGCCAGGCCCGCAGGTTCGTGCCGTCCCGGTACTGGTGGAACGAGCGGAACGCCCGCACGAAGGTGTCCTGGACCAGGTCCTCCGCGTCCGCCGGATTCCCCGACATCCGCAGCGCCGCCGCGTACAGCTTGTCCAGGTGCGGCAGCGCGTCCCGCTCGAAGCGGGCGGTGGTCTGCGCGGGGGTCTCGGACTCCACCCCCACGGGCGCGGAGGCATCGGCGTCGGGCTCCGGTATCGGTTCGGCCGCGTGCAGCATCATCTGTGCATCTCCTGCCTTGTCGTCGTGGTGGTCGAAAAAGTCTCGGGGTCGCACCGGCAGGCGGTCACACCAGGCGCCCGCCGCCGTCGACGTGCAGCACCGTGCCGGTCACATAGGGGTTGGTGACGACGTACAGCACCGCCTGGACGAGGTCCTCCGGCCGGCCGATCCGCCCCACCGGGTTGCGCTCGGCGGCGCGCCGCAGCACCACCCGCTTGTCGGCGCCCAGCGCGTCCCACGCGCCGGTGTCCACATAGCCGGGGGCGATCGCGTTGACCCGGGCCGGCGCCAACTCGACCGCGAGCGCCGGGACGAGGAAGGCCAGCGCCCCGTCCACGGCGGCGCGCAGCACCTTGCCGGGGCGCGGGCGCCAGGCGGTCATCCCGGAGAAGAAGGTGAAGGAGCCGCCCTCCCGGACCTGCCCGCCGAGGTGCTTGGCGAGCATCAGCGGGCCGAACACCTTGGCGTCGAAGGCGCGCCGCGCGGCGGCCAGCTCCAGCTCGGCGACGGGCCCGTCGGTGGGGAGGGCGGCGGTGGAGATCAGATGGTCGAAGCGGCCGACCCGGGCGGCCAGTTCGCGGATGGAGTCCTCGTCGGTCAGGTCGACCCGGGCGACCTCGACGGACTCCTCGGTGACCGGCAGCTCGCCGGCCGTCCACTGCGGGCGGCGCTCGTCCGGCCCGGCGAGCACGAGCTCGGCGCCGGCCTCGGCGGCGGCGCGGGCCAGCAGCCGGCCGGTGTGCGAACCGGCGCCGATGACCACCAGGCGCTTGCCGTCGAGCGAGCGTGTGCCGTCCGCCATGATGGAACCCGCCCCTTCCGTCCGTCTCGTCCGCAACCGCGCGCTGATGCATGCAACACCATCCTCCTTTCGCTGCGATGAGTCCAAGTCCCGTTGCTTTCGGTTTCCATAAACAGCGCTTATGGCACGCGCTGCGGATCGGCCCCGGCGGTCCCGCCGACCGAGGACCGCGGACCTACGCCCCCGGGCGCCCGCCGCGCGGACCGCACCAGCACCAGCGCGATCACCGCCCCGAGCGCCGCCGCGCCGGCCGCCACCGCCAGCACCCGGTGCAGCCCGGTGGTGAACGCCGCGATCGCCAGCGTCATGCCCAGCTGCCGGAAGGTGTTGACCGCGCCGCCCGCCATGCCGATCCGCCGCGGCGGGACGGCCGCCATCGCCGCCGACGCCAGCACCGGCGTCGCCAGGCCCACGCCCACCCCCATCACCGCGAACCCCGCGTACAGCGCCGACCGGCCCGCGCCCGGCACCAGCTGATGCCGCATCAGCAGCAGCCCCGCCGCGATGACCAGCAGCCCGACGCCGATCGCCCAGCGCGCCGGGAGCCGCTGGATCCACCGCCCGGCCACCGCCGACACCGCGAACGACACCCCGGACAGCGGCAGCAGCGCCATCCCGGCCGGCACCGGCGCCAGCCCGAGGCCCGACCCGGAGCGCGACTGCAGCCACATCGACACCAGCACCAGCGGCCCGAACGCCGCCCCCTGCAGCAGCACCGCCGAGGCCATCAGGCCCGCGAACGACGGCGAGCGCATCAGGCCGAGATCCAGCATCGGATCCCCGGACGCCCGCTCGACCAGGACGAAGACCAGCAGCGCCGCCGCCGCACCCCCGAACGCGCCCAGCGCGGCGCCGTCCGTCCAACCGTGCCCGCCGCCCCGGATCAGGGCGAAGGTGAGCAGCGCCGCACACGCCGTGAACGCCGCCGCGCCCGGCACGTCCAGCCGCCGGCCGCCGCGCCCGGCCCCGGCCGCCTGCCGCCCGTCCGGCGCCACCGCCCGCAGCGTCAGACCCACCGTCAGCGCCACGATCGGCACATTGACCAGGAAGATCGCCTGCCAGCCGATGTGCTGGGTGAGCAGCCCGCCCAGCAGCGGGCCGGCCGCCGCGCCCGCCCCGTTGACCGCGCCCCAGTAGCCGAACGCCACCCCGCGGTCCCGTCCCGCATAGGTCTTGGTGAGCAGCGCCGTCGCGGTGGCGAACATCGCCGCCCCGCCGATGCCCTGCACCGCCCGCGAGGCCACCAGCGCCGCCGCGTCCGGCGCGGCCGCGCATGCCGCGGACGCCGCGGCGAAGAGCACCAGCCCGCCGAGGTAGACCCGGCGGTGCCCGCACAGGTCCGCCACCGAGCCGAGCACCAGCAGCACCGCCGCCAGCGCCAGGGCGTAGGCGTCCACCACCCACTGCAGGGCGGAGAAGGACGCGCCGAAGTCCCGCGCCATGCGGGGCAGCGCGACGTTCACGATCGTCACATCGAGCAGCAGGACGAAGGAGCCCAGGCATATCGCCACCAGGGGCCACCACTTGCGCATCGGACGCACTCCTTGTCGTTTCCGGTCCGTCTGTCGCTGGCCAGACTCCGGCCCGCACGCCCGGAACACGCCCCCGCAAGCGCCCTCGCGGCGGAACTCGACACCGAATAGCCTGGGCCGGTGGAATCCGACAGCCCGCTGCCGCTGCCCCCCGAGGACCTGAGCCTCGCCCACGCCCTCCAGCTGGACGGGCGCGCGCCCTTCCGGCGCATCGCCGAGGTCCTCGGCGTCTCCGACCAGACCGTCGCCCGCCGCTACACCCGGCTGGTGGCCTCCGGCACGCTCCGCGCCATCGGCCAGGTCGACCCGCTGGCCTGCGGCGAGACCTCCTGGATGGTCCGCGTCCGGTGCACCCCGGACGCCGCCGCCGCGCTCGCCGAGGCCCTCGCCCGCCGCGAGGAGACCAGCTGGGTCTCCCTCATCTCCGGCGGCACCGAGATCAGCCTCTCGGTGCGCGAGCTCCCGCAGGCCGCCGCCTCGCCCGACAACCTGCTGCTCCGCCGGCTGCCCCGCACCCCGCGCGTCACCGATGTGCAGGCCCACGCCCGGCTGCACGCCTACTTCGGCCAGGAGCAGGCGCCCATCACCCGCACCGGGCCGCTCACCGCCGAGCAGGTCGCCGCGCTCGCCCCCGAGGACGGCCCGGACGGCTCCGTCCTCGGCCGCACCCTCGACGAGCGGGAGCGCGTCCTCGTCGGCGTCCTCGCCCGCGACGGGCGCGCCCCGGTCGCCGAACTCGCCGAGGCCACCGGCTGGTCGGAGACGACCGTGCGGCGCCGGATGTCCGAGCTGCGCCGCACCGGCGCCCTCTACTTCGACCTCGACCTGGACCTTGAGCTGATCAACCGCGGGATGCGGGCGGCGCTCTGGCTGGACGTCCCGCCCGCGGGCCTGGCCGCCGCCGGGCGGGCGCTGGCCGCCCACCCCGAGGTCGGCTTCGCCGCGGCGACCACCGGGGAGCACAACCTCTGGGCCACTGTCAGCTGCCGGGACGGCACGGCCCTGTACCGCTACCTCACCGAGTCCGTCGCCGCCATCCCCGACCTGACCCGCGTCATCACCTCGCCGATCCACCGCACCGTCAAGGGCCCGGGCCCCTTCCCGCCGGCCGGACGTCCCCAGAGCACCCGCCCGACCCGATGAGCCCGACCCGATGAGCCCGACCCGATGAGTCCGCGCCCTCCCGCCGGTATGTACCGGCGAGAGGAGCCGGATTCCCATGACCGCAACGCACTCCGCACGACCGGCCGCGCCTTCGCCGCGCGGCACCGTCCCGTCCCCCGATCCGACCGCCGCGACCAACGCAGCCGCCGAGGCCGCCGAGGCCGCCGAAGGCCCCGGCGGGCGGCGCTGGGGGATGCTGGCCGTCCTGCTCGTCGGCCAGTTCATGACCCTGCTCGACGTCTACATCGCCAACATCGCACTGCCCTCCATCAGCACCGACCTGCACGCCACCGGATCCGAACTGCAGCTGGTGGTCGGCGGGTTCGTGGTCGCCTACGCGATGCTGCTGATCACCGGCGCCCGGCTGGGCGCGCTCTACGGGCGGCGCCGGATGTACCTCGCCGGCATCGCCGGCTTCACCCTCGCGTCGCTCGGCTGCGGGCTCGCGCCCACCGCCGCCGCGCTCATCGCCTTCCGGGTGGTGCAGGGCGCCGGCGCGGCCGTGCTCGTCCCGCAGATCATGAGCGTCATCCAGGTCAACTTCCGCGGCAGGGCACGGGCCACCGCGCTCGGCCTCTACACCGTGGTGCTCTCCGCCGGGGCCGTCGCCGGGCTCGTCATCGGCGGCGCGGTGGTCGGCGCCGACCTGTTCGGGGCGCATTGGCGGCCCGCCTTCCTGGTGAACGTGCCGATCGGGGCGGTGCTGCTGGCGCTGGTGCCGCGGCTGGTGCCCGCGGACCCGCGGCGCGCGCCGGGCGCGCCGGCCCGCCGCCTCGACCCGCTCGGGCTGGTGCTGGCGGTCTCCGCGGTGGTGGCGCTGGTGCTGCCGCTCGTCCTCGGCCGCCAACTCGGCTGGCCGGCCTGGACGTTCGCCGCGATGGCCGGGGGCGTCCTGCTGGGCGCGGCCTTCTGGGCGGCGGAGAAGCGCATCGCCGCCCGCGGCGGCGACCCGCTGCTCGACCCGGCGTCGCTGCGCACCCCCGGGCTGGGCGTCGGCGCGATCGCCATCGTCTGCTGCGCGGCGCCGTACGGGGCGCTGCTCTTCGTCCTCGCGCTGCATCTGCAGGCCGACCTCGGCTACGGGCCGATGCGTGCCGGGCTGACGTTCCTGCCGTTCGCCGCCGCGTTCGGCCTCGTCGGCCTGGGATGGCGGCGGCTGCCCGCCCGGGTGCACGGCCTGCTGCCGGCGGCCGGGGCGCTGCTGAGCGTCCCCGCGCTGCTCGGCATCGCCGCCGGGCTGCGGGACGGCACCGGGCCGGGGCCGCTCGCCTGGACGGCGTTCACGCTCTTCGGCGCCGCCCTCGGGCTGATCGTCAGCCCGGCGCTGAACCAGTCGCTCGCCAAGGTCGAGCCGCGGCACGCCGCCGACGCCAGCGGACTGCTCACCACCGCCATGCAGGTGGGCCAGCTCGCCGGGATGACCGGCGTCGGCGCCCTCTACCTCGGCCTCGCCGGGCCCGGGGCGCGGACCGCCGGGCACGCGGTCGCCGCCTCCGGGGTGCTGGAGGCCGGGCTGATGCTGCTCGGCGTCCTCACCGCCCTCGCCCTGCGCCGGGCGACGCGGTGAGCGCGCCGCCCCGCGCGGCGGGCCGGTACGGCATCATGGACGCCGTGCCGGCCCCGCCCCACGACGCGGACGAGGACTTCGCCCGCCGCACCGCCCCGCACCGCGCCGAACTCCTCGCCCACTGCTACCGGATGACGGGTTCCGCGCACGACGCGGAGGACCTGGTGCAGGAGACGCTGCTGCGCGCCTGGCGCGCCTTCGACCGCTACGACGAGCACCGCGCCTCGCTGCGCACCTGGCTCTTCCGGATCGCCACCAACGCCTGCCTCACCGCGCTGGAGGGCCGCCGCCGCAGGCCGCTGCCGGCCGGCCTCGGCGCGCCCGCCGGCGACCCCGGCGACGACCCGCACCTGCTGATCCACCGCGAGCCCGACGTGCCGTGGCTGCAGCCGCTCCCCGGCCCGTACGGGGAGGACCCGGCGGACGTCCTGGTCGGCCGGCGCGGGCTGCGGCTGGCCTTCGTCGCCGCGCTGCAGCTGCTGCCGCCCCGCCAGCGGGCCGTGCTGATCCTGCGCGACGTCCTGGACCATCCCGCGGCCGAGGTCGCGGCGATGCTGGACGCCACCGTCCCCGCCGTCAACAGCTCGCTGCAGCGGGCCCGGGCGCGGCTGGGCCGCGCCGGCGTCACCGAGGACGAGGTCGACGACCCCGCCGACCCCGCGGACCGGGCGGTCGTCGACCGCTACGCCGCGGCCTTCGAGGCCTCCGACTTCGCCGGCCTCGCCCGGCTCCTCGCCGACGAGGCGATCCTCGAGATGCCCCCGTCCCGCGCCTGGTTCCTGGGCCGCGCGGCGTACCGGGCCTTCCTGGAGCGCACCTGCCCGCCCGCCCGCGGCCGCTGGCGGATGGTGCCGCTCACCGCCAACGCCCAGCCCGCGCTCGCCGCCTACCGCGGCCCCGCGGACGCCGGCTCCGGCCCCTACCTCCCGCACAGCATCCAGGTCTTCACCACCACCCCCACCCGCATCGCCCGCACCACCGCCTTCATCGACCCCGCGCTCTTCGCCGCCTTCCGCCTCCCGCCGAGCCTCCCGCAGGGGTGAGGCGGAGGCGGGCGCCGAGCGCTCGCACGGGCCGATAATCTTTGTTTATGCCTACCTTGCGGCAGTTCGAGTACCTGGTGGCCGTGGTGGACAACGGTTCGTTCACCCGGGCCGCCGAACAGCTGCATGTCACGCAGCCGGCGCTGTCGCACCAGATCCGGGCGGTGGAGCGGGACCTCGGGGGCTCGCTGCTGGAGCGGCTGCCGCGGGCCACCCGGCTCACCCCGCTGGGACGGGCCGTCCTGCCGCACGCCCGCGCCGCACTCGCCGACTCGGCGCGGGCGGTGGCCGCGGCGCGGCGCGTCACGGGGCTCTCGCACGGCGAGATCCAGCTGGCCACCATGGTCTCCGGCAGCCTCGGGGTGCTGCCGGTCGCGCTGCGGGCCTGGCACGAGACGCACCCCGGGATCGCCATCCGGCTGATGGAGCACATGACGGCCGACGCCCTGCAGTCCACCATGGCCGCCGGCCAGGCCGACCTCGCCGTCGGCCCGGAGCCGGAGGGCTGGGAGGGGCCGATGCGGCGGCTCGGCGTCGAGGAGCTGGTGATCGTCGTCTCGCACGGCGACCCGGCCGTCGGCCTCAGCGAGGACGGCCGCCGGCGGGTGCCGCTGCGCGAGCTGAAGGAGCGCGAGTGGGTGCACTACGAGCCCGGCCACGGCATGGCCGACCTCCTCGACCAGGCCTGCGCGGACGCCGGCTACCGGCCGCGGATCGCCGTCCGCACCAACCAGGCCGCCGCCGGCCCGCTGCTCGCCGCCGCCGGGATGGGCCCCACGCTGGTGCCGGCCAACATGGTGCCCGGGCACATCGACGGCCGGATCCTGCTGCCCGACCCGCCGATCCGGCGCACCCTCACCGCCTACACCCGCACCCGGCCCGACCCGCTCACCGCGGCCTTCGCCGACACCCTCTCCCGGCACATCCATGTGCTGCCGCCGCACGTCCAGCAGGAGATCGACGGGGTCGACGCCGCCCCCGACCCCGACGACGCCGCCTGGGACGGCGACGCCGACCTGATCTGACGGCCCGCCGGCCCGCCAAGCCGCCAACCTGCCAACCCGCCGGCCCGGAGAAGGCGCCCTACGGCCGGCGCAGCCGCAGCGCCAGCAGCTCCCGGTCGTCCTCCTCCGCGGCCCGCGGCTCGCGCAGCTCCTCCAGGACGAACCCCGCCCCCAGCAGCTCCCCGAAGAGCGCCTCCAGCGTCAGCGGCCGGGCCGCCCCCGCCCCCGGATGCGCCGTCGACAGCAGCAGCACCCCGCCCGGCCGCAGCACCCGCCGCACCTCCGCCAGCAGGGCCGCCCGGTCGCGGACGCGGTGGTAGGCCAGCGCCATCACCGCGGTGTCGAAGGACGCGTCCCCCGCGAAGACCAGCGGCTCCTCCAGATCGTGCAGATGCAGCTCGGCGGAGGTGCCCGCCCGCCGCCCGCCGCCGCCCTTCCGCGCCGGCGCCTCGCGCCCGCCCGCCAGCCATCCGCCGAGCCGCTCCCGGGCCTGCTCCAGCCGCGCCTCGCTGCCCTCCGCGCCCACCACCAGCGCGGCGCCCCGCCGCAGCAGCTCCTCCGCGCAGCGGCCGGGCCCGCAGCCCAGGTCGAGGATCCGCCGGCCGCGCACGGCCCCGGCCAGCTCCAGGATCGCGCGCCGATCGGTGCCGGCGGTGTCGGGGGCGTCCGGCGCCGGGGCGGCGAACTCGCCGTCGTGGGCGCGGTGGCAGGCCGTCGCAGGTCTGATCATCGGGACAGCCTGCCATCCGCGCGCGGCATCCGTCAGGAGGTTCGGCCCTCGGGACGGACCCGTCCCGCCAGCAGCAGCGCCGCCACGCCCGCCGCCGTCGCCCCGCCCGCGATCCACCAGCACGCCGCGAACCCCGCGAACGACCCGCCCGCGACCAGCACCCCGAAGACCGCCACCGCCAGCGCCCCCGCCAACTGCCGCACGGTGTTGAAGAGTCCGGACGCCATCCCCGCCCGCTCCGCCGGGACCGCGCCCAGCATCTGCGCCGTCACCACCGGCACCGTCACCCCGCAGCCCACCCCCACCGGGGCGAGCAGCAGCGCCGCCGCCCACACCGGGAGCCCCGCCGCCGCGCCCGGGCCGACCAGGGCCAGCGCCAGCAGCCCGGCCAGCAGCAGCAGTTGGCCGCCCGCCACCACCGCCCGCGGCCCGAACCGGGCCGCCAGCCGCGGACCGGCCAGGTTCACCGCCGAGATCAGCGCCGTCATCGGCAGGAACAGCACCCCGGTGAGCAGCGCGGACGCCCCGGCCACCTGCTGGAACCAGAGCGTCATCACGAACACCCCGCCGTAGAAGGCCGCGTTGACGGCGAAGCCGACCGCCAGCGCCGCCGCCACCGTCCGCGACCGCAGCAGCGCGAGCGGCACCAGCGGATGCGCGATCCGCCCCTGCCGCCACAGGAACGCCGCCACCAGCAGCGGCCCCGCGGCCGTCGCCCACACCCGGCCCTCGATCACCCCGAACGCCAGCAGCCCCAACCCGGCGGCCACCAGGCCCTGCCCGGCCCCGTCCAGCGGAGCACCCCGCCGGGACACCACCCCCACCGCGCCCGCCGACCGCAGCAGCACCAGCGCGGCCGCCGCCACCGGCAGGTTGACGAGGAACACCCAGCGCCAGCCCAGCCCCGTCACCAGCACCCCGCCCAGCACCGGACCGGCCGCCGCCGCCACCGAGGCGCCCGCCGTCCACGCCCCGAGCGCCCGCGCCCGCCGCGCCGCGTCCGGGAACGCCTCCCGCAGCAGCGCCAGCGTCGCCGGCATCACCACCGCGGCCGCCGCACCCTGCACCACCCGCGCCCCGATCAGCGCCCCCGCCGTCGGCGCCAGCCCGCACGCCGCCGACGCCACCGCGAAGAGCGCGATCCCCGCCGCGAAGACCCGGCGCGCCCCGAACCGGTCGGCCACCGCCCCCGCCGACAGCATCAGCGCCGCGAACGGCAGGGTGTAGCCGTCCACCGCCCACTGGGTGCCGGCCATCCCGGCGTGCAGCTCGCGCCGCACGTCCGGCAGCGCCACCGTGACGATCAGCGCGTCCAGGGCGATGACGAACCCGCCCAGCAGCGCCGCCGCCAGCACCGCGCCGGCGTGCACCGGCCGCTCCACCGCCGCCGCCCTCGGCGGCAGGCTCCGTATCCCGACAGCCATGGTGTCTCTCCTCCCTCGGGCCCCGCGGCCCCTCGGCGTCGGCACCGAGCCTCCCGGGATCGAAGGGGTCCACCCAGACCGCGCCATGAGGGGGAGCGGCACACCCTCCCAACCGCCGCCGCCCGGTGCGACACTCGCCGTCATGAGCAGCGCACCGGCAAGCGACAACGCCCTCGGCGAGTTCCTCAAGGCGCGCCGCGCCCAGGTCGCCCCCGCCGACGTCGGCCTGCCGCCCGGCCACGGGCGGCGCCGCACCCCGGGCCTGCGCCGCGAGGAGCTGGCCACCCTCGCCGGGGTGAGCGTCGACTACTACACCCGCCTGGAGCGCGGCCGCGAGCGCCACCCCAGCCACGCGGTGCTCGACGCGCTGGCCGAGACGCTGCTGCTCAACCCGGACGAGCGCGCCTACCTCTGCGGCCTCGCCACCCGCGGCTCCTACCGGAGGCGCAACCCCGACCCGCGCCCCGACGCCGCCGAGCGCCTGGTGCGGCCCGGGACGCTGCGGCTGCTGGAGGCGCTGCGCCCCAACCCGGTCTACGTCGTCAACCGCGTCAACGACCTGATCGCCGCCAACCGCCCCGGGCTGCGGCTGATCGCCGGGATGGACGAATGGCCGGCCGAGCGGCGCAACATGACGCGCTATCTGTTCCTGCACCCGGCCGCGCACACCCTCTACCGCGACCACGCGAAGCTGCTGCCGTCCAGCGTCGCCCATCTGCGGGCGCTCGCCGGCGCCGACCCGGACGCCCCCGACCTGGTGCGGCTCGTCGGCGAACTGGCGGTGAAGAGCTCGGACTTCGCCCGGCTGTGGGAGCGCCACGACGTCCGGGCCCGCACCGACGGCACCAAGCGCTTCCGCCACCCCGAGGTCGGCGACCTCGATCTCGGCTACGAGGTGATGTCCCTCGACGGCACCGACGGCGCCCGGATGGTCGCCTACCACGCCGAGCCGGGCACCCCCGACCACGACGCCATGGTGCTGCTCGACATGGACTCCCCGTCCGCGCCGGCGCGGGAGGCGGACGCCGAGCCGTTCCGCCGACACGGTTAACTCCAGCTAGCAGGGCGCTTGCAATTGCAAGCGCCGGACGGCACGCTGGGGGCATGGCATCGCTCAAGGAAGGCGTCGGCACGCTCGGCGAGTACATCCGCGAGCAGCGCCGCAGCGCCCAGTACTCGCTGCGGCAACTGGCCGAGGCCGCGGGGGTCTCCAACCCCTACCTCAGCCAGATCGAGCGCGGGCTGCGCCGGCCCAGCGCGGAGATCCTCCAGCAGATCGCCAAGGCCCTGCGGATCTCCGCCGAGACCCTCTACGTCCACGCCGGGATCCTCGACGAGAAGGACGAGCGGGGCGTCGGCACCCGCGCCGCGATCCTCGACGACCCCACGATCACGGAGCGCCAGAAGGGCGTCCTGGTCGAGATCTACGACGCGTTCCGCCGCGAGAACGCGTCCCTCGGCGCCGACGGCAGCGCCGAGCCCACCTAGGCCACTCCAGCAACGGGAGGCAGAACCCATGCCCGGCATCCCGAACATCCCCAACCTTCCCACCCCGGACGACGTGAAGAAGCTCGTCAACGAGATGGCCTCGCAGCTGCCCGACTCCGGCCCGCTGTACGCCGCGGCCGGGGCGAGCGACGCCGCCCGCGAGCGGATCACCCGGCTCGCCGCCGACCCGCGCGCCGCCCGCGGCGAGCTGCTCGGCACCGTCCACGAGGTCCAGGCCAAGATGATCGAGGCCGTCGGCGCGCTCGCCGGCGGCGGGGTGCGCCAGATCCCGGACCGCGCCCAGGCGTTCGCCCTGCAGCAGGTCGGCGTCGTGGTCGAGGCGGCCGGCCGGGCCCGCGACGCCTACGACGGCTACATCGAGCGCGGCCGCACCGTGCTGGGCGCCGAGCCGGAGCCCGCCCCCGAGCACGTCAAGGTCGCCGAGCCGCCGGAGGAGCACAGCGCCCGCCGGACGGCCAACGCCCGCGGCGCCGCCGCGCCGAAGAGCGCGACCCACCGGGGCACCGCCCGTCGGGGCGCGGCCGCCAAGGACAAGGACGCCGCGCCCAAGGACGCCACCGCCAAGGACGGCGCCCCGCAGCCGCGCGCGGCCCGCTCCCGCCGCACCACCGGCACGGGCGGCGGCGCCGGCGCCCGCTCCCGCACCACCCGCGCCACCGCCAAGCCCGACTCCGCCGGGCCGAACTCGGCGAAGCCCGGCGCCGCCCGTCCGGAGGACGACGGCCACGCCGAGTGACCGCCGCCGCGGCGGACCGGACGCGCCGGGTCCGCCGCCGCGGCGCCCCCGGTCCGTGTCAGGATGGATCGGACGGAACGCCCCACCGGCCCCGGGCCGGCCCCGCCCCGATCCACCGGAGGACCCATGTTCGGCGAAGGCGGCCTGCTGATCGGCTACTTCGGACTCGTCCTGTACTACCTGGGCCTCGCGCTCACCCTCTACAAGCTGGTCATGCTGGTGGACGCGGCGATCCGCCCGGCCGGCGCGTTCCGGGCCGCCGACAAGAAGCAGAAGGGCTTCTGGATCATCCTGCTGGGCCTCGCGGTCGTCCTCGACCTGGTGCCCGGCCTCGGCGGCCTGATCAGCATCTTCGGCGTCGCCGGGCTGATCGTCGCGATCATCTACCAGGTCGACGTGCGCCCCGCCGTCAAGCAGATCGGCAAGGGCGGCGGCCGCGGCACCTCCCGCAACACCATGGGCCCCTACGGCCCCTGGTAGCCGCGCTCCCGCGGCGCGGGCCCGCTACTCCCCGTCGCCGTAGGCGGTCGCGCTCCAGCGCGGCAGCGTCCACCGGAAGACCGCGCCCCGCTCCCGCGGCGAGGTGTCCAGCCAGATGCGCCCGCCGTGGTGCTCCACGATCTTGCGGCAGAGCGACAACCCGATGCCCGTCCCCTCGTACTCCTCGCGCGGGTGCAGCCGCTGGAAGATGACGAAGATCCGTTCGGCGTGCTCCGGGTCGATCCCGATGCCGTTGTCGACGCAGGAGAACTCCCACTCGTCGCCCGCCCGGCGCGCCGCCAGCCGGATCCGCGGCGGCTCCCCGCCCCGGAAGCGGATTGCGTTCCCGATCAGGTTCTGCAGCAGCTGGCGCAGCAGCACCGCGTCCCCGCGGACCGTCGGCAGCGGCAGGATCTCCACCCGCGCCCCCGACTCCTCCCGCGCCGTCGCCAGCGACGCCAGCGCCTGCCGGGCCGCCTCCGTCAGATCCACCGCCGTGCCGTCGGCCGCCCCGTGTCCGCGCCGCCCCACCCGGGAGAACTCCAGCAGCCCCGCCACCATCGCCTGCATCCGGTCCGCGCCGTCCGCCGCGAAGTCCAGATAGGCGTCCGCCCGCTCGTCCAACCGCCCGGCGTAGCGGCGCTTCAGCAGCCGCGAGAAGGACGCCACCTTGCGCAGCGGCTCCTGGAGGTCGTGCGAGGCCACATAGGCGAACTGCTCCAGCTCGGCGTTGGAGCGGCGCAGCTCCTCGGCGTGCTCGTCCAGCATCCGGCGCGCCTCGTTGGCCGACGTCCACTCGTCGATGATCCGGCGCCGCATCAGATCGACGTCCTCGCCCAGGCCCACGATCTCGTTGGGGCCGGTGCCCTCCACGCTCCGCTCGAACTCGCCCTCCGTCACCCGCCGCACCTGACGGCCCAGCAGGGTGATCGGCACCACCATCAGCCGGCGCACCGTCACCAGCAGCACCATCGCCAGCAGCGCCAGCACCACCACCGCGGCGGCCAGGGTGATCTGCAGCGCCTCGTCGGCGTGCGCCTGCACCGCCCACGCCGTGCAGCCGGCCGCCGCCAGCAGCACCGCGCCCAGCACCCAGGAGGCGAAGCCCAGCAGCCGCCGCAGATCCCGCACCCCGGGGACGGCCGTCCCCGGCGAGCGCCGCCGCAGCGGCCGCGGCCTGCGGTGGTCCGCCCGCTGGTCGTGCTCCCGCACCATCAGCGGGCCCCCGCCACCGGGCCGTCCGGGCGCCGGCCCAGCAGCAGCACGGCGACGTCGTCGGTGAGCGCGTCCCCGTTGAGCCGCTCCACCTCGGCCAGCGTGCGGTCGATCAGCGCCTGCCCGGCGTGCCCGGCCGCCAACTGGCGGCCCAGCAGGTCGATCATGCCGTCCTCGCCCAGCCGCGCCGAACCGCGCCCGACCCGGCCCTCGATCAGCCCGTCGGTGTAGAGCAGCAGCTGCCACTCCTCGCCCAGCCGGACGTCGATCCGCGGCCAGTCGCCCCCGTCGCCGGGCAGCAGGCCCAGCGCCGGGCCCGCGCCGTCGGCGGGCAGCAGCGCCGGCGCGCCCTGCCGGGGGATCGCCACCGGCGCCGGATGCCCGGCCAGATGGAGCCCCGCCGAACCCGCGCCGGCCGGTATCTCCACCATGCACAGCGTGGCGAAGATCTCCTCGGTGTCCCGCTCGTGCTCCAGCACCTGCTGGAGGGTGCGCAGCAGCCGACGGCCGGTCAGGCCGGCGAGCACCAGCGTCCGCCAGGCGATCCGCAGCAGCACGCCCAGCGCGGCCTCGTCCGGGCCGTGCCCGCAGACGTCGCCGATCATCACATGGACGGTGCCGTCGGCGTCCCGCACCGCGTCGTAGAAGTCGCCGCCCAGCAGCGCCCGGCTGCGGCCCGGCCGGTAGCGGGAGGCGAAGTGCAGGCCCGAGCCCTCCAGCAGCGGCGTCGGCAGCAGGCCGCGCTCCAGCCGGGCGTTCTCCTGGCCGCGCAGCTCCGACTCCACCAGTCGGCGCTGCGACTCGTCGGCGCGCTTGCGCTCCACCGCGTACTGGATGGAGCGGGTCAGCAGGGAGCCGTCCACCTCCTGCTTGACGAGGTAGTCCTGCGCGCCGGCGGCCACCGCGGCGGCGCCGCGGTGCGCGTCCGACATACCGGTGAGCACCAGGACGGCGGTGCCGGGCGCGGCCTCGATGAGGCGGCGCAGCCCGTCCAGGCCCGCCGAGTCGGGCAGCCCGAGGTCGAGCAGCACGCAGTCGACCGACGGGTTGAGCAGCCGGGCCGCCTCGCGCACCGACTTCGCCCAGCGGATGCGGACGTCGGTGCCGGCCTCGGCGAGCAGCTCCTCGACGAGGAACGCGTCGCCCGCGTCGTCCTCGACCAGGAGCAGGGACAACGGGGCCGACGGCACCGCGGGCGCCGCGCCGACGCCCGGCCCCGGTGTGTCATGCCTCATGGGTACCGTCACTCCAACTCTGCGTGCAGACACCGACCATAACGGAGGCGCCGGGCGGGCCGGCCGGCCCGGACGGCGACCGAGGAGGCGGCAGGACCGATGAACGCACCCGACGAGACCGGCACGGCCCTCACCGCGGTCCGCGGCGACATCACCGAACAGCAGGTCGACGCGATCGTCAACGCCGCGAACTCCTCGCTGCTCGGCGGCGGGGGAGTGGATGGCGCGATTCACAGGAAGGGCGGCCCGGAGATCCTCGCCGCCTGCCGCCGGCTGCGCGCCGGACACTACGGCCGCGGCCTGCCGCCCGGCCGCGCGGTGGTGACCACGGCCGGCCGGCTGCCGGCCCGCTGCGTGGTCCACACCGTCGGCCCGGTCTGGACGCCGGGCCGGGCCGAGGAGGCCGCCGAGGTGCTCGCCTCCTGCCACACCCAAGCGCTGCGGGCGGCGGCGGAGTTGGGGGCGCGGACGGTGGCCTTCCCGGCGATCTCCACGGGCATCTTCGGCTACCCGGTCGACGCGGCGGCGCCGGTGGCGGTGGCGGCCGTGCGCGCGGCGGTGCACGAGGCCGCGGGCCGCGGGCACGTCTTCGAAGAGGTCCGGTTCGTCCTGTTCAGCGAAGAAAGCTATGACATCTATGCGGCGGAGGTCGCACGGTAGCCGCCCCGGGCGGTCAGCGCGGGGCGACCGCGTCCCAGCGGACGGTGATCTCGCCCTCCCGCTCGCGCCCCCGCACCAGCGGCCAGTCCGCGGCGACCGCCCCGACCGCGCGCGCCCAGCGCTGCCGGGCGCCGAACGCCGCGTACGGCGCGGCGGCCGCCCAGGCGCGGTCCAGGTCGGCGAGGAAGGCGTGCACCGGCTCGCCCGGCACATTGCGGTGGATCAGCGCCTTCGGCAGGCGCTCCGCGAGGTCGGAGGGGCGCTCCAGCACCGCCAGCCGGGCGGCGAGGGTGAGGCTGCGCGGCCCCTCCGGGCCGAGCGCGACCCAGGCGTGCCTCCGCCCGATCTCGTCGCACGTCCCCTCCACCAGCAGGCCGTCCGGCGCGAGGCGGGAGCGCAGCAGCGCCCAGGCGGCGGCGACCTCGTCCTCGTCGTACTGGCGGAGCACATTGGCGGCGCGGATGACGGTGGCCTGCCCGCCGCCGGGCACCGGCACCTCGAAGCCGCCCCGACGGAACGTCAGCCCGGGCGGCGCGGCGTGCGGTTGCGCGGCGGCGACGCGGGCGGGGTCGATCTCCAGGCCGAGGACGCGCACGGCGGGGTTGACGCGGCGCAGGCGGTGGTGGAGCTCCACGGCGGTCCAGGGGGAGGCGCCGTAGCCGAGGTCCACGGCGAGGGGCGCGGCGCCGCGGCGCAGGCTGCTCTCCTGGACGGCGGCGATCCAGCGGTCCATGCGGCGCAGCCGGTTCGGGTTCGTCGTCCCGCGCGTCGGGGCGCCCACCGGCTTGTCCACCCGACCAGGCTACGGCCAACCGCGACCGCCCACGGGCGGGGCGCCGGGGCGAAGGGGCGGCAGGAGCAGGGAATAAGCCGCGGGGGCGCGGTGTTCGCGCCCTCGTGCCCCATGACCGTCACCGTGCCACGGCGATCCGCAGGATCGCCATGCTCAGCGTGCACACCTCCCCCCTGCACCAGCCCGGCACCGGCGACGCCGGGGGCATGAACGTCTACATCGTCCAGCTCGCCCGCCACCTCGCCGCCCGCGGCATCGAGGTGGAGATCTTCACCCGCGCCACCTCCGGCGCCCAGCCGCCGCTGGTCCGCCTCGAGGACGGCGTCCTCGTCCGGCACGTGGAGGCCGGCCCCTACGAGGGCCTGCGCAAGGAAGACCTCTCCGCCCAGCTGTGCGCCTTCACCCACGGCGTGCTCGCCGCCGAGGCGGCCCGCGACATCGGCCACTACGACCTGGTCCACTCCCACTACTGGCTCTCCGGCCAGGTCGGCTGGCTCGCCGCCGAGCGCTGGGGCGTCCCGCTGGTGCACTCCATGCACACCATGGCCAAGGTGAAGAACGCCCACCTCGCCGCCGGCGACACCCCCGAGCCCGCCGTCCGCGTCATCGGCGAGCAGCAGGTGGTGGACGCCTCGGACCGGTTGATCGCCAACACCGAGGCCGAGGCGGCCGAGCTGGAGCGGCACTACTCCGCGGACCCCTCCCGCGTCGCCGTCGTCCACCCGGGCGCCGACCTGGACCTGTTCAACCCGGGCCGCGGCCGCGCCGACGCCCGCGCCCGCCTCGGCCTGCCCGGCGACGCCGCGGTGCTGCTGTTCGCCGGGCGGATACAGCCCCTCAAGGGTCCGGACGTGCTGCTGCGCGCCGCCGCCCGGCTGGTCGAGGCGGACCCGGCGCTGCGCGCCCGCCTGATCGTCCCGGTGATAGGCGGGCCCAGCGGCTCGGGCGCCTCCCGCCCGGCCTGGCTGCACCGGCTCGCCGACCGGCTCGGCATCGCGGACCTGGTCCGCTTCCTGCCGGCGGCCCCGCAGGAGCGGCTCGCCGACTGGTTCCGGGCGGCGACCGCGCTGGTGATGCCCTCCTACAACGAGTCCTTCGGGCTCACCGCGATCGAGGCGCAGGCCTGCGGAACGCCGGTGGTGGCCACCGCGGTCGGCGGCCTCTCGGTGGCGGTCTCGGACGGCCGGACGGGCCTGCTCGTCCCCGGCCACGACCCGGACGCCTGGGCCGCCGCGCTGGGCCGGCTGGCGCGCGACCCCGGGCTGGTGGAGCGGATGGGCTCGGCGGCGGCGCTGCGCGCGCTGCGGTTCGGCTGGTCCGCGGCGGCGGAGGCGACGGCCGAGGTCTACGCCGACGCGGCGGCCGCGCGGAGCGCCGTCGCCTGGGCCCGTAGCCTGAGGCCATGACGGAGTCCGCCGAAGCCCTGCTCGCCCGTGCGCTCGACGAGGCGGGGGTGGAGTGGGAGAGCCCGCGGCCGGGGACGTACGTGGCCGCGCTGCCGGGGACGCGCAAGCTCTCCACCGCCTGCTCGCTGGTGGTCGGCGACCACACCCTCTCGGTCAACGCCTTCGTGGTGCGCCGTCCGGACGAGAACCACGAGGCCGTCTACCGCTGGCTGCTGGAGCGCAACCTCCGGCTCGCCGACGTCGCCTTCGCGCTCGACCGGCTCGGCGACATCTACCTCGCCGGCCGGATCCCCCTCGACGGCCTCACCGCCGCCCACGTCGACCAGGTGCTCGGCACCGTCCTGGACGCCGCCGACGGGAGCTTCAACCCCCTGCTGGAGCTGGGCTTCGCCACCTCCATCCGCCGCGAGTGGGCCTGGCGCACCAAGCGCGGCCTGCCGACGGCGAACCTCGCCGCCTTCGCGCACCTGGCGGAGCGCGGCGACGAGGCGGAGCCCGGGCGCGACTAGGCTGAGATGCATGTCGAATGCCCCCTACAGGCTCGTCCTCCTCCGCCACGGCGAGAGCGAGTGGAACGCCAAGAACCTCTTCACCGGCTGGGTCGACGTCGACCTCAACGACAAGGGCGAGAAGGAGGCCGTCCGCGGCGGCGAGCTGCTCGCCGCGGAGCGGCTGCTCCCCGAGGTGCTGCACACCTCGGTGCTGCGTCGCGCCATCCGCACCGCGCAGATCGCCCTCGACGGCTGCGACCGGCACTGGATCCCGGTGCGCCGCTCCTGGCGGCTCAACGAGCGCCACTACGGCGCGCTCCAGGGCAAGGACAAGAAGCAGGTCCGCGACGAGTTCGGCGAGGACCAGTTCATGGTCTGGCGCCGCTCGTACGACACCCCGCCGCCGGAGCTGGCCCGCGACGCCGAGTACTCGCAGTTCGAGGACCCCCGCTACGCGGCGCTGCCGCCGGAGCTGCGCCCGGCCACCGAGTGCCTCAAGGACGTCGTCGACCGGATGCTGCCGTACTGGTACGACGCGATCGTGCCGGACCTGGAGGCCGGGAACACCGTGCTGGTCGCCGCGCACGGCAACTCGCTGCGCGCGCTGGTGAAGCACCTGGACGGCATCTCGGACGAGGCCATCGCCGGCCTCAACATCCCCACCGGCATCCCGCTGCTGTACGAGCTGGACGCCGACCTCAAGCCGCTCACCAAGGGCGGCCGCTACCTCGACCCGGACGCCGCCGCGGCCTCCATCGAGGCCGTCAAGAACCAGGGGAAGTAGCGCCCGCGCCAGCCGCGCCAGCCGCGCCTCCCAACTCCCCGAAGGGCCCGCCGAGTTCGTCTCGGCGGGCCCTTCCGCCGTTCTCCCGCGGATATCTGCTTGCGATCATGGAGGCCTTACTCTTACGGTGTACAAGTCCAGTCGTACACCGTAAGAGAAACGGATGCCGCCGCCATGTCAGAAGCCGCGACCACAGCCGCGCAGCCCGACGCGCAGCCGTCCCCCGAACCCGAGGAGCAGGGCCACCCCAAGCGGTGGGCCATCCTCGCCGTCCTCGCCCTCGCCCTCCTCACCGTCGTCATCGACAACACCGTGCTGAACGTCGCCATCCCGACGCTCACCAAGGACCTGCACGCCACCACCGCCGACTCGCAGTGGTTCATCAACGCCTACTCGCTCGTCCAGGCCGGGCTGCTGCTCACCGCCGGCGCCATGGCCGACCGCTACGGACGCAAGCGCGCCCTCCTCACCGGCCTCGCCGTCTTCGGCGTCGGCTCCGGGGCGGCCGCCCTCGCGCACTCGCCCGGGGCGCTCATCGGCGCCCGCGCCTTCATGGCCATCGGCGGCTCCCTGCTCTACGCCACCGTGCTCGCCGTCCTCGTCCAGGTCTTCCCGGCCAAGGACCGCCCCAAGGCGATCGGCATCTGGGCCGGCGTCAACGCGCTCGCCTTCGTCGGCGGGCCGCTGCTCGGCGGGTTCCTGCTGGAGCACTACTGGTGGGGCGCGATCTTCCTGGTGAACCTGCCGGTCGCGGCGATCGGCCTGGCTGCCGTCGCCTGGATGGTCCCCGAGTCCAAGGACCCCCGCGGCGACCGCCCCGACCTGCTCGGCGCGCTGCTGTCCACCATCGGCGTCGCCGCCCTCGTCTACGCCGTCATCTCCGGGCCGTCCGCCGGCTGGGGCTCCGCCAAGGTGCTGATCTCCTTCGCCGTGGCCGTCGCCGGGCTGGGCTCCTTCGTGATCTGGGAGCGCCGCATCGACAACCCCATGCTCGACATGGCGTTCTTCCGGAACCGGGCCTTCACCGGCGCCGTCTCCGGCAGCATCCTGGTCGCCTTCGGCATGGGCGGCTCGCTCTTCCTGCTCACCCAGCACATGCAGTTCCTGCTCGGCTACACCCCCCTGCAGGCCGGACTGCGCATCGCCCCGCTCGCCCTCAGCCTGCTGGTCGTCAACTTCACCGGCCTCGGCGCGCTGCTCTTCAAGAAGGTCGGCACCTCGATCTCCATCGCCGGCGGCATGATCGTCATGGCGGCCGGGCTCGCGGCCATCGCCCGGTTCTCCAACGACGGCTACGGCGGCACCCTCGCCGGGCTGATCCTGATGGGCATCGGCATGGGCCTCGCCACCCCGGCCATGGCCACCGCCATCATGAGCGCCATCCCGCCGGAGAAGGCCGGCGTCGGCTCCGCCATCAACGGCACCCTCAACGAGCTCGGCAACAGCCTCGGCGTCGCCGTCCTGGGCGCCCTGCTCACCGCCTGGTTCGCCGGCCGGCTCCCGCACGGCGTCCCGCACGCCGCCGCCAACTCCCTGCCGGAGGCCCAGCAGGCCGCCGGGCCGTCGCTCCTCGGCCAGGTGCAGCACGCCTTCGGCGACGCCCTCGGCAACAGCCAGTACATCGGCGCCGCGGCCGTCCTCGCCGGCGGACTCGTCGCCGCCTACCTGCTCCGCAGGTCTAGGGTCGACGCAGGCAACGGGGCCGAGGCTCAGGGCGAGTGAGAAGGAGCGAGGCGGCCATGTCCGGCAACGGCAGCGACAACCGCGACATCCGCGCGGCGGGCGAGCAGCACTACAGCAACAGCGTGTGGTTCCGCCCCCCGGAGGAGCCCGCCCGCCGCACCCGCAAGGGCGCCCCGCCCCTCTCCCGCGACCTCCTCGCCGAGGCCGCCGTCAAGCTCCTCGACCGCGAGGGCGCCGCCAGGTTCTCCATGCGCGCCCTCGCCGCCGAGCTCGGCGTCTCCCCGATGAGCGCCTACTGGTACGTCGAGAACAAGGACCAGCTCATCGAACTGGCGCTGGACCGGGTCTTCGGCGAGGTCGAGGTCCCCGCCGCCGAGGACGGGCCCGGCCCCGGCTGGCGGCACCGCGCCACGTCCCTCGCCCTGGGCCTGCGCGCCAGCATGCTCCGCCACCCCTGGGCGGCCCCCCTGTACGGCAGCCACCTGAGCATCGGCCCCTCCGCGATCTCCGTCAACGCCTCGATGACCGAGATCTTCGCCTCGGCCGGCCTCGACGGCACCGACCTGCAGATGGCCCTCGGCACCGTCATCCAGTACGTCTTCGGGACGGCCCTGTCGGAGTCGCAGTGGCATCAGAAGTTCCAGCAGGGCGAGGACGAGAACGAGTTCTACCGCGGCATCCTCGACGGCCTCGCCAAGTCCGGCAAATGGCCCGAGTCCGTCCCGGTGCCGCCCCCGGACTTCGACATCCGCGCCCACCGCGACGGCATGTTCGCCTTCGGCCTCGGGACCATCCTGGACGGCCTCGAGGCCCGCGCCGCCAACGCCTCCGGCCCGGCCGCAACCGAGCGGCCGGACCGGACGAGCGCCTAAGGCAGGGAGCGGATCACCCCCCGCCGCATCCCCCACCGCACTGGCAGGCATCACCGCCCTGGCACCCGCACTGGCAGTCGGCCCCGCAGCCGCACGCCCCCACCACCTGCTGCGGCCCGCGTATCCGCGTGTCGCGCTCCGCTGCCGGGCGCTGCTCGACCCGCTTCCTGGCGCTCCTCGTGCTCTCCATGCGCTGGCTCCCGTCGTCGCTCCGGCCGACACCCGACCGGCCGATCACCAGTCAAGTACCGCCGGACGGAGCGCAGCAGGGCGCACACGCGGCGCACGGTGGCCCTAACCAGGGACCGGGGTCACGGAGCCGGGGCGGTGTGCTCCCCCGTCACCAGGAACACCACATGGTTGGCCACCGACACCGCATGGTCGGCGAAGCGCTCGTAGTAGCGGCCCAGCAGCGTCACGTCCACCGCCGTCTCCACGCCGTGCTCCCAGCGCTCGTCCAGCAGGTGCTGGAAGATCGTCCGGTGCAGCAGGTCCATCTCGTCGTCGTCGCTCTCCAACTGCTTGGCCTGCGCGACGTCCCGGGTGATGACGGTCTCGCCGGCCTTGGCGATCAGGCGCTGCGCCAGCTTCCCCATCTCCTGCACGGTGGCGTGCAGGTCCGCCGGGACCATGGTGTCCGGGTAGCGCAGCCGCGCCAGCTTGGCGATGTGCCGGGCCAGATCGCCGGCCCGCTCCAGGTCCGCGCTCATCTTCAGGCTCGTCACGATCAGCCGCAGATCCGTGGCCACCGGCTGCTGGCGCACCAGCAGCCCGATGGCCTTCTGCTCCAGTCCGTGCTCCAGCGCGTCGATCTCGTCGTCCGAGTCGATCACGCTCTCCGCCAGCCGCAGATCCGCGTCCAGCAGCGCCGTGGTGGCGCGGCCGATCGCGGACCCGGCCAACCGCGCCATCTCCACCAGGTCCAGCGAGATGGAGTGCAGCTCCTCGTGGTACGCGTCACGCATGATGGCCCCTCACGCCTTCGTCCTTCGGGGTCGTCCAGCCTGTTCAGCCGTCGATCGGTGATCCGTCATGATCCGTCATCGACCGGCTCCCGGCAGGATGATCGGCAGAAACGTCCCCCTGGACCGATCGTGGTAAATCGTAGAAGGCCCGCGAGTGAACTCTTGACCACGAAAGATCCAGAAGCGGACCCGAGGGATTCTGACCTGTTCACCTCGCCGCCTACCCTGGTGGCATGGACCTGAACGCGGCGACCGCCGCCTCGTGCGCCCTCGCCGGCCTCGGCACCGGTGTCGTGGCGACGCTCGCCTTCAGGTGGAGCGAGCGGGAGCAGAAGCGCGAGGCCGGGCGCCGCACCCAGCGCCCCGAGGACGCCCTGCCGCCCGGCGTCGACACGGTGCTCTCGGTGCTCAGCTCCAGCGCCGTCGTCCTCGACTCCAGCGACGCCGTGATCAAGGCGAGCACCTCCGCCTACGCCATCGGCCTGGTGCGCGGCACCACCCTGGTGGTCGACGAGCTGCTCGCCATGGCCCGGCTCACCCGCCGCGACGGCGAGATCCGGCAGGCCCAGATCGAACTGCCCCGGCCCAAGGTCCGCGGCATCGCCTCGGCCGACCCGCTCGCCGTCTCCGCCCGCGTCGCCCCGCTCGGCTCCCGCCTCGTCCTCCTGCTCGTCGAGGACCTCACCGAGGCCCGCCGCACCGAGGCGATGCGCCGCGACTTCGTCGCCAACGTCAGCCACGAGCTCAAGACCCCCGTCGGGGCGCTCTCGCTGCTCTCCGAGGCGGTCACCGACGCCGCCGACGACCCCGAGGCCGTCACCCGGTTCGCCGGGCGGATGCAGACCGAGGCCGTCCGGCTCACCAACCTTGTCCAGGAGCTCATCGACCTCTCCCGGGTGCAGGACGACGGCCCCATCGCCGATCCCGACCCGGTGCCCGTCGACGCCCTGGTGGACGAGGCGGTCTCGCGCATCCGCCAGACCGCCGACAAGAAGAACATCGAGATCGCCGTCGCCGACGCCGGCGATCTGTGCCTGCGCGGCGACCGCGACCGGCTCTCCACCGCCCTCGGAAACCTCGTCGAGAACGCCGTCAACTACAGCCCGGAAGGGACGCGGGTGGCCATCGGGTTCCGCACGGTGCCCGGCACCGGCGGCTCCCAGATCGAGCTGACCGTCACCGACCAGGGCATCGGCATCCCCGAGAAGGACCGCGAGCGGATCTTCGAACGCTTCTACCGGGTCGACCCCGCCCGCTCCCGCCAGACCGGCGGCACGGGCCTCGGACTGTCCATCGTCAAGCACGTGGTGGCCGCGCACGGCGGCCAGATATCCGTGTGGAGCGTGGAGGGCCAGGGATCGACCTTCACCGTCCGCCTGCCCGCCCACAAGCAGCAGCCCCCGGCGCAGGCGACGAACCGGGAGGAGGGGACCGAACGGCGCAAGGAGGCGCCCGGAACCGGCCCCGACTCCGAGGAACAGCTCACCCACCATGCCCCGGAGGTCCTGCCGTGACCCGAGTTCTCGTCGTCGAGGACGAGGAGTCGTTCAGCGACGCCTTGTCCTACATGCTGCGGAAGGAGGGGTTCGAGGTCTCCGTCGCCGAGACGGGACCCGATGCGCTCGACGTCTTCGACCGGTCCGGAGCGGATCTTGTCCTGCTCGACCTGATGCTCCCGGGTCTGCCCGGGACGGAGGTCTGCCGGCAGCTGCGGACCCGCTCCAACGTGCCCGTCATCATGGTGACGGCCAAGGACAGCGAGATAGACAAGGTCGTCGGCCTGGAGATCGGCGCGGACGACTACGTCACCAAGCCGTTCTCCTCGCGGGAGCTGGTCGCGCGCATCCGCGCGGTGCTGCGGCGCCGCGGCGAGCCCGAGGAGGTGGAGGCGGCGGCCCTGGAGGCCGGTCCGGTGCGGATGGACGTCGAGCGGCACGTCGTCACCGTCGACGGCAAGAAGGTCGACCTGCCGCTGAAGGAGTTCGACCTGCTGGAGATGCTGCTGCGGAACGCGGGCCGGGTGCTGACCCGGATGCAGCTGATCGACCGGGTGTGGGGCGCCGACTACGTCGGCGACACCAAGACGCTCGATGTGCATGTGAAGCGGCTGCGGGCGAAGGTCGAGCCCAACCCGGCGATGCCCCGTCACCTGGTGACGGTGCGCGGGCTCGGGTACAAGTTCGAGCCCTAGGCACCCGAACGGCCCGACGGCGAAAGGGCGGTACCGGCGCGCCGCGCCGGTACCGCCCTTTCGCGAGGGACTAGCGGGTCGCCGTCGAGGACGGGGTCGCGCCGGCCGTGGCGGTGGCGCCGGACGTGGCACCCGCCGTCGCCGTCGCCGAACCGGTCGGCGTCGCGCCCGGCGAGGCGGTGGACGCCGCGTGCGTCGGCGCCGCCGTCGGGCCCTCGCCCGCGAGCCCGCCGGTGGCGTACTTGGTCCCCGCGTTCAGGCTCACCGAGCCGGCGTTCTGGAAGGTGAACGTCACCTTCTCGAAGTCGCCCTCGGTCACCGTGTCGGTGGTGGCGATCGCGGAGGGGTTGCCCTTTCCGCCGATCCGCACCAGCTGCTGCTTCGGCGTGGCGATGCTGCCCCCGGAGAGCTTCACCGGGGCGCCGGACGCGCCGGAGATGCTGATGCCGGTGAGGGTGTCCGCCGACTTCGAGCCGTTGACGATCGAACCCGTGACCGCCACCTTGCCGGGCACGTTCTGGTCGACCACCAGCTGGATGTTGGCGACATGAATGCCGTTCAGGTCGGCCGTCGCGTTGTCCGGACGGACCTGGCTCGTTGCGGCGTCGGATCCGGCGCCGCACGCGGAGGCGGAGACGGCGGCGGCGATCACGAGCGCGGCGGCGGCCCCGGCGCGCCGGAGGCTCGTGCTCGCGGGAAGACTGCGACTCACGGCGCGGCTTCTCCTTGAATGATCGGGTAGCCCGCTTCGGCTGACACGTACGGGCTGTGGGGAACGTACGAGAGGTCGTCAGCTCCGCATCAGATTACCGAGGCCCCTTGCGGGCCTTCGCATCGACCCTCCCGCAACACCTTGATCGATCCTCGGAATATGTGTCCTCACCTGCGGATCGACAGGTCGTCAGACACCTGCCGAAAGGCCCCCTCCTTGAGGGCAAAGCATGGAAACGGGGCGCTTGTCAAGCCCTGAGAATGGCCCTGACCTGCGGAAACGCCTTCATCATCGGGGGGTTCGCATGCTATTCTGGATAGCCACGGAAGGGGTACCTGTCACATGACGTTCAAGGTTGGCGACACCGTGGTCTACCCCCATCATGGGGCCGCGCTGATCGAGGCCATCGAAGTGCGCCAGATCAAAGGCGTGGACAAGACTTATCTGGTGCTCAAGGTCGCCCAAGGCGATCTCACGGTGCGCGTGCCCGCCGACAACGCGGAGTTCGTGGGCGTGCGTGACGTAGTCGGGCAGGACGGGCTGGACCGGGTCTTCGAGGTGCTTCGCGCCCCGTACACCGAGGAGCCCACCAACTGGTCCCGCCGCTACAAGGCGAACCTCGAGAAGCTTGCATCGGGTGACGTCATCAAGGTCGCCGAGGTCGTCCGCGACCTGTGGCGGCGCGAGCACGAGCGCGGCCTGTCGGCCGGCGAGAAGCGGATGCTCGCCAAGGCCCGCCAGATCCTGGTCAGCGAGCTGGCGCTGGCCGAGAACACCAACGAGGACAAGGCCGAGGCGCTTCTTGACGAGGTGCTCGCCTCCTGACGCCGACGCACCGCCGTGGCGGTGTGTTCGAGAGCCGGGGACCGGAAGGCTCGTTCCGGTCCCCGGCTCTCGTGCTCTTTGCTCGTACAGTTCACTCGTGCGGTGCTGCCGTGCCGTGCTGCGCGCAGTGCCGTGTCGTGCCGTGCAGTGAGACGGTGACGCATCGGACGGACTGTCACGGAAGGGTGTCCGTCCGACGCTGTCGCTGTCGTCGATACCCATGTCGATGAAGGAACGAAACCTGAACGCGAGCGCCATCGTCCCCGCCGCCGGACGGGGAGAACGTCTGGGGCCCGGAGCCCCGAAGGCCCTGCGCACCCTGGGCGGGGTCCCCATGCTGGTCCACGCGGTGCGGGCGCTGTGCAGGGCCCGCTCCATCGGCCGCGTCGTCGTGGTCGCCCCGCCGGAGGAGGTCGCCGATGTCCGGGCGATGCTCGACGCCGACCGCGGGGTGGAGGGCGCCGACGTCCGGGTCGTCCCCGGCGGCGCCGACCGCCAGGAGTCGGTGCGGCTGGGCCTGGACGCCGTCGCCGACGACTCCGAGATCGTGCTGGTGCACGACGCCGCGCGGCCGCTGGTGCCGATAGGCGTCATCGAGTCGGTGGTGGCCGCGGTCGCCGCCGGCGCGGACGCGGTGGTGCCGGTGCTGCCCGTGACGGACACCGTCAAGCGGGTCGGCCCGGCGGACGCGGACGGCGCGGAGCCGGTGCTCGACACGCCCGACCGGTCGGTGCTGCGCGCGGTGCAGACGCCGCAGGGGTTTCGGCGGGCGGTGCTGGAGAAGGCGCACCGCGAGGCGGGCCCGGGGGCGCCGATCACGGACGACGCCGGGCTGGTGGAGCTGGCCGGCGGGCGGGTGGTCGCGGTGCGCGGGCACGAGCACGCGTTCAAGGTGACGCGGCCGCTGGATCTGGTGTTCGCGGAGGCGCTGCTGGCGCATCGGAGTGTCGCGGATGGGTTCTGAGTCGGGTTCCGAGGTCGGGTACGTGCTGCCGCGGGTGGGGATCGGCGCGGACATCCATGCGTTCGAGGCGGGTCGGGAGCTGTGGCTCGGCGGCCTCAAGTGGGAGGGCGAGGAGTGCGGGCTCGCCGGGCACTCCGATGCGGACGTGCTGGCGCATGCGGCGTGCAACGCGCTGTTCTCGGCGGCCGGGCTGGGGGATCTGGGCCGGCACTTCGGGATGGGGCGGCCGGAGTGGGCGGGGGCGCCGGGGGTGAAGCTGCTCGCCGAGGCGGCGCGGATTGTGCGCGCGGCGGGGTTCGCGGTCGGGAACGTGGCGGTTCAGGTGATCGGGAATCGGCCGAAGGTGGGGAAGCGGCGTTCCGAGGTGGAGGCGGCGCTGTCGGAGGCGGTGGGGGCTCCGGTCTCGGTGTCCGCGGCGACGTCCGACGGGCTCGGGTTCACGGGGCGGGGTGAGGGGCTGATGGGGATCGCGACGGCGTTGGTGGTTCCGTTGCGGTAGTCCGTGCCCGCTGGTGCAGCGCCGTTCGTGGCCCTCGGGCCGCGGCGGCGCTTTTTTGTTGCGGTCTTTACGGGGAAGCGCTTGCGGTGCGTTGAACGCGGGTTCAAGATGCTGAACGTGCGTTCAAAGGAAGATTTCACGACGCGGGCGCGGATCAGGGATGCCGCTCTCGCGCGGTTCGGGCAGGACGGGATCGCGAAGTCCACGCTGCGGGCCGTCGCCGCCGACGCGGGCGTCTCGGCGCCGCTGGTGGTGCACCACTTCGGGTCCAAGGCGGGCCTGATGGAGGCGTGCGACCAGTTCGTCCTGGAGCTCGTCCAGCACAAGTTCACGATCACCGAGGGCGCCTCGCCCGAGGCGCCGCCGATCTCCGCGCTCGGCGACCTGCTGCGGCAGGTCGGCCCCATGCAGCGCTACCTCGCCCAGGCGTTCCGGGAGAACACGCCCGGCGCCGCGCGGATCTTCGAGATCGTCGTCGACCGCACCGAGGACTACCTCGACCGGATGCAGGAGAACGGCGAGGTCGTCCCCTCGGACGACAACCGGGCGCGCGCCGCCACGATGATCACCTGGCATCTGGGCTTCGTCGTCCTCGGCGACCACCTGGCCGCCGCGATCGGCGAGAAGAGCATCTACGACCTGGAGGCGCAGATGCGCGCCGGTCGCCAGATCATCGACATCTACTCGCGCGGCCTCTTCACCGACCCGCGCTGGGTCGGCGTCACGGAGCGGATCGTCGAGGACATCCGGAAGGACGGGGAGCGATGAGCGGCGGGGAAGCGGCGGTGCTCGCCGAAGGGCTGAGCAAGGAGTACGGCGGCGGCCGCAAGCGCGTACGGGCCCTGGACACGCTGGATCTGACGGTGCGGCGGGGCGAGGTCTTCGGCTACCTCGGGCCCAACGGCGCCGGCAAGTCCACCACCATCCGGATGCTGCTCGACCTGCTCCGGCCCACCTCCGGGACGGTGCGGGTGCTCGGCGAGGAGCCGCGCTCCGGCGGGCCCGGGCTGCGCCGCCGCGTCGGCTACCTCGCCGGCGACTTCGTCATCGAGCCCCGGCAGACCGTCGGCGAGGCGCTGCGGTTCCTCGCCGAGCTGCGCGGCGGGGTGCCGCCGATGCGCATCGAGGGCCTCGCGGAACGGCTCGACCTCGACCTGAAGCGCAAGGTGCGGCAGCTGTCCAAGGGCAACCGCCAGAAGGTCGGCGTCGTACAGGCGTTCATGCACCGGCCCGAACTGCTGATCCTCGACGAGCCCACCTCCGGCCTCGACCCGCTGCTCCAGCAGGAGTTCCTGGCGCTGGTGCGGGAGGCGCGCGAGGACGGCCGGACGGTCTTCATGTCCTCGCACATCATGTCCGAGGTCCAGGCGGTCGCCGACCGGGTCGCCGTCATCCGGGAGGGCAGGCTGCTGACCGTCGACACCGTGGACTCGCTGCGCGAGCACGCCGTGCGGCACGTCGCGGTGCGGCTGGACGAGGGCCCGGAGGAGGTCGACGCCGAGGCGTTCGCCAGGACGCCGGGCGTGCGGGACCTCGAGGTGCGGCCCGCCGCGGACGCGGCCGGCGGCAGCGAGCTGCGCTGCACCCTCGACGGGCGCGCCGACGGCCTGGTGAAGGCGCTGGCCCGGTACGGGGTGGCGGCGCTGGAGCTGGAGGAGCCGGACCTCGAGGAAGTGTTCTTCACCCTCTACAACCACAACGGCGGCAGGGAGACCGGGGGAGTGACCGGCCATGGCGCGTAGCGTCCTCGGAAAGACGATCAGGGACGGCCGCAAGGCGCTCGTCGCATGGACGTACGGCGTGGTCGTCGTCAGCGTGCTCTACACCTCCAGCTACAAGCTGATCGGCAAGGCCAAGGGCAACGTCATGGCGGGCGCCCCGCAGTCGCTGCAGAAGGCCCTCGGCATGCAGGACTACGGATCGCCCGCCGGATATCTGGGGTCGACCGTCTTCGGGATCATGCTGGCCATGCTGTTCTCGGCCTATGCGCTGGTGACGGCCACCCGGGCGGTGGCCGGGGAGGAGGAGTCCGGGCTGCTGGACCTGCTGCTCGCCCAACCGGTGAGCCGCCGCAAGCTGGTGCTGCAGCGCTTCGCGGCGATGGTCGCGGTGCTGGCCGGCTTCGGGGTGCTGGTGGTGGCGGCGCTGCTGGCGCTGCGCGGACCGGTCGGACTGGGCGCCGTCGCGGCGAGCGGGATCGCCGCCGCCACGCTGCAGTTGGTGCTGCTGGGCGTCTGCACCGGCGGGGTGACGCTGCTGGTGAGCGCCGGCACCGGAAAGCGCGGGCTGTCGCTGGGCATCGGCGTGGTGGTGGTCGTCTTCGGGTACCTGGCCAACTCCTTCCTGCCGCTGATCAAGGGGATCGGCGGGATCAAGCACTTCTCGCCGTTCTACTGGTTCGACGGCAATACTCCGCTGGTGCACGGGATCTCGGCGAGCGGATGCCTGCTGCTGGCCGGGGTGACGGTGGTCGCGGTGGTGCTGGGAACGGTGCTCTTCGAGCGGCGCGACCTCAACGTGTGACGGGTCGTGTGAATGGCCTGTGGCTTGTGTCGGCAACAGTAGTAATGGGGGACCGGACGGTCTCGCTCAGCGTCTACCCTTGGGTTGTGAGCATTCGGCTGTACGACACCAGCGCCCGGCAGATCCGTGACTTCGTCCCGCTCGTGGACGGCTGCGTCTCGATCTACCTGTGCGGTGCCACCGTGCAGTCGGCCCCGCACATCGGCCACATCCGCTCCGGCGTCGACTTCGACATCCTGCGCCGCTGGATGGAGTACCGCGGCTACCGCGTCACCTTCGTCCGCAACGTCACGGACATCGACGACAAGATCCTGGCGAAGGAGAAGGAGTCCGGCAGCCCCTGGTGGGAGATCGGGCACCGCAACGAGCGGGCCTTCAACGCCGCCTACGACGCGCTGGGCTGCCTCGCCCCGCAGCACGAGCCCCGCGCCACCGGCCACATCACCGAGATGGTCGAGCTGATGCAGCAGCTCATGGAGCGCGGCCACGCCTACCCCTCCGAGGGCAGCGTCTACTTCGACGTCCGCTCGCAGCCCGGCTACCTCGCGCTCTCCCGGCAGAAGCTGGACAACCTGCGGCAGCCGGAGAGCGAGGGCGAGACCGGCAAGCGGGACGGCCGCGACTTCGCGCTGTGGAAGGCCGCCAAGCCGGGCGAGCCGCACTGGCCCTCCCCGTGGGGGCCGGGGCGCCCCGGCTGGCACCTGGAGTGCTCGGCGATGGCCCGGAAGTACCTGGGCGCCGAGTTCGACATCCACGGCGGCGGACGGGACCTGATCTTCCCTCACCACGAGAACGAGCTCGCCCAGTCGACCGGAGCCGGCGACCCCTTCGCCCGGTACTGGATGCACAACGAGTGGGTGACCATGGCCGGCGAGAAGATGAGCAAGTCGCTGGGCAACTCGGTGCTCGTCTCCGAGATGGTCAAGCGCTGGCGCCCGATCGTGCTCCGCTACTACCTGGGGACGCCGCACTACCGCTCCGCGATCGAGTACAGCGAGGGGGCGCTGCGCGAGGCGGAGGAGGGCTTCGGCCGGATCGAGGGGTTCGTGCAGCGCGCCGTCGAGCTGGTCGGCGTCGCCGAGCCGGCCGAGGCGGTGCCCGAGGCGTTCGCCGCGCACATGGACGAGGACCTCGGGGTGCCGCAGGCGCTGGCCGAGGTGCACCGCACCGTGCGGGCGGGCAATGTCGCCCTCGGCGAGGGCGACAAGGACGCCGTGCGGCGCCGGTTGACCGAGGTGCGGGCGATGCTGGGGGTGCTGGGGCTCGATCCGCTCGATGCCGGGTGGAGCGGGGGCGCGGCCTCCGGCGAGGGGGAGAAGCTGAGGTCCGCGGTGGACGCGCTGGTCGCGGCGCTGCTGGCGCAGCGGGAGGCGGCGCGGGGACGGAAGGACTGGGCGACCGCCGACGCGATGCGGGATGCGCTGGGGGACGCCGGGGTTGTGGTGGAGGACACCGCGGCGGGTCCGCGGTGGTCGCTCGCCTGAGCGGTGCGGTCGGCGGGGGTCGCTGTTGCCGCCCCTCGGCCCCGGCACCCCACCCGGGGCGCCGGGGCGCCGGCGGTCCGTGGGGTGTTCACGGACGGTTACGCTTGTTGTGATTACTTGATGCTTTCTGAGAGGGACGCCTGATGGCCGGGAACAGCCAGCGGAGGAATCGCCGCAACCCTGGGTCCAAGAAGGGTGCGGTCGTCGGCACCGGGGGCCACGGGCGTCGGTCGCTCGAGGGCAAGGGCCCGACCCCGCCCGCGGAGATGCGGAAGGGGCACGCCAAGCAGCGCCAGGCCGCCGCCTCGGCGCGGCGGTCCGCGCGGCAGAGCGGCCACCGCGGCGGGCCCGCCGCCAAGCTCGGGTCCGAGATGGTCGTCGGCCGCAACCCGGTCGCCGAGGCGATGCGCGCCGGGGTGCCGGCGACCGCCGTCTACGTCGCCCAGTACATCGACAGCGACGACCGCGTCCGCGAGGTGCTCAAGCTCGCCGTGGAGCGGAACGTCCCGCTGATGGAGACGCCGCGCGGCGAGCTGGACCGGATCACCGGCGGGCTGAACCACCAGGGCGTGGCGCTGAAGGTGCCGCCCTACGAGTACGCGCACCCCGACGAGCTGCTGGACGCGGCCGCCTCCGCCGGGCAGGACGCCCTGCTGGTCGCCCTGGACGGCGTCACCGACCCGCGGAACCTCGGCGCGGTCGTCCGCTCCGCCGCGGCGTTCGGCGGGCACGGCGTGATCGTCCCCGAGCGGCGCGCCGCCGGGATGACCGCGGGGGCGTGGAAGACCTCGGCCGGGACGGCGGCGCGGCTGCCGGTGGCCCGCGCCACCAACCTCACCCGCGCGCTGGAGGCCCTGAAGAAGGCCGGCGTGATGGTGATCGGCCTCGCCGCGGACGGCGGCGCCGAGCTCACCGACGCCTCCGTCGGCGAGATGCTCGACGGCCCGGTGGTGATCGTGGTCGGCTCCGAGGGCAACGGCCTGTCCCGGCTGGTCTCCGAGACCTGCGACCTGACGGTGCGTATCCCGATGCCGGGCGGCGCCGAGTCGCTCAATGCCGGGGTCGCGGCGGGCGTGGTGCTCTACGAGGCGGCGCGGCGCCGCGCCGGCGCCTGAGCGGGGCGGTCCGGCCGCCGGAGTCTCCGTCACACCGTGTGAGACTCTGAAAAATGACGGCCGGAAGGGTGTCTTCTCCGCCGCTCATTCGGTTAGTGGGGTGTGGACACCAGAACTCCGAGCCGTTTCGCGGGCGGGAGCGACGAGCTGACCGGGGACGCGGGGCCCGGCTCCCATCACCGGGTGCCGAGCGACCCCGCGCGAGTGGCGACCACGGGGGTCAGCTTCCGGGTGAGCCTGCCCGGCAGGGGCGTCTCGGCGCGCCGCGCGGCGCCGCCGGAGACCCCGATGGAGACCTCACTGACCGGCATCCCGCTGATCCGGGGCGGCGCTGCCGCGGCCGTCGGCCGGGCCAGCGCCTCCGCGATCGGGCACACCGGGGTGGTGGCCGGGTCCGGGGTGGCGCGGCCGCCGCGCCGCCGGGTGGTGATGCCGGACCGGCACGCCGCCGCGGCCTCCGGTGACGCCGCGGCCGCCCTGCTCGCCTCCGCCGTCGGCGCGGGCGCGGTGGGCGGCCGGCGCGCCGGCGCTCCCGGCCCCGCCCTCCCCAACGGCCTCGCGGGCCACGGCGGTTCCGGCGGCGGCGACCCCGAGGCGACGCAGGCGCTGCCCGTCGTCGCGGCCGGGGCGCGGGTGCTGCGCCGCCGGCCCGGCGGGGGAGGGGTGACGCGGCCCGTGCCGGCGCCGACGCCCCCGCCGCTGCAGGAGACGGCGATGATGCCGCCGGTGCGGATCGCCCCGCCGCAGGACGAGGCGCGGCCCGCCGTCCCGCTCAGCGCCACCGAGCAGACCGGCGCGTTCCGCCGGCTGACCGGGGTGCACGCCTGGTACCCCGGGCGGCGGATGAACCTGGGCCTGGTGCTGCTGCCGCTGCGCATCGTGCTGGGCGTGATGATGATCGGCGCGGGGGTCGCCAAGCTCACCGACCCGGTGTACTTCGACGGCGGCTCGCGCGGCTCGATGATGCGCTGGCTGCTGTCGCTGCACCCCTGGCAACTGGCCGCCCCGCTGGTCGACTTCGCCATCCAGCACCCGATCGGCTCCGGCCTGACGGTGGCCTTCGTCCAGATCGCCATCGGCGCGCTGTCGGTGCTCGGCCTGTGGCAGCGGGTCTGCGCCGCGGCCGGGATGCTGCTGGCGGCGGCCCTGCTGGTGACGGTTAGCTGGCGGTCGGCGCCGGTGTGGGACACCCCGGCGGCGCTCTACCTGGCCGCCTGGAGCCCGCTGCTGATCGCCGGGGCCCCGCTGTTCTCCATCGACAGCCGGCTCGCCGCCGAGGCGTGGCGGCGCTTCCAGCCGCGCCCCGAGGTGTGGCAGCTGCGCCGCCGGGTGATCGTCCGAGGCACCCCGATGGTGGCGCTGGTGCTGGGCCTGACGCTGCTGCTCGGCGCCGGGCTGGGCGCCTCCACCCGCGGCCAGGCCCGCACCGGGACGGGGCCGGGGCTGCCGGCGCAGGAGCCGCTGCCCTCGCACAGCTCCTCGCCGATGGGGCCGGTGGTGCCGGGTGAGCCGCGGCTGCACTCCGCCGCGCCGTCGCCGACCCGGTCGAGCTCGCCGTCGCCGACGCCGTCCAACTCGGCGGTGGTGCCGAGCGGGGCGCCGTCCCGCTCCCCCTCGGGGACGACGACCGGCGGTGCGCCGGCCGGCTCGGGCCAGGGGACGTCCTCGTCCCACGGCTACGGCCGGGAGCCGTCCGGGACGGGCACCGGGGGCGGCGCGACGACGTCCTCGCACAGCAGCGGCACGGGCGGCGCGCAGCAGCCGGCGCCGACCCATGCGCGCCCCTCCAGCGGCGGCGGGGGCGGCGACGGCAGCACGCTGGGCGGCCTGCTCGGCGGGTAGCCGGAGCGCCGCGGAAAGAACACGGCAACAGCAGGGAAGGAGGGCGGCCCGGGAATTCCCGGGCCGCCCTCCTCCTTCCCTGCTGTCGAGGTGCTGTTTCCTTGGATTCAGCTTCTTCCGTCGGTGGCGTTCAGATAGGAGGCGTCGCAGACCGGGCGCGCGAACGTGCGGGCCTTGGCCGCGCCGTACTTGGCGACGGCCGCGTGCCCGATGCTGTGCGCCAGCGCGGTGCAGTGCGCCGCGAGGGAGGGGTGCTCCAGCACGGCGCGGTTCAGGTCGTTGAGCGCGACGCCCGGGTCCTTCTCCCGAACCGTCGTCAGCAGCGAGCCCTTGAGGCCCGCGGCCGTCAGGGGCCGGTGCTGCTGCGGCGGCGCCGCGGCGGGGCGGGCGGCATGCTCGGAGCCGCCTCCCGTCGAGGTGGAGGCCGTCAGGAGCTGGGAGCCCGCGGAGGAGGCGACCCAGGGCACCCGGGTGACGGCCAGCGTGCCGGAGAGCACCAGCGAAACCGGAAGGATGAGTGCGATTGATCTGCCGAGTCGGCGTGCTGCCTGATTCACTCTGGCGATGCTAGCGAGCCATAAAGATCCGAATCCCGGGGAACACGCGAAAGGATGACACGCGTGAGGGTGATGGCCCGTGCAGCGAATTGACTAATCGTCAGGGCGTTTGGATTGAAGGGCATTCTCGTCGATCCGGGCGGGGTCCAGCAGCGCCGGGTCGAGGGAGGGCAGCAGGACCTTGTCGACGTAGTCGCGCGCCGCCGTCTCCATCCCGACGTCGTGCTCGGACTCCTCGGAGAGGAACCAGCGGTGGTCGAGCATCTCGTGGAAGACCTGCGCCGGGTCGATCGACGGCCGCAGCCGGCGCGGCACCATCCGGATCGCCGGACGGAACACCTCGCGCAGCCAGCGGTGCGCGATCACCTCGGGCGACGCGGACATCACCGGGTCGTCCGGGTCGTGGTCCGGCTGCACCGCGGTGAACGCCTCCAGGTCGTTCAGGAGGCGGCGGGCCTGGTTCTCCTGGACGTCCAGCCCGGTGAGGCGGAGCAGTTGCCGCTGGTGGTGGCCGGCGTCCACCACCTTGGGGATGATCGTCACCTTGCCGCCGTCGGGATGGTTGTCGATCTGCAGCTCGCCCACGTCGAAGCCGAGTTCGTTGAGGCGGCGCACCCGCGCGTCGATGCGGTGGCGCTGGTCGGAGCGGTAGACGGTGGGGGCCGTCAGCTCGTGCCACAGGTCGAGGTAGCGGGAGAGCACCACCTCGGCGAGGACGATCGGGTCGAGCGAGGGGTGCAGCAGGCCGCCCTCGGCGAGGTCGTAGAACTCGCCGGCGATGTTCATCTGGGCGGTCTCGATGTCGTACTGCCGCTGCCCGTCGGAGAGCGACGGCCGCAGGTCGCCCGTCTCGGCGTCGACCAGGTAGGCGGCGAAGGCGCCGGCGTCGCGCCGGAAGAGGGTGTTGGAGAGCGAGCAGTCGTTCCAGGCGAAGCCGACCAGGTGCAGCCGGACGAGGAGCACGGCCAGCGCGTCCAGCAGCCGCTCTATGGTGTCCGGCCGCATGGTCTGCTCGAACATCGCCCGGTAGGGCAGCGAGCGGGCCAGGTGCCGGGTGACGAGGGCGGGTTCGAGGGGGTTGCCGTCCCTGTCGGAGCGGCCGGTGACGACCGCGACGGGGTCGACGGAGGGCACCCCGAGCCGGTCCAGGTCGCGCAGCAGGGAGTACTCGCGGAGCGCGGAGTGCTCGCCGATCTCCTTGACGGCCAGGACGTCGCCGCTCGCGCTGTGCGAGGAGCAGACGAAGCGGACCTCGTGGCGGGAGATGCCGCGGGGCAGGTCGACGAGGATGTCGTCGGGCCACGCGGTGAGGGGGAGGTTCCAGGGCAGGGCGAGGAGTTCGGTGGGGGCCTGGGTGGGCGATGCGGCGGTGAGTTTCACGCTGCGATCCGTTGCGGTCCGTGGGTCGGGTTGCGGTCGAGGGGCACGGTAGCGGGCCGCGTGGTGCGGGCCCGGGCGGTGCCGCCCTGAAACCCCCGCACCCCACCCGCCCGGCTGCGCCGGGCGAATGGGGTGCGGGTCGGAACGATGCTTCGGCGTCAGTCGCCGAGGCGGTTGCCGGTGGAGGTGGAGAAGACGTGCGTCTCGCCGGAGCGCGGCACGACGCGCAGCGTCTCGCCCTTCATCGGGATGTCGCGGCCGCTCACGCGGACCACCAGGTCGCGCGACTCGCCGCCGACCTCGATGGTGCCGTAGACGTAGGCGTCCGCGCCCAGCTCCTCGACCACGTTGACGGAGACCGGCAGGCCCTCGTCGCCCTTGGACGTGCCCTCGCCCGCCTTGGAGACGTCGAAGTGCTCCGGGCGGACGCCGACCGTGACGGTCTTGTCCGAGCCGGCCTGGCCCAGCGCGTCGCGGGTGACCGGGACGATCGAGTTGCCGAACTTGACTCCGCCGTCGGCGACGGGCACCTCGACCAGGTTCATCGCCGGGGAGCCGATGAAGCCCGCGACGAAGAGGTTGTTCGGGCGGTCGTACATGTTCCGCGGGGTGTCGATCTGCTGCAGCAGGCCGTCCTTGAGCACCGCCACGCGGTCGCCCATCGTCATGGCCTCGACCTGGTCGTGGGTGACGTAGACGGTGGTGACGCCGAGGCGGCGCTGCAGCGCGGCGATCTGGGTGCGGGTCTGGACGCGGAGCTTGGCGTCCAGGTTGGACAGCGGCTCGTCCATGAGGAAGACCTGCGGCTCACGGACGATGGCGCGGCCCATCGCGACACGCTGGCGCTGACCGCCGGAGAGCGCCTTCGGCTTGCGGTCCAGGTACTCCATGAGGTCCAGGAGCTTGGCCGCCTCCTCGACGCGCTTGCGGATGTCCGCCTTGTTGACGCCGGCGATCTTCAGGGCGAAGCCCATGTTGTCGGCGACGGTCATGTGCGGGTACAGCGCGTAGTTCTGGAACACCATCGCGATGTCGCGGTCCTTCGGGGGAAGGTGCGTCACCTCGCGGTCGCCGATGCGGATGGAGCCCTCGTTGACGTCCTCGAGGCCCGCGAGCATGCGGAGGGACGTCGACTTGCCGCAGCCGGAGGGGCCGACCAGAACGAGGAACTCGCCGTCGGCGCACTCGATGTCGAGCTTGTCCACGGCGGGCTTCTCGGTGCCCGGGTATATACGGGTGGCCTTGTCGTACGTAACGGTCGCCATTGACTCAATCTCCCCTTCACCGGCAGGAACGTGCCGGACGATCCGAGTAAAGGATGGAGGCCCCCGATGCCCGGGCGGGCTCCGGAGTCCGGGCCGAGGAGCGTCGGCCTGCTCGAACGTTAACCGGGTGTTGCGACTTTGTCAGTACCTGTGCGGTGGTGAATTCAGCGGCGGTCGGTCGTGTGCGGGGGTGTGGCTCGGCTGGGGTTTGGGTGATGTTGGGTAGCTTTGTCCGTCATGGAGTTGGGTTCAGGGATGGACGGCGGCCTCTACCGGACGATCGCCGAGTGGGCGGATCGGCAGCCGGATTGGCTGCGCTCGCTGATCTCCGGCTACGCCGAGTACGGGCTGGCGGTGTTCGCGCTGCTGATGGTGTGGGGGTGGTGGGCGGCGCGGCCCGCCCCGGGGCGGGCGATGGCGCGGGCGTGGGCGGCACCGGTGGCGGTGGTGGCCGCGTACGGGATCAACGAGGTGGTGAAGGCCGCGGCGCGGGAGGTGCGGCCGTGCGTGGCCCTGCGGGTGCGGACGGTGGTGGTCTGCCCGGGGCGGACGGACTGGTCGTTCCCCAGCAACCACGCGGTGATCGCCGCGGCGGCGGCGGTGGCGGCGGTGGGGTTGGCGCTGTCGGTGCCGAGGGCGCCTCGGACGGCGGGGCCGGCGGGGTCGCCCCGGGGCCGGCGGGGGGTGGGGTGGATGGCGCTGGTGTCGGTGGTGGCGGCGCTGCTGATGGGGGCCTCGCGGGTGCTGGTGGGGGTGCACTATCCGCACGATGTGTGGGCGGGGTGGGTGGTGGGTGCGGTCGTCGGGGGGCTGCTGGTGTGGGCGGCGGCGTTGCTGGGGGGTGTGGTGGACCGGGCGCGGGGGTCCGACTTCGGGTGGGTGGTGTTCGGACGCGGCGAGGGCCCGGTGGGTTGGTAGCGCGCCGTCGTGGTCACCGCCGACGCCCCGGCGCCCCGCGCTGTGGGCGGGGTGCCGGGGCGGAGGGGCGGCCAGGAGGTCAGGCGGCGCGGCGGGAGGTGGTGGCCTTGAGGAGGGAGAGGCCGGTGGTGAGGACGAGGGCGACCTCGGCCGTCAGGACGATCCGCTCGGTGAGGCCGCGGGCGTTGAAGCCCGGGAAGGCGGCGTTGAAGGCCTCGGCGAGGGGCGTGTGGGGGAGCACCGAGGGGATGCAGGTGACCAGGTAGACCACCAGGGTCAGCAGCGACGCCCCCGTCGCCAGCGCCGCCGCCTTGCCGACCCGCCGCCACGCGCCGACGCGCAGCCGACGGGCCGTCAGCAGCCCGGCCACCGGCATCGCGACCATCGCCACCGTCGCCGCGTAGCGGTGGATGTTGCCGCTCAGCGAGATCGGCGCGAACTCCGCGTCGGTCGGGAAGATCACCGTCAGGGCCAGCATCCCCGCCGTCACCGCGAGCAGCGCGGGGACGGCCCGGCCGACCGCCGGGGCCGCCGTGCGGAGCGCCCGTCCCAGGCCCGCCGCGCCGGCGCCCAGCGCCAGCACCGCGACCGCGAAGAGGCCCGCCGTGCCCGGGGCGAGCGCGTAGGAGGAGAGCACGCTGGTCACCGGGTTGAGGTGGCCGGCCAGGTGCACCGCGAGCATCGCGGCGAGCGCGGTGACCGGCCCCCAGACGGCCAGCCGCGTCCAGGCCAGCGGGACGACCGAGCGCCGCGGCTTCGCCGGGGCGGGCGCCGGGGCGGCGGCGCGCAGGGGGAGGGGCCGGGTCCGGGTCTGGGGGTCGAGGATCGCGGTGGTCACGGGGGCTCCCGGTGGCTCGGTAGGGCTGCTCTTTCCTACTGATCAGCCTGTCGACCAGGAGTCCGCGAAACGATGGAGTGATCCGGTGGATCGACCCGGGGGCAAACCCCACCCCTACGGGTGGGGCGCAGCGCCTGCCGTGCCGAAGACCCGCTTGTAGACGTCCTCCCCGTGGCTGGTGGGGAGCGGGTCGCCGGGGACGATCCGGAAGGTGCGGGTGCCGTCGTCGCGGCGCTCGGCGCGCAGCCGGACCGCGTCCGCGTCGCCCCCGAACCCGTCGGCGAGCGCGAAGAGATGGGTGACGAAGACGATCCGCACACCGGAGGCGGTGAGCGCGGTGAGGATCTCCCGGGCGATCTCGGAGCCCTCCCGCTCGTTGGTGGCGGCGAACGACTCGTTGCACAGCAGCAGCGCGCCCGGGGCGAGGACGTCGGCGATGCCGCTCATCCTGGCCAGCTCCTCCTCCAGCTTGCCGTGCGTCATGGTGGCGTCCTCGCGCCGCCGGTAGTGGGTGAAGAGCCCCGTGCGCACCTCCGCGCGGAACTCCGCCGCGGGCGCGAACGCCCCGCACTGCAGCAGCAGCTGGGCGGTGCCGACGCTGCGCAGGAAGGTGGACTTGCCGCCCTGGTTGGCGCCGGTGACCAGGATCAGCGGGGCGCCGCCCGCTTCGACGTCGTTGCGGGTGATAGCGGTGGACGCGTCCGCGGTGAGGGCGAGCCCGGGGTCGTAGAGGTCGCGGGCGGCGAGCGCCGCGGTGCCCGGCTGAAGCGGCTCCGGCGTGCACAGCGGCAGCCCGCGGTCGGCGAGCCGCTTGCGCAGGTTGAGCAGGCAGAGGTGGAAGCCGAGCTCGCGGTGGAGCGCGGCGAACCAGTCGCGCAGGTGGTCGGCGGCGGTGGCGACCGCGTCGGCGACGGAGTTCAGGCCGCGGTCGCGCAGCTCCTCCAGCGCCTTGGCATTGCGGTCGTCGTTCTCCGGGAGGGTGAAGCTGAGCGTGTCCGGGCGGCGCGGCCCGAGCGGGAAGCGGCGGGCCGGCTTGCGGTCGGCCGGGTCCGGCGCGTCCGGGTCGGGCCGGCCGAGGGCCAGTTCGGTGGCGCGGCCGCCGTCGCCGAGCCGCGCGGAGAGCAGGATGCCGCGGCGGAACTGCAGCTCCTTCAGGTGCCGGGCGACCTCGCGGAACCAGTCGTCGTCGACCTCGCCGTCCAGCTCGGCGAAGAGGCCGGTGAAGCCCTCGGATGCCCAGCCGTCCTGGGCGGCGAGGCGGGCGGCGAGCCGGCGCAGCGCGCGGAGGCGCTCGGTGAGCACGTCCAGCGAGTTGACGGCGCGCCGCAGCACCGACTCCGGCGTGGGGTACAGGACGATGCTGAGCCGCCGCTCCCGCTCCAGGGCGTCGGCGGCGAGCGTGTGCAGCTCGCGGACGGCGCTCTCGTGGGCGAGGGCGTCGGCGTGCACGCGCTGCCGGTAGCGGATCTCGTCCGGGGTGCGCAGCGGCGCCAGCAGCGCGGCGCGGGCGGTCGCGGCGGCGGCCTCGTCCGGCGGGTCCATGGCGGCGAGCAGGGTGTCCAGTTCGAGGTCGTCGGTGAGGTCGCCGGAGTGGGCGAGCGGGCGGTCCGCGGTGTCGGGGGCGAACTCGCGGTCGGAGTGCAGGAGTCGGACGTCCATCAGCGCAGTCGCTCCCGGAGGGCGTCGTGGGTGAGGCCGTACTTGGCGGCGATGGCGGTGGCGTAGGCGCGGCCGTCGGCGGGGCGGCGGACCAGCCGGTAGGTGCGCTGCGAGGGGTCGTCCGGGACGATCGTGGCGACCAGCGAGACCGTCCGCTCCCCGTGGCGCGGCAGGGCGGCCAGCTCGTCGACGAAGGTGACGTAGAGGCAGGTGACGTCGAGCGCGGCGAGCTTGTCCAGGACGTGCTCGCCGATGAAGCGGGCGTCGTGCAGCGAGGTGGAGCTGAAGCTCTCGTTCATGATGACGACGCTGCGGGAGGTGGCCTCCTCCAGCGCCTCGCGGATGCGCACCAGCTCGTCGTCGAGCTTGCCGCGCAGCGTCCGCAGGTCCTCCTCGCGCTCGAAGTGCGTGAAGAGGTTGTCGGGCAGCGGCAGTTCGGCGTCGGCGGCGGGCACCGGCAGGCCGAGCGCGGCGAGGTGGTGCAGCTGGCCGAACATCCGGGCGAAGGTGGTCTTGCCGCCCTGGTTGGGGCCGGTGACCACGAGCAGCCGCTCCGGCGGCTCCAGGGCGACGCTGTTGACGACGATCGCCTCGGCGCCGGTGTCCGGGCGCTCGTGGGCGAGCTTGTCGGCGAGTGCCAGGTCGTAGCCGTCCAGGATGCGCACCGGCCCGCCGGGCTCGTTGATCCGCGGCAGGCAGAACGGCAGCCCGGCGTCCCGCAGCGGCCCGGTGAAGTCCAGATAGGCCAGGTAGAAGCGGATCTCGTGGTCGAAGTCGACGAGCACCGGGTCGAGGAAGTCGCGGTGCTTGGCGGCGAACTCCTCCAGGGCCGCGAACGGCTCCGGGTTGAGGTCGGCGACCAGGCCCAGGATGCGCGCCTCGACCGGGTCCATCTCCAGGTCGCGGGGCATCGCGGCGAGATGGGAGGGGGCGCCCTCGCGGCGGAACCGGGCGAAGAGGCCGGCGATGTCCGCGCCGTGGTCGCGCTCCCCGCGGTGCCGGGAGACGCTGATCCGGTTGGCGCGGATGTGCAGGGTGTAGCGGACCTCGGCGAGGTCCGCGGTGACCTTGTCGGCGGCCGCCCGCAGCTCGGCGAAGGGCGTGCCCGGGGTGAGTGCGGAGCGCAGATGGGCGACGAGCTCGCCGAGGGCGGCGCCCAGGCCGTCCGGCTCCGCCTCCGGGGCGGTGAGCGCCTCCGCGAAGGCGGTGACGGCGGCGCCGTAGTCGTGCACCGCCTCCAGCCGCACCAGGTGGTTCTGCAGCGGGTGGGGGAGGCGCTCGCCGAGCGACAGGTGCTCGCGGATGTTGCGCAGCGCCCGGGTGAAGCCCCGCACCGCGTCCGACACCTGCGTGTTCGACAGGTCCCGGACGATCTCGTGACGGTGGGCGACATCGGCGGGGTCGGTGAGCCCCGTCCGGTAGCGCGGCGCCAGGGCGTCGCGTTCGCCGGGCGGTTGGGTGAGGAGGAGTGCGTCGATGAGTGCGGTGAGGTTCAGGTCGTCGAGGGCGCTGGTTGCCACGGGCGCAAGCCTAGGCACGGGGTGGCCTCGCCGTGAACGGTCCCGGGGCCATGCGATTGCCCGGGGCGGCGCTCCCGGGCCGCGGCGAGGGAGGAACCTTACGCCTGATTGGTACCGCTATGGGGTGGACGGCAACACCGATGTGACTGGGTTCACCCCCTACCGACCGGCGTGTTGCCGGGAGTTGGAACTCCCCCACAGCTGCCCGCACTACAGTCCTGGCGGGGCGGTGCGGGCCTCGTGCTTCACCCCGGTGGCGCGCAACCGCCGCCGCCCCGCGGGCGTCTACAGGCCCGTAGTCCATTACAGTGCTCACGCGTAGCAAGGGGGATACGCAGACGACCGGGCCCCGAAGCCGGGCCGCCACTGGAGGAATCCGGCAGTTATGAGTGATCACCGTCGCAAGGGCCCGTCACGGTCCGGGGCCAACCCGCCGTCCTGGTTGCGAGGTGCGACGGGCGGTTCCGGCTCGCGCCGGGCGTCCGGAGGCCCCCGGAGGACCGGCCCCCCGCCGTCCTCGTCGGGCCCGCCCTCGTCCGGCCCGTCCTCGTCCGGTCCGTCCTCGTCCGGTCCGTCCACCCGCCGCATGGAACCCGCCGCCTCCAACATGGGCGGCCACGGCGGCAGCGGCGGACGCCGCCGCGCCGCGGGCAGCGGCGGCGGACGCGGCTCCGCGACCGGGGGCGGCAAGCGCCGCTTCCGGATCCCCGGCTGGAAGTGGATCCTCGGCGTCGTCCTGCTGGTCTGCGGCGGCGGCATGGCCGCCTGCGCCGTCTACTACATGACGCTGGACATCCCCAGCCCCAACCCCAGCACCCAGGCCCAGGACAACGTCTTCTACTGGTCCGACGGCACCGTGCTGGGCCGGCAGGGCTCGGTCAACCGGCAGAACGTGACGCTCGGCCAGGTGCCCGCGAAGGTCCAGTGGGACTTCCTCGCCGCCGAGAACCGCACCTTCTACACCGACAAGGGCGTCGACCCGCTCGGCATGGTGCGTGCTGTCTACCACATGGCCAGCGGCGGGGATGTGCAGTCGGGTTCGACGATCACTCAGCAGTTCGTCAAGAACGCGATGCTCTCCCAGCAGCAGACCGTCAGCCGGAAGTTCAAGGAGATCATGATCTCCCTGAAGATCGGCTCGGAGTACAGCAAGCAGCAGATCCTCCAGGGCTACCTCAACAGCAGCTACTACGGGCGCGGCGCCAACGGCATCGAGGCCGCCGCCGAGGCGTACTACCACGTGCACGCCTCCCAGCTGACGGTGAGCCAGGGCGCGTTCATCGCCTCCACCGTCAACGAGCCGTCCGTGCTGATGAACGCGGACAGCGACGCCGGCGCCCGCGCCGCGGCCACCAACCGCTGGCAGTACGTGCTGGGCTGGATGAAGAAGCTCAACAAGATCTCGCCGGCCGAGTACGACCAGATCATGAAGGCCGGCTTCCCGGTCCCCAAGCCCCAGTCGGACAACAGCTCCATCAGCGGCCAGAAGGGCTACCTGATGGACACCGCCGCCAAGTACGTCGAGCAGAAGGCGCACCTGACGGAGCAGCAGTTCAGCCGGGGCGGCTACCAGGTCTACACCACCTTCGACCGCGGCAAGGTCAACGACCTGCAGGCCTCCGTCAACAAGATGCAGGCCAAGCACCTCAACACCAAGCTGCGCTCCATCGACAAGAACGTGCAGGTCGGCGCCGCCTCGGTGGACCCGACGACCGGAGCGCTGGTCGCCATCTACGGCGGCGCGGGCTTCGACAAGGGCCACTACTCCAACAACGCCGACGCCCAGGGCGTGCCGGTCGGATCGACGTTCAAGCCGATCGTGCTCGCCGCGGCGCTGGAGAACGGCGCGGTGCTGAACCCGGGCGCCTCCGCGTCCAAGATCACGCCGGACTCGAAGTTCAACGGCAACGACCTCATCACCATCAAGAACCAGGCCGGGAAGGTGATCCCGGACAGCAAGGACCCCACGGGCCTCTTCCACCAGAAGAACGACGTCGCGACCAAGTACGGCTTCGTGACGCTCAACTACGCGATGCAGGAGTCCATCAACACGCCGTACGTCCAGCTCGGCGAGTACACCGGGTACGACAACGTGGAGAAGGAAGCCCTCTCCGCCGGCCTGCTGAAGACCTCGCTGCAGTACGACACGCCCGGCTTCTACATCGGCACCTCGACGCCCTCCGCGATCCGGATGGCCGACGCCTACGCCACCTTCGCCAACCAGGGGCTGCAGCGCGACCCCTACTCGGTGACCAAGGTGCTCAACAGCGGCAAGCCGATGACGGGCTTCGACAAGCCCAAGACCGTCCGCGCGATGCCGTCCGACACCGCCAACACGGTCACCAAGGTGCTGCAGAACGTGGTCCAGAACGGTACCGGCAGCAACGCCAAGGCCCTCGGCCGCCCGGTGGCCGGCAAGACCGGTACGACCGACGAGTACAAGTCGGCCTGGTTCATCGGCTACACCCCGCAGCTGGTCACCTCGGTCTCGATGTTCCGCGAGGACCCGAAGCACCCGGCGCTGCTGAGCATGAAGGGCGTCGGCGGCGACGAGAAGGTCTACGGCGCCAACATGCCGACCGAGGTGTGGACGAACTACATGCAGGCCGCCCTCCACGGCAAGCCGGTGCAGAACTTCCCGCAGGCTCCCGACCTGGGCAAGGGCGCCGACGAGAACGGCGCGTCGCCGAGCCCCTCGCCGACGCCGACCGACAACTCGCCGACGCCGAGCCCCACGCCGTCCGCCACCGACACCGGCTGCCCGCCCGGCCACGGCCGGAACCGGACCTGCCCGACCGCGACGCCCACCGGCGGCAACACGCCGGACCCGACGCCCTCGGCGACGGACACCTCCGGCGGCTGGTGCGGCCTGATCACCTGCCCCGGCGGGAACCCGACCGACACCTCGACGCCCACGGCGACCTCGTCCCGGGGGAAGGGGCACCACTGGTAGTGGTGGTCGTAGCGGTAGCGGTAGCGGTAGCGGTGCCGTGAGCCCGTGAGCGGTTGAACGACAAGGGCCGGGCCCCCCGATCCACGATCGGGGGGCCCGGCCCTTGCGGCGTTCGGCGCGTCAGAAGTTGTAGGGCTTCTCGGTGTTCCAGTTGAGCACGTCGGCCTCGTTCCAGGTGAACTTGGGCGTGCTGCCGCTCGCGTCGACCGAGTAGAACGGGCCCTCGCTGCCGTCCGCGCCGCGCAGTGCGAAGGCCAGGGAGGTCGCCGACTGGTCGCCGGAGCCGTAGTCGTAGAGCGCGACCGCGCTGTAGACCTTGCCGCCGACCGGCAGCGTGATGCGCCCGGAGCCGCCGCTGTCCTTGGAGGAGTGCGGCAGGACGGAGCCGTCGTCGCCCAGCTTGATCGACGGGAAGGAGGTGATCGAGCAGGGCTTGTCGCCCTGGTTGGACGCGGTCAGCAGCAGGTGGTCGCCCTGCTGGTTGGCAAGCTCGTGCACCGCGGTGACCAGCATCGCGGCCCCCTGGCACGCCGCGGCGCCACCGCCCGAGCCGGAACCCGAACCGGAGCCCGAGCCCGAACCGGACCCGGAGCCGGAACCCGAGCCGGAGGAGCCCGAGCCCGAACCGCCGCCCTGCGAGCCGCCCGAGCCCGACCCCGGGGTGGCCGAGGACGACGCCTTGGCCCCGCCCTTGCCCGTCCCGCCGCTGCTGGCCTGCTTCGCGCCGCCCGTCCCGTCGCCACCGAGGCCGGAGCCGTCGTCGGCGCCCTTGCCGTGCGCGGAGACCGAGGCGCTCGCGCCGCCCGACGCCTTCACATTGCCGTCGCCGTTGCCGCAGGCGGTGAGGCCCAGCGCGAGCGCGGCGGTGACGGAGGCCAGAGCGGCGATGCGGATCCGGGAAGTGCGCATGATCGGGTTCCCCCTGCGGTCGGTGCGGGCGTCGCCTTCGGTCGTTCCCGCGCTGTGGACACCACTGTGGCGGATGCCGCTGATGTTTCGGAAACGCTTCGCTTACGTCCGGAGAACCCGCAGGTCGACGGCGGTGGGGAGGGGGGAGGGGGAGGGGGAGGCCTCTGAATCGTCCCAGCTCGCACGGGGGCAATCGCGATGGACTCGAACGGTTCTGCGATCACGATGGGTTGCGGCAAGTCCGAGACGCGCAGCCGGTCTCTCGGCGACTCTACTGTCCGGGCGAGCACTGTGCTCCTGACCGGAGGGACGCCAGACCATGACAGCTCATCACCACCGACCACCCGGGGCCGCGCGCCGGACGGAGCCATCATCACCGCGGCGGACCCGCCGGGTGCGGCTCGCCGCGATGGCGGGTGCGCCGGCGCGCGGCCGCCGAGCGGCGATCGCCCTGACCACGGTGGTCGTCCTGCCGGTCACCGTCGGCGGCACGGCGCTGGGCATCAACCCGCGCGGCGTCCTCACGGGGGCCGGCGCATTCCTGGACTTCTGGGCCGGCGTGATCACCCTTCTCTCGCTCACCGCCACGGTGATCTGGGGCCAGATATCCACCGTCGGAGCCCTGCTGAGCCCGCGTCAGCGGTTATGGGCCCAGGCGGTGCACCGGGCAACCGGTGTCCTGGGCCTGTGCTTCCTGGCCCTGCACATCCTGGTGAAGATCGCGTACGGCGAGGTGAGCGCGGGCGGGCTGCTGCCGGGTGCGGCTGATCGCGAACGGCTCTACATCGGCCTCGGTGCGACAGCCGCCTACCTCTTCGTCGCCTCCGCCGTGGTCGGCGCGGCGCGCAGTGCCTTCGCTCCCGGACGGAAGGCCACCAGGAGATGGCGGCTGCTGCACAGCTGCGGATACCTCGCGTGGTGCGCGGCCCTGGTCCACGGGCTGAAGGCGGGCCGCCCGGTCTCCAGCCCGCTGGTGACGTTCGGTTACGCGGCATGCCTGGTGGTGGCGGCGCTCGTCCTGCTGATGCGTGTCGTCCGCCCCGGGCGGCCCGCGCCGGCGCCGTCGGGCAGGCCCGAACCCGCGGCCGCGCCGGTGTCCGGCCGACGTACCGCGGAACCGGCCGCGCTGCCCCCGGCCGCGCTGCCCCCGGCCGTCGGACCGGCCGACCGCGGTCGAGCACCCCGGCCCGCCCCCGCGGCCCTTCCGCCCGCCGGGGCGTACACCCCCGCGCCGCCTGCGACTTCACCGCAGGGGCCGCCGGCGCCCCGGCCGTACTCCGCAGACGTGCCGATGCGCAGTGCGGCCGCGGCGGCCTACCTCGCCCGCTGGGGCGGGGGCACCCCGAACGCCCCCGCGGATGGGCCGGTGCCGAGCAGTCGGCCGCCGCTCGACGGCCATGCACCCCCGTCCGGCTCGGGATCCTGGCACGAGACCGCCGACCGGCAGCACCCCGAACCCGAACCGCCGTTCGTCCCCCTGCCGCAGAACGGACAGTGACCCGCGTGCCCCGAGCCAAACCCACCCGTTCCGCCAATCCCCTCCCGTCACCCGTGCCGCGGCCTGACGTCGCCGCCGCCGTCGCCGTCGCCGCCGTCGGCGTCGCCCGGCTCACCGCCGGCCTCGGCCCCGACGGCCTGCGCCTCGACCGCGCCGCCCACCTCGCCGTCCACGGCGCCGCCCGCGAACCCGACCTCCCCGACCTGCTCGCCCTCGCCGAGGCCATCGACCTGCGCGGCCGCGGCGGCGCCGGCTTCCCCTTCCTGCGCAAGCTCCGCGCCGTCGACGCCGCCGCCGCACGCCGCGACCTCGCACCCGCCGTCGTCGTCAACGCCATGGAAGGCGAACCCGCCTGCCGCAAGGACGCCCTCCTCATCGAACGCGCCCCCCACCTCGTCCTGGACGGCGCCCTGCTCGCCGCCCGCGCGCTGGAGGCGGACGACATCGCCGTCGGCGTCGCCACCCGCACCGGCGAGCTCTCGCTGCGCCGCGCCCTCGCCGAGCGGCGCCTCCCCCGCCGCGCCGTCCGGATCGTCCGGCTGCCCGAGCGGTTCGTCTCCGGCGAGGGCGGCGCCCTCATCCGCGGCCTCTCCGGCCGCCCCGCCCTCCCCGACGGCCGCCGCACCCGCACCTCCGAACGCGGCCTCGGCGGCCGCCCCACCCTGCTGTCCAACACCGAAACCTGCGCCCAACTCGCCGTCGCCGCCCGCCTCGGCCCCACCGGCTACGCCGCCACCGGACTCCCCAACGAACCCGGCACCACCCTGCTCACCGTCACCGCACCCACCCCCGGACACCGCCACCCCCACCAGACCGTCGTCGAAGCCCCCTTCGGCACCCCACTCTCCCGCGTAACCGCCACCGCCGGCACCCCCGACCTCGGACAGGCCCTCCTGGTCGGCGGCTACCACGGACGCTTCCTCGACCAACGGACCGCCGCCGCCGCCACCGTCTCCCGCCCCGGCCTGGACACCCTCGGCGCCACCCTCGGCGCCGGCGCCCTGATCCCCCTCCCCCGCGAAACCTGCCCCCTGGGCGAGACCGCCCGCATCGCACACTGGCTCGCCGCCGAATCCGCCGCCCAGTGCGGACCCTGCTACCTCGGCCTGCCCGACATCGCCAACGCACTGGACGACGTGCTCGACGGCGGCAGCCCCACCGCCCAGGACCGCCTGCGCAACGGCCTCGCCGCCGTCCGCCGCCGCGGCGCCTGCTCCCACCCCGACGGCTCCTCCGCATTCGTCCGCTCCGCCCTCACCGTCTTCACCGACGACCTCGCCGCACACACCCTGGGCGGCGGCTGCCACCGACCGGTGATCGGAGCACTGCCCCTCCCCACCGAGGCGGGGTCCGCGGCGGCCGCCACCTCGGCCGCCGCGGGCGAGGAGCGCCTGGTGGTCGACTGGACGCTCTGCGACGGCCACGGCCTCTGCGCCGGCGTCGTCCCCGAGCTGCTGCGGCTGGGCCGGGACGGCTATCCGACGCTGTCGTCGGCGCCGGTCCCGGCGCATCTGCGGGCCCGGGCCCGCACCGCGGTGCGCCGCTGCCCGACGCTGGCGCTGCGCATGGAGCGGTCCTGAACCCCCGTCACAACACGGGAGACACGCGTCAGGAGGGCGCCGCCGTCTCCGTCAGCACCCCGTCCGCCAGCCGCAGGCCGCGCCGCACGCCGATCTCGCGCAGGAACCGCTCGTCGTGGCTGACCACCACGAACCCGCCGCGGTAGGACTCCAGCGCGCTCTCCAGCTGGGCGACGCCGACCAGGTCCAGGTTGTTCGTCGGCTCGTCCAGCAGCAGCAGCTGCGGCGCCGGCTCCGCGCACAGCACGCACGCCAGGGTGGCGCGCAGCAGCTCCCCGCCGGAGAGCACCCGGACGGGCAGATGCGCGCGGGCCCCCCGGAAGAGGAACCGGGCGAGCAGGTTCATCCGCTCGGCCTCGGGGCGCTCCGGGGCGAACGCCGCGAAGTTCTCCGCGACCGTGCGCGCCGGGTCGAGCAGGTCCAACCGCTGGGAGAGGTAGGCGATCCGGCCGTCCGCGCGCTTGGCGGTGCCGTCGCCCTCCGGGGCCAGACCGCCCTCGACCAGCCGCAGCAGCGTCGACTTCCCGGCCCCGTTGGGGCCGGTCAGCGCGATCCGCTCCGGGCCGCGGATGGTCAGGGCGGCGCCCTCCCCCGCGAAGACGTCCCGCACCCGCAGCCGTTCGCCGAGGAAGAGGGTGCGGCCGGCCGGCACCTCCGTGTCCGGCAGGTCCAGCACCAGCCGCTGCTCCTCGCGGACGGCGCGCTCCGCCTCGTCCAGCCGGGCCTTCGCGTCGCCGACCCGGTCGGCGTGCATCTGCCCGGCCCGGCCCGCCGACTCCTGCGCGCCGCGCTTCATGTTGCCCGCGAAGATCCGCGCCAGGCCCGCGTTCTTGAGGTTCTTGGCGGCGTTGCTCTGCCGGCGGTCGGCGCGCTCCCGCGCCTGCTGCAGCTCGCGCTTCTCGCGCTTCAGCTCCTGCTCGGCGTTGCGGACGTTCTTCTCCGCGACCTCCTGCTCGGCGCGCACCGCCTCCTGGTAGGCGGTGAAGTTGCCGCCGAAGAAGCGGACTTCGCCGCGCTCCAGCTCGGCGATGCGGTCCATCCGGTCCAGCAGCTCGCGGTCGTGGCTGACCACCAGCAGGCAGCCGGAGAAGTCCTCCAGCACGGCGTGCAGCCGGCGGCGGGCGTCCAGGTCGAGGTTGTTGGTGGGCTCGTCGAGGAGCAGCACGTCGGGGCGGCGCAGCAGCTGGGCGGCGAGGCCGAGGGAGACCACCTGGCCGCCGCTGAGGGTGGCCAGCACCCGGTCCATGGCGAGACCGCCCAGGCCCAGGCGGTCGAGCTGGGCGCGGGTGCGCTCCTCGATGTCCCAGTCGTCGCCGATGACGGTGAAGTGGCGCTCGTCGACGTCGCCGGACTCCACGGCGTCGATCGCCGCGACGATGTCGGCGACGCCCAGCACCTGGCCGACCGTCAGATCGGCGGTGAGCGGCAGGTCCTGCGGCAGATGGCCGAGGACGCCGTCGACGGCAACGGACCCGGCGGCGGGCTTCAGCTCGCCGGCGATCAGCCCGAGCAGGGTGCTCTTGCCGGCGCCGTTGGGAGCGACCAGGCCGGTGCGGCCGGCGCCGACCGCGAAGGACAGGTCCCGGAAGACCGGGGTGTCATCGGGCCAGGAGAAGGTGAGGTTGGAGCAGACGACAGAGGCGTCGGACATGGCGAAGGACCTCGCGAATGAGGGAGGCACCTGCGGACGCAGGGCGGGACGACGGAACGGCGGAACGGCGGAACGACAAAGGGGTCGCTGCGGCCGCGGTGCGCTCACGCACCGGCCGGCGACCCGTCGCACCCGGGGATCACCCCGAGATGTCGTCGTCCACCACCATGTCCGGTCTCCTCAACCAGGGGGCAAGGTCTCCGCCAGGGTAACAGCGGGGCCCGAGGGGACGCCGGGATTTAGTCCGCGCCGCCGCAGCGCTCCCGACCGGCCCCCCGGACACCCATCCGCACGGCCGTGACCAGCGCCGTCAGGATGCCGCCGAGCCCGGCGACGACGAACGTGCCGCGCGGGCCCGCCGTCTGCAGCAGCACGCCGCCGAGCAGATAGGAGGCGCCCGCCGCGAGGCCGATGGCGCCGTAGAGGTTGGCGAAGGCGCGGCCCTGCAGCTCCCGGGGCACGGTGCGCTGCACCACGGTGGCAGCGGCGGTGTCCTGGGCGGCGAGGCCGACGCCGCGGACGGCCTGCAGCGCCAGCACCACCCCCACCGACCAGGCGGCGCCGGTGAGCAGGTTGCCGAGGCTGCTCACCGCGAAGCCGACCACCAGCAGCCCCGGCGCGGCGATCCGGCCGCCCCACCGGGCGACCAGCGCGAAGCCCGCGATCAGGCCGGCTGCGCTGCCGGCGAAGAGCAGGCCGGTGGCCGAGTCGCCGCTGTGCAGGGTGCGCCTGCCGAGGAAGACCAGGCCCATGTCGTCGACCGCGTTGAAGAGGACGACGGTGGAGAAGCCGAGGAAGAGCAGCCGCATGCCGGCCGTCCGCCACAGGAAGGCGAGGCCCCGGCCGGCGTGCAGCAGGAAGGACGGCTCGCCGTCCGCGGCGTCCGCGGCGGCCTCCCGGGTGGCGATCCGCGGCAACCCGGTCAGCAGCAGGGCGGAGGCGGCGAAGGTGGCCGCGTCGATCAGCAGCAGCCCGCGGATCCCGGCCGCCGGGATCAGCACCGCGGCGAGCACCGGGCCCAGCACGGCCAGGCCGTTCTCGCCGAAGCCGAGCGCGGCGTTGGCCGCGGGCAGGTCCGCGTCCGCGACGAGAGCGGGGACGGCCGCGCGGGTCGCCGCGGGGAAGACCTGTCCGCAGAGCGCGCGGACGGTGAAGAGCGCCAGCAGCAGCGGAAGGGCCGGCAGCCACAGCCCGAGGGCCGCGGTCGCTGCGGCCTGGCCCAGCTCCAGCACCACCATCAGCCGCTTGAGGTCGGTGCGGTCGGCGAGGGCACCGGTGAGCGGCGCCAGCAGCGCGGGGGCGAGGTCGCCGAGGAGCATCAGCAGCATCACGGAGGCGACGGCGGCGTGCGCCGAGTGCGCGACCGCCAGCAGCAGGCCGACCTGGCCGACGGCGCTGCCGGTCAGCGAGGTCGTCCGGGCCGTCCACAGCAGCCTGAAGGAACGGCTGCGCAGCGGCAGCGTCCCGCGCGCCTTCGCCAACACCCCGCCCCCTGCCGCAATACACGCAAGACAAAGATCCCGCCCGGGCCGCGCGGCTCGGACGGGATCTTGGGGATGTGGAGCTTAGGGGATTTGAACCCCTGACCTCTTGCATGCCATGCAAGCGCTCTACCAACTGAGCTAAAGCCCCGAGATGTGGACCTCCGCGGCGCTTCTCCAGCTCCGCGGCGGCAAGAAGTACTGTACACGGCGGCTGCGGGAAAACCGAATCCGTTTCGGGCGGTGCGGCGCCCGGCCGGGCATGCCGTCAGGCGTCCACCCGCTCCCCCTTCGTCGCGGACGCACCGATGGCCCCGATGGCCCGGAAGGTCCCCGCGCGCCCCAACGCGAAGATCCCGCCGGGCCGTTGGGCCCGACGGGATCGTCCGGTGGTTCGGAGTGGAGCTTAGGGGATTTGAACCCCTGACCTCTTGCATGCCATGCAAGCGCTCTACCAACTGAGCTAAAGCCCCGCGCGGTGCGCCGGCCCGCGGTGTGCTCCGCGGCTCCGACGTCGGAAAGCTTAGCCGGTCGGGGCCGGTTCGCAAAAATCAGGTGTCGTCGCCGACGACCGGCTCGGGGAGGGAGCCCGCGTTGTGCTCGGTGAGCCGCCAGCCGCGGTCGCTCTCGCTCAGCACCGACCAGCAGCAGTTCGAGAGTCCGCCCAGCGAACTCCAGTTCTCCCGGTGCAGGCCGATCAGCGCGGCGATGGTGATCCGGATCGTCCCGCCGTGGCTCGCCACCACCAGGGTGCCGCCGTCCGGCAGCTCGTCCGCGGCCTCCAGCACGGCGGGCACGGAGCGCTCGGCGACCTCGGTCTCCAGTTCGCCGTCCCCGCCGCGCCGCACCTCCTCGCCGCGGCGGAAGGCGGCCAGTTCGGCGCCGAAGCGGTCCTCGATCTCGTCCCAGGTGATGCCCTGCCAGCGGCCGGCGAAGGTCTCCCGCAGCTCCGGGCGGAGGGTGATCGGAAGGTCCGTCAGCTCGGCGAGCGCCTTGCCGGTGGCCGCGGCCCGCTGCAGGTCGGAGGCGATGATGGCGTCCGGCCGCAGCGCGGCGAGCACGCGGGCGGACCGGGCCGCCTGCGCGGTCCCGGTCTCGTCCAGCGGGATGTCGGTGCTGCCCTGGAAGCGGCGCTCCCGGTTCCACGAGGTGCGCCCGTGCCGCCACAGGATGATGCGGCGGCCGCGGCGCTGCCCGGCGGTCAGAGGTCTCCCCCGGCGGCGCCCGGGAAGCCGACCACGGTGCCGGACTCCTCGGACGGGTCGGCGGCGGCCCGCCGGCCGCGGCTCTGCTCGGCGACCTCGCCGGGCAGCTCCAGCACGGGGCAGTCCTTCCACAACCGCTCCAGCGCGTAGTAGACGCGCTCCTCGGAGTGCTGCACGTGCACCACGATGTCGATGTAGTCGAGCAGCACCCAGCGGCCGTCGCGCTCGCCCTCGCGGCGCACCGGCTTCTCGCCCAGCTCGCGGGCGATCCGCGCCTCGACCTCCTCGACGATCGCCTTCACCTGGCGGTCGTTGGCGGCGGACGCGAGCACGAAGGCGTCGGTGATGCCGAGGACGTCGCTGACGTCGTAGGCGATGATGTCGTGGGCCAGCTTGTCGTCGGCGGCCAGGGCGGCCTCGGCGACCAGCTGCAGGGCCCGGTCGGTTGCGGTCACGTCATGCTCTCGGGTCGGAGACGGGGGCGGGCACGGCTGAGCCGTGTCCAGTCCCAAGGTTCTCATGCCGCGCCCGGAACCCGGCACACGATTTCCCCCGCGGCCGCCGCGCGGGGGAACCGCGGCTCACCCCTGGGGCTTGTAGTCCTGGCCGATGGTGACCGCCACATCACCGGAGATCTTGGCCTTGGTGGCGGCCACGTCGCCCGCCGGCAGGCCCAGCGTCTTGGCGATGTCCAGGGCGTCCGCCTTGTTCGACGGATCGGTGTAGGCGATCTGCGACTTGGCCCGGACGGAGACGTTGCCGCCGCCCGGCAGCATGCTGTAGCCGCCGTTGGTGAGCGACGCCTGCGCGGCGGACCCCGTTTTGGCGCTGCCGCTGCCGTTGCTCAGCGTCACCCGGGCCGCGCCCTCGGCGGACTTCTTGATGGAGGTGCCCAGCACGGTGCTGACCACCTGGCCGGCGGCGCCGTCCGGCAGGGTGCCGTTGCCGGCCACCGGGAGCGAGACCGTGCGGTACTTGCCGCCCTGCCGCTCCTTGGCGAGCGCGGCGAGCGAGGCGCCCAGCTTGTTCGCCGGCAGCGACGGGTCGAGCACCGCGCCCATGGCGTTGACCACGGCGGTGGCGCCCTGCTGGCTGGTCGGCATCTGCTGCAGCACGCCGTCCATCACCTGCCCGAAGCGGGCCAGCCGCGTGTTGTCGCCCTCGCCCTTGGCCTGGTAGGTGGCGTACGCCATGGCGGTGGCGCCGTTGACGCCGCTGTTGCTGCCCTTGTGCAGCACCTCCTTGCCGCCCTGCGAGATCGCGGTGTCGGCGTCGAGGGTGATGCCGCCCACCTTGTCGACGAGGGTGGAGAGGAAGGGCGAGTCGAGCCGCCAGGAGCCGGAGATGTTCGCGCCCAGCAGCGTGGAGAGCGCGTCGCGGGTGCCCGAGGGGCCCAGCTGGTCGAGCGACTGGCCCATGGTGACGGTGCCCACGTCGCCGGAGGGCAGCTGAAGGTTGGAGGGGAGCAGCAGGGTGCTGCCGGACTTCGCGGAGGCGTTGTCGACCAGCATCACGTTGGAGGTGACGCCCTTGAGGTCGCGCAGCGTCACCACGATGGTGTTGCGCTGGCCGCCCCCGCCCGCGGCCGCCGCCGTGTCCGAGCCGCCGCGGTGGCTCCACCACAGCCAACCCCCGCCGCCCGCCAGGCAGATCACCAGCAGCACGGCGAGGATCCGGACGCGGCCGCGGGAGCGGCGCTTCTTCTCGTCGCGCCGCTCGCTGCGGGTCTCGGCGAACTTCAGCCAGTCGATCGCGTCCTCGGACTTCTCGGTGTCCTCCTGGGCGAACGCGAACTGGCCGGTCTCGTACGGGTCCTGGCCGCCGCCCTCGTCGGCGCCGGGCTGCCGCTGCCCCGGCACCTGGTGCTGCGGGTTCTGCTGCGGGACGGCCCACTGCTGGCCGGTGTCGAACTGGCCGGCCTGGAACTGGGCGGTGTCGTAGCCGGCGCCGCTGGTCTGGCCGGTGTCGTACATCGACGGTTGCGGTTGGGCATATTGCGCGCCGTACTGCTGTTCGTACTGGTTCGGGGGAGGAGACTGCGGCGTCTGCGGTACCTGCTGGTACTGGCCCGCGTACGTGTCGTAGTAGCCCTGGCCCTGCTGCTGGCCCTGCTGGTCGGAGTAGCCGCCGCCGTAGGTGTCGTCGTAGCCGTACTGCTGCTGGTGCTGCTGCTCGTACTGCTGTTGCTGCTGATCGGGGTGCTGCTCGTGCTGCTGACGGGGCGCGTGGGGGTCGTACGGGTCGTCCCCGCCGTAACCCCAGCCGTTGCTTCCGGACACTTGGCCCCTTCCGCCGATACGTGCCTGCACCCCCTGGGGCGCTACGCTACTCAAACAACGAGTCAGCCGTCGCGGTACAGGCGGCGCTTGCTGATGTAGCGCACGACTCCATCCGGTACGAGGTACCAGATCGGCTGCCCCTTGGCCACTCTCGCGCGGCAGTCCGTCGAGGAGATGGCGAGCGCCGGAACCTCGACCAGCGAGACGCTCCCCGCCGGGAAACCCGGGTCGGTGAGAGTGTGCCCCGGGCGGGTCACTCCGATGAAATGCGCCTGGTCGAAGAGGTCTCCGGGGCGCCGCCAGGACAGGATCTGGTTGAGCGCGTCGGCGCCGGTGATGAAGAAGAGCTCGGCGTCCGGATTCTCGGCGCGGAGATCCGCCAGCGTGTCGGTGGTGTACGTCGGCCCGCCGCGGTCGATGTCGATGCGGCTCACCGAGAACTGCGGATTCTCCGCGGTGGCGATGACCGTCATCAGATAGCGGTCCTCCGCCGGGGAGACCAGCTGGTCGCTCTTCTGCCACGGCCGGCCGGTCGGCACGAAGACGACCTCGTCCAGGTCGAACATGTTGGCGACCTCGCTGGCCGCCACCAGGTGCCCGTGGTGGATCGGGTCGAACGTGCCGCCCATCACGCCCAGCCGCCTGCCGCGGCTTCGGGCGGCGCGGTCCGCCGGTTCAGCAGTCATGGCGATGCAGCCTACCTGTGCCGGACGGCGCCGCCGCGGCCGGGGACGCGCACCCGGGCGCGGCCGCCGGCCGGCGCGGCGGCGTTCAGCGGTCCTTGTTGAAGCGGGTGACGATGAAGAGCAGCGCCAGCAGGATCAGGAACGCCGACCCGCCGACAGCCAGCGGCGAGAGGCTCTCGTGATTCGGCGTGCCGCCCTCGGCGAGAGTGTTGAGCGCGTGGAGCGCGGTGGGGCTCATCGGAGGCCGTCCCTCTGCTTCCTGACGCGGCGTCCCCCGACGCCGCTGCCGTCTGATGCGGTGATGTGCTGAGCGATCCCCCGTATCCTACGGCCGCCCGCTCGGGAACCAACCGCCGACCTCGCTCGTCCGACCAGGTGATGACGACGGAGCGACCGGATCGAGGTGCCGCGGCCACGGACGCGTCAGCGCTTGCCGTACCCGCGCAGCACCACCCATCCGACCAGGACCACACCCACCACCAGGCCGATCACGACCCAGCGGAGGAATCCCGGCCCGGTGTGGACGTTGTCCTGCTGGCTCTGCGACAGCGCAAGCAGTGCGGCGGCACCCACGGTGGAACCCATCTCGGTACTTCCATTCGTCGACAGTTCGCCCCAAAGGGTAGCGCCGCCCCCTCGCGGGACTTCGCGCGGGCGGCAACCGTACGAAAGCGGCCCCAGGGCCGTAGTGTGGCCACCAACCGGAACGAGCAGGGGGTAGCAAGGCGATGACAGACGCCAACAACTCACCCAGTCGCAACAGGACCCGATTCCCGGGGATCTCCTCGCGCGCCTACGAGCACCCGGCCGATCGCTCCGCGCTCACCGCGCTGCGCTCCATGGCCGGCTTCGACATCGTCCTGAAGAAGATGGCCGGCCTCTTCTCGGAGCGATCGATTCGCCTGCTGTTCCTGGCCACCGCGGTGCGCGCCTCGGAGCAGCAGTTCACCGACATCCACAACATGGTCCGGGACGCGGCGTACATCCTCGACCTCGAAGAGGTGCCCACCCTCTACGTCCAGCAGGACCCGATCCCCAACGCCTTCTGCATCGGCATGGACAAGCCGATCATCGTGGTCACCACCGGCCTGGTGGACCTGATGGACGAGGAGGAGCTGCGCTCGGTGATCGGCCACGAGGTCGGGCACGCGATGTCCGGCCACGCGGTCTACCGCACCATGCTGCTCATCCTCACCCGGCTCGCCACCGCCCTGGCGTGGCTGCCGCTCGGCACCATCGCCATCCGGGCGCTGATCCTGGCCCTGCTGGAGTGGTTCCGGAAGTCCGAGCTGTCCTGCGACCGCGCCGGCCTGCTGGTCGGCCAGGACCTCCAGGCTTCGCAGCGCGCCCTGATGAAGCTCGCCGGCGGCGCGCACCTCGCCGAGATGAACATCGACGCCTTCCTCAAGCAGGCCGAGGAGTACCGCAACACCAGCGACGTGCGCGACAGCGTCCTGAAGGTGCTCGCCGTCCTGCCGCAGTCGCACCCCTTCACCGCGGTGCGCTGCGCCGAGCTCAAGGAGTGGGTGGAGAGCGGCGACTACGAGCGCATCCTGGAGGGCGAGTACCCGCGCCGCGAGGACGACCGCAGCAGCTCCATCCGCGAGGAGTTCAAGAAGGGCGCGGACCACTACGCCGACAAGGCCAAGAGCAGCAGCGACCCGCTGCTCGGCATCCTCAAGGACGTGGCCGGCGGCGCCGGCGACGTCGGCAGCCGGCTGCGCAACGTCTTCACCGGCTCCCGCTCCGGCGGCGGCGACGGCGGCAACCGCGACGAGGACAACCGCGGCAACAACGGCGACTCCTGGTCCCGGTCCACCGACGACCAGTAGCCCCGAGGCGGCAACCAACGCACCATCGGCTCAGCGCGAGGGCCCCGGCGGACGCACCGCCGGGGCCCTCGCGCATGTCGCGGGCAGAACCCGCGTCAGCCCAGCACCCCGCAGAGCCCGCCGGCCGCCGAACGCCGGTGGTCGAAGGGGTTTATCGAGGTCACCGGCGGGCTGCCGGAGGAGGACGGCGACACCGCCGGCGACGGCGAGCCGCTGCCCGCGCCCGGCGAGGGCAGCGCCGCCCCGGACTTCGCGCCGGACGGCGACGGCGACGCGGCGGCCGTCGGCAGCAGCGCCGGGAAGACCGGGTGGAAGTACGCCGAGGAGTCGGTGGTGCACGCCTGCGGCCCGGCCTCCACCACCGACTGCACCACCCGCACGGTGCTCGCCTTCACATCGTCGTGGTCGAACTGCATCGTCACCTCGCGCCGGATGACGAACGGCAGTATCTGCTGCGCGTCCCGGCCCCGGCCGTGGCTGCGGGCCAGCCCGTACACATAGGTGTGGTCGGTGGTGATCTCGAGGTAGTCCTGGTTCAGCTCGCGCAGCACCACCGAGCCGTCCACCCGCACCTCGTCGGTGGCGAGCGCCACCCGGTTCGGGTCGAACCTGGTCAGCCAGCCGGTCGCGGTGTTCTGCCCGTCGTCCGACGGGTGGTCCATGCTCGCGTCGAACTGCTTGTACTGGCGGGCGTCGATCAGCGCCCGGACGTCCTGGGTGCCGCCGCCCATCAGCGCCTGGGGGTCGATGTTCGCCGCTATCAGGTACTCCTTGGCGACCTGCAGCGACCGGAACACCTCGTCCGCGGTGAAGTGCGTGGTGCCGTGCGCCTTCGGCAGCGAGATGCCGTCCTTGCCGATCCGGTAGTCCTCCGCCGGCGTGCCGGCGAACGGATCCTGCCGGGAGGGCCCGGCGGACGGCGACGCCGAGGCCGACGGGGACGCGGAGGACGACGCCGACGACGAGGCGGACGCCGATGACGAGGTCGAGGACGGGGAGGACGACGGCGAGCCCGAAGCGTCCAGGTAGGGCGCCGCCGTCAGCGGGATCAGCACGGTGCTCAACCGCGGCGGCGGGTACACCGCGGGAGCGTTGTTGGGCCGCTGCAGCCCCAGGTAGATCGCCGTCCCGAAGGCCATCAGCAGCACCACCAGGAGCGCCGAGAGCCGGCGTCCCCCCTTGGTCAGCGGCAGCCGGTCCGGGCGGCGGCGGCGCACGGCCGGCCGGTGCTCGGGGCCCAGCCGCTCGCGGGCCGAGTGCTCCTGGAGCGGGGCAGCGCGAACGAAGGACTCGTCGAACACGACGGATCCGTAATCGTCCTCACCGCCGGGAACGGCGCCTCCCTCCGGCGGCTCTCCCCGACCAGCCATGCGTCCAGAGTATGACGTCCGCCCCCGCCCCACGAGAGCCGGGGCCACTTGGCTTGAGTACCTGTCAGGACATTCCCGCGCGCCCCTCAGGGCGCAACCGTGCCCCGACGTCCTCCGGAGCCCTGCGACGGCGGCTCCAGCCGCGCGCCCGCACCCGGCCCGACCTGCCCGTTTCCGGCGGGCACCCGATCCACCGGCTGCGTCGCCGGCGCCGTCGAGGTGCTGCGGTAGACCGCGGACACGGCCAACGCCAGCACCCCCAGCCCCATCACCACCGCCAGCACCCAGGCCACCATGCGATGGTTCCGCGCCGCCGTCCGCGCGCCGTGGCGCAGCTCCGCCTCGCACGCCGCGCAGGACTCGCCGAGCGCGCCGGCGTGCGCCCCCGCCGCGCCGTGGTGCCCCGCATGCGGCCCGTCCGGCGGCGCCGCGAAGCCGATGTCGCCCAGCAGGCGATCACCGGCCGGCGGACGCTCCCGCATCCGGGCCTCCACCGCGGCCGCGATCCGCTCGTCGGCCGTCGGCTCGTGCACCGCCGCGGCGTGCACGAACGCATCGTCGAACACCACGGCCGCCAGCTCGTCCGACTGTTCGAACTCGCCGTCCGCGCCGCCGTGTTCGGGTCCCTCCCGGAACGCCGGGCCTCCCGTGTCATCGGGCATGGACAAAAGCGTATTACCGCTCCGCTGCCAGGGATACAGCTCCGGGCCAAAAGGGGCGATCCGGCTCGGGATCCGGTGCCGGACCCGGCTCGGGATCCGGCGCGGCATCCGGTCCGTCAGGAGCGCACCTGGCCCTCGCCGGTGACGACGTATTTGGTCGAGGTCAGCTCCGGCAGGCCCATCGGGCCCCGGGCGTGCAGCTTCTGCGTGGAGATGCCGATCTCCGCGCCGAACCCGAACTCGGCCCCGTCGGTGAACCGGGTGGAGGCGTTCACCGCCACCGCCGCCGCGTCCACCCGCTGCACGAAGCGCCGCGCGGCCGCCTGCGAGCCCGTCACGATCGCCTCGGTGTGGCCCGACGACCAGCGGCGGATGTGCTCCACCGCGGCGTCCAGCGACGGCACCACGGCCGCCGCGATGTCGTAGGAGAGGTACTCCTCCGCCCAGTCCTTCTCCCCCGCCGGCAGCACCGCGTCCCCGCCGATCCCGCGCACCGCCTCGTCCCCGTGCACCGTCACCCCGGCGTCCGCCAGATCGGCCAGCACCCGCGGCAGGAACTCCGCCGCCACCGCCTCGTGCACCAGCAGCGTCTCCGCCGCGTTGCAGACGCTGGGGCGCTGCGCCTTGGCGTTCACCACGATCCGGGACGCCATGTCCAGGTCGGCGGCCTCGTCCACATAGACATGGCAGTTGCCGGTGCCCGTCTCGATCACCGGCACCGTGGAGCCCTCCACCACCGTGCGGATCAGCGACGCCCCGCCGCGCGGGATCAGCACGTCCACCAGGCCGCGGGCCCGCATCAGCTGCTGGACGGTCTCCCGGTCGTCGGCCGGCACCAGCTGCACCGCGTCCTCCGGCAGGCCCGCCTTGCCCAGCGCCTCCCGCACCACGGCCACCAGCGCCGCGTTGGAGGCCGCCGCCGAGGAGGAGCCGCGCAGCAGCACCGCGTTGCCCGACTTCAGGCAGAGCGCCGCCGCGTCCACCGTCACATTGGGGCGCGCCTCGTAGACGATCCCCACCACGCCCAGCGGCACCCGCAGCTGACGCAGCTCCAGGCCGTTGGGGAGCGTCGAGCCGCGCACCACCTCGCCCACCGGATCGGGCAGCGACGCCACGTGCCGGGTGTCCGCGGCGATCGCCGCGACCCGCTCGGGGGTGAGGGTGAGCCGGTCGACGGTGGCGGCGGGCGTGCCCGCCTCCTCGGCGCGCCGCACATCGGCGGCGTTCGCCGCGACGAGCGCCGGCGCGGCCGCCTCCAGGGCGTCGGCGACGGCGAGCAGGGCGGCGTCCTTGGCGCCGCGGGGCGCCGCCGCGAGGTCGAAGGCGGCGGCGCGGGCGCGGACGGCGAGATCCGTGACGGTGCTGGGCATGGCGCGAGAGTACCGGCCCGGCGGCGCACCGTGACGGGGCCGCCCACAGGGTGGACCGCGGTGTCCGCCGCTCAGAACGGCCGGACCGGATCGGCGCCCACCGCCGGGTTGGGCCCGCGGCCCTCCTCGACGCGCTGCCGATAGGTGTGCCGGTCGACGACCTCCAGGCCGACCGTCCGCCAGGCCGGCAGCCCGGCCCTGGACCGGTACTCGCCCCACAGCCGGAGCGCCAGCGCCGCCGCGTCCTGCAGCTCGGCGGCCTCCTCCCAGTACCGGATCTCGGCGCGGTCGGCGGCGTAGCGGCCCGTCATCAGCGGCGGGTGCTCGTTCACCAGCGTCTCCAGGGCGCGCCGCAGCTGCGTCACCGGCACCGGATCACCGGCCATGCTGAGCGTCACATGCCACATGCGTTCGGGCGGTGCCCCGCGCGGGGCACCCCTCGACGCCTCCGCACCCGCCTCCGCTCCCGCCGCCGGCACACTGCTGAGCCGCCTCCGCCCCTCGGAACCCGGACGCGCTGCCTGCACAGCCGCTGCCTCCCGTCCGTCCCTCCCCCGCCCCAACACTTCGTCCGCGCTACCGGGAGCCCAGCACCACCAGGTCGTCCCGGTGCACGACCTCCCGCTGGTACGCGGGACCGAGCTCGCGCGCCAGGTCGTGCGTGGACCGCCCCAGCAGCCGGGGAACTTCCCTCGCATCAAAGTTGACCAGCCCGCGGGCCACCGCGTGGCCGTTTTCGTCAAGAAGGTCGACGGGATCGCCCTCCGCGAAATCGCCCGTCACGCCGGTCAGCCCGGCCGGCAGCAGCGACATCCGGCGCTCCACCACCGCCTCCACCGCGCCGGCGTCCAGATGCAGCGCGCCGTGCGGCGCCGAGGCGTGCCGCAGCCACACCAGCCGGTCGGCGGAGCGGCGGCCGGTGCGCGGGAAGAGCGTCCCGGTGGGGCGGCCGGCCAGCGCGTCCGCCGCCTCGGCGGCGGAGGTGAGCACCACGGGGACGCCGCCGGAGGCGGCGATCCGGGCCGCCTCCACCTTGGTGACCATGCCGCCGGTGCCGACGCCGGCCTTGCCGGTGCTGCCGATCTCCACGCCGTCCAGGTCGGCCTCGCCGCGCACCTCGGGGATCCGGCTGGTGCCCGGCTTCGACGGGTCGCCGTCGTAGAGGCCGTCCACGTCGGAGAGGAGGACGAGCAGGTCGGCGTGGACCAGGTGCGCGGTGAGCGCGGCGAGGCGGTCGTTGTCGCTGAACCGGATCTCGTGGGTGGCCACCGTGTCGTTCTCGTTGACGATCGGGACGGCGCCCATCGCCAGCAGCTTCTCAAGGGTGTTGTAGGCGTTGCGGTAGCGCGGACGGCGCGTCAGGTCGTCGACGGTGAGCAGCACCTGGCCGACCCGGCGGCGGTAGCGGGCGAAGGAGGCGGTGTAGCGGGCCACCAGCAGGCCCTGGCCGACGCTGGCGGCGGCCTGCTGGCTGGCGAGGTCGCGCGGGCGGCGCGGGAAGCCGAGCGGCGCGAGGCCGGCGGCGATGGCGCCGGAGGAGACGAGGACGATCTCCCGCTCGTCGGCGGCGGCGCGGGCGAGGACATCGACGAGCGCGTCCACGCGGTCGGCGTCGAGGCCGCCGGCGGCGGTCGTGAGGGAGGAGGATCCGACCTTGACGACGACCCGCTTGGCGCGGGTCACCTCCGCGCGGAGGTCGGCGTCCGACGAAGCGTTCACGAGCATGGCCACCGGATCACGGTACGCGATCTCCTCGCCGTCCGTGCCTGCCGTTTCACGGTACGGACACGGCCGTCCGCGCTCGCCGTTCGCCGCCCCTGCGCCCCGGCACCCCGGCACCCCGCCCGGATCGCTTCGCGGTCCGCGGGGGCGCCGGGGCGGCCGCTACTCGTCGTCGCCGGCCTGGAAGGGGTCGTAGCCCTCCATGCGCTCGTGGTACTCCGCGTCCTTGTCCTTGCGGCGGCCCACCGCCGCGCGCTGCCCCAGCAGGCGGTGGTCCTCGCCGCGCCGCCCCAGCATCTCGCCGCCCGTCGCCACCGTCGGCTCCCAGTCGAAGACGACCCCGTCCTCGCCGCCGATCACCACGGTGTCGCCGATGTGCGCCCCCGCCTTCCGCAGCTCGTCCTCCACGCCGAGCCGCGCCAGCCGGTCCGCCAGGTAGCCGACCGCCTCGTCGTTGGCGAAGTCGGTCTGCAGCACCCAGCGCTCCGGCTTGCTGCCGCGCACCCGGTACAGCCCCTCCTCCGCCGTCACCGTGAACCCGGCGTCGTCCACCGCCGTCGGACGCAGCACCACCCGCGTCGGCTCGGCCGCGGGCGCCGCCGCCCGCGCCGCCGCGACCAGTTCGCCCATCTTGTAGGAGAGCGCGTCCAGCCCGCGGTGCGCCACCGCCGAGACCTCGAAGACCGGCAGGCCCCGCGCCTCGATGTCGGGACGGACCAGCTCGGCGAGCTCCTCCGCCTCCGGTACGTCGATCTTGTTGAGTACCACCAGCCGCGGCCGGTCGTCCAGCCCGCCGTAGGCGCGCAGCTCGTCCTCGATGACGTCCAGGTCGGAGAGCGGGTCGCGGCCCGGCTCCAGCGTCGCGCAGTCCAGCACGTGCACCAGCACGCTGCACCGCTCCACGTGCCGCAGGAACTCCAGGCCCAGGCCCCGGCCCTCGCTCGCGCCCGGGATGAGGCCGGGCACGTCCGCCACGGTGAAGACCGTCGAACCGGCCGTCACCACGCCCAGGTTGGGGATCAGCGTGGTGAACGGGTAGTCGGCGATCTTCGGGCGGGCCGCGCTCAGCACCGAGATCAGCGAGGACTTGCCGGCGCTGGGGTAGCCCACCAGCGCCACGTCCGCGACCGACTTCAGCTCCAGCACGAACTCGCCGCCGCCGCCCGGCTCGCCGAGCAGCGCGAACCCGGGCGCCTTGCGCCGCGCCGAGGCGAGCGCCGCGTTGCCCAGGCCGCCGCGGCCGCCCTCGGCCATCACGAAGCGGGTGCCGGCGCCCACCAGGTCGGCCAGCACCTCGCCGTCCCGCGACTTGACCACCGTGCCGTCCGGCACCGGCAGCTCGACGGACTCGCCGTCGCCGCCCTGCCGGTTGCCGCCCGCGCCGGGGCGGCCGTTGGCGGCCTTGCGGTGCGGGGAGTGGTGGTAGTCCAGCAGGGTGGTGGTGTTGGGGTCGACGACCAGCACGACGTCGCCGCCGTGGCCGCCGTTGCCGCCGTCCGGCCCGCCCAGCGGCTTGAACTTCTCGCGGTGCACGGAGGCGCAGCCGTGCCCCCCGTTGCCCGCGGCGACATGCAGGACGACGCGGTCCACGAAGGTGGTCATGGTGGTGCCTCCGGAAGGAAAGTCTTGGGGTGGTGCACGAGACGAGGGCGGACCGGGAGAAACCCGATCCGCCCTCGCTCGGTTCTGCTGTCGAGAGTACTTACTCGGCGGCAGCAGTGACGATGTTGACGACGCGGCGGCCGCGCGCGGTGCCGAACTCGACGGCGCCGGCGGACAGGGCGAACAGCGTGTCGTCCTTGCCGCGGCCGACGTTCGCACCGGGGTGGAAGTGGGTGCCGCGCTGGCGGACGATGATCTCACCGGCGTTGACGGCCTGACCGCCGAAGCGCTTCACGCCGAGCCGCTGAGAGTTGGAGTCGCGCCCGTTCCGAGTGGACGATGCGCCCTTCTTGTGTGCCATCTCAGTTACTTCCCGGGGGTGTCGATGCCGGTGACCTTGATCGCCGTGTACTGCTGGCGGTGGCCCATGCGCTTCTTGTAGCCGGTCTTGTTCTTGAACTTCTGGATGCGGATCTTGTCGCCCTTGGTGTGGTCGACAACCTCGGCGTGGACCTTCACGCCGGCCAGCACCCAGGGGTCGCTGGTGACCGAGTCGCCGTCGACGACGAGGAGCGTCGGCAGCTCGACCGACTCGCCCGCGACGTTCTTCGGCAGGTGGTCGACCTCGAGGATGTCGCCGACGGCGACCTTGTGCTGGCGTCCGCCACTGCGGACAATCGCGTACGTCACGCGCTGTCTCCTTCGTCGTAGGAACGGCCCCTCGACGCCAGCTCTCCGCGCACATGCCTCGCGGAGGGCCTCTCCCGGCCAGGAGCCGGAAGGGATTTGCTCGGGGGGATGGTGCTGACACACCGAGGATCAAGCCTACCAGGCCGCGGGGCCTGCTCCGGACGCGTCCTCGGCCCCCGGCGCCCGCCCCTCGCGGGGCGGGCGCCGGGGCTCGGGGCGACTACTCGTCGGCCTCGGCGGCCGTCGCCTTCTTGGCGGCGGTCTTCTTGGCCGCGGTCGTGCGAGCGGTCGTCGTCTTCTTCGCCGCCGTCTTCTTGGCGGCCGCCTTCTTCGCCGGCGCCTTCTTGGCCGCCGCCTTGCGGGCCGGGGCCTTCTTCGCCGGCTTCTCCTCGGCGGGCGCCTCGGCAGCCGCCTCGACGACCTCGGCCACCGGCTCCGGCGCGGCATCGGCGTTCGCCTCGGCGGCCGCCGGCTTCTTGGCCGCGGTCTTGCGGGGCGCCGCCTTCTTGGCCGGAGCCTTCTTCGCCGGCGCCTTCTTCGCCGCCGCCTTGCGGGCCGGGGCCTTCTTCGCCGGCTTCTCCTCGGCGGGCGCCTCGGCAGCCGCCTCGACGACCTCGACGGCCGGCTCCGGCTCGGGCTTCGGCTCGGCGACCGGCTCGGCCGCGGGGACCTCGGCCGCGGGCTCGGCGGCGACCGCCGCGGCCGCGACCACGATCTCCTGCGCCGACCCGGCCGGGGCGGACGCCCGCCGCACCGCGCGGCGCCGCGGACGGCCCCCCGCACGCGCGGCCGGCTCCTCGGCCTTCGCCTCCGCCGCCGGCTCGGCCACCGCGACGGACGCGACGGCCTCCTCGGCGGGCTCGGCGGCGTCCGTCGTCGGCGCCGACGAGGCCATCTGGTTCATCGCCGCCGCCGCGGGGCTCACCGGCTGCCCGGCCGCCTCGACGAGCTCCGGCTCCTCGGCAGCCTGCTCGCCGCCGCCCGAGGCGCCACCGCTCCCGGCGTGCTTGCCCTTGTTGCGCTTGCGCTTGCCGCCGCGCTCACCGGCGTTGGACGAACCGCCGCCGTTGGACGAACCGCCGGACGCCGCCGTCGGGGCGTCCACATGGACGTGGACGCCGCGGCCGTTGCAGTGCACGCAGGGCTCGGAGAATGCCTCCAGCAGGCCCTGGCCGACCCGCTTGCGGGTCATCTGCACCAGGCCCAGCGAGGTGACCTCGGCGACCTGGTGCTTCGTCCGGTCCCGGCCGAGGCACTCGATGAGCCGCCGCAGCACCAGATCGCGGTTGGACTCCAGCACCATGTCGATGAAGTCGATGACGACAATGCCGCCCAGGTCGCGCAGCCGCAGCTGGCGCACGATCTCCTCGGCCGCCTCCAGGTTGTTGCGGGTGACGGTCTCCTCGAGGTTGCCGCCCTGCCCGGTGAACTTCCCGGTGTTGACGTCGACGACGACCATCGCCTCGGTGCGGTCGATGACCAGCGAGCCGCCGGAGGGCAGCCACACCTTGCGGTCCAGCGCCTTCATCAGCTGCTCGTCGACGCGGTACGTGGCGAAGACGTCCACGTCCGAGGTCCACTTCTCCAGCCGGTCCACCAGGTCGGGGGCGACCTGGGAGACATAGCCGTGGATGGTGGCCCACGCCTCGTCGCCCGAGATGATGACCTTCTTGAAGTCCTCGTTGAAGATGTCGCGGACCACACGCACCGTCATGTCCGGCTCGCCGTACAGCAGCGCGGGCGCGTTCGCCGACTTGGACTTCTTCTTGATCTCCTCCCACTGCGCCTGCAGGCGCAGCACATCGCGGCGGAGCTCCTCCTCGCTGGCGCCCTCGGCGGCGGTGCGCACGATGACGCCCGCGTCGTCCGGCACGATCCGCTTGAGGATCTGCTTGAGGCGGGACCGCTCGGTGTCCGGGAGCTTGCGGCTGATGCCGGTCATGCTGCCCTCGGGCACGTACACCAGGTAGCGGCCGGGCAGGGAGACCTGGCTGGTCAGCCGGGCGCCCTTGTGGCCGATCGGGTCCTTGGTGACCTGCACCAGCACCGACTGGCCGGACTTCAGCACGGCCTCGATGCGGCGCGGGCCCCCGCCGCCGCCGACGGAGTCGAAGTTGACCTCGCCGGCGTAGAGCACGGCGTTGCGGCCCTTGCCGATGTCGACGAACGCGGCCTCCATGGAGGGCAGCACGTTCTGCACCTTGCCCAGGTACACGTTGCCGACGTAGCTCTGCGACTGCTCCTTGTTGACGAAGTGCTCGACGAGCACGTTGTCCTCGAGGACGCCGATCTGGGTGCGCTTGTCGGTCTCGCGGACCACCATGACCCGGTCGACCGCCTCGCGGCGGGCCAGGAACTCGGCCTCGGTGATGATCGGCACGCGGCGGCGGCCCTGCTCGCGGCCCTCGCGGCGGCGCTGCTTCTTCGCCTCCAGGCGGGTGGAGCCCTTGATTGACTGCACCTCGTCGGAGGAACCGGAGTCGCGGTGCTTGCGGGGCTCGCGGACCTTCACCACGGTGCGCTCGGGGTCGTCGCCGTGCCCGTCGCCGGACTGCTCGGCGGGGCCGTTGTCGTCCCCGCCGCCCCGGCGGCGACGGCGCCGGCGGCGGCGCGAGGAGCTGGAGCCGTGCTCGTCGTCGTCATCGGCGGCGTGGGCGGCGCCGCCCTGGTCGTGGTCCTGCTCGCGGTCCTCGTCCTCGGCGTGCGCGTCGTCGGCGGCACCGTCGTGCTCGTGCTGCTCGTCGTCGGCGCCACCCCGGCGGCGACGGCGGCCGCCGCGACGGCGGCGGCGCGAGCCGCGCTCCTCGCGGGTGTCGTCGTCGTTCGCCTCGACCTCGTCGGTCGGCTCCTCGGTGTCGGCCTCCTCGGCCTCCTCCTCGGGCTCGACGACGGCCGGCGGCTCCGGCTTCTCCTCCTGCTTGGCCCGGCGCTGCTGCTGCTCGGCGGAGAAGTCCGGCGCCTGGAAGACGGCGATGGACGGGCGCCCGGAGGGCGTCTGCCCGCCCTCGTCCTCGGCGGCGGCCCCCGACTCGAACATCGCCGCGCCCGCGGGCCGCGTGGCCCGCCGCCGGCTGCGGCGGTTGGACGCACCGTCCTCGTCGCCGTCGGCGCCCTCGGCCTCCCGCGCGGCACGGCGGCGGTCGCGGCGGTTGGACGGCGCCTCGTCGGCGTCGCCGCTTTCGCCGTTCCGCTCGGACGCGTCCCCGGCGGTCTGCTCGCCGCGTGCGGCACGGCGGCGGTCGCGGCGGTTGGACGCGCCGTCCTCGTCACCGGCGGGCTCGGACGCGGCCTCGGCGGCCTGCTCCGGCGCGGCCTCGACCGCGGAACCGGCGGCGCGCGTGGCGCGGCGGCGGTTGCGGCGGTTGGACGGCGCCTCGTCGGCGTTCCGCTCGGACGCGGCCGGCTGCTCCGGCGCGGCGTCGGCGGGCTGCGCGGCGGACTCGGTCACCAGCTCGGGCGCGGCCTCGGCCTCGGCCGCGGACCCCGCGGCACGCGTCGCCCGACGGCGGGTACGGCGGCCGCCGGCCGCCTCGGCGCCGGCGGACTGATCGGCATCGGCGAACGTCGCAGGGACGGACGCCTGCTCCGGCGCGGCGCCGGTCGTGGCCGACTGCGCGGACCCGGCGTCGACGGACTGCGCGGACGCGGCACCGGCGGACGCCTCGGACGACTGCTCCGACGCGGCGTCACTCGCACCCGCTCCCGCAGGACGCGTCGCCCGGCGACGGGTACGACGGCCCGCGGCCGGCGCCCCATCCGCAGCGTTGCCCGCGGACGCGGCGTCAACAGCCCCCGCGGCACCGGCGGACGCGGCGGACCGGTCGGCGTCGGCGGACTGCGCGGACGCGGCGTCAGCCGACACCTCCGTCAGCTGCTCCGACGCGGCCTCGCCCGCACCCGCTCCCGCAGGACGCGTCGCCCGGCGGCGAGTGCGACGGCCGGCAGCCGACGCCCCATCCGCGGCATTGCCCGCAGACGCGGCGTCAGCGGATGCGGCGGACCCCGTACCGGCGGACTGCGCGGACGCGGCGTCAGCCGACACCTCGGACGACTGCTCCGACGCCGCGTCGCCCGCACCCGCTCCCGCGGGACGCGTCGCCCGGCGGCGAGTGCGACGGCCGGCAGCCGACGCCTCCTCCGCGGCGTTGCCCGCGGACGCGGCGTCGGCGGATCCCGCCGCCTGCCCGGACCCGGCGTCGGCCGGTGCGGCGTCGCCCGCGCCCGCAGGGCGCGTGGCGCGGCGGCGAGTACGGCGACCGGCCGCCGGCGCCTCCTCCGCCGCAGGGGCGGCGGCGGGCGCGGGGGCCGCGCCGTCGTCGGCGAGGGAGCCGGAGCTGAGACGGCGGGCGCCGTCGCCCTTGGCGGACGGGCGGGACGGCGCGGTCTCGGCGGCGGGCGCCGCCGCGGCGGACTTGCGCGCCGGGGCCGGCTCGTCGTCGGCGTGCTCGCCGGCGAGGGAGCCCGACTCCAGGCGGATCGCGCCCGGCTCGGGCGCGGCGGTCTTCTTGCGGCTGCGGCGCGCGGGCGCCTTCTTCACGGACTTCGCCGACTTCGCGGTGTCCGCGGGCGCGTCACCGGCGGCAGCCGGCTCCGCGGCGGCGGTCTTCTTGCGGGTGCGGCGCGCGGGCGCCTTCTTCGCCGGCTCCTCCCCCGAGGCCCCCGAGGCCCCCGAAGGCCCGGAGGCCGCGCCCGCCTCGGGCGCGTCCGCCGACGGCGGCCCCGCGGGCCGCGACGCGGTGCGGCGCTTGCGCGCCGGCCGCGCGGCGCTGGTGCTGTTCTCGCCGACCGGACTGCCGGTGGCGTTGTTGGTCGACGCGTTGTCGTCGGTCGACTCGGTGTGGTCGAGCATGCGGGCGGTTCTCCCGTCACGCTCCCTGCGAGGCGTCCCGGCGCCACTCCCGCCCCGTCAGGGGCGGCCGGCGCGGACTGCTGCGCGGGAGCTGTTCGTCTGGCTCGGCGTCCCCGCCCCTCCGGGCGGGCCCGCCGAAAGTCTGGTGGGCCGCGTGCCGCCGCCGTCCCCGGGTGGCTCCCGGTGCACTGCTCGGCACGCCTGCGACAACTCCTAGGCGGAGCCGCTGAGCTGCGCCTCCGCGGCGCGCGATGGCGCGGTGCGGTCGGACGCGAGCGGATCGGCCACCGACCCGGTCTCCTCGTCGAACGGCCCCTGCGCCAGCCTGGTCACCTCTGGGGGGACCGGCGTCGCGAGGTCGGCCGTCGCACGGAGACCGGACAGGACGTCGTCGGGTCGCACGGCGGGTGTCTGATGCCGAACAACCAGGCGCAGTATCGCACAGGGGGCGCCGTCCGACCTATTGGCCTGCTCGGACGTGGCCGGTGTGGCGGGCGATTCGGCGGTGAAAGAGGCCACCGCGGCCCGCGTGTCGAAGCTGCGGACGCCGTTCTTGGTGCGCCGCTCGACCTCGACGCTCTCGCGGCCGAGGAAGACCTCGACCGCGTCCGCCGCGTCCGCCGCGGCGACGCCCGGGAGCCGCAGCTCCCAGATCGAGGCCTGCAGCCGCTCGGCGAGGCCGGACGTGCGGGCCTCCACCGCCTCGGTGATGTCGAGGCCGTCGGGGAGCGACGCGTCGAGCGCGGCGCGCAGCTCCTCGGGGTCGCGGTGCTCGGCGAGCGCGATCTCCAGGTACTCGGCCTCGCTGGCGGTGCCGGTCGGCGCCGCGTTGGCGTAGGAGACCTTGGGGTGCGGGGTGAAGCCCGCGGAGTAGGCCATGGGGACCGCCGAGCGGCGCAGCGCCCGCTCGAAGGCCCGCTGGAAGTCCCGATGGCTGGTGAAGCGGAGGCGGCCGCGCTTGGTGTAGCGGAGCCGGATGCGCTGCACCGCGGGTGCGGGCGGCGGTCCGTCGGGCGTGCGTGCCAGGGTTGCTCAGTCCTTCGGTTGCGTCTTCGGTGACGTGGTGTCGGCTACTTGTTGACGACCGTCAGCGGCAGCAGCTTCTTGCCGGTGGGGCCGATCTGGATCTCGGTGCTCTGCGAGGGGCAGACGCCGCAGTCGAAGCAGGGCGTCCAGCGGCAGTCGTCGAGCTCGACCTCGTCGAGGGCGTCCTGCCAGTCCTCCCACATCCAGTCCTTGTCGAGGCCGGAGTCGAGGTGGTCCCAGGGCAGCACCTCCTCGTAGCCGCGCTCGCGGGTGGTGTACCAGTCGACGTCGACGCCGGTGCCGGCGAGGGCGCCGGCGGCGCGCATCCAGCGGTCGTAGGAGAAGTGCTCGCGCCAGCCGTCGAAGCGGCCGCCGTCCTCGTAGACCGCCTTGATGACGCGGCCGATCCGGCGGTCGCCGCGGGAGAGCAGGCCCTCGACGATGCCGGGCTTGCCGTCGTGGTAGCGGAAGCCGATGGCGCGGCCGTAGCGCTTGTCGGAGCGGATGGCGTCGCGCAGCTTGGCGAGGCGGGCGTCGGTGTCCGCCGAGGAGAGCTGCGGCGCCCACTGGAAGGGGGTGTGCGGCTTGGGGACGAAGCCGCCGATGCTGACGGTGCAGCGGATGTCGTTGCGGCCGGAGACCTCGCGGCCCTTGGCGATGACCTTCTTGGCCATCTCGGCGATCTGCAGCACGTCCTCGTCGGTCTCGGTGGGCAGGCCGCACATGAAGTACAGCTTCACCTGGCGCCAGCCGTTGCCGTAGGCGGTGGCGACCGTCCGGATCAGGTCCTCCTCGGAGACCATCTTGTTGATGACCTTGCGCAGCCGCTCGCTGCCGCCCTCGGGGGCGAACGTCAGGCCGGACCGGCGCCCGTTGCGGGTCAGTTCGTTGGCCAGGTCGACGTTGAAGGCGTCGACGCGGGTGGAGGGGAGGGAGAGGCCGATCTTTTCTTCCTCGTACCGGTCGGCGAGGCCCTTGGCGATGTCGCCGATCTCGGTGTGGTCGGCGGAGGAGAGCGACAGCAGGCCGACCTCCTCGAAGCCGGTGGCCTTCAGGCCCTTCTCGACCATGTCGCCGATGCCGGTGATGGAGCGCTCCCGCACCGGGCGGGTGATCATGCCGGCCTGGCAGAAGCGGCAGCCGCGGGTGCAGCCGCGGAAGATCTCCACGGACATCCGCTCGTGGACCGTCTCGGCGAGCGGCACGAGGGGCTGCTTGGGGTAGGGCCACTCGTCGAGGTCCATCACCGTGTGCTTGGTGACGCGCCACGGCACGCCCGAGCGGTTGGGGACGACGCGCTCGATCCGGCCGTCGGCCAGGTAGTGGACGTCGTAGAACCGCGGGACGTAGACGCCGCCGGTGCGGGCGAGCCGGAAGAGCAGCTCGTCGCGGCCGCCGGGGCGGCCCTCGGCCTTCCAGGCCTTGACGACGTCGGTGATCTGGAGCACGGCCTGCTCGCCGTCGCCGAGGACGGCGCAGTCGACGAAGTCGGCGATCGGCTCGGGGTTGAAGGCCGCGTGGCCGCCGGCGATGACGACCGGGTCGTCCTCGGTGCGGTCGGCGGCCTCCAGCGGGATGCCGGCCAGGTCGAGCGCGGTGAGCAGGTTGGTGTAGCCCAGCTCGGTGGAGAAGCTGACGCCGAAGACGTCGAACGCCTTCACCGGGCGGTGCGCGTCGACGGTGAACTGCGGCACGTCGTGCTTGCGCATCAGCTCCTCGAGGTCGGGCCACACCGAGTAGGTGCGCTCGGCGAGGACGTCCTCGCGCTCGTTGAGCACCTCGTAGAGGATCATGACGCCCTGGTTGGGCAGGCCCACCTCGTAGGCGTCCGGGTACATCAGCGCCCAGCGCACGTCGGCGGCGTCCCACTCCTTGACGGTCGAGTTGAGCTCGCCGCCGACGTACTGGATCGGCTTCTGGACGTGCGGAAGCAGGGCTTCCAGCCGGGGGAAGACGGACTCGACGGTCATCCCTTCAGCGTACCGGCAGTCAGGACTTGTCCTGTCCGCCCTCGAAGTAGCCGGCCAGGCCCTCCGGGACCGGGGCGATGCGCACCGGGCGGCTGCCGTCCCGCAGCGACTCGGTGGCCGCGACGCCGACGGCGACGGCCTCGCGGGCGGCGACCGGGGAGGTGTCGGTGGTGCCGCCGTCGCGCACGAAGCCGAGGAACTCGTCGATCAGCGCGGGGTCGGCGCCGCCGTGGCCGCCCTCGGACACGCCGATCGGGACGACGAGGTCGGCGTCGGCGCGGTAGCCGCTGCGGCGCGCGTTCCAGACCCGGATCTCGGCCTCGCCGCCGGTGTCGCCGAAGTTCTCCAGCCGGCCGTGGGTGCCGATGACGGTGTAGTTCCGCCAGTAGTCCGGGGTGTAGTGGCACTGCTGGTAGGAGACGTGCACGCCGTTGTCGAGGCGGCCCACCAGCATGGAGATGTCCTCGACGTCGACGACCGGGTTGAGGCCGGTGAGGCTCGTCGGGGGCCAGTTCTCCTTGGGCTTCCACCAGTCGCCCATCAGCTCGCCGTCGCGCTCGCCCGGGGCGGCGCGGGGCAGGTCGCCGTAGAGCGTGAGCCCGCCGACGGCGCTGACCTCGCGGGTGTAGCCGCCGGCCAGCCAGTGGATGACGTCCAGGTCGTGGGCGCCCTTCTGGAGCAGCAGGCCGGTGGTCTTCGTCCGGTCGGCGTGCCAGTCCTTGAAGTAGAAGTCGCCGCCCTCGCCGACGAAGTGACGGCACCAGACGGCCTTGACGTCGCCGATGACGCCTTCCTGGACCAGCCGGCGCATCTCGCGGACGACGGGCATGTGCCGCATGTTGTGGCCGATGTACAGGCGGGTGCCGGTGCGCTCGGCGGTGGCGAGGACGCGGTCGGCGCCGGCGGTGGTGATGGCCATCGGCTTCTCCAGGAAGACGGCGATGCCGGCCTCCAGGAAGTCCACGGCGAGGTCCTCGTGGGTGTGGTCCGGGGTGGTGATGAGGACGGCGTCCAGGTCCGGGTGCTCGGCGATGAGCTCCTTGTGGGACGCGTGGAGCGCGGGGGCGCCCTCCGGGAACCACTCGGCGAGGCGTTCGGCGGCGTGCGGCGCGGGGTCGGCGGCGGCGACGACCGCGGCGGGGGCGGTGGGGTGGTCGGGGCGGTGCGCGTGGCGGCTGATGCCGCCGCGCATGCCGATGCCGACGAGGGCCAGCTGCAGGGTACGTGGTGCGGTCACCCTAGGAATGTATTTGCGCGTTGATGCAGAGTCAACGCGTCTTGCGCTCACATTCGCGCAATGCAGTCGTCCGCGCGGCGCCCGGTTCGCCGCCCCGCCGCCGGGGCGGAGGGGCGGCGGGGCGGCGGGGCCACGGACCTAGGGGAGCCGCTTCAGCAGGGAGGCGAGGCGGTCCTTGGGCCAGACGGACGCCAGCGCGGACGCCGTCTCCGCGGAGGCCGACGACTCGCGCTCGAAGAGCACGCCGTAGGTGAACGCGCTGTCGCCCTCCGCCTGCGCCCGCGCCGCCAGCACCCGGAGGGTCTCCCGGGTCAGGGCCCGGTCCTGGTGCGCGCCCAGCACGTCCTGAACCTCCGTCAGCCGCGCCACCGCCCGCTCCGCCTCCCGTCCCAGCACCGGCACCGCCGACTCCGCGCAGTAGCGCGCCCGCTTCGCCGCCTTCCGGGCGGCGTGCAGCGCGGGGTCCGAGACGTCCGCGTGCCGCGCGGCCCGCGCCCGGCGGTCGAACCGCTCCAGGTCCGCCCGGAGCGCCGCGGCCAGCGCCGGCCGCGGCGCCGAGCCGGCCAGCGGGCGCAGCCCCGCGCCCGGCTCCGCGACGAGGCCGTCCAGCGCGGTGCGCACCCGCCGCCAGCGGCGCCCGTCCAGGGCCTTGAGGATCCCCTTGCGGGCCGCCGCGTGCTCCTCGGCCGACCAGGACGCGACCGTCGCCCGCACCGGGCCGACCACCGAGGCGTCGTCCAACTCGTCGACCAGCGCGAGCAGATGGGCCGCCCGCACCTCCTGGTCGCGGTCGCGGCCCAGCACCGTCGCGAGGCGGCGCAGGTCGTCGCCGATCGGGCCGGTGATCTCCGGGTCGAGGACGTTCTCGTGGCTGCGGAAGGCGCTGCGCAGCCGGCGCATCGCCACCCGCATCCGGTGGACGGCGTCGTGGGAGTCGGCGCGCACCGCCGGCTCCAGGGTGTGCAGCGTCTCGACCTGCTTGCCGACATAGCCGAGCACGATGTCGCCGGTGGTCCGGCGCACCTTCCGGCCGGCCTTGGCGGACTTGGCTGCGGGCTTGGCGGACGGCTCGGCCGCGGCCTTGCCGGCCCTGGCCGCCCGGTCGGCCTTCTTCGCGGCCTTCGCGGCCTTCTGCTTGGCCTTCACCGCCTCGCTCGGCGCGGCCACCGCGCCGTACGCGCGCTGCGCGGGCACCGAGGGGGCCGACGTGCCCAGCGCCCGCCGCAGCTTGCTCGGCGCCGCCGAGCGCCTCAGGCCGGCCGCCACGAAGGCGTCGTCGATGGCGTCGAGCAGCTTGGTGTCGCCCGCCTCGCCGAGCTCCACCTCGATCTCCGTCCAGGCGGCGGGCACCAGCCCGGACGGGGAGGTCTCGGTGGGATGCGTGGTCACCCGGTCCCGGTCGATCTCGGCGAGGACGCGGCCGTCGGCGGCCGTCAGCCGGCGCGGGCTGCGGGCGGTGCGCATCCGCACCACCGGGACCAGCGCCTGCGGCGCGTCCGGGCCCAGCAGTTGGGCGACCTCGTCGAGGAGCGGCTGCGGGATGTCCAGCACGCGGGTGGTGAGCGGCTCGATGCGGACCGTCCGCCGGGCCGGGTCGGAGGTGGGGGTCTTGAGGTGCCAGCCGGGGTCGTCGCCGCCGGTGCGGCGGCGCAGGGTGGCGCCCGCGGCGGAGAGCCGCAGGTCGGGGGTGTCGAAGTAGAGCGCGTTGAGGGCGATGCGCCCGCTGCCGCGGAGCGCGGCGCCGTCCGGGATCCCCGGGACGGCGGCCAGGTCCGGGACCGCGTTGAAGGAGTCGTCGGCGGAGTCCGGTCCGGGCTCGTACTTGCGTTCCGTCTCGAGCTCGGTGCCGGCGGTGGTCAGGGTGGCGGCGGCGTTCCTGGGGGTTATCGCGTCTTCGCCCATGCACGAAGCCAACTCCGTACTGGTCGCGCGGGCAAGGGGACAATCGGGGAAATCCGGCACGGATCAGGGTTGCGGGGCGGCCGCACTGGTCACGGCCGCCGGTCCGTCATGCCGACAGCGGCCGCTGGATCCTGATCGACTGCAGCAGCCCGACGGCGATCCACACCGCGAACATCGAGGATCCGCCGTAGGAGACGAAGGGCAGCGGCAGGCCGGTGACCGGCATGATCCCGAGCGTCATCCCGATGTTCTCGAACGCCTGGAAGGCGATCCAGGCGATGATGCCGCCGGCCACGATCGTCCCGTAGAGGTCGGTGGCGAGCCGGGCGATCCGGCAGGCCCGCCACAGCACCACGCCGAGCAGCCCCAGGATGACCAGGCAGCCCACGAAGCCCAGTTCCTCGCCGGCGACCGTGAAGACGAAGTCGGTCTGCTGCTCGGGCACGAACTGCCCGCCGGTCTGCGTGCCGTGGAAGAGGCCCTTGCCGAGCAGCCCGCCCGAGCCGATGGCGATCCGCGCCTGGCTGGTGTTGTAGCCGGTGCCGGCCGGGTCGAGCGCGGGGTTGGCGAACGCCGCGAAGCGGTTGATCTGATACTGGCTCAGCACCCCGGCCTGCCAGATCACCACGCAGCCCAGCAGGCCCGCGCCGACCAGGCCGGCGATCCAGCGGTGCGAGGCGCCGGAGGCGAGCAGGCAGCCCATCACGATCACCACCATGACCATGATGGAGCCGAGGTCCGGCTGCGCCAGCACGACCACCATGGGGACGAGCGCGACCAGCAGCGCCTGCCCCACCGAGCGGTGGTCGGGGTGCTCGCGCTCGCCCGCGTCCACCCGGGCGGCGAGCACCATCGCCATCGCCAGGATCATGCCGATCTTGCCGAACTCGGCGGGCTGGATGGAGAATCCGCCGCCCAGCACGATCCAGGAGTGCGCGCCGTTGACGGTGGAGCCGAGCGGGCTGAGCACCGCGAGCAGCAGCAGCACGCTGCCGATGTAGACGAACGGCGCGACGCCGCGCAGCCGCCGGCCGCCCAGCAGCACCGTTCCGGCGCCGAGCACCATGCCGACGACCAGGTTGACGAGGTGGCGCTGGAGGAAGTACTGCGGATCGCCGTGGGTGAGGGCGGTGCGGCCGCGGGTGGCCGAGTAGACCAGCAGCGCGCCGATCAGGGAGAGCCCGGTGGCGGCGAGCAGCAGCGGCCAGTCGGTGCGGCGGAACGGGGAGTCGCGCGCGACGAGCCGGCGCAGCCCGCTCTGCTGCGGGCCGAACCGGCCGGTGACGCGGAGCTTTCCGGCGGAGAGCCCGGCGGTCATCGGCCGTCCTCCGGGCGGCCGGGGCCGCCGCGGCGGCGTCGCCGGGCGGCGGCGACGGCGGAGCGGACGGGCGCGGTGGCCGGGGTGGCGGGGGCGCCGCCGCCGCGGGTGGCCGGCGTCAGCCAGGGCTGGTGCCAGGCGACGGAGACGGTGGTCGGGCCGCTGCGGTCGGTGGGCGGGTCGACCGTGCCGTCGTGCTTGACGTCCGGCAGGGTGCTGGGCTCGCCGTGCGGCATCAGGGCCTTCTTGTCGTCGACGGAGCCGTCCTTCTGGACGCCGTAGAGCGCGTCGTAGACCTTGCGGACGCTGAACCCGGAGGTGGCGAAGCCGTAGCCGCCCTGCGAGACGGTCATGACGACCGCGAAGTCCTTGGAGGCGCTGGCGAACCAGGAGGTGGCCTGCTTGCCGTACACCTGGGCGGTACCGGTCTTGGAGCCGATCGGGATCTTGTTCAGCGGGAAGCCGGCGTAGACGGGCGCCGCGGTGCCCTCGCGGGAGACGCCGACCAGCGCCTGCTGCATGAACGACAGCGTCGACTGACTGTCCGGCAGGTGCGAGGCGACCTTGGGCGCCAGCTTCTCCACGGTCTTCCCGTCGGCGCTGACGATCGCCTTGCCGAGCTGCGGCTCCCACAGCGTGCCGCCGTTGAAGACGGCCGCGTAGATGCGGGCCATCTGCAGCGGGGTGACGGCGGTGTCGCCCTGGCCGATGGCGAAGTTCATCGCGTCGCCGGGGCGCCACTGGTAGCCGTCGACGCAGTCCTCCTTGGCGATCCGGGTGACGTAGTCGCTCGGGTTGCCGGTCTTGGCCTGCTTGCACCAGTAGGACTTCATCCGGTCGTAGGTCTGCTGCTTCCACTGCCGGCCGGCGATCGTGCCGCCGGTCTCGGAGGGCAGGTCGATGCCGGTCTTCTTGCCGAGCCCGTACGCGGCGGCGCGCTTCATGAACCAGTCGTTGGGGTGCTTGTGCGGCTTGATGCCGCCGTCCTTCTGCCACTGCGCGTAGGAGAGCCCGGCGAAGAAGGTGTTGCAGGAGACCTCCAGGGCGCGCGGCAGCGTGATGTCGCCGTAGGACTCGCTGTCGTCGTTGTGGAGGGTCTGCCCGCCGATGGAGATCCCGGACGGGCAGGGGTAGGTGCTGTTCTTGTTGAAGCCGGCGGCCAGCGCGGCGGAGGTGGAGATCACTTTGAAGGTGGAGCCGGGCGCGCTGGTGCCCTGGATGACCCGGTTGAGCAGCGGGTAGTCGGAGTCCTTGCCGGTGAGCTTGGCGTACTCGGCCTGGGAGATGCCGCCGACCCAGACGTTGGGGTCGTAGGTGGGGGCGCTCGCCATGGCGATGACCCGGCCGGTGTGCGCGTCCAGCACGACGGCGGCACCGGAGTCGCCCTTGTAGCGGGTGTGGGTGGTGGGGTCGACCTGGGTGCGGGCGCGCTTGAGGGCGTCCTCCAACTGCTTCTGGAGGACGGCCTGCACGCGGGCGTCTATCGAGGTGACCACCGAGTCGCCGGGGGCGGCGGGGGTCTTGCCGGCGCTGCCGACGACCCGTCCGAGGTTGTCGACCTCCAGCTTGTCGACGCCGGTGCCGCCGCGCAGCGCCGAGTCGTACTGGGCCTCCAGGCCGCTGCGGCCGACGGAGTCGGACGGCTGGAAGGGGTGCTTGCTGTTCTTGGACTGCTGCAGCTCGTTGTCGGTGACGGGGCCGGTGTAGCCGAGGAACTGGGCGGGCTGGACGCCGTCCGGGCTCTCGTAGGTGCGCACCGCGGTGGGTTCGGCGGTGACGCCGGGGAAGTCCTCGCGGCGCTCGGCGATCTGCAGGGCCTGCCGGGTGGTCGCCTTGTCGGTGACCGGGATCGGCTGGTACGGCGAACCCTTCCAGCACGGCTGCGGGGTCTTGGCGTCGCAGAGCCGGACCTTGTCGGCGACGTCCTTGTAGCTGGTGCCGAGGACGCCGGCGAGGCGGGTGAGGACGGCCTTGCCGCCGTCCTTCTCGCGCAGCAGGTCGGTGCGGGAGACGGAGACCACCAGCGCGGTGTTGTTGTCGGCCATCGCGACGCCGTTGGTGTCGAGGATGGAGCCGCGCACCGCGGGGGTGACGATCTGCCGGATGTGGTTGGAGGAGGCGGCCTCGGTGTAGTGGTCGCCCTCGCGGATCTGCAGGTACCACAGGCGGCCGCCGAGGGTGACGAGCAGGGAGAGGGCGACGATCTGAACGACGATCAGGCGGAGGGTGACGCGCGGCGTGCGGCCGGTCTCCGGGATGTTGCTCACCGCCGGTAGCCCCCCTTCAGCTTGACGCTGCCGCCGCGGCGGCCGAGGCGGGCGCCGGAGCGCGGGGCGCGGATCCGGGGCATGGCGAAGCCGGACGCGGCGGCCGGGCCGCCCCCGCCGCCGGCGCCGGCGCTCTCGGCGGAGCCGCCGAGGGTGCGGGCCACCGGGTCGCTGACGGTGCGTCGGGCCAGCGCCATGACGGCGGGCACCACGAACGGGGCCATCAGCACGTTGTAGATGAGCGCGGTGATGGTGAGCTCGGAGAGCGGCAGGTGGCCGGTGCCGTTGTCGCCGGTGATCTGGCCGACGACGGCGAAGAGCAGGGTGCCGCAGACGGTGGCGGCGGCGACCGCGAGCAACCCGCCGAGCGCGGACCGCAGCTGGCCGGCCTCGCGGCGGATCAGGCCGACGGCGTAGCCGACGACGGTGAGGACGAGGGCGTAGCGGCCGGCGGCGTGGTCGGAGGGCGGGGCGAGGTCGACGAGGAGGCCGCCGCAGAACCCCAGCAGGCAGCCGGCCCGCGGGCCGTAGACCAGGGCGAGGCCGACCACGACCACCAGCACCAGGTCGGGCACCGCGCCGGGCAGGTGGAGCCGGGCGAGGATCGTCACCTCGACGAGGAGCGCGGCGATCAGCGCTGCCGCGCAGAGCGGGATCTGCTTCATCAGCACAGCGAGCTGCCCTCCTGGTTGGGGTGCCGGCGGATTCGGAGTCTCACGGCGCCCGTCACCCGCCCGTCTTCGAGGGGTTCGGGGAGCCCGAGGCGTTCGGGGAGCCCGAGGCGCTCGCCCCCGGGGTCGCGGTGACGGTGACCGTGGGGGTGGGCTTCGGCTTGGGGGCCGCGGGCAGCACGGCGTCGCGCGGGTCGCGGGTGGGCGGGGCGACGACGATGCCCACCAGGTCGAGCGCGGTGAAGTGGACGAACGGCTTCACCTCGACGGTGCGGGTGAGCTCGCCCGGGGTGGCGTCCACCTTCTGCACGGAGCCGATCGGCACCCCCGGCACGAACGGCCGGCCGTGCTCGGAGCCGAAGGTCACCAGCTTGTCGCCCTTGCCGACCTTCGCGTGCCCGTTGAGCAGCTGCATCTTCAGCGGCGACTCGCCCTCGCCGGAGGCGAAGCCCAGCTCGTTGCTGCCGGCCAGGCGGGTGCCGACGGTGAAGGAGGGGTCGTTGGCGAGCAGCACGGTGCAGGTGCTGGAGGCGACGGTGGTGACGCGGCCGACCAGGCCGTCGCCGTTGACGACGGTCATGTCGCGGGTGATGCCGTCCGCGCTGCCCGCGTCGAGGGTGACCGTCCAGGAGAAGCCCTGGGCCGCCCCGATCGCGATGACCTGCGCGGCCTTGATGCGGTACTGGCCGGCGCCGGCGGTCTTCAGCAGGTTGTCGAGCTGCTTCTCGCGGCTCGCGGCGAGCGGGCCCGCCGCGATCTTGGTGCGCAGCGCCGCGTTCTCGCGCTGCAGCCGTTTGATGGTGTCCTGGCTGCTCCCCGCGGTGCGGACCGAGTTGACGGCCCCTCCGACCGGGTCGACCGCCGCGGACACCGCGCGCTCGGCGGGGCCGAACACGGCGGCCACGGCGCTGCGGGCCCCGGCGAGCGGCGAACTCTGGCCGGTCCGGATGTCGACGGTGATCAACGCGAACGCGATGACGATGAGGAGGACCAGCAGCAGCCGGCTCTCGCGCGTGTCCCTCACGGTGCTCGGCAGCGCCCTTCTAGTTCGGCGTGAAGCCTTCCGGATTTACGGGTCCGCAGGGATCAACGACGGGGCTGGGCGTCGAGTACCTGCTGGAGGGCCTCGAATTCCTCGACGCACTTGCCGGAGCCGAGCGCGACCGAGTCGAGCGGGTTGTCGGCGATGTGGATCGGCATGCCCGTCTCGCGGCGCAGCCGCTCGTCGAGGCCGCGGAGCATGGCGCCGCCGCCGGTGAGCACGATGCCGCGGTCCATGATGTCGCCGGAGAGCTCGGGCGGGCACTTGTCGAGGGTGGTCTTCACCGCGTCGACGATGGCGTTGACCGGCTCCTCGATGGCGTGCCGCACCTCGCTGGCGGAGATGACGACCGTCTTGGGCAGGCCGCTGACCAGGTCGCGGCCGCGGATCTCAGTGTGCTCGTCGTCGGCCTCGCCGTCGCCCGCCGGGGCGTGCGCGGAGCCCACCGTCATCTTGATCCACTCGGCGCTGCGCTCGCCCAGCAGGAGGGAGTACTCCTTCTTGATGTGCTGGATGATCGCGTTGTCGAGCTCGTCGCCGGCCACCCGGATGGACTGCGCGGTGACGATGCCGCCGAGGGAGATCACCGCGACCTCGGTGGTGCCGCCGCCGATGTCGACGACCATGTTCCCGGTGGCCTCGTGGACGGGCAGGCCCGCGCCGATCGCCGCGGCCATCGGCTCCTCGATGATGTGCACCGCGCGGGCGCCGGCCTGGCTGGAGGCCTCGACGACGGCGCGCCGCTCCACCCCGGTGATGCCGGAGGGGACGCAGACCACGACACGGGGGCGGGCCAGGTAGCGGCGGCGGTGGATCTTGAGGATGAAGTAGCGGAGCATCCGCTCGGTGATCTCGAAGTCGGCGATGACGCCGTCCTTCAGCGGGCGGATCGCCACGATGTTGCCGGGCGTCCGTCCGATCATCTTCTTGGCCTCGGCGCCGACCGCCAGGATGCCGCCGGTGTTGGTGTTGATCGCGACCACCGACGGCTCATTGAGGACGATGCCGCGACCTCTGACGTACACCAGCGTGTTGGCGGTGCCGAGGTCGACAGCCATGTCACGGCCGATGAACGACATGTTGTTCGCCATGGGTGGAATGCGGCCTTCCGTTGACGTGGACGATCCGGGACGGATGGCTCCGTGAGTTTGGTCCGGCTTTGTCCGGGAACTGACGGTTCGTTATGGGAATTACTCGGACGGGGAGAGGATCCATGGTAGCCGCGGCTCGCCTTCCGGAGAGCCGGGCAATCCATGACCATTCTCCGCCGATCGGGCATCACCCGCCGTCAAGTGACGCTGTGTCGCCCACGAAGGTTGACCGACCGGCGGAACGAAGTGGTCCGCGAACCTCTTGCAACGACCCTAACGCGGAGGCGGCGGAGGTCGCCAAGCCCGTGTGCGCCAGAAGTGGGCAAAGTTCTTCCGAATCGGTGACAGGAGTTCGTCAAGGGGCCGACGGAGTGTCAGATCAGCCCGGGGAAGAAGATTTTGATCTCCCGCGCGGCCGACTCCGGGGAATCGGAACCGTGCACGAGGTTCTCGCGCGTGACCGTGCCGAAGTCGCCCCGGATGGTGCCGGGGGCGGCCGCGATCGGGTCGGTCGTGCCGGCCAGCGCCCGGAAGCCCTCGATCACGCGTTCGCCTTCCACCACCATCGCGGCGGTCGGGCCGGCGGCCATGAACTCCACCAGCGACTCGTAGAACGGCTTGCCCTGGTGCTCGGCGTAGTGCTCGGCGAGGGTGGCCCGGTCGAGGGTGCGGAGCTCGAGTGCGGCAAGGGTCCAGCCCTTGCGGGTGATCCGGGTCAGGATCTCCCCGAGCAGGCCCCGGCGGACTGCGTCGGGCTTGGCGAGGACGAGGGTGCGCTCAGTCATGAGGCGAACCCTAACCTGTCAAGCCCTGGCAGCCTTGGCCGCGTCGACCTTGCGGCCCACCCGCAGCGACGCGAACCAGATCAGCGCGAACGCCGCCCCCAGCCCGTACATCACCGGCACCACCAGCCCGCTGACGATCAGTGCGGCCTGCAGCGCCCAGCCGACGGCAACGCCCGTCCTGCGGCGCCGCTCCCCCAGCATCCCGCAGAGCAGCACGCACAGCACCGCCCCGCTGCCGGCCACCGCCCACAGCTGCCCGGACGGCACATGGCCGAGCCGCATCGCGACCAGCGCCGCGAAGCAGATGACGAAGGCCTCCATCAGAAGCGTGAAGGAGCACAGTTGACGCATCGTCGCTAACCCTCCAGGGTCCCGAGCAGCACCCGGGCCTCGCCCGCGGTGATCACGGATCCGGTGACCAGGACACCCGCGCCGCCCAGGTCGCCCTCCTCCTCGGCGAGCGCCACGGCCGCGTCGATGGCGTCGTCCAGCCGGGTCTCCACCTGCACCCGGTCCGGGCCGAAGACCTCGACGGCGAGCGCCGCCAGCTCGTCCGGCGGCATGCTGCGCGGCAGGCTGTTGCGGGTCACCACGACCTCCGCCAGCACCGGCTCGAACGCCTCCAGCACACCGCGCACGTCCTTGTCCTTGGCGACGGCGAGCACCCCGACGAGCCGGGTGAAGCCGAACGCCTCCTGGACGGCGGCGGCCGTCGCCCGCGCGCCGGCGGGGTTGTGCGCCGCGTCCAGCAGCACCGTCGGCGAGCGCCGCACCACCTCCATGCGCCCCGGGGAGCGCACCGAGGCGAAGGCGGCCCGCACCTTCTCGATGTTGAGCGGCTCGTTCTGGGCCGCGCCGACCCCGAAGAACGCCTCGGCGGCGGCGAGCGCCACGGCCGCGTTGTGCGCCTGGTGCTCGCCGTGCAGCGGCAGGAAGACGTCGGGGTACTCGCCGCCCAGCCCGCGCAGCGTCAGCAGCTGGCCGCCGACGGCGACCTGGCGGGAGAGGACGCCGAACTCCATGCCCTCCCGGGCGACCGTGGCGTCCACCTCGACGGCGTGCTTCAGCAGCACCTGGGCGGCGTCCACCGGCTGCTGGGCGAGGACGGCGATGCCGCCGGGCTTGATGATCCCGGACTTCTCCACGGCGATCTCGCCGGGGGTGCCGCCCAGCTTGTCGGTGTGGTCCAGGTCGATGGGGGTGACCACCGAGACGGCCGCGTCGATGACGTTGGTGGAGTCCCAGGTGCCGCCCATGCCGACCTCGACGACGGCGACGTCCACCGGGGCGTCGGCGAAGGCGGCGTAGCCGAGGCCGGTGACGGCCTCGAAGAAGGAGAGCGGCAGCGGGCCGCCCTCGCGCTCCGGCACGCCCACCCCGGAGTCGACCATCTCCATGTAGGGCTTGATATCGCGGTAGACCTCCACGAACCGCTCGGCGGAGATCGGCTCCCCGTCGAGGGTGATCCGCTCGGTGACCGAGGCGAGGTGCGGGCTGGTCAGCCGGCCGGTGCGCAGCTCGAAGGCGCCCAGCAGCTGGTCGATCATGCGTGCGGTGCTGGTCTTGCCGTTGGTGCCGGTGATGTGGACGGACTGGTACGACCGCTGCGGCTCGCCCAGCAGGTCCATCAGCGCCTGCTCGCGCTCCAGCGTCGGGTCGATCTTCGTCTCCGGCAGGCGGGCCAGCAGCTCCGCCTCGACCGCCTGCAGCTCCTCGTTCACGGGGGCAAGTCTACGGAGCCCGGGTGCGGCGACCGCGACCGGCCGCGCCGCGAACGTCCCGCGCCGCCCAACCGAGGGCGCATTTCCGGCATATGGTGCACTCAGTCTGTTGCCGATCCAGCGAGGAGCGCCCATGACCGACGGCTCCGAGACGCCCGAGCCGGCGGCGACCGAGGACGCCTCGGGAAGCGTCGCGCTCGTCCGGCTGCCCGCTCCCCCGGCCCCGCCGAGGCCCGCCGCCGACCTGGTCGCCGAGCTGCTCACGGCCGCCGGACTGCCCGCCTCCCGGCCGGTGCGGCTGCCCGCGGAGGAGCGCCGGGCCGCCGTCCGCCTCCAGGAGCGGTTCCGTCGCGAGGGCGGCGCCGGAACCTACCGGCTCGCCCTGCACCCCCGGATGCCCAGCGGCAAGGTGCTGCGGCTGCACCTCGCCCTGGTGCGCCCGCACGGCGATCTCCCCGACTCCCCCGGGTACGCCGCCACCCTCGACCTCACCGCCGCCTACGACCGGATGGCCGCCTCCCGCCGCAACCTCCTCCAACTCCTCGACGCGCTGCCCCTCCCCGTCCTGCTCACCCGCAGCACCTGGACCGTCGAGGGCAGCAACCCGGCCTTCCGCGAACTGCCCCCGATCCGCGCGCTCGCCCCGCTGCTGCCCGGCAGCGACGCCGTCCCGGTGCTCGACGCCCTCGCCGCCGTCACCGTCGAGCCGCCCGACTACCGGGAGCGCATCGTCACGATGGCCGCGGTGCACCGCCGGGCCGTCCTGGAGTCGCGCACCGCGGACGGACGGGACCATCGGCTGCTGCGCTACCCCTACCGGCTCACCACCGGCGAGGCCGCCTCCGTCTGGGTCGTCCAGGACATCACCGAGCAGCGCGCCCGGCAGCGGGCGCTCGCCGAGCAGCATGCCGCCGACGCCAGCCGGATCCGCGAGCACACCGAGTTCCTCGCCGCCGTCTCCCACGACCTGCGCACCCCGCTCACGGGGCTGATCAGCGCCGCCGAACTGCTGGAGGACCCGGCCACCGGGCCGCTCAACGGGCCGCAGCGGCAGCTCGCCGAGGCCGTCGCGCGCACCGCGGTGCGGCTCGACTCGCTGCTCACCGACCTGATCCTGGTCGCCCGCGCGGAGCGGCCGGTGCCGACCAGCCCCATCCCCCTCGACCTCGCCGCGACCGTCGCCGGCACCGCGCTGGACCTGATCGGGATGGGCAGCGGGCCCGCCCCCTTCCTCGTCGTCGACATCCCCCCGGGGCTCGCCGCCCGCGCCGACCCGCTCCGCGTCCACCAGGTGCTCGACAACCTGCTCGACAACGCCTTCAAGTACGCGCCCGCCGAGAGCATCGTCCGCGTCGCCCTGGAGACCCGCGAGGACTTCGCCGTGCTCACCGTCGCCGACCACGGCATCGGCATCCCCGCCGAGGACCTGGACCGCGTCCTCGACGGCTTCCAGCGCGCCGGAAACACCCGCGGCATCCTCGGCACCGGCCTCGGGCTCGCCATCGCCCGGCGCATCACCGAGGCGCACGGCGGCATCCTCGCCGTGGACAGCACCGAGGGCGCCGGCACCACCGTCACCGTCGCCCTGCCGCTGGCCGGCCCCGACTCCCCCCGCAACGAGGCCCCGTGACCACCCTGCTGCTCGCCGAGGACGACGCCGACATCCGCCTCGCCCTGGGCATCCTGCTCCGCGGCCGCGGCTGGGAGCTGCTGGAGGCCGGCGACGGCCGCACCGCGCTCCGGCTGCTGCACCGCCACCGGCCCGATCTGATGCTCCTCGACATCGGGCTGCCCGGCCTCGACGGCTGGCAGGTGCTGGAGCGCACCCGCGACCTGACCGACGTGCCCGTGCTGGTGCTCACCGCGCACGGCACCGAGGCCGAGCGGGTCCGCGGGCTGCGCGGCGGCGCCGACGACTACCTCACCAAACCGTTCTCCAACGCCGAGCTGGTGGCCCGCATCGAGGCGCTGCTGCGGCGCGCCCCGGCCCGCGCCTCGTGGACCGGCGACGGCTACGACGACGGCCGGCTCCACCTCGACCCCGGCACCCGCGCCGCCACCTGGACCGGCCGCCCCGTCCGGCTCAGCGCCCTGCAGTTCCGGCTGCTGCAGGTGCTGGCCCGCAACCGGGGGCAGGTGGTGCCGACCGCGCGGCTGCTGGAGGAGGTGTGGGGGGAGCCGGCCGGCCGCGGCGACCCGCACAAGGTGCGGTTCGCGGTCGGCCGGTTGCGGCGCGCCCTCCAGGAGGCGGCCGACGGGCCGCTGCCGGAGGACGTCCTCGCCGCGGTGCGCGGCATCGGCTACCGCTACCGCCCCGACGGGCCCTGAGCCCCTCCGGGCGCCGCTCCCGACGCCGCCGACGTCGCTGGCGCCCCTGACGCCGCGTCAACCGGGCCGCGCCGGGCGGGTCGCAGGGCCCGGGACCAACGCCCTCGACCGGCGCGGGCGGGCGGTGCGCAACCGTCGCGCAACCGAGCCGAACCGGACGCGCACCACGGCCGCCCGACCGTGGGGTCATGCCCACCGCGACGACGACACTCCCCGCCCCCGCCCCGGCCCCCGCGCCCGAGCGGCCGCGGACCGTCCTCGTCCTGGTGCCCGCGCACAACGAGCAGGACGTCATCGGCCGCTGCCTCGACGCGCTCCGCGCCCAGACCGCCCGGGACGACCCGTCGACCGCGCTGCGCCTCACCGTCGTCGCCGACAACTGCACCGACGCCACCCCCGAGCTCGCCCGCGCGCACGGCGCCCGCGTCTTCGAGACCATCGGCAACCGGCACAAGAAGGCCGGCGGCCTCAACCAGGCGCTCGCCGCGCTGCTGCCCGAACTCGGCGACGACGACGCCGTGCTGGTCACCGACGCCGACTGCGCCCTCGACCCGGACTTCGTCCGCAACGCGCTGACCCGCGTCGACGAGGGCTACGGCGGCGTCGGCGGCGTCTTCCGCGGCGACCCCGGCGGCGGCTTCGTCGGCCATCTGCAGCGCAACGAGTACGCCCGCTACGCCCGGGACGTCTCCCGGCTGCGCGGCAAGTGCCTGGTGATCACCGGCACCGCGGCGATGTTCCCGGTGCGGGTGCTGCGGGAGGTCTCCGCGGCCCGGCTGGCCGGCGAGCTGCCGGCCGGCGACGGCCGCGGCGGCGTCTACGACACCACCGTCCTCACCGAGGACAACGAGCTGACCTTCGCGCTCAAGCACCGCGGCCACGAGGTGATCTCGCCCGCCGACTGCACCCTCGCCACCGAGGTGATGCCCGACTGGCGTTCGCTGTGGCGGCAGCGGCTGCGCTGGAAGCGCGGCGCGGTGGAGAACTGCTTCCAGTACGGGCTGACCCGGGTGACCTGGCGCTACTGGGGCCGGCAGCTGCTCACCCTGGCCGGCGTGGTGGTGACCGTGATGTACCTGGGCAGCATCGTCTGGGCCGTGGCGGTCGCCGGCGGGCTGGTCATCGCCCCGTTCTGGCTCGGCGTCACGGGGGTGTTCGTGGTGGAGCGGGTGGTGACCGTGCGGCTGCGCGGCTGGCGCCAGATGCTCCTCGCCGCCTCGATGTACGAACTCGTCCTGGACTTCTTCCTCCAGGCGTGCCACGGCAAGGCCTATGCGGACGCCCTGCTGCGCCGCAAGAAGAACTGGTGAACCCCGGAGAGGAGGGACCGCATGTACAACAACATCACCTCGGGAGCCGGGGCCGGAGCCGCCGCCTCGGGCGGCGCGCTGGCCGCCACCGGAGCCTCGGTGTTCTGGTGGATCCTGGCCGCGTTCGCGCTGGTCGCGGTGGGCACCGCCATCGCGCGGATCGTGCCGCGCCGCCGCGGCTGACGTCCCCTCGGCACAGCGGGCGGGCCCCCACTCGAAGGAGTGGGGGCCCGCCCGCCTGTGCGACGGGGCCGCGCGTCAGGCCTGGGGGAGGCCCGCCAGCTGCGCCGTGATGCGCGCGATGTCGGACTCGGCCGCGGCGCGGCGGGCCCGGATCTTCTCCACCACCGGCTCCGGGGCCTTGGCGAGGAAGCCCTCGTTGCCGAGCTTGGCGGTGGTCTGCTTCAGCTCCTTCTCGGCCGCGTCGAGGTCCTTCTGCAGGCGCTTGCGCTCGGCGGCGACGTCGATGGCGCCGGAGAGGTCCAGCTCCACCACGGCGCCGGCCACCGGCAGGGACGCGGTGGCCGCGAAGGCTGTGCCATGGTGACCTTCCGGCTGCAGGCGGGTGAGGGAGCGCAGCGCCGGCTCGTGGGCGGCCAGCGGGGTGCCCTCCAGCGCCAGCCGGGCCGGCACCTTCTGACCCGGCTTCAGGCCCTGGTCGGAGCGGAACCGGCGGACCTCGGTGACCACCTGCTGGAGCACCGCGATCTCCTGCTCGGCGGCGGCGTCGCGGAAGCCGCTGTCGGTGGGCCACTCGGCGATCACGATCGACTCACGGCCCGTCAGGTGCGTCCACAGCGCCTCGGTGACGAAGGGGACGACGGGGTGCAGCAGCCGCAGCGTGACGTCGAGGACCTCGCCCAGCACCCGGCGGGTGGCGTCGGCCGCCGCGCCGCCCTCGTTGAGGGTGGTCTTGGAGAGCTCGACGTACCAGTCGAAGACCTCGTCCCAGGCGAAGTGGAAGAGCGCGTCCGAGAGCTTGGCGAACTGGTAGTCCTCGTAGAGCGCGTCCACCTCGGCGACGGTGGCCTGCAGCCGGGAGAGGATCCAGCGGTCCGTCGGCGACAGCTCGGCGGCCTCGGGCAGCGGGCCCTCCACGGTGGCGCCGTTCATCAGCGCGAACCGGGTGGCGTTCCAGATCTTGTTGCAGAAGTTCCGGGAGCCCTGCACCCAGTCCTCGCCGATCGGCACGTCCACGCCCGGGTTGGCGCCGCGCGCCAGGGTGAAGCGCACCGCGTCGGAGCCGTAGGCGTCCATCCAGTCCAGCGGGTTGACCGCGTTGCCGAAGGACTTCGACATCTTCTTGCCGAACTGGTCGCGGACCATGCCGTGCAGGGCGACGGTGCGGAACGGCGGGGTGCCGTCCATCGCGTAGAGCCCGAACATCATCATCCGGACGACCCAGAAGAAGAGGATGTCGTAGCCGGTGACCAGCACCGCGTTCGGATAGAACTTCTCCAGCGACGGCGTCTCCTTTGGCCAGCCCATCGTGGAGAAGGGCCACAGGCCGGAGGAGAACCAGGTGTCGAGGACGTCCGTCTCCTGGTGCCAGCCCTCGCCGGACGGCGGCTCCTCGCCCGGGCCGACGCACACCATCTCGCCGTCCGGCCCGTACCAGACCGGGATGCGGTGGCCCCACCACAGCTGCCGGGAGATGCACCAGTCGTGCAGGTTGTCGACCCACGCGAAGTAGCGGGACTCCATCTCCTTGGGGTGGATGGCGACCTCGCCGTCCCGCACCGCCTTGGAGGCGGCCTCGGCGAGCGGGCCCGTCCGCACCCACCACTGCATGGACAGCCGCGGCTCGATGGTGGTCTTGCAGCGCGAGCAGTGCCCCACGGAGTGCACATAGGGGCGCTTCTCGGCGACGATCCGGCCGTCCACGCGCAGCGCCGCGACGATGGCGCTGCGCGCCTCGAAGCGGTCCAGGCCCAGGAACGGGCCGTGCGCGGTGATGACGCCGTGCTCGTCGAGGACGGCGAGGCTCGGCAGGTCGTGCCGACGGCCGATCTCGAAGTCGTTGGGGTCGTGCGCGGGCGTCACCTTGACGGCGCCGGTGCCGAACTCGGGGTCGACGTGCGCGTCGGCGACGACCGGGATCCGACGGCCCGTCAGCGGCAGCTCGATCTCGGTGCCGACCAGGTGCCGGTACCGCTCGTCGTCGGGGTGGACGGCCACCGCGGTGTCGCCGAGCATCGTCTCGGCGCGGGTGGTGGCCACCACGATGGCGGTCTCGCCCTCGCCGTAGCGGATGGAGACCAGCTCGCCCTCGTCGTCCTGGTACTCCACCTCGATGTCGGAGATCGCGGTGAGGCAGCGCGGGCACCAGTTGATGATGCGCTCGGCGCGGTAGATCAGCTCGTCGTCGTAGAGCCGCTTGAAGATGGTCTGGACGGCCTGGGAGAGGCCCTCGTCCATGGTGAAGCGCTCGCGGGACCAGGCGACGCCGTCGCCGAGGCGGCGCATCTGCCCGGAAATCTGGCCGCCGGACTCGGCCTTCCACTTCCAGACCCGCTCGACGAAGGCCTCGCGGCCCAGGTCGTGGCGGGACTTGCCCTCCTTGGCGAGCTCCCGCTCCACCACGTTCTGGGTGGCGATGCCGGCGTGGTCCATGCCCGGCTGCCACAGCGCCTCGTAGCCCTGCATCCGCTTGCGGCGGGTGAGGGAGTCGATGAGGGTGTGCTCGAAGGCGTGGCCCAGGTGCAGGCTGCCGGTGACGTTCGGGGGCGGGATGACGATGGCGTACGGGGGCTTGTCGCTGCTCTCGTCGGCCTCGAAGTAACCAGCGGATACCCAGCGCTCGTACAGCGGGGCCTCTACCTCGGCCGGCGTGTACTGAGGGGGCAGGGTCTTCTCGTCGGCGGGGGCGCCGACCGCGGTGCGCTGGTTCGTCTCGGTCACGCCGACAAGTCTAGGGGGCGGAACACCCGGCTCCGCCCCCGGTCGGCCGCGGGGCCGACTACGCCGACTTCTCGCGGCGCTGCCGCGCGGAGGCGATGTCCCGCGGGACCAGCGTCGGGTTGACGTTCTCGCCCACCACGTCCTCGGTGATGACCACGCGCGCGACGTCCTTGCGGGACGGCACCTCGTACATCACCGACTGGAGGACCTCCTCCAGGATGGCGCGCAGCCCGCGGGCGCCGGTGCCGCGCAGGATCGCCTGGTCGGCGATGGCGTGCAGGGCCTCGGTCTCGAAGACCAGCTCGACGCCGTCCAGCTCGAAAAGCCGCTGGTACTGCTTCACCAGCGCGTTGCGCGGCTCGGTGAGGATCTGCAGCAGCGCCTCGCGGTCGAGGTTGTGGACGGTGGTGATGACGGGGAGGCGGCCGATGAACTCGGGGATCATCCCGAACTTCACCAGGTCCTCCGGCATGACGTCCTGGAACAGGTCGGACATGCCCAGCTGGCGCTTGGGGCGGATCGCGGAGCCGAAGCCCATGCCCTTGGCGCCGGACCGCGACTCGATGATCTTCTCCAGGCCGGCGAACGCGCCGCCCACGATGAAGAGCACGTTCGTGGTGTCGATCTGGATGAACTCCTGGTGCGGGTGCTTCCGCCCGCCCTGCGGCGGCACCGAGGCGGTGGTGCCCTCCAGGATCTTCAGCAGGGCCTGCTGCACGCCCTCGCCGGAGACGTCCCGGGTGATCGACGGGTTCTCGCTCTTGCGGGCGACCTTGTCGATCTCGTCGATGTAGATGATCCCCGTCTCGGCCTTCTTGACGTCGTAGTCGGCCGCCTGGATCAGCTTCAGCAGGATGTTCTCGACGTCCTCGCCGACATAGCCGGCCTCGGTCAGCGCGGTGGCGTCCGCGATGGCGAAGGGGACGTTGAGCATCCGGGCGAGCGTCTGGGCGAGCAGCGTCTTGCCGGAGCCCGTCGGGCCGAGCAGCAGGATGTTGGACTTGGCCAGTTCGATGCCGTCGTCCCCGCCGACGCCGTTCTCGCCGGCCTGGACCCGCTTGTAGTGGTTGTAGACGGCCACGGAGAGCGCCTTCTTGGCGTGCTCCTGCCCCACCACGTAGCTCTCCAGGAACTCGAAGATCTCCCGCGGCTTGGGGAGCTCCTCGAAACGCACCTCGGAGGTCTCCGAGAGCTCCTCCTCGATGATCTCGTTGCAGAGATCGATGCACTCGTCGCAGATGTACACGCCGGGACCTGCGATGAGCTTCTTCACCTGCTTCTGGCTCTTGCCGCAGAACGAGCACTTCAGCAGGTCGCCGCCGTCACCGATGCGTGCCACGGGGTGCGTCTCCTTCGGGTCGGTCCCACCGGAGGGGGCGGGCGGGGCCTTGTACCTTCTCACAGCCGACGGTACTCCCGCGGAGCGCGGTATCCACCCGTTTCGGCCGAGGCTTCTTGCTTCGATCGGGCTCGTCGCGACCGTGCGGACCGACGTCCCACGATCGAACGAGCTTCCGGGTAAAATACCGCCCTCCGCGGGCCCGTCACAGCGGCTGCGACGGATGTCTCACCTCTCGCCCGGACTCGCGCCCGGCGCGGAGGGACTCAGGACGCGACGCCGGACGCCACCTTGCGCGGCTCGGTGATCACGTCGATGAGGCCGTACTCCAGGGCCTCCTTCGCCGTGAGGTACTTGTCGCGCTCGATGTCCTTGCTGACCTCGTCGACGTCCTTCTTGGTGTCGTCGGCCAGCATCTGCTCCAGCTGGCGGCGCACCCGGAGCATCTCCTGGGCCTGGATCTCCATGTCGGAGGCCTGGCCGTACATCGAACCCGAGAGCGCCGGCTGGTGGATCATCACCTTGGCGTTCGGCAGGGCCATCCGCTTGCCCTTGGTGCCGCCGGCCAGCAGCACCGCCGCACCGGAGGCGGCCATGCCGAGGCAGACCGTCTGCACGTCCGGGTTGACGAACTGCATGGTGTCGTAGATCGCCGAGGTGGCCGAGAAGCTGCCCCCGGGCGAGTTGATGTAGAGCGAGATGTCGCGGTCCGGGTCCATCGACTCCAGGCACAGCAGCTGCGCCATGACGTCGTTGGCCACGCCGTCGTCGATCGGCACGCCGAGGAAGACGATGCGCTCCTCGTAGAGCTTGGAGTACGGGTCGTACTGCTTCCAGCCCTGGGAGGTGCGCTCCTCGAAGCGGGGCAGCACGTAGTGCCCCTGCGGCATCAGGTCGGGCGCCTCGGCACGGAGGCGGTGCGGGTCGAAGTTCATGGCTTAAGTCCTCGTGTCCTTACTGCCGGCTTGAGGGATGGCGGGGCTCAGGCGCCGGTGCCGCCGCCGCCCGGGGCGTCGGAGGCGCGGGACATGATCCCGTCGATCAGGCCGTAGTCGACGGCCTCCTGGGCGGTGAACCACTTGTCGCGGTCGCCGTCGGCGATGATCTTCTCGACGGGCTGGCCGGTGTGGTGCGACTGCAGCTCCGCCATGTGCTGCTTCGTCTTCACCAGCTCATTGGCGAGGATCTTGATGTCGGTGGCCTGGCCGCCGAGGCCGCCGAGCGGCTGGTGCATCAGGATGCGGGCGTTGGGCAGCGCGAACCGCTTGCCCGTGGTGCCCGCGGTGAGCAGGAACTGGCCCATCGACGCGGCGAAGCCCATCGCGATCGTCACGATGTCGTTCTTGATGTACTGCATCGTGTCGTAGATCGCCATGCCGGCGTAGACGGAGCCGCCGGGCGAGTTGATGTAGAGGTAGATGTCCTTGTCGGGATCGGCGGCGAGCAGCAGCAGCTGCGCGCAGATCTCGTTGGCGTTCTTCTCCTCGACCTGCGAGCCGAGGAAGATGATCCGCTCGTTCAGCAGCCGGTTGTAGATGTGGTCACCGAGACCGACACCCGACGGTTCGGCCATCTGCGGAGTCGTCATGTATCCACCTGAGAGTTGAGTAGGGCCTCGGGCCCATCGGCTCGCCATTGGCGTTACTGATGGACCCTAACCCCAGGGTCCGGCACGGCGGGGAGGAGGGCCGAGGCTGTTCGCTGGCGGCGCAACCCCCGCTGACCGGGAAGGGAGCGGGAATACGGCACGGGCCCGGCCGGGGCGGCAGCATGTGCGCCCCGGCCGGGCCCGTGCTCGGTCGGACTGACTCCGGCCGTCAGGCCTCGGTCTTCTCCTCGGCGGCGTCGGAAGCCTCGTCGGCCGTGTCGGCCGTGTCGGTCTCGTCGGCGGCGGCCTCGGTCGCCTCGGCGGCGGCGTCACCATCGGTGTCGTCGTCGTCCGAGAGGTCGACGGCGTTGCCCTCGGAGTCCGTCACCTTGGCCTGCTCCACGACCACCTGGAGCGCCTTGCCGCGGGCGACCTCGCCCACCAGCATCGGCACCTGGCCGCCCTGCACGATCTGCTGGGCGAACTGGTCGGGGGACATGCCGGAGCCGGCGGCGCGCTGCAGCAGGTGCTCGGTCAGCTCGTCCTGGCTGACGTTGAGCTGCTCCTTGGCGACGATCTCGTCCAGCACGAACTGGGTCTTGATGCCCTTGCGGGACTGCTCCTCCAGCTCGGCGGTGTACTCCTCCTCGGTCTGGCCCTGGACCTTGAGGTACTGCTCCAGCGTCATGCCCATGGGCTCCAGCTGGTGGTGCTCCAGGTTGTGCTTGCGGGTGCCGATCTCGTCCGCGAGGAGCTTCTCGGGGATCGGGACCTCGACCTTCTCGAGGTACGCCTCCAGCACCTTCTGCTGGGCGTCGGTGGCCTGCTCGTACTTCTTGGAGCTCTCCAGGCGGGTGCGGGCGTCGGCGCGCAGCTCCTCCAGGGTGTCGAACTCGGAGGCGAGCTGGGCGAAGTCGTCGTCCAGCTCGGGGAGCTCGCGCTCCTGCACCTTGCTGACCTCGACCTTGATGGAGGCGGTCCGGCCGGCGGCGGAGCCGCCCTTCAGCTCGCTCTCGAAGGTGGCGGTGCCGCCGGCCTCGATGCCGGTGACGGCCTCGTCGATGCCGTCCAGCAGCTCGCCGCTGCCGATGGTGTAGGAGACGCCCTTGGCGACGCCGTCCTCGAGGACCTCGCCGTCCACGCTCGCCTCGAGGTCGAGGACGAGCACGTCGCCCTCGGCGGCGGCCCGCTCGACCGGCTTCACCGAGGCGAAGCGGTCGCGCAGCTGGGTGATCGAGCCGTCGATGTCCTCGTCGCTCACGGCGACGGCGTCGACGGTGACCTCGATGCCCTCGTAGTCGGGGAGCTCGAGCTCGGGGCGGATGTCCACCTCGGCGGTGAACTTCAGCTCCTCGTTGTCGTTGAGCTCGGTGATGTCGACCTCGGGCTGGCCGAGGACGTTCAGCTCCGACTCGTCGACGGCCTTGCCGTAGAACTCGGGCAGGGCCTGGTTGACGGCCTCCTGCAGCACCGCCGCACGACCGAAGCGCTGGTCGATGATGCGGGCGGGGATCTTGCCCTTCCGGAAGCCCGGAACCGAGACCTGCTTGTTGATCTCCTTGTACGCCGCGTCGAGGCTGGGCTTGAGCTCCTCGAAGGGCACCTCGACGGTGAGTCGAACCCGGGTGGGGTTCAGAGTCTCCACGGCGCTCTTCACGGTTGGGTCTCCTTGGGGCTTTTCGGGTGTGTTGTCCAAGCGCGCCAACAGCCGGAACGGGCGGACGCGCAGGGCGCGGGAAGCGCGCGCGTGCCCGGCCGACAGCCGGCGAGACGTGGATGGGGACGGAGTGCAGATGGTCAATCCGGCGGCCCTCGTCGCCCCGCTTTCAGTAGGCGCGCCTTGCATCGTACCCGCCGCTCGGAGGGCCGCGCGAAACACGGGCCGGAAAGAGGACCCCGGCACCGGAAGGGCCGGGCCCTTCGACCGTCGCGGATGTGCCTGAAGTACCTGCCGCACGCCGGAATCGGCGGCGTTCTCGCTGGTCGGGGTGGCCGGATTTGAACCGACGGCCTTCCGCTCCCAAAGCGGACGCGCTACCAAGCTGCGCCACACCCCGTCGGGACCAGCACGTAGCGTACATGCCCGGCGGGCCGCCGCGCCCGCAATAAAGGAGTGTGCGCGGAAGTCGGGGTAGCCGCTAGGCTGAGCCCCGCTCCACCGGCAGCCGGGCCGCACGGCTTGTGTATGTTGGGGGCAGCGCTGCGGACGTAGCTCAATGGTAGAGCCCCAGTCTTCCAAACTGGATACGCGGGTTCGATTCCCGTCGTCCGCTCCGATGTGACTCGGCCTCAGCCCCCGTCAGGGGGTTGGGGCCGTTTCCGTGTGGCGGGTGCGGAGGGCTTCCAGGGTCTCCTCGGACAGGCCGAGGGCGCGGCGGGCGTAGGTCTCGGGGTCGCGCCAGGTGGTGGTGAGGGCGTCGAGGGCGGCGTCGAGGTAGGCGGGGCGGACACCGATCAGGGCCTGGGCGATGTCGGGGTCGCCGCCGCCGGCGGTGAAGGGGTCGGTGAGCGGGGCGAAGGCCGCCCGGACGGCCGGGTTGACCGCGAGGAACTCGGTGCGGACGGTGGTCGCCTCGTCGGCGCCGAGGAGCAGGAGCAGCAGGCTCGCGCCCCAGCCGGTGCGGTCCTTGCCGGCCGTGCAGTGGAAGAGGAGTCCGCCGTCGGAGTCGGCGGCGGCGGCGCGGAGCAGGGTGGCGTAGGCGGCGCGGGCCGGCGCCGAGGTGACGAAGTTGCGGTAGGTGTCGACGAAGAGCCGCTCCGCCTTGCCGCCGCCCAGCACCTCGTTGGCGCGCAGCGGGTCGGCGAGCAGCAGGTCGAGGCGGACCGGGGTGTCCGCGGAGCGGGCCGCCGCGGCGGCGGTGTCGCCGATGACGTCCGCGACGATCCGGCGGGCGCCCGCCGGGACGCGGTCCGGGGCGTATTCGCGCTCGGCCTCCGTGCGCAGGTCGACGACGGTGGAGACGCGCAGGCCGGCCGCCACCGGGTCGCGCTCCGCGTCGAGGCGTCCGAGGTCGCCGGAGCGGTAGAGGGTGCCCGGCCGGACGCGGGCGCCGCCGGCCAGCGGCAGGCCGCCCAGGGTGCGGAGGTTGACGACGGTGGGCGCGGGGAGCGCCTGGGGGTCGGAGGCGTCCGGGGCGTCGGCGGCGGTCATGGGGAGAGGGTAGGGGTCACGGCGCGGGGAGCGGTTCGAGGGCCTTCTGCCAGTCCTCGGGGAGGGGCTGGGGCCGGCCCGCGGCGAGGACGCCGCCGACGATGGCGTCCACGGTGTCGAGGTCGCCGCCGGTGGAGGCGCCCGTCCACAGGGCCTCGGTGAAGTCGTCGCGGTGGTGGGCGGCGACCCACAGGGAGAAGGGGACGGTGTCGGGCGCGCTGATCCGCGTGCCGTTGCCGAGCACGGTGGCGGCGTGCACCGGCGAGGTGCCGTCCCGGAAGCGGGAGGCGATCTCCAGGCCGGAGCGGACCTCGCCGTCCGGGGTGCGGTCGGCGATCTCCGCGAGCAGCTGCCCGCCGGCCGCGTCGGTGGCGCCGACCAGCGCCGCGGCCACCGCGACGGCGACCGCCCCGGCCACCGCCTCGGGGTGGCTGTGGGTCACCTCGGCCTGCCGGGCGGCCTCCTCGGCGGCGCGCTCGGGGCGCCCCGTCCACCAGGCGCCGAGCGGTGCCACCCGCATCGCCGCCCCGTTGCCGAAGGAGCCCTGGCCCTCGAACTGCTCGCGGGTGACCGTCCGCCAGTCCTCGCCGGCGCCGATCCGGCGCAGCACGTCGTGCATGGAGGCGCCGTAGCCGCGGTGGTCGTCGGCGCGGTACTCGGCGGCGAAGGCGGCGGCGAGCCGGTCCTGGTCGACCACGCCCCGGCCGGCGCTCAGCTCCCGGACGAGGACGACGGCCATCGCGGTGTCGTCCGTCCAGTACCAGGGGCCGGGTTGCAGCACGCGCCGGTGGAAGTCCTCCGGCGGGGCGTGGAACCACTGCTGGCCGAATGCGTCGCCGCAGGCCAGTCCGTGCAGGGAGGCGAGGGCGGAGGACAGGGCGCGGGCCGGGCCCGACGCCGGGACGCGGTGGTCGTTGCGCTCCATGGTTGCCATGGTGTCACGCCGGTGGTGCGCGAAGGCGCGTCAAGGAGCAGCGAATTCCGCACGGGGGCGCGTCAAGGAGGCATCAAGAACCGGGATCGGACGGGTCGTCAGGCGGATCATCGGCGCTCGGGGGATCGTTGGGATCCCGGGTCAGGGGGCGACGGGGGCCATGGCCGGTCACATCACCACGGGCGGACGGCAGCGCCGGCGCCGGCTGCGCGGACTGGCGGGGCTGCTGCGCCGGCCGCGCACCCTGCCGGCGCTGCTGGTGCGCGCGGGCACGGGCTGCGCGGCGCTGGCGGTGGCCGCCGGGGCGGTGCTGGCGGTGGACGCGCTGCACACCCGCGCGGACGTGAACCGGATGGGCGGCACGGACGGCCCGCAGGTCGAGGAGGCCGCGGGCATCTATCTGGCGATCAACGACATGGACGCGCAGGTCGCCAACATGCTGATGCTGGGCGCCGATCGGACCTTCGCCGCCGAGCGGGCGGACGACCAGCGCCGCTACCGGGCGGCCCGCTCGGTGCTCGACAGCGATCTCCAGCAGGCCGCCGACCACGGCGGCGGCAACACCGCCGCGGCGCGGGCGGTGGTGCGGGTGCTGGACGGCTCGGGCGACTACCAGGCGGCCGCGGCGCGGGCGCTGCAGCTGGACGACGCGGCGCACGCCCCGGCCGGCGCCCCGCCCGCCGCGGCGGTCGCCCAGTACCGGACGGCCACCGACATGCTGCGCGGGCCCGACGGGCTGCTCGCCTCGGCGCAGGCGCTGATCGACGCCAACAACCGGGCGATGCTGGCCGATTACGACGCCCGGCACGCCGCGCTGGGGGCGGCCGCCGGCTGGACCGCGGGCCTGGGCGGGGCGGCGCTGCTGGCGCTGCTCGCCCTCCAGGTGCACCTGGCGCGGAGCTTCGGCCGGATCCTCAACCCGGCGCTGGCCGCGGCCACCGCGGCGGTGCTCTTCGTGCTCGCCGGCGGCATCGCCTGGGCCTCGTGGACGCGCGGCGACCTGCACCGGATGCGCCACGACGCGTTCGACTCGGTGGTGGCGCTGAGCAGCGCGCGGGCCACCGCGCACGACGCCAACGCGGACGAGAGCCGCTATCTGCTGGACCGGGGGCGGCGGGCGGAGTACGAGGCGTCGTACCTGGCGAAGGAGCAGCGGCTGGCGTCGGTGGGGCGGGTGCCGTCGGTGGACGACTACCGGGGCGACTACAGCGGCGATCGGGCGGCCTATCTGACCGACCACGGCAACCGGCTCTTCGGCGGGGACCTGCGCCGCGAGGTGGACAACATCACCTTTCCCGGGGAGCAGCGCGCCGCGGTCGGGATCCTCAACAGCTACCAGGTCTACATCGACGACGACCTGCGGATCCGGCAGTTGGAGCGGGCCGGGAAGGTGCGGCAGGCCGTCGCCTTCTGCACCGACTGGGGCTCCGGCGGCTCCAACTGGGCGTTCGCCCGGCTGGACGGTGCCCTGCGGGCCGATCTCGCCATCAACCGGGGGGTGTTCGAGTCGACGGCGGCGCACGGGGCGTCCGCGGCGACCGCGCTGGCCCCGGCGGTCGCGGGGGCCGCGCTGCTGGCGGCGGTGCTGGTGCCGGTCGGACTGCGGCCGCGGCTGCGGGAGTTCGAGGGCTGAGCGGTCCGGCGGGGCCCTCAGGAGACGCGGGCCGCGAGGATCTCCGAGAGCCGGCGGGCGTGCAGCGGGCAGCCGATGATCGGGTCCTCCATGGCCCGCGCCCGGCGCAGGCAGCCCTCGGCGGCCTCGTCCTCGGGGCTGTAGACCACCAGCCGCTTCTCCGGCACCCCGCGGATGTCCATCGAGGTGGCGGTGACCGGGATGACGCCCTCGGCGGGGTGCCGGACCCGCTTGACGTGCGCGGCCCCCTCGGCGACGTCCTGCCGCTCCCACATCTCAGCGAACTCGGCGCTGGCGAGGCGCAGTTCGACGAGGAACTCCTCCCAGTGCGGCTCCCCCACGTGCCGGCCGTAGGCGCCGCGCAGCGAGGCGGCGAGGTGCCGCAGCTCGGGCTCGCGCTCGCCGTAGCTGTGGCAGCAGGACGGGGTGACGAAGGAGCGCCAGACGATGTTGCGGCGGCGGTCGGGGCGGCCCGGGTCGAGCAGGGCGACGCCGGGGAAGAGCGCGAGGTACCCCTCGTTCCAGTCGTGCAGATCCATCCGCGCGTCGTAGACGCAGGCGGGCAGCGGGTCGAGCGCGCGCAGGATGCCGGCGACCTCGGGCGGCAGGGTGGCGTCCGGGTCGGTGCCGCAGGCGGCCGGGACGGGGACGCCGGCGAGGCGGTAGAGGTGGGCGCGCTCGGCGGCGTCCATCCGCAGGGTGCGGCACACCGCGTCCAGCACCTGGGGGCTGGCGTTGATGGGGCGGCCCTGCTCCAGCCACGTGTACCAGGTGATGCCGACGCCGGCGAGCTGCGCGACCTCCTCGCGGCGCAGGCCGGGGGTGCGGCGGCGCGGGCCGGGCGGCAGGCCGACGTCCGCCGGGGTGATCCGGGCGCGGCGGCTGCGCAGGAAGCGGGCCAGCTCGCCGCGCCGGTCCGGGCGGTCGGGGCGCGCGGCGCCGGGGGCGCGGGGGCGGCGGTCGGTGCTGTCCACACGACGATTGTGCGCCACGGGGCGCGCGGCCGGGCGGCTGAAGGGGGTGCTGCGGATACCCGTGTCCGCAGGCTCTAACTACCCGTATGGGAACGGCCGCACGCTCGTGCCATGGCGACGAACACGACAACGACCCAAGGGAACGGGGCAGCGACGGCCGGCCGGCCGCTCCCGGTGCGGCAGCGACGACGGACGCGTCCGGGAGCGGTGCTGGCCACCGTACTGGTGGGCCAGTTCATGGCGCTCCTGGACGCCTTCATCGTCAATGTGGCGGCCCCCGACATCAGGACGGAACTGCACGCGTCCGGCGCGGCGCTGCAGCTGATCATCTCCGGCTACACCATCACCTACGCGGTGCTGCTGATCACCGGTGCCCGGCTGGGCGCGCGGGTCGGGCACCGGCGGATGTTCCTGATCGGCATCGCGCTCTTCACCGCGGCCTCGCTGGCCTGCGGGGTGGCCACCGGCAGCGGCGAGCTGATCGCCTACCGGCTGGTGCAGGGGGCGGGGTCGGCGCTGGCCATCCCCCAGGTGCTGACGATGATCCAGCGGACGTACACCGAGCCGGAGCGGCGGACGCGGGCGCTGAACGCGTACTCCGCGGTGATCGCGGTGGGCGCGGCGGCCGGCCAGGTGATCGGCGGGGTACTGGTGACGGCGGACGTCCTCGGGCTGAGCTGGCGTCCGGTCTTCCTGGTGAACGTGCCGATCGGCGTGGTGCTGCTGATCTGCGGCGCGCGGGTGCTGCCGGCGCACGAACGGCCGGAGCGGCCGGGCCCGTTGGACCTCGGCGGGCTGGTGACGCTGGCGCTGGCCGTGACGCTGCTGGTGGTGCCGCTGGTGCTGGGGCAGCAGCAGGGCTGGCCGCTGTGGTGCGTGCTGTGCCTGGCCGGCGTGGTGCCGGCGGGGCTGCTCTTCGGGCTGGTGGAGGCGCGCGCGACGCGGCGCGGCGAGGCGCCGCTGGTGTCCGGGCGGGTGCTGCGGACGCCGGGGATCGGCTGGGCGGTGGGCGCGCTGATGGTGGCGATGGCCGGGACCGCCGGGCTGACGTTCGCGGTGCAGCTGCAGCTGCAGGGCGTGCTCGGCGAGTCGGCGCTGCACGCGGGGCTGACGTTCCTGCCGCAGGCGCTGCTCTTCGGGGTGGTCGGGCTGGGCTGGAAGCGGCTGCCGGCGCGGATGCGGGGGTGGCTGGTACCGCTCGGGTTCGCGGTGGCCGGGCCCGCGTTCGCGGTGGACGGGGGGCTGCTGCGGAACGGCTGGGACGGGGGCGCGTGGCTGTTCGCGGCGCTGGCGGTGACGGGGATCGGCGTGGGGGCGGCGTTCTCGCCGCTGCTGACGGTGGCGCTGGGGCGGGTGCGGCCGCAGGACGCGGCGGACGCGAGCGGGATGCTGGTGACGGCGAATCAGCTGGGGCTGCTGCTGGGGGTGGCGGTGTTCGGGACGCTCTACCTGAATCTCGGCGCGGGCGGGCATGCGGTGTTCGTCACGATGCTTGCCGCCGGTGCCGGGCTCGCGGTGATCGGGGTGACGGCGGGGCTGCGGTTGCGCCGGCTTGCCGCTCGCGGTTGACGCGGTGCGGTGTGCGTCAGGGGGGTGGGGGGTCGGGTTGGCAGGTGGGGCACCAGTAGGTGATGCGGTCGCGTGGCGGGGCGCCCTGGTGGGCGGCGGCGACGAGGGTGCCGCAGCGCAGGCAGGGGCGTCCCCCGCGGCCGTAGACCCAGTGGCGGCGCCCCGGGCGGGTGTCGCCGGTGGTGACGTGGCCGCTGCGGGCCTTGTTGGCGTCCAGCAGCCGGTGCGCCAGCCCGACCATCCGGTCGAGCCGCTCCACCTCCCCCACCGGGGTGAACGGGCTGACGCCCCGCAGGAAGCACAGCTCGCATTTGTAGACATTGCCGACCCCGGCGAGGTTCTCCTGGTCCAGGAGCGCCTCGCCGATCTGCCGCGCCGGCTCCGCCGAGAGCCGGCGCACCGCCTCGTCCTGCGCCGGCCCGCCCCAGTCCGGGGCGAGCAGGTCGGGGCCGAGCCGGCCGAGCGCCGTCTCCTCCTCCACGGTGTGCAGGAGTTCGACCACGGGCAGCCGGTAGCCGACCGCGATGCGGTCCTCGGTGGCGAGCACCGCGCGGACGTCGCTTATCGGCCCGCCGTACCAGCGCTGGCCGGTGCGGAAGACGCGCCACGCGCCGTCCATCCGCAGATGCGTGTGGAGCGTCCAGCCGCCCTGAAGCCGCGTCAGCAGGTGCTTGCCCCGGGAGGTGACGTCCCGCACCTCACGGCCGGTGAGGTCGGCGGTGGCCAGCTGCGGCACGCGCAGGTCGGCCACGACGAGACGCCGCCCGGCGAGCGCCTCGCGCAATCGCCGGGCGGTCAACCAGACGGTGTCGCCTTCGGGCATGACCCCATCATGCCGGGACGGAGCATCGTTCGGCGGTCCCGTCACCAGCCTGCCGCCGAGCGTGCACCCGAGGTTCACCTGCCTGTTCGAGCAGGCCGGCCGCGGGGCGCCGGAGGGCGACGACGCGTCAGAGGCTGATCCCGTTGATCATTCTGGCGATCTGGGAGATGAAGGTGCGGATACCGGGGGCGACGCCGGTGGACGCCAGGAAGAAGCCGAAGAGTGCCGCGATGAGCGCAGGTCCGAGCTTGATGGACTTGGCGCGGATCATCACCACCAATATGACGGCAGTCAACAGCACCAGGGAGAGTGAAACGGCCACGAGTACTTCACTTCCTCATGCGAAGTCGACGCGGTGACGGGACCGGAGGTGACACCGCACACTGGGACAAGCCTAGAGCTGCCCCTGTTCTACCACTGACGGGGGATCAACATGCAGGCCGATATAGGACGTTCACGAACGCGGGTCCTTAGATCGCACAGTTGACGCAAAGTAGACATTCGGCGGATTCCGTCGAGTCGGCTTTACCCGCCGCCACATCCGCCACTACGGTCTGCCGCGATGTCCTCGAGTCTCGCCCGTGATCAATCCGTGTCCCCTACCGTTCCGGCCGCGCCCGCGCCGGACGGCGCCCCGGTCGGCGCCCCGACCGACGCTGCGGCCCGTCCCGCCGCAGCAGCCCCGGCCCCGCGCGAGCGGGACGCCTTCTTCGACAACGCCAAGTTCGTCGTGATCGTCCTGGTCGTGATGGGCCACACCTGGGAGCCCCTGCGCGACGCCTCGCACACGCTCAAGGCGCTCTATCTCTTCGTCTACTCGTTCCACATGCCGGTGATGATCGTCGCCGCCGGCTACATGGCGAAGAACTTCGACTCCCAGCCGCGGCGGATCAAGAAGCTGATCACCGGGATCGCCGTCCCGTACGTGGTCTTCGAGACGGCCTACACGCTCGTCATCAACGCGACGGAGGGCGGGGACCACCCGCTCAGCCTCTACGACCCGCTGTGGCTCACCTGGTTCCTGCTGGCCCTGTTCATCTGGCGGCTGCTGGCGCCGATCTGGCGGGTCGTCCGCTGGCCGCTGGCGGTGGCCGTGGTGATCTCGCTGCTCTCCAGCCTGACGCAGCTGCCGGACGCGCTGGAGCTGTACCGGACACTGGAGCTGCTGCCGTTCTTCGTCGCCGGCATGGTGCTGCGGCGCGAGCACTTCAGCTGGCTGCATCGGCGCGGGGTGCGGATCGCCGCGGTGGCGGTGCTCGCGGGCGCGGCCGGGATGGCGTACCTGGCGGCGCCGTACGACGTCATGGAGTTCTTCTTCTGGCGGACGGGGCGGCCCGGGTTCCCCGAGATGGGCTTCGCCCACTGGGCGGTGCTGCGGGTGGCGTGCCTGGGGTGCGCGGCGGTGGCGACGGCGGCGGTGCTGGCCCTCGTGCCGGAGCGGCGGACGTGGTACACGCGGCTGGGCGAGGGGACGATGTACACCTACCTGCTGCACGGCTTCCTGGTGAAGCTGGCCGCGTACGCGGGGCTGTACGACATGGCGTTCGTGCACAAGCCGCTGGGCATTGCCGCGGTGACGGTGGTCGCCGCGGGGGTGGCGGTGGCGCTGACGACCGTTCCGGTGCGGAAATGCTTCCGCTGGGTGATGGAGCCCCGGCTGGAGTGGGCGTTCAGGTAGCGGTGGGCGCCGTGGCCCGGGTGGGTGCGGCGTCGGCGTTGCCGGTCGCCGTCAGGCGTTCCGGCCGCGGCCGGGGCCCCGCCGCTCGGTGCCGCCGTCAGGCGGCGGAGCGGCGGAGGAGGAGGACGGCCCGGTCGTCGTTGACGTCCTTGGCGACCGCGTCCATCAGGCGCCAGGCGGCTCCGTTGAGGGCCGGGCCGGCGGAGAGCAGGACGTCGGCGGCGCCGGTGAGGCGGTCGATGCCCTCGCTGAGGTCGCGCCCCGGCGCCTCCACCATGCCGTCGGTGTAGAGCAGCAGCGAATCGCCCGGCTCCAGCCGCCCGCGGGAGCCGACGAACTTGGCCTCCCCGTAGACGCCCAGCAGCGGCCCCTCTGCCTCCACCTGCGTCCACTGCCCCGAGCCGCCGCTCCGGTGCAGGCCCGGCAGGTGCCCCGCCGACAGCAGCTCGAAGTCGCCGTTGTGCAGGTCCAGCACCAGGTGGACGGCGGTGGCGAAGCCCTCGTCCCAGTCCTGCCGCAGGATGTAGCCGTTGGCCGCCGGCAGGAAGTCGTGCGGCGGCAGCGAGCCCACCAGCCCGCCGAACGCGCCGGACATCAGCAGCGCCCGCGAGCCGGCGTCCATGCCCTTGCCGGAGACGTCCGTGAGCACGGCCTCCAGCAGGCGGCCGCCGCCCGTCCGGGAGGCCACCACGAAGTCGCCGGAGAAGGACTGCCCGCCCGCCGGGCGCAGCGCGATGTCCGACTCCCAGCCGGACGGCAGCTCCGGGATGCGGCTCTGCACGCGCAGCCGCTCGCGCAGGTCGAAGAGCATCGAGCTGCCGCGCCGCCACGGCACGCCCACCCGGTTGCGGAACTGGGCGAGCACCAGGCCGGCCGCCGCCACCGCGGCCACCACCAGCACGCTGCCCGGGAAGACCAGGTGCGCGCGGCCGCTTCCCATCCGGTCCAGCAGCACCGCCTCCGCGCACATCCCCGCGACCGCGGCGAGGTAGACGGCGCCCAGGCTGACCGGGCGGAGCAGCAGCGCACCGGCGATCAGCGGCAGGACGAGGGCGGTGGGCGGGCACCAGCCGGGGAACAGCACGGTGAGGCAGGTGAGGACGGGGACCGCGGCGATCAACGAGAGCAGCGCCCCGGTGTCGGAGGCGCTGCCGCGGAAGTAGTCGACGAGGACACGACGCAGCCGACGATGGCCCTTGCGGACCAGGCGTCGGGTCCGGGCCACCGCCATCGCGAATCCGCCCGGCGCGCGTTCCACCACCGGTGACCCTACCGACTGGGGTGGGCCTGCGTCGATGCGCAGGACCTCGTCCCGGTCGGTCTCCGGTGCGACTGTGCTGCGGTTCACGCTGGACTCACCCTCGACTCACCCTCGTCCCCGCTCCTTCCGGTCCGCAGCCGCGGCGAAAAGGCGTTCGACCCCCGTCCCCGGGACTGCTACGAAGGGGGACATGACGACACCGACCAGCGCATCCGGCAGCACCGGCGCACCCTCCGGGACGACTCCGTCCCCCGCACCGTCCAACGCGTCAGGGGCATCCGCCGGTTCCCTCCCGGACCTTCCGATCCGCACCCTTTCTGCGGATGAGCTGCAGTCGGCGGTCGACCGGGCGCTGGAGTCGTTCCTCGAGGAGGAGGAGCCGGAGGAGCGCGACGTCTGGAACGCGCTCTTCGAACCGGCGCGCACCTACGCGGCGTTCGACGGCAAGCGGATCGCCTCCACCGCGGGCTCCTTCGCGTTCCGGCTCACCGTCCCGGGCGGCGGCGACCCGGTCGCCGCGGCGGGCGTGACCATGGTCACGGTCGGCGCCGAGTACCGGCGGCGCGGCCTGCTGCGCTCGATGATGCGCCGTCAACTGGACGACGTGCGGGCCGCGGGCGAGCCGCTCGCCGTGCTGATGGCCTCCGAGGGCTCCATCTACGGGCGGTTCGGCTACGGGCTCGCCTCGCGCTCGGTGCAGGCGACGGTGCAGCGGCGCCGCGCCTCGGTGCTGGAGGTGCCGGGCATCGACGACTACCGGCTGCGGCGCGCGGACACCGAGGAGTCGCTGCCGCAGTGCGAGCGGGTGCATGCGCGGGTGGTGCCGACGCGTCCGGGGATGCCGGTGCGCGGCGAGCGGTGGGAGCGGCTGGCGGTGCTGGACGCGCCGGGCGCGCGGCACGGGGCGGTGCCGCTGCGCACGGTGCTGGCCGAGCGGGCCTCGGACGGCGAGGTCGTCGGGTACGCGCGGTACTCCGGGAAGATGGGCGTGGACGAGGGCGGCAACGCCGAGGGCACGCTGAAGGTGAAGGACGTCGAGGCGGTGGAGCCGGCGGCGTATGCGGCGCTGTGGCGGCATCTGCTGGCGATGGACCTGGTCCGGGACGTGGAGACGCGGCGGCCGTCGGACGATCCGCTGTTCGCGCTGCTGTCGGATGTGCGGCTGGCGCGGTCGGTGCTGCGGGACGACCTGTATGTGCGGCTGGTGGACGTGGGGGCGGCGTTGGCCGCGCGGCGGTACGCGCGGGAGGTGGACGTCGTCCTGGAGGTGGCGGACGCGTTCTGCGGGTGGAATGCGGGGCGGTGGCGGTTGCGGGGCGGGCCGCAGGGGGCGGCGTGCGCGCGGACGGATGATGCGGCGGACGTGGTGCTGTCCGTGCGGGAGCTGGGGGCGGCGTACCTGGGGTCGGGGTTCGCGTCGCTGCGGGGGCTTGCGGACGCGGGGCGGGTGGTGGAGGTGACGCCGGGTGCGGTCGCCGCGCTGAGCGCGGCGTTCGCCTCGGAGCGCGAGCCGTGGATGCCGCACGGGTTCTGACGTCACGGTCGCGGCGGTGCCCTGTTGGCCGTCCCTCCTCCTGTCAGGGTTGGCAGGTGGGGCACCAGAAGAGGTTGCGGGAGTCCAGGGGGCGGGTGGCGATGGGGGTGCCGCAGATGTGGCACGTGTCGCCGGCGCGGCGGTAGACGTAGACCTCGCCGCCGTGGTCGTCGACGCGCGGGGGCCGGCCCATCGCGGCCGGCTCGTGCTCGGGGCGGACCGTGTCGATGCGGTTGCGGCGGACGCCCTCCGCCATCAACCCGACCAGGTCGTCCCAGAGTTCGCGCCACCGCTCCCCGCCCAGCTCGCGTCCGGGGGTGAAGGGGTCGACGCCGTGGCGGAAGAGCACCTCCGCCCGGTAGACGTTGCCGACGCCGGCGAGGACCTGCTGGTCCATCAGGAGCGCCGCGATCGGCCGGCCGCTGCGGCCGATCCGCCGCCAGGCGGTCGCCGCGCCGTCGGCGCGGTCGGAGGCCCGCAGCGGGTCGGGTCCCAGCCGGGCGTGGACGCGGGCCTTCTCGGCGTCGGTGACGAGGGCGCAGAGCTGCGGCCCCCGCAGGTCCGCGCGCCCGCCCGGACCGGTGATGCGGAGGCGGACCTGGCCGCCGGTGTCGCCGTCGAAGCGGACGGTGCCGATGAGGCCGAGGTGGATGTGGATCCAGCGGCCCGCGCCGAAGCCGATGAAGAGGTGCTTGCCGTGCGCCTCGGCGCCCTCCAGCACGGATCCGTCCAGCAGCGCCGCCGAGGAGGCGAAGCGCCCCTGCGGGCTGCCGACGGAGACGGCATCGCCGCCGAACCGGGTCCCGAGGTCGGCGGCGAGGCGGTGCAGGGTGTGGCCCTCGGGCACGGCGGGGCGTCCCCCTACTGCCCGGGCAGGGGCGGCAGTTCGCCCTTGCGCTCGTAGGTGGAGAGCATGTCGATGCGCCGGCTGTGCCGCGGCTCGTGCGAGTACGGGGTGGCGAGGAAGACCTCGACGAACGCGGTCGCCTCGTCCAGCTCGTGCATCCGGGCGCCGACGCTCACCACGTTGGCGTTGTTGTGCTCGCGGCCGAGGCGGGCCGTCTCGTTGGACCAGGCGAGCGCGCAGCGGACGCCCTCGACCTTGTTGGCGGCGATCGCCTCGCCGTTGCCGGAGCCGCCGATGACGACCCCCAGCGCGGCCGGGTCGGCGGCGGTGCGCTCGGCGGCGCGGAGCACGAACGGGGGGTAGTCGTCCTCGCCGTCGTAGACGTCCGGACCGCAGTCGATCGGCTCGTGGCCGTGCTCGGTGAGCCACTGCACCAGGTGCTGCTTGAGTTCGTAGCCCGCGTGGTCGGAGCCCAGGTAGACACGCATGGACAGAGTGTGGCACGGCGGACGCCGCAGGGGCGCACTGACGGCCTGTCAGTACGCCCCTGAGGTGCGACGGGTCGGTGCCGGCGGGTGGTGCGGCGGGTGGTGGGGGGTCAGCCGCGCTCGCCGCGGCCGACCAGCTTCCAGGCCGTCGGCAGCAGCCCGGCGGCGAGCACCAGCTTCACCGCGTCGCCGATCAGGAAGGGGACGGCGCCGAGCGCCAGGCCCTTGGCGAGGCCGACGTGCACGGAGGCCATCAGCCACGGCACGCCGACGGCGTAGATCGCGAGGCTGCCGAGCGCCATCACGCCGGCGGTGCGCAGCACCGTGCGGTCGCCGCCGCGCCGGGCCAGCGCGCCGACCAGGGCGGCGGCGAAGGGGTAGGCGAGCAGGTAGCCGAAGCTGGCGCCCGCCGAGCCGGACGACCCGCCGGCGAACCAGGGCAGCCCGGCCATGCCGAGCAGCACGTACAGCGCGAGGGAGGCGAAGCCGCGGCGGGCGCCGAGGGAGGTGCCGACCAGCAGCACGGCGAAGGTCTGCCCGGTGACGGGGACGGGGGTGCCGGGGAGGTGCACGGAGAGCTGGGCGGCGGCCCCGGTGAGGGCCGCTCCCCCGGCGACCAGGGCGGCGTCGCGCACCAGGGCGGGGACCGCCGCGCGGGTGCGCCGTCCGACGGCGTCGGAGAGGACGTCGGCGAGGACGTGGCCGGGGCGGGCGGTGGCCGCGGCGAGGCTCATGGGGTTCCCCCTTCGTCAGGGACTCGGGACCGTGGGCGGGACCCTTAGGACTCTAACGGCGGGGCGCGGACCCCCGGCCTCCCCGAGATCACAAAACCCGGCCCCGGCTGTTGGTGGGGTTCTGACAGCAGCCGGGGCCGGGCGCGACGAGCGGGCGGTGCGGGGCTTCAGCCCTGGTACTCGGTGGGGAGGTTGGCGAAGTCGGGGCCCTTGGTGCGGGTGCGCTTCAGCTCGAAGAAGCCGGGGACGGAGGCCATCGCCACCGCGCCGTCCCACAGCCGCGCGGCCTGCTCTCCCTCGGGCGCCGGGGTGACGACGGGGCCGAAGAAGGCGACGCGGTCGCCGTCCGCGCCGTCCACGGCGATCACCGGGGTGCCGACCTCCTGGCCGACGAGGCCGATGCCGCGGCCGTGCGAGGCGCGCACCGCCGCGTCGTACTCGGTGGAGTCGGCGGCCGCGGCCAGCTCGGCCGGCAGGCCGACGTCGGCGAGCGCGCCGGCGATGGAGTCCGGGCCGAGGCCCTCGCCGCGGTTGTGGTTGCGGATGCCGACCGCGGTGTAGAAGCGGCCCATCGCCTCCTTGCCGAACTTCTCCTCGATCGCGGCGCAGACCCGGACGGGCCCCCAGCCGCGGGCGATCATCTCCTTGTAGTCATCGGAGATGTCCTCCTTGTCCTCGTTGAGCACGGACAGGCTCATGATGTTCCACCGCAGCTCGACGGGGCGGACCTTCTCCACCTCGAGCATCCAGCGGGAGGTCATCCAGGCCCACGGGCACAGCGGGTCGAACCAGAAATCGACCGTCTTCTTCTCCGCGACGTCGCTCATTCCGGGTGTCTCCTCTCGTCGAACCGCACAACCGGCACGGCCGCGCATCCATTCCGACATGAAAGGATGGCGGAGAATCGCGAAGCAGCGGCCACGAATGGGTGAAGGAGCAGGCAAGGTGCCGGGAGCGAACCTCGCACGCGAGGAGGCCCAGGAGCGGGCCGCCATGCTGGACGTCGACCGCTACGAGGTCGACCTCGACCTGTCGGGAGCACCGGATCCGGAGCGCCCCGCCTATCGCTCCGTCAGCACGATCCGCTTCCGGTGCTCGCGGCCCGGTGCCGAAACCTTCCTCGACCTGCTCGCCCCCGAGGTGGAGTCGGTCGTCCTCAACGGCCGCGCACTCGACCCGGCCGAGGTCTTCGACGGCACCCGGGTGCGGCTGGAGGGCCTGGCGGCGGAGAACACCGTCACGGTGACGGCGCAGTGCGCCTACAGCCGCAGCGGCGAGGGCCTGCACCGGTTCGCCGACCCGGAGGACGGCGAGACCTACCTCTACACCCAGTACGAGCCGGCCGACGCGCGGCGCGTCTTCGCCAACTTCGAGCAGCCCGACCTGAAGGCCTCGTTCGCCTTCACGGTGACGGCCCCGGCCGGCTGGACGGTGCTCTCCAACACCGCCGCCGCGGAGCCATCGGCGACCACGGGGACGACGGCGACCTGGACGTTCCCGCCCACCGAGCGGATCTCCACCTACATCACGGCGATCATCGCCGGCCCCTACCACCGGGCCGGCGACCACTACACGCGCACCTTCGAGGACGGCACCGAGCTGGAGATCCCGCTCGGCGCGTTCTGCCGGAAGGCGCTCGCCCCGCACTTCGACGCCGACGAGGTCTTCACGGTCACCAAGCAGGGCCTGGACTTCTTCCACGAGCGCTTCGACTTCCCGTACCCGTTCGGCAAGTACGACCAGGTGTTCGTCCCCGAGTACAACCTCGGCGCGATGGAGAACCCGGGCTGCGTCACCTTCACCGAGGAGTACGTCTTCCGCGGGCGGACCACCGACTCCGCGCACCAGGGCCGGGCCAACACGATCCTCCACGAGATGGCCCACATGTGGTTCGGCGACCTGGTCACCATGGAGTGGTGGGACGACCTGTGGCTCAAGGAGTCGTTCGCCGACTTCATGGGCGCCTTCGCGCTGGACGGCGCGACCCGCTGGCACGGCTCCGCGTGGGTGACGTTCGCCAACCGCCGCAAGGCGTGGGCCTACCGGGCCGACCAGCTGCCCTCCACGCACCCGATCACCGCCGACATCCCGGACCTGGAGGCGGCGAAGCTCAACTTCGACGGGATCACCTACGCCAAGGGCGCGTCGGTGCTCAAGCAGCTGGTGGCCTACGTCGGCCAGGAGGAGTTCCTGGAGGGCGCGCGCCGCTACTTCAAGCGCCACGCCTACGGCAACACCCGGCTGGGCGACCTGCTCTCCGCGCTGGAGGAGACCTCGGGCCGCGACCTCGCCTCCTGGTCCAAGGCATGGCTGCAGACGGCCGGCGTCAACGTGCTCACCCCGCGGGTGAGCTATGCGGAGGACGACACCGTCGCCTCCTTCGAGGTGGTGCAGGACGCGGCCGTCGAGGCGCTGCCGGCGCTGCGGCCGCACCGGATCGTGGTCGGCGTCTACGAGGCGGGCCGGGACGGCCGCCTGGTGCGGACGGCCCGTCACGAGCTGGACGTGGACGGCCCGGTGACGGCCGTTCCGGAGCTGGTCGGCCGGCCCCGCCCGGACCTGGTGCTGCTCAACGACGAGGACCTCACCTTCGCCAAGGTGCGCTTCGACGAGGACTCGCTGGCCACCCTGCGCTCCTCGCTCGGCGACATCGAGGACCGGCTGGCCCGGGCGCTCGCCTGGTCGGCGCTGTGGAACATGACGCGGGACGGGGTGCTGCCGGCCCGCGAGTTCCTCGACATCGTGCAGCGCTTCGCCGGCCGGGAGACCGAGATCGGCGTGCTGCAGCAGGTGCACGCGCAGGCGGTGACGGCGCTGGAGCTGTACGCCGACCCGTCGGGCGTCGCGGACGCGCGGCACGCGCTGGCCGCGGCGGCGCGGGCCGCGCTGCGGGCGGCCGAGCCGGGCAGCGGGCACCAGCTGGCGTGGGCGCGGTTCTTCGCGGCGGTGGCCGACCGCGAGGACGAGTTCGCGACGCTGCGGGCGCTGCGGGACGGCAGTGAGGCGGTGGAGGGCCTGGAGGTCGACACCGAGCTGCGCTGGACGCTGCTGGAGCCGCTGGTCTCCGCGGGCGTCGAGGGGGGCTCGGCGGAGGACGTCGAGGCGGAGGCGCGCCGCGACGCGACGGCGAGCGGGGCGCGGCACCGCGCCCGTCTGCTGGCCACGCGGCCCGATGCGGACGTCAAGCGGGAGGCGTGGGCGTCGGTGGTCGACGACGACGCGCTGACGAACGCGATCGCCGGCGAGATCATCGACGGGTTCAACCGGGCCTCGCAGGTGGCGCTGACGGCGGAGTACGCGGAGCCGTACTTCGAGGCGCTGGAGCGGGTGTGGGGGGACCGGTCGATCGAGATGGCGATGCGGGTGGTGCGGGGGCTGTACCCGCGGTACCTGGTGTCGCAGCCGACGCTGGAGCTGACGGATCGCTGGCTGGAGGGTCATCCGGGGGCGCCCGCCGCGCTGCGGCGGTTGGTGGTCGAGGCCCGCGACGACCTGGCGCGGGCGCTGACCGCCCGTCGGGCGGACGCGTCGCTCTGACGGCCACGGCCGCCGCCGGCACTTGTTCGCCGCCCCTCCGCCCCCACGGGGCGCGGGGGCGGAGGGGCGGTGAACCGGGGGGTCAGCCGGCGTTGACCGCCTGGACCAGGTCCGGGAGGAGCTTGGCCGCGTTGGGCGAGCCCAAGCCCGTGACCGGGTCCCAGCCGGGTGTCGCGCCGTAGCCGGGGATGGACGCGTCGGTCTGGTTGTTGCCCGCGGTGACGTCGTAGAAGTCCGCCTGGTACGTCGCCGCGTTCGAGGACAGCCGGTACAGCGCCGGGTTGATGAGGCCCAGGCCCTTGCCGCCGTTCAGCTGGTCCGCGAGAGCGACCAGCGCCGCCCACTGCGGGCACGCCAGCGACGTCCCGCCGATGTCATACCACCCGGTGCTGCACGGCGCACTGCCGCACTTCAGGCCGGACTGCCCGTCGGGGGGCAGCGAGACGTAGATCAGCGCACCGGTGGACGGCGACGCCTGCAGCGCCACGTCCGGCACCCCGCGCTGCGCCCCCACCGCGGTGCTGCCCGCCGGGAGCGTCCCCGTCTGGTAGGCCGGCGCGCCGAACAGGTGGCTGTAGCCGCCGCCCGAGCCGGTCCAGGCGACCTCGCCCTGGCCCGCGTTGGCGCCGCAGACCGCCGGCTGGTCGGCGCTGTCCACCACGCGCCCGGCGCCCGCCGCCGCGTTCGGGTCGGTGCACAGGTCGGTGCCGCCGACGCCGGTCACCAGCGGGTCGGACGCCGGCCAGCCCACCGTCGGGTAGGGGATGGTGGAGCCGCCCTTGCCCACCGGCGCCTTGGCGGAGTTCGCCGAGCCGCCGTCGCCCGAGGAGGCCAGCACGGTGATGCCCGCGGCCGCCGCCTCGCTGTAGGTGGAGCGCAGCTTGTCCAGCGCGCCGCCGCCGTTGAAGGACTCCTCGGCGGCGCCGAACGACTGCGAGACGACGGTGGCCAGGTGATGCTCGATCACATACCGCTCGGCGGCCATCATCTGGGGGAAGCCCTGCACGCCGGTGGTCTCGGCGGTCGGGGTGGTGACCAGGAGGATGTTGGCGCCGGGCGCCATCGCGTGGGCCGTCTCGACGTCCAGCGACACCTCCAGGTCCCAGGCCGCCTTGTCCTCCTGGCCCGGGCCCTTGCTGGTGGGCGGCGGTGCCTTGGTGGCCGGGTCGCCCTGCAGCGCGAGGCGGTTGAAGGTCGGCATCCCGGAGGCGCAGGTGACGCCCTCCTCGCCGCACAGCGGGGCGACGCCGAACGCCTGGTCGTAGACGTGCAGGTCGTGGGCGACGGTGTCGCTGCCGTACGAGTCGAAGATCGCGATGGTCTGGCCGCGGCCGTCCGTCCCCGCGTTCAGCAGCGGGGCGGTGTTGTAGGCGGCGCGGGTGGAGGCGGGCGTGAAGCAGCGCCGCTTCACCGAGGCGCACTGCGCCTGCGTCGGCGGCGTGGTGCCGGCGGAGAGCTGGGTGTAGTCGGAGTCCGACGGGCGGAGTTCGGGGTAGGCCGGGGTCGCCGTGAGGGTGATGCGGCCTCCGGTGGGCGGGGCGCCGCCGGAGGCGGCGAGCGCCGGTCCGGCGGCGGCCGCGAGGGCCAGGGCGAGGACCCCGAGCCGGGCGGTGGTCCGGCGGGGTCCGCGCGCTAAGGCGCGGGGCGTCGACAGCACGATGAGGACCTCCCAGTCATCAGGTCGCCGCAGAGTGTAGGCGCCGCCCCACCGGTCTCCAGGGGCTCGTACGGTCAAATACTCGTCAAGTCGACACCCGGAGCGCCGGATTCAGCGGTAGCGGTCCAGGGCGTAGAGGCCGGCGGTCTCCTCGACGAGTGAGGACAGGGTGCGGCCGTCCGGCGAGAAGTCGATCTTCGGGTATGCGTAGGCGGCGCCGCTGTCGACGTCGGCCAGCCCGCCGAGGACGCCGCGCAGCTCGGGGACGCCCTGGCCCCAGCGGTGGCCGGGCCGGGGCGCGTAGAGCCAGACCTGGCCCATCCCGGTGGGGACCGCCAGCAGCCGCCGGTCCGGCGAGAAGACCGGGGTGGAGGTGGAGTCGCTCGGGCCGCTCCCGAGGTCGGCGAGGTGCACGAGGCGGTAGCGGGACGCGCCGCGGGCGGGCACCACCCGATACAGCCCGGTGACCGACTCGTTGGCCGTGTTCGGCCGGGAGAGGGCCAGCACGCGGCTGCGCGGCTCGAAGGCCAGCGCCCACGCGGAGACGTCCAGCCGGTCCAGCGAGGCGGGCTTCGCCGGGTCGGACAGGTCGACGAGGTCGAGGTAGTCGGTGCCGACCCGGGCGGCAACCGGGACGGCGAGGGTGCGGTCGTCCAGGTAGGCGGCCTCCTCCGGGATCCCGTCCCCGTAGCCGATCCCGCCGAGGGAGCGCGGCGCCGCAGGGCGGGACAGGTCCCAGACGGCCAGATGGCCGGCGGCGCCCTGCTGGTGCAACAGGAAGGCGGCCTGCCGGCCGTCCGCCCGCACCGCGTAGGTGGGCCGGCTGAAGGCGCTGATGCTGCTCAGCACGGCCGGGTGCAGCGGGCGGCGCAGGTCGACCACCGCGGCGCCCCCGTCGTGGCCGTAGAGCACGGTGGAGCCGCGGCCGGTCCGCAGCGGGGACTCCAACCCGTACAGCGTCGGCATCGGGATCTCGGCCAGCCGCCGGGGCCGGGTGCGGCGGCGCACGTCGTACGGGACCAGCAGGCGGCTCTCGTAGCTGACGCCGAAGGTCAGCACCCGCCCGTCCCGCGAGAACAGGCAGCTGCGGGCGTACTGGGGCAACTTGAGGACGGCGATCGGCCGCGCCACCGCGCTCGGCGCCGCCGCCGCCGGGCGGGCCGTGGCGCCGAGCAGTGCCGCGCCGCCCGCCGCGGCGGCCGTGGACAGCAGGGATCGCCTGGTGAAGGCAGTCATGATTCCCCCCGGAATGATGACGGATGGTCACGTCGGTCCCAGCATGCCCGGCGGTCGTCCGCCGCGACAGGGGCCCGCGCGCTTCTCCCCAATCGGACCCCGCACCTCCCGGAACCGGCGCGCGCCCGGAAGCCGGCTGATGCGAGGATGGCCGGGCCGATGACGACGATCGCATGATCGGGAAGGGAGACCCGTGCCCGGCACGAATCTGACCCGCGAGGAGGCCCGGGAGCGGGCCCGCCTGCTGGAGGTCGACTCCTACGACGTGGAGCTGGACATCTCCGGCGCCGAGGAGGGCGGCACCTTCCGCTCGGTGACCGAGGTGCGGTTCCGCTGCGCCGAGCCGGGCGCCGCCACCTTCATCGACCTGGTGGCGCCGGCCGTCCGCGAGGTGGTCCTCAACGGCCGGGCGCTGGACGCGGCCGAGGCCTTCGCCGACAGCCGGATCGCGCTGGACGGGCTGGCCGCCGAGAACACCCTGCGGGTGGTCGCCGACTGCGCCTACACCAACACCGGCGAGGGCCTGCACCGCTTCGTCGACCCGGTCGACAAGCAGACCTACCTCTACACGCAGTTCGAGGTGCCGGACGCCCGCCGGGTCTTCGCCTCCTTCGAGCAGCCCGACCTCAAGGCCGTCTTCGCCTTCACGGTGACGGCCCCGGCCGGCTGGCAGGTCGTCAGCAACTCCCCCGCGCCGGAGCCCGTCGCCAAGGACGGGACGCGCACCTGGGTCTTCGAGCCGACGCCGCGGATCTCCACCTACATCACCGCGCTGATCGCCGGGCCGTACCACGTGGCGCGGGACGTCTACCGGGGCACGGCCGCCGACGGCACCCCGGTGGAGGTGCCGCTGGGCGTCTACTGCCGGCCCTCGCTGGCGGAGTTCCTCGACGCCGAGGAGGTCTTCCGCGTCACCAGGACCGGGTTCGACCACTTCCAGGAGAAATTCGACCACCCGTACCCGTTCGCCAAGTACGACCAGCTGTTCGTGCCGGAGTTCAACGCCGGCGCGATGGAGAACGCGGGCGCGGTCACCATCCGCGACCAGTACGTCTTCCGCTCCCGGGTGACGGACGCCGCCTACGAGGGCCGCGCCGAGACGATCCTGCACGAGCTGGCCCACATGTGGTTCGGCGACCTGGTGACCATGGAGTGGTGGAACGACCTCTGGCTCAACGAGTCGTTCGCCACCTACACCAGCGTGCTGGCGCTCTCCGAGGCGCCGGGCCTGTGGCCGGGCGCCTGGACGACCTTCGCCAACCAGGAGAAGGCGTGGGCCTACCGGCAGGACCAGCTGCCCTCCACCCACCCGATCATGGCGGAGATCCGCGACCTGGACGACGTCCTGGTCAACTTCGACGGCATCACCTATGCCAAGGGCGCCTCCGTCCTCAAGCAGCTGGTGGCCTACGTCGGGCAGGAGGAGTTCTTCGCCGGCGTGCGCCGCTACTTCAAGCGCCACGCCTGGGCCAACACCCGCCTCGTCGACCTGCTCTCCGCGCTGGAGGAGACCTCCGGCCGCGATCTGAAGGCCTGGTCCAAGGCGTGGCTGGAGACGGCCGGCATCAATGTGCTGCGCCCGGAGCCGGTGTGGGCCGAGGACGGCTCGCTCGCCTCGCTGGCGGTCCTCCAGGAGGCGCCGCCGCTCCCGCAGGGCGCCAAGGGCCAGTCGGTGCTGCGCCCGCACCGCGTCGCCGTCGGCTTCTACCGCCGCGAGGAGGACGGCCGGCTGCGCCGCGCCGACCGCGTCGAGCTGGACATCGACGGGCCGCGCACCGAGGTGCCGGTGGCCGGCAAGGGCCTGCGGCCGGACGTGATCCTGCTCAACGACGACGACCTGACGTACGCCAAGGTGCGGCTCGACGAGCGGTCGCTGGCCGTGGTCACCGCCGCGCTGGGCGCCTTCGAGGACCCGCTGCCGCGCGCGCTGTGCTGGTCGGCGGCGTGGGACATGACGCGGGACGGCGAGCTGGCCGCCCGCGACTACCTGCGGCTGGTGCTGTCGGGGGTCGGCTCGGAGTCCGACATCGGCGTGGTGCAGTCGCTGCAGCGCAACACCAAGCTCGCCCTGGAGCTGTACGCCGACCCGGCGTACCGGCCGGAGGGCCTGGCGGAGTGGGCGGATGCGGCGCTGGGGCTGCTGCGGTCGGCGCCGGCGGGCAGCGACCACCAGCTGGCCTGGGCGCGGGCGTTCTCCGCGGTGGCCCGGACGGACGATCAGCTGGCGCTGCTGCGCGGCCTGCTGGACGGCACCGCCTCGGTGGACGGCCTGGAGATCGACACCGAGCTGCGCTGGGAGCTGCTGGAGCGGCTGGTGGCCACCGGCGTCCTGGACGGCGACGCGGTCGACGCGGAGCTGGCCCGGGACGCGACGGCGGCCGGCGAGCGGCATGCGGCGGGCTGTCTGGCGGCGCGTCCGACCGCGGAGGCGAAGGAGGAGGCCTGGGCGTCGGTGGTGGACGGCAACGAGCTGCCGAACGCGCTGCAGGAGGCCGTCATCATGGGCTTCGTCCAGCCGGACCAGCGGGAGCTGCTGGAGCGGTTCACCGAGCGGTACTTCGCGTCGCTGCTGGACGTGTGGCGGACGCGGGGCAACGACATGGCGCAGCAGATCGTGATCGGGCTGTACCCGTCGATGCAGGTGCGGGCGGAGACGCTGGCGCGGACGGATGCGTGGCTGGCGGAGACGGCGGCCGAGGCGCCCGCGGCGCTGCGGCGCCTGGTCTCGGAGTCGCGGGACGGTGTCGCCCGTGCGCTGCGGGCGCAGGAGCGTGACCGCGCCGCGGGGTGACAGGTGTGCCGCCCCGAACCCCGAGCACCCCACCCGCCAGGCTGCGCCTGGCCGCGGTGGGGTGCTCGGGGTTGGTGCGGGGTCAGTTCTTGCCGGGCTTCTTGGAGAAGAGCATCACCAGGCCGGCGATGAACAGGAAGATGACCAGCGGGAGGCCCACGAAGAGCCCCAGCGTGGCGCCGACGCCCAGGCCGGGGCCCGGGTCCTCGCCGTCGTCGTGGATCAGCGCGAAGGCGGGGGAGGAGAGAGCCATCGCGATGGTGGTACCGGCCGCGACCGCTCCGGCGCGCAGCGCCGTCCTCCGGCTGGTCGCGGTGCCGGCCCGGTCTTCGGCGGAGCGGGCGGCCGCAGCATTCCTCTTGATCACAGCAATACCGTAGCGAACCGGCCCGCGACCCGGCCCGTCGGGTCCCCCATTCAGGGCGCGTCCCTGTTGAGGGCCTCGACGAGGCGGGACGCCCGCGGCGAGAGGCGCAGTTCGTCCAGGGTGACGGGACGCCCCCGGGGATCGGCCATCGGCAGCCGCCAGTTGGGGTACTCGTCCACCGTCCCCGGCAGGTTCTGCGGGCGGCGGTCGCCGGTCGCGTCCGGGAGCCAGGCCCCGGTGAGCCGGGCCGGCGTCCGGCGCAGGAACCGGTGCAGGGCGAGGACCTGCTCCTCCTCCCCCGTCTCCCGCTTGTCGAGCAGCCCCAGCTCGCGCAGCAGGTCGAGCCACTCCTCGCGGTCGGCGGCGTCCTCGGCGCGCTCGGCGGACAGGTCGCCGGGGAGCAGGCCGAGGCGGTGGCGGAGCGCCAGGTGGTCGCCCGTCAGGCGGGCGGCGGTGCTGGGCAGGTCATGGGTCGTCAGGGTGGCGAGGCACAGCTCGCGCCACTCCTCGGGGCGCTTGGGATGCCCGTCCGTCTCGTAGGCGCGTTCGAACCAGAGCACGCCGGTGCCGAGGATCCCCCGGTCGGCGAGCTCGCGGCGGACGGCCGGCTCGACGGTGCCGAGGTCCTCGCCGATGACGGCCGCGCCGGCGCGCTCCGCCTCGATCGCCAGCACGCCGAGCAGCGCGTCGTGGTCGTAGTGGACGTAGGTGCCGTGGGTGGGCGGCTCGCCGTCGGGGATCCACCACAGCCGGAAGAGCCCCATCACATGGTCGACGCGCAGCCCGCCGGCGTGCCGCAGCGCGCGGCGGATCAGGTCGCGGAACGGCGCGTAGCCGGTGCGGGCGAGCGCGTCCGGCCGCCACGGCGGCAGGCCCCAGTTCTGGCCGTGCGGGTTGAAGGCGTCCGGCGGCGAGCCGATCGAGGTCCGCTCCGCGATCACCCCGCCGGGCCCGCCGAGCGCCCAGGCGTCGGAGCCGTCCGGGTGGGCGCCGACGGCGAGGTCGTGGACGACGCCGAGCGGCATGCCGGCGGCGCGTGCGGCGTGCTGCGCCTCGGCGAGCTGGGTGTCCGTCAGCCAGGCGAGCCAGCGGTGGAAATCGACGGAGACGGGGTGCGCGGTGCGGAACCGGACGGTGTCGGTGGAGCCGGGTTCGCGCAGGCCGGCGGGCCACGCGCGGAAGTCGGGGCCGTGCGCCTCGGTGAGCGCGCACCAGGTGGCGTGGTCGGTGAGGCGGGGGCCGGCCTCGTCCAGGTAGGCGCGGTAGGCGGCCTCGCGGGCGTCGCCGCGGGGGGCGGCGTGCAGCAGGGTGAGGGCCTCGCGCTTGATCCGCCAGACCGCGTCGCGGTTGATCAGCTGCTGGGTGTCGCCGAGGTCGTTGGGGAGCAGCACGGCGTGCCGGTAGGCGGCGGCCTGCTCGGCGAGCTGGTCCAGGCGGGCGCGGTGCGCGGGCGGCAGGGCGTCGGCCTCGGGGATGCGGTCGACGGCGAGGTAGACGGGGTCGGGGAAGGCGCGGGTGGCCGGCCGGTACGGGGACGGGTCGGCCGACGGGGTGGGAGGCGCGGCGTGCAGCGGGTTGATCTGGACGAAGCCGGCGCCGGCGGCGCCGGCCCAGGACGCCAGCTCGGCGAGGTCGGCGAGGTCGCCCATGCCCCAGGAGCGGTGCGACAGGACGGAGTAGAGCTGCGCGAGCCATCCCCAGGCGCGGGGCGGCGGCGCGAGGCGCGCGGGGGCGACGATCAGCGGCGCCTCGTCGACGGGGGTGGCGAGGGCGTGGTAGCCGGGCGGCAGGTCCGGGGGCAGCGCGGTGGTCCCGGCGGGGAGGTCGCGGACGGTGCCGTCCTCCAGGCGGAGCCGCAGCGGCGCGGTGCTGCCGTCGGGGAGGGGGACGGCCCGGCCGGCGCGGCCGGCGAGGCACGCGGGCAGCGCGCCGGGGTCGGGGCGGCGCCGTCTGCGGCGCGCGGGCGGGGCGTCGGGGTCGACGCCGAGCGCGGCGAGCGCGTGGCGGACGGCCGTCGCGGAGACGTGCGTGTGCCGGTCGCCCGCGGCGCGGTACGCGGTGGCGACGCCGTGTTCGGCCGCGAGGGCGGCCAGGTCCTCGGGAACGGGCGCGAAATGGGGTTCGACCACGCGGTCAGTGTGACCGCCGCGGAGGTCCCGGGGTAGGGGCGAATCGCCGCGGGCGGCGGCGCGGGGCGCCGCGGGGGTTCTGACGGGCGGTCGGATCGCGCGGGGGCGTCAGTGCACGACCGGGCGCCTGGCCGCCCACGGCCGGGCCTCCTCCAGCTGCGCCGCCAGCGCCAGCAGCCGCGCGTCCGCGCCGTGCGGGGCGGCGAGTTGCGCCGCGACGGGCAGGCCGGACGGCGCCGTCGGGGTCGGGTCCGTCCAGTGCAGCGGGAGCGCCACGGCCGGCCAGCCCGTCCAGTTCCACGGCGCGGTGTACGGCGTGTACGCCGTCTGCGCGTCGAAGTCGGCGGCCGGGTCGTCGTCGTTGCGCAGCGCGCCGACCTTCGCGGGGAGCGCGGCGAGCGCCGGGGTGAGGACCGCGTCGTAGCCGTCGACGGCGCGCACGATGGTGCGGGCGGTCGTCTGCATGGCGTCCAACGCGGCGATCCAGTCGGTGCCGCTGACGGCCCGTCCGCGCTGCCGCAGCCAGCGGGTGAGCGGCATCAGCAGCTCCTCGGCGCCGTCCGGCACCGGCACGGAAGCGGCGAGTGCGCCCCAGAGCGCGGCGAAGCCGTCCCGGTCGGCGGCGGTGAGCGGGGCGCGGGGAAGCTCCTCGACGGTGTGGCCCAGGTCGCGCAGCAGCGCGACGGTGCCGCGGTGCGCGGCGAGGACCTCCGGGGCGGGGGCGACGCCGGGCAGGCCGGTGTCCGTCCAGGCGGCGATCCGCAGGTGCGCGGGGGCGCGCTCGGTGAGGGCGGCGAAGGTCGCGCCGGGCGGGAGGGGCGGGGCGGCGTACGGGTCGCCGGGCGCGGGGACGGCCATCGCGTCCAGCAGCAGCGCGGCGTCGCGGACGGAGCGGGCCAGCGGGCCGGCGACGGTGAGGCCGGTGGGGTCGCCGCCGGGCGCGGGGCTGACGCGTCCGCGGCTGGGCTTGAACCCGACGATTCCGCAGGCTGCGGCCGGGATGCGGAGGCTGCCGCCGCCGTCGCTGCCGTGCGCGGCCGGCACCAGGCCGGCGGCGACGGCCGCGGCGGCGCCCCCGCTGGAGCCTCCGGCGGAGCGGGTGGGGTCGAAGGGGCTGCGCGCGGGCGGGGCGAAGCCGGGCTCGGTGTAGGCGGGGCAGCCGAACTCGGGGGCGGAGGTCTTGCCGAGCAGGGGCATGCCGGCGCGGTCCAGGAGGAGCGCGGCGACGTGGGCGGTGGTCGTCGCGGTGCGGTCGGCGAAGGCGGCGGACCCGGAGGTGTGGCGGTGGCCGGCGACGGGGGTGAGGTCCTTGACGGCGACGGGGATGCCCAGCAGGGGGTGCGGGTCGGCGGTCCTCGCCAGCCGCTCCTCCGCGGCCTTCGCCGCGGCACGGGCGGCGGTGGGGGTGACGGTGAGGAACGCGCCGACCGCCTCGTCGAGGCGGTCGATGCGGGCGAGGTAGTGCTCGGTGAGCTCCGTCGGCGTCAGCGCGTTCCCGCGGAGCGCGTCGCCGAGGTCCCTGAGGCTCAGGTGGTGCATGCCGGCCACGGTAGCCGGTGCGCCGCGTCCGCCGCCCCAAAGCCCCGGCACCCCACCCGGCGTGAGCGCGGCACCGGCGCCGCCGGCGGCCAGGTGCCGCGCGTGGGGGTGATGGCGGTCGCGGGCGTCGGCGTGGGTGGCTGGACTTTGGTGGGGGGAAGGGACAAACTCTGTGGTTCCCGAGTCTGTTCGAGGTCGAGGCGAGATGCCGCACGAGCGCCGCAATGTCCGTACTGTGCTCGCCGCATCCGTCGCGCTGCTGGGGGGCGCGGTGGGGGCCGCGCCGTCCGCGGTGGCGGACGCGCCGCCGGCCGTCGCCGCGCCGGACGTGGCGTCAACCTCCGCCGGAAGCCTCGACGTTGCCGCGCTGCCCGACGCCGCCGAGGGCGTGCCCGCGGTGTTCCCCGCGCCGCGGGAGGTGCGCGGGGGCAGGAAGGCCACCGTGCTGCCGCGGACGGTGGACGTCGTGGCCGGGGGCGGCGCCGACGCGTCCGCCGTGCGCGCCGTCCGGGCGACGCTCACCGCCGCCGGGGCGCAACTCGTGGACGGCGACGCCGCGTTGACGGTCTACGTGGACGGCGCCCGGGCCCGCGCCGAGCTCGCGCGGCTCGGCGGGCGGGCCCCCGACGGCCTCCCCTCCGGGGGCTACGCGCTCGCCGTCGGCGCCCGCTCCGCCGCGCTCGTCGGGCGCGACGCCGCCGGGACGTTCTACGCCGCGCAGACGCTCCGTCAGCTCCTCGTCGACGCCAAGGGCCGCCCCGCCCTCGCCGCCGCCACCGTCCGCGACTGGCCCGCCGCGCCGCAGCGCGGCCTCGTCGAGGGGTTCTACGGCGCCGAGTGGAGCACCGAGCAGCGCCTCGCCCAGCTCGACTTCCTCGGCAGCGCCAAGCAGAACACCTACCTCTACGCCCCCGGCGACGACAACTACCGCCAGGCCGACTGGCGATCGCCCTACCCCGCGCAGCAGGCGGAAGGCTTCCGCCGCCTCGCCGCGCGCGCCGCCGACAACCATGTCCGGCTGCAGTGGGCCCTCTCCCCGGGCCAGAACCTCTGCTACAGCTCGCACACCGACCGCGACGCCCTCTTCGGCAAGCTCGACGCCATGTGGGACCTCGGCTTCCGCGGCTTCCAGCTGCAGTTCCAGGATGTCAGCTACACCGAGTGGCACTGCTCCGGCGACTCCAGCCGCTACGGCCAGGGCCCGCAGGCCGCCGCCCGCGCCCAGGCGGACGTCGCCAACGAGCTGGCCCAGCGCCTGCACGAGGCCCACCCCGACGCCCCCGACCCGCTGCTGACGGTCCTTCCGACCGAGTACTACCAGGACGGCGCCAGCCCCTACCGCACCGAGCTGGGCCGCGACCTGGACGCCGCGGTCGGCGTCGGCTGGACGGGCGGCAGCGCCGTCCCCCGCACCATCACCGCGGGCGAGGCCGGGCGCACCGCGTCCGTCTACCGGCGGCCGCTGCTGACCATGGACAACTACCCGGTCAACGACGACGCCCCGGACCGCCTCTACCTCGGCCCCAGCGTGGGACGCGCCGCCGAGGTGGCGAACACCGGCGCCGGGGTGCTCTCCAACGCCATGCTGCAGCCCGCCGCCTCGCGGATCGCGCTCTCCACGGCCGGCGACTTCGCCTGGAACCCGGACGGCTACGACCCCTCCCGCTCCTGGTCGCACGCGCTCACCGCGCTCGCCGGCGGTGCGGCGCCGGGCGCGGCCGCGCGCGCCGCCGCGCTGCGGGTGCTGGCCGGCAACGAGTCGTCGTCCCCGCTGGACGACCGCGAGTCGGGCTATCTGGCGCCGCTGCTGCGGGAGTTCTGGTCGACGGTGGAGCCGCGGGTGCCGTCGCCGCGCTCGGGCGGCGGCCGGCACCGCGCGGAGCCGTCCGCGACCTACGCCGACGCGGCGCGGCGGCTGCGGGCCGCGTTCACCGCGATGCGGACCGCCCCGGCGCAACTGCGCGGCACCGCGGTCGCCTCGGAGGCGGCGCCGTGGCTGGCGCAGCTGGCCCGCTACGGGGAGGCCGGCGAGAACGCCGTGGACATGCTGAGCGCGCAGCGCGCCGGCAACGGCGCCGCCGCGTGGCGCCACGAGGTGCGGCTGAGGGTGCTGCTCACGGCGGTGCGGATGGGCCGCCAGGAGGTCGGCGACGGCGTGCTGACGCCGTTCCTGCGGCAGGCGCTGGCGACGGGAGACGCCTGGGCGGGCCGCTCCCCCGGGGTGTCGGCCGTGCCGGAGTCGTCCGTCCCGGCGGCGGACGGCCACGAGGCCGGGGACATGGCGGACGGCAGCTCCGACACCTTCTACCGCAGCGAGCGGCCCCCGGAGGAGGGCGACTGGTTCGGCGTCGACCTGGGCTCGGCGCAGCCGGTGGGCACCGTGCGGGTGTCGATGGGCGGCGGCGGGGAGAACCTGCGGCGCGCGGTGCTGGAGTACTCCTCGGCGGACCGGCCCGGCGCGGCCGGCTGGCACCGGGCCGGGGTCTTCGCCGGGTCCCGGACGATCACCGCCCGGCTGCCGGGGGGCGCGCGGGCCCGCTGGGTGCGGCTGCGGGCGCTGGACGGGCAGGACACCGCGGTGGTCGTCGACGAGTTCGCGGTGGCGGCCCCGGACCAGGCGGGCCGCACGGTGCGCGGCGGTCCGCCGGCGGTGGCCGGCTCGCCGGTGTCCCGGGTGATCGACGGGGACCCGCAGTCGGCGTACCGCGCGGCGGACGCGCCGGCCGTCAGCAAGGGGGCGCGCGAAGCGCCTCCTCGGAAGGGCGGTGGCGGGCGACGGGTGGGCGGTTCGCAGGACCTGGTGGTCGGACTCGGCGGATTCCGGCGCCTGGACAAGGTGACGGTGCTCACCGACCCGGGCTCGGGGACGAGGGCGCGGGTGGCGGTGCGTCAGCGGGACGGCCGCTGGCGGCAGCTGGGCACGCTCGCCGCGGGCGGCTGGAGCGAGCTGCCGGCGTCGGGGCGGGAGGCGGACGCGATCCGCCTGGAGTGGCTGCCGGGTTCGGGCAGGCCGGTGGTGGACGAGATCGTCCCGTGGTTCACCGCGGATCCGGCGGTCGCGCTGCGGCTGCCGTCCGGCGCGGTGGACGTGGAGGCGGGCGGGGCCGCGGCGCGGGTGACGGCGGACGCGGAGTCGGCGGGCGGCCGCGCGGCGGACACCCAGCTGACGGTGGCCGCGCCGAAGGGGCTGGCGGTGCAGGCGCCGTCGGCGATCCCGGTGCCGCGGGGGCGGACGGTGGCGGTGCCGCTGCGGGTGTCGGCGGCGCGCGGGCTGAAGCCGGGGACGTACCGGGTACCGGTGGCGTTCACGGTGGCGGGGCGGACCGTCCGGCAGACGCTGGACGTCCGGGTCTTCCCGCGGACGGACGGCCGGGACCTGGCGCGGGGCGCGGCGGCGCGGGCGTCGGGCGAGGAGTCGGCGGCGTTCCCGGCGTCGGCGCTGACGGACGGGGACGCGGCGACGCGCTGGTCCTCGCCGCAGGGCGGGGACGCGGCGTGGGCGCAGGTGGAGCTGGCCCGCCCGGCGGAGGTGGGCAGGGTGGTCCTGCACTGGGAGGACGCGTTCGCCGCGCGCTATCGGGTGGAGGTCTCCGCGGACGGGCGTTCCTGGCGGAACGCGGCAGCGGTCGACGACGGCGCCGGCGGCGTGGAGGCGGTCCGGATGGACGAGCGCGGTGTTCGGTTTGTGCGAATCCGCATGGCGGAACGGGGAACCGGCTACGGGTACTCGCTCTGGTCGTTGTCGGTGTACGGCGTTGCGCGGGGGAACGGCTGACGGCGGATCGGGTCCGTCCACGCACGGCTCCGATCCGGTTTGCGGTCCGCGTGGCTCGCTCGCGCCGTTCCCCGCGCACCCCGAATGCGCCCCGCGCGGGCGCCTACGCCGGGGTGGGCAGGGGGTCCGGGGGTTTGGGGGCGCCGGTGTTGAGGGCGGTGCGGGCGAGGAGGTCGGCGCCGCCGTAGGGGACGAGGTACGGCAGCCACGACGGATCGCGGTGCCCGGTGCCGATGATGCGCCAGGCCGGGCCGCTGGGCTGGGAGGGCGCGCGGGACATCCGCCAGCCGAGCTCGCGCAGCGGGCGGTCGGCCTTGACGTGGTTGCAGCGGCGGCAGGAGGCCACCACGTTCTCCCAGGCGTGCTGTCCGCCCCGGCTCCGCGGCACCACGTGGTCGATGCTGGTGGCAACCGACCCGCAGTAGACGCAGCGCCCGCCGTCGCGGGCGAAGAGCGCGCGGCGGGTGAGCGGAATGGGCCCGGAACGAAAAGGGACCCGCACGAAGCGGGTCAGTCGAACGACGCTCGGCGCCGGTACGGCGGCCGAGACGGTATGGATGAACGCGCCCGATTCCTCGATGCACACCGCCTTGCGGTTGAGCACCAGAATGACCGCCCGGCGCAGTGGCACTACGCCGAGCGGTTCGTAGGACGCGTTGAGGACCAAGACATGCGGCACCGGGGCCTCCTTGTGCGTCGGCGGCGCGTGGCTCGCGCCGGGACGATCTCCTCCAGTGTGTCCGGCGGAGGGGCCGTGCGCCACCATCCCCGGTCAAAGGCGGTTCGTGAGGCGGCCCACACGATCAGAGTCGAACAGGCGGCCGGAGCGCCCTCCGAAGGTGTGTAGGGTGCCAACACGCCCGCCCCGCACGGACGTTCGGAAGGACGATTCCCCTTGCACGTGCTCGCCACCCTCGCCGCCGGCGCCACGCCGAACCCGCTCAACACCGAGCAGATGCAGCAGAACACCAGCGAGGCGGCGTCCTGGCTGAGCCGCAGCTGGATGGGCTGGGCCGAGAGCGCGCTCCGGATCGTGGTCATCATGGTGATCGCCCTGGTGCTGCGCGCCCTGGTGCGGCGGCTGATCGCCAAGGTGGTGCGGGGCGCCGTCCGCGGCGCCCGGTCGTCCTCCCAGACGTCGGGCAGCGCCGCCGCCGGGGCGGCGGCCGGCAACCGCGGGACGGGCCTGGCGCTGGCCAACGCCCTGCTGGCAAGCAGCGAGCGGCGCCGGCAGCGCGCCGAGGCGATCGGCTCGGTGCTGCGCAGCGTCGCCTCCTTCGTGATCATGGGCACCTGCGCCCTCTCCGTGCTCTCGGTGCTGAAGATCAACCTCGCGCCGCTGCTGGCCAGCGCCGGGGTCGCGGGCGTCGCCGTCGGCTTCGGGGCGCGCAACCTGGTGACGGACTTCCTCTCCGGCGTCTTCATGATCCTGGAGGACCAGTACGGCGTCGGCGACGTCATCGACGCGGGCGTGGCCACCGGCGAGGTGGTCGAGGTCGGCCTGCGGGTGACGAAGCTGCGCGGCGCCAACGGCGAGATCTGGTACGTCCGCAACGGCGAGATCAAGCGGATCGGCAACATGAGCCAGGGCTGGGCCACCGCGACCGTCGGGGTGCAGGTCGCCGCCGGGGCGGACCTGGAGCGGGTGCGGGACGTCATCGTCGGCGCGGCCGAGGAGATGGCCAAGGAGCAGCCCTGGGACGAGTACCTGTGGCAGCCCGTCGAGGTGCTCGGCGTCTCCGAGGTGACCGCCGACTCGCTGACGCTCGACCTCACCGCGCAGACCGCGCCGGGCCGGCAGGCCTCGGTGGAGCGGGAGCTGCGGGCCAGGGTGCGGACGGCCTTCCGGGAGGCCGGGATACCCATCACCGGGCTGGAGTCGGAGTCGGACCCGGCGATCCCGGCGCAGCCGGTGGACGCGGCGCCGCCCTCGGCGCTCGCCAACCCGACGTCGCCGCAGTACAAGGCGTCCGTCCCGCTGGAGAAGTGACGGTCCGTCCGGTGCGGTGACGACGCGGCGCCACGGTGCGCGACGCGTCGGGTACAGTGCGGCACACCCTCGTTCCATCCCGTTCCGTGCACTCCGGGAGCGCCCCAACCCCCGCACTCCCCTCCCCTGCGGTCCACACCTGCCTCCACCTGCGCCTTCCCGGCGTTGCCCGAGGCGTCCTCCGAGTCTTCACTCCTTGGACGCACGGGCATCATTGCGATCCCTCTTTCCGCGATGCAGAATCGTGTATCCATTCCGCGGAGCACCCTCCTCCGCGCAGTCTCCGAGAGGAAACCCTCATGGCGGCACCCAGTCCCGGCTGTTCCATCACCCTGCGCGTCGAGGCCCCGGTCTCCGCCGAGGCCGCCGGCCGGCTGACCACCTGCGCCGGCGAGTCCGGCGCGGTGGTCACCGCGCTCGACGTCCGCGAGTCCAGCAACGACCGCATCGTCGTCGACCTCACCTGCGACTGCATCGACAACGCCCACGCCGAGACGGTCGCCAAGAACCTCGAGTCGCTGGAGGGCGTCGCCGTCCGCAAGGCGAGCGACCGCACCTTCCTGATGCACCTCGGCGGCAAGCTGGAGGTCACCCCGAAGGTCGAGCTGCGCCACCGCGACGACCTCTCCCGCGCCTACACCCCCGGCGTCGCCCGGGTCTGCCAGGCCATCGCCGCCAACCCCGAGGACGCCCGCCGCCTCACCATCAAGCGCAACACCGTCGCCGTGGTCACCGACGGCTCCGCCGTCCTCGGCCTGGGCAACATCGGCCCCAAGGCCGCGCTGCCGGTGATGGAGGGCAAGGCCGCGCTCTTCAAGCGGTTCGCCAACGTCGACGCCTGGCCGGTCTGCCTGGACACCCAGGACACCGAGAAGATCATCGAGATCGTGCAGGCGCTCGCCCCGGTCTACGGCGGCATCAACCTGGAGGACATCGCCGCGCCGCGCTGCTTCGAGATCGAGCGGCGGCTGCGCGAGAGCCTCGACATCCCGGTCTTCCACGACGACCAGCACGGCACCGCGATCGTGGTGCTCGCCGCGCTGCACAACGCCCTCAAGGTGGTCGGCAAGCAGCCGGCCGACTGCAAGCTGGTGCTCAGCGGCGTCGGCGCGGCCGGCAACGCCATCATCCGGCTGCTGCTCCCGCTCGGCTTCGCCGACATCGTCGCCTGCGGCCGCACCGGCGCCGTCCACCGCGGCCAGACCGGCCTCGACGCCGACCGCCAGTGGGTCGCCGACCACACCAACAGGGACGACTTCTCCGGCAGCCTCAAGGAGGCGGTCGTCGGCGCCGACATCTTCATCGGGGTCTCGGCGCCCGACCTGCTGGACGGCGACGACATCGCCGCGATGGCCGACGACGCGATCGTCTTCGCGCTGGCCAACCCCGACCCGGAGGTCGACCCGCACACCGCGGGGCGGCACGCGGCGGTGGTGGCGACCGGGCGCAGCGACTTCCCCAACCAGATCAACAACGTGCTGGCCTTCCCCGGCCTCTTCCGCGGGCTGCTGGACGCGGGGGTCAACGGCATCTCCGACGACCTGCTGCGCGCGGCGGCCGAGGCGATCGCCGGACGCGTCGCCCCGGAGCAGCTGAACCCGGGGTACATCGTGCCCAGCGTCTTCGACGAGTCGGTCGCCCCGGCGATCGCGGCGGCCGTGCGGGAGGCCGCGGAGTAGGGGCGCGCGCGGGTGCCGGGGGTGCGGCGGACCGGCCGGCCGGCGGGGTGTTCGCCCGCGCTCGCGCCGGTCCCCGCGCCCCTAAAGGGGCGACTGTAACCACACGATCGGGTGACTGGGACGGTTCTGTGACCGTTTTGCCGTGAACCCACGCCCCCCGGAGAGTGTCAATCTAGGCGTGAGCCGTCAAACCTCAGCCGCCGGGTCGTCGACCGGCGCAGCACCGAAACGGGCCGCTGCCACTTTGCTGGTCGCCGTGCTCGTTGCCGTGTTGGGTGTCGGGGCGTTCCTGTTGTGGGGACGCGGACACGCCGACCGGTTCGACTCGATCAACCGCATGCTGCACGGACAGTCGCCGTTCAACCCCAGCGCGGTGAAGAGCCAGACGTACGACGGGGTGCCCACCGTCGGCACCTTCATCACCCAGCAGACCGACGGCTGGCGGGGCCGGTCCTGCAACGCCACGGTGGTGCCCAGCCCGCAGCACAACCTGGTGGTCACCGCCGCGCACTGCCTCGCCAGCTACGACGGCGCGCACGGCATGCGGTTCGTGCCGATGTGGCACGACGGCAAGGAGCCCTACGGCTCCTTTCCGCTGATCCCCGGGCGCACCTGGGCACCGACGGACTACATCCGCGGGCGCAGCGGCTACACCAAGGAGCGCTGGGACCTGGACGCGGTCTTCATCCAGGTCGGCAGGAACGCCAAGGGCCAGAACGTGCAGGACGCGGTCGGCGGCGCCGACCCGATCGACTTCAGCGCCCCGCCCAGCAACGACACCGTGATGATCGGCTACCCGGCGCGGCTGAAGTACCCGCTGCACTGCGAGGCCAAGTCGTCGCCGGCGTTCGAGAAGTACCAGCAGATCGCCTGCAACGGCTACACCGGCGGCACCAGCGGCGCCCCCTGGTTCACCGACTGGAACGCCAAGACCGACACCGGCAGGCTGATCGGCGTCCTCGGCGGCTACATGCGCGGCGGCACCTCCAACGACCTGGAGTACGGCACCCGCTTCACCCCCGAGCTGGAGAAGCTCTACCACGACGCGCAGTACAACGTCCCGCAGAAGTCGGTGCCCGGCCTCGGCACCGGCGCGGAGTGGAGCAAGGCCCGCAGCATCGACACCGGCGACTTCTTCGGCGGCCGGCGCGAGCGCAGCGACGACCTGCTGGCGCGGTACGCCGACGGCTCGGTGAGGATCTACGCCGGCAACCGCGAGAAGCCCTACGGCTGGGGCGGCGGGATCCGACCCGGCGTCACCGTGCAGACGGCGAACCGGACGTGGGCGCAGGCCAAGGACGTCACGGTCGGCGACTTCGGCGGCCGGGGCAACCACAACGACGTGCTGCTGCTCACCCGCGACGGCCGGCTGCTGGTCTACCGGAACGTCACCGCGGCGCACGGCCTCGGTCGGCCGGTGCAGCTGCAGGGCCCCAACCGGACGTGGGCGCAGGCCCGGGCGATGACCGCCGGGGCGTTCGGCACGTCCGGTCCGTCGCACGCGATGGACCAGCTGGTGGTGGTGGGTCCGGACGGCTCCGTCACCCAGTACACCGGCATCGGGACGCGGAACGGGGCGGCGGCGCTGCACACGGGCGTGCCGCTGGCCGGGCCGAGCGCGAAGTGGGCGGCGGTGAAGGACCTGACGACCGCGGAGGTGACGGCGAACGGCTCGGCGAAGAAGCACATCGGGCAGGGCGTGATGGCGGCGTTCCGCAACGGCGAGATCGACATGTACCGCGGGACGGACGTGCTGACGCCGGACGCGGTGCTGGCGACGCCGGGCAGGGAGAAGAGCCACCTGCGGTCGCTGGCCGGGGGGACGTGGATCGGGCTGGCGCCCGGTGGGCACATCCGCGACGATGTGGCGATGCTGTGGGACAACGGAGCGCTGGTGATGCATCAGAACTCGAACCTGCGGGGGTTCGTGAGGGAGTTCCAGCTGGTGGCGCCCGCGAAGCCGGACTTCTAGCCACGGTCGGGGTGGTTGCCGTCGCCGCCCCTCCGCCCCGGCCCCCACCCGGACCGCGCTTCGCGCGAACCGAGGTGGGGGCCGGGGCGGTTTGCGGGGCGGGCCCTATGGCTCGGGGTGGCGGCGGGGGGCTATGTGGTGGAAGAGGAGGTTGAGGACGACGGCCGCCACGCAGCCGGTGGAGATGCCGCTGCCGAGGATGGTGGTGAGCCAGCTCGGCAGGCCGGCGTAGATGTTGCCGCCGACCACCGGGATGATGCCCAGCCCCAGCGCCGTCGCCGCGATCAGCAGGTTGGAGTCCTTGCCGAGGTCGGCCGTGCCCAGCATCTTCACGCCCGCGACGGCCACCGTCCCGAAGAGCACCAGCCCGGCGCCGCCCAGCACCGGCTGCGGGATCAGCGCCACCGCGCCGGAGAGGATCGGCATCACGCCGAGCGCCACGAGCACCACCCCGCCGAAGGCGACGATGAAGCGGCTGCGCATCCGGGTCAGCGCCACCAGGCCGATGTTCTGGGCGAACGCGCTGCACATGAACCCGTTGAAGACCGCGGAGAGCGCGCTGCCGAGGCCGTCCGCGCGGAGCCCGCGGGCGATGACCGTCTCGTCGGAGGGGCGGTCCACCACCTCGCCGAGGGCGATCATGTCGGCGGTGGACTCCGTCATGCACACCAGCATCACCACGAGCATCGAGACGATCGCGGCGGCGTCGAAGCGCGGCGCGCCGAAGTGGAAGGGCGTCGGGAAGCCGAAGACCGCCTCGTGGGCGAGGCCGGAGAAGTGCGCCATGCCCATCGGGATCGCGGCGAGGGTGCCGACCAGCAGGCCGACGAGGATGGCGACCTGCTGCAGGAAGCCCCGGGTGAGCCGGCGCAGCGCGAGGATCACGGCGAGCGTGAACCCGGCCAGCGCCAGGTTCTTGCCGGGCACCCGGTCGGTGTCGGCCGCGGTGCTGCGCACCCAGCCGACGGCCACCGGCAGCAGCGAGACCCCGATGAGGGTGATGACGGAGCCGCTGACGATCGGCGGGAAGTACTTGACGAACCGGCAGAACCAGGGCGCCGCCACCACGCACACCAGCCCGGAGACGATGGTGGCGCCGTAGATCACGGGGAGCCCGCCGCGTCCGCCGTGCCCGGCGAGGATCGCGGTCATCGGGGTGACGGTGGCGAAGGAGACGCCGTTGACGAAGGGCAGCCGGGCGCCGAACTTCCAGGGCCCGAGGGTCTGCAGCAGGGTGGCGAGCCCGGCGGTGAACAAGCAGGCGCCGACGAGGAAGGCGCTCTGCGCGAGGTCGAACCTGAGGGCCGCCGCGATGATGATCGGCGGGGCGACGACGCCGGCGTACATGGCGGCGACGTGCTGGATGCCGGCGAGCACCGTGCGTCCGACGGGCAGGACCTCGTCGACGGGGTGGACGGCGGGCGGTTGCCGGTGGCTGTCGGACGCCGGCGGATTGACCGTCCCCTGCCCCGGCGTCTCGGTCGCGGTGTTGTTCTCCATCGGGTTCCTCTTCCGGTCAGGGATCGCCGGTCGAGGGCACGGGCCATGTCTAGGGGGACGACGGCCCGTGGGCGAGGATGGGTCGCGACACCCCCTCGACCGGAGTTCCTGCTGCTCATGGCGGGACTTGCGCGATGGTTCGGGAAGTTCGGTCGGAGGTGTTGGGGCGTCAGTCGACGGGGATGCGGGGCTCGGCCCCGTCCCTCAGGATCGTTCCCTCGATGAGGCCGTAGGGCCGGTCCGCGGCGTAGAAGACCTCGTTGCCGTTCTTCATGCCGAACGGTTCGAGGTCGACCTCGAAGTGGTGCTTGTTGGGCAGCGAGAGCCGCACCTCGTCGATGTCGGGCCGGTGCTCGATGACCCGGGCGCCCATCTGGTAGAGCGTCTGCTGCAGGGCGTAGCTGTAGGTCTCGGAGAAGGCCTCCAGCAGGTGGCGGCGGGTGTCGGCGTAGGCGCGGTCCCAGTCCGCGAGGTCGTCGCGGTTGTGGCGCCAGCGGGCCGTCACCTGGGTCGCGAGGATGCGGTCCCGGGTCTCCTTGAGGGTGGTGTACTCGTCGCGGTAGAAGCCCCAGAACTCCGAGTCGGTGGAGTTCATCACGACGAGGTCCTGGATCCCGGAGAGCACCTCGGCGCCCTGCTCGGCGTTGTAGGTGATCTGGGCGGTGCGGGTCTCGGTGCCGTTGCGGACGAAGGAGTGGGCGATCTCGTCGGCGCCGACGAACCGCGAGCGGGAGGCGTTGCGGGGTATCCGGTCCCAGTGGTACTCCTCCAGCCGGATGCGGGCCTCGCGCACCTGGGGCACGTCGTCGACGAAGTGCCGGGCCAGCAGCAGCCCGAAGGCCTCGGTGGAGTCGATGCCGTGCTTCTTGGCGAGGGCGTAGACGGTGTTCTTGGTGGCGTCGGTGGTGAGGACCTTGCTGTTGTCGCCGGTCAGATGGGTGTCGGCGAGGTCGCCGCGGAGGGCGACGGAGACGTTGAGGTCCTTGACCCGGTGGGTCGGGGTCGCCCGGTCGAGCCGGACGATGCGCACTTCGGCCTTGCCGTACTGGTTCTGGCCCAGGATTGCGGGCATGCGGTGCTAGCTCCCTCGGTAGACGCTGTAGCCGAACGGGTTGAGCAGCAGGGGGACGTGGTAGTGCTGGCCGGGCTCGGCGGCGAAGGTGACGGCGACCTCGGGGAAGAAGGCCTCGGTGCCGCGGCGCCGGTGGTAGGCGCCGGTGTCGAAGCGCAGCCGGAGCAGCACGGTGGTGCCGCTGCCGTCGGCGCCGGCCGGCGGTGCGGGCAGGTCGCGGCAGCGGCCGTCCTCGTCGGTGGCCGAGCCGCCGAGGGTCCGCCAGGGGCCCTCGGGCTTGTCGGCGGCGGCGAGTTCGACGGGCACGGCGGGGGCGGGGCTGCCGGTGCTGGTGTCGAGGATGTGGGTGGAGACGGTGGGCGGCGCGGCCGCGGCGACGAGCAGCGCGCGGCCGTCGGCGCCGGGTTGCACGGCCCGCTCCAGCCGCACCCGGTTGATGCCGCGGAGCTCCTCGCGGACCTCCGCGCGCTCGGCCTCGGGCGTGTTGCCGAGGCGGCGGCGGAGCTCGGCGAGGATCTCCTCGGGGCCGCGTCCGGCGGCGCAGATGAGGAAGACCTGGCCGAAGCGGGCCCGGTACTCCTCGTTGGCGGCGGCGAGTTCGTCCTTGACGGTGTCGCCGGCGGCGCTGACCCGGGACTGCTCGCGCCGCGACTGGGCGTCGGCGCGGGGCTTCCCGATGACGGCGTGGCCGGCGATGGCCTCAGCGACGCCGGCGCCGGTGAGGGCGCGGACGGCGGAGTCGGAGGCGGCGTAGAGCGCGTCGGGGGTGGGGTAGGGGGCTCCGGCGGCGACCGCGGAGATCCAGTGGGTGGCCGTGCAGACCTCGGCAAGGAGGCCGCGCAGGCGGTCGGTTGACGGCTGCGGCATGCCGGGAAAGGTAGAACCGCGGCAGCCGCGCGTCAACAGTTTGTTGAAATTTGGTTTCCGAAACCGGGCGGCGGCGCGCGCCGGCCGGTGCGGATCAGTCGGCGTCCTGGCGGGATGCCTGCTCGCGGTTGAGGTAGTTGTAGATCGTGAACCGGGAGACCCCGAGCGCGGCGGCGACCTTCTCCACGCCGTGCCGGATCTGGAAGGCGCCGCGCTCCTCGAGGGCGGCCACCACCAGCTGCTTGGCGTGCCGGTCGAGTTCGTCCAGCGGACCGTGCCTGCGCCGCTGCTCGGCGAGGAGGCGGACGGGCAGGTCGCCGAGGTGCGGCAGCCGGACGGCGACGGCCGGCTCGCCCTCCCAGTGCAGCACCAGCACGTCGTCGACGCCGTCCTCGGCCTCGGCGAGCGGGACGGCCTCGGCGCCGGTCGCCTCCAGCAGCGGGGCGATCGCCTTCTCCAGCGGGTGGCTCATGCCCGGGCACCGCCGTCGGCGCTCCCGGCGTCGGGGACGACGGTGAGCTGGACGGTGACGCGGTCGGCGCCGGCCGCGAGCGCGCGCCGGTACAGCGCGGCGACGGCGTCCAGGACGGCGCCGTCCGGGCCCTCGGCGGTGTTGCCGAACGGGCCGATGTCCACCTTCTCCAGCCCGGCGACCACCTCGCGGGCGGCGAGCGCATGGTCGGGCGGCCCGTCCATGTCGAAGGGCTCCGTCGAGAACTCCACCTTGAGGCGCACGCCGCCACCTTAACCGGGGGACTTGACAGACCTCGGGACCGTGCCACACTTTTCATGTAGCAGAACTTGTATTCCGCATTGTGGAAGGAGCTTGCCGATGGCCTTCGGGACGTCGCTGCGGTTCGACGCCAATCTCTCCATCCTCTTCACCGAACTCCCCCTGCTGGACCGGCCCGCGGCCGCCGCCAAGGCCGGGTTCGACGCCGTCGAGCTGTGGTGGCCCTGGGTCGACGCGCCGGTGCCCGCGCCGCACCAACTCGACGCCCTGCGGCGGGCGCTGGAGGACGCCGGCACCCAGCTCGTCGGCCTCAACTTCTACGCCGGCGAGCTGCCCGGCCCCGACAAGGGCGCCGCCTCCGTCCCCGCGCTCTCCGACGCCTTCCGGGCCAACGTCCCGGTCGCCGCCGAGTTCGCCCGGCGGGTCGGCTGCGGGGCGCTCAACGCGCTGTACGGCAACCGCGTTGCGGGCGTGCCGGCCGAGGAGCAGGACGCGCTCGCGCTGCGGAACCTCGCCTACGCCGCCGAGGCCGCGGCCGCCGCCGACGCGGTGCTGCTCGTCGAGGCGCTCAACCGCCCCGAGGCGCCGGACTATCCGCTGATCACCTCGGCCGAGGCGCTGGCGGTGGTGGAGCGGATCAACGCGGCCACCGGGCTGGGCAATGCGCGGTTCCTGCTGGACGTCTACCACCTGGCGCGCACCGGCGAGGAGGACGTCGCCGCGGTGATCTCCGCGCACGGCGCCGACGTCGGCCACGTCCAGATCGCCGACCACCCCGGACGCGGCGAACCCGGCACTGGGACCCTCGACTTCGCCGCGCTGCTCGGCGCGCTGGAGCGGAGCGGCTACACCGGCCGGGTCGGCGCCGAGTACAAGCCGTCGACCGGCGCGACGGACACCAGCTTCGGCTGGCTCACCAAGTGAAGGAGCTGATCACCGCATGAAGGTCGCGTTCATCGGACTGGGGATCATGGGCGGGCCCATGGCCGCCAACCTGGTGCGGGCCGGGCACGACGTCCTCGGGCACAACCGCTCCCGCCCGGCCGTGGACCGCCTGGTCGAGGCGGGCGGACGGGCCGCCGGCTCGGTCGCCGAGGCGGTGCGGGACGCCGAGGCGATCATCACCATGCTCCCGGCCGACCCGCAGGTCACCGAGGTGGCGTACGGCGATGACGGGATCCTGGCGCACGCCCCGCAGGGCGCGCTGCTCATCGACATGTCGACCGTCACCCCGGCGACCTCGGCGAAGCTCGCCGCGGACGGCGCCGAGCGGGGCCTGCGGGTGCTGGACGCCCCCGTCTCGGGCGGCGAGGCCGGCGCGGTGGAGGGCGTGCTCTCCATCATGGTGGGCGGCGAGGCCGCCCATCTGGACGCCGCCCGCCCGCTCCTCGACGCGCTGGGCACCACCGTCGTCCACGTCGGCCCGGCCGGCGCCGGGCAGACCGTGAAGGCCGCCAACCAGCTGATGGTCGCCGTCCACATCGAGGCGCTCGCCGAGGCCGCGGTCTTCCTCAAGGCCTCCGGCGCCGACCTGGAGGCGGCGCTGCGGGTGCTCGGCGGCGGGCTCGCCGGCTCGACCGTGCTCCAGCGCAAGCAGGGCAATGTGCTCGGCGAGCAGTACGCGCCCGGCTTCCGCCTCGACCTGCACCGCAAGGACCTGGGCATCGTCATGGACGCCGCCCGGGAGCTCGGCCTGGCGCTGCCCGCGGGTTCGCTCGCCGCCCAACTCGTCGCCTCCGCCTGCGCCAACGGCGACGGCGGGCTGGACCACTCGGCGCTGCTGCGGGGCGTGCAGCGGCTCAACGGCGCCGTGGTCTCCCCCACCGAACGAGAGGATGTGGCCTGATGGCCGTCCGCACCATGCCGGCCATGGAGGCCGTGGTCCATGTGCTCCGCTCCGAGGGCGTCGACGTCGCCTTCGGCTGCCCCGGCGCGGCGATCCTGCCGCTCTACAAGGCGCTCGAGCAGGTGGGCGGCATCGAGCATCTGACGGTGCGCCACGAGGAGGGCGCCACCCACATGGCCGACGGCTGGTCGCGCACCAACGGCAAGGTGGGCGTGGCGATCGGCACCTCCGGCCCGGCCGGCACCAACATGATCACCGGCCTCTACACCGCGCACGCCGACTCGGTGCCGATCCTGTGCATCACCGGCCAGGCGGCCTCCAGCAAGCTGCACCAGGAGGCGTTCCAGGCCGTCGACATCGTGGAGATCGCCCGCCCGGTCACCAAGTGGGCGGTGCAGATCAAGGAGGCCGCGCAGGCGCCGTGGATCTTCCGGGAGGCGTTCCGGATCGCCCGGTCGGGGCGGCCCGGCCCGGTGCTCGTCGACATCCCGATCGACGTCGCCCAGCAGAGCATCGCCTACGACCCGGACATCGACGTCCCGCTGCCGGTGGAGGAGGTGCGGCCCCATCTGCCGCGCGTCGAGGCCGCGCTGGACCTGCTGCTGGCGGCGGAGCGGCCGCTGCTGCTGGCCGGCGGCGGGGTGATCGGCGCCGACGCCGCCGAGGAGCTGCGCGAGGTCGCGGAGTGCCTGCGGATACCCGTCCAGGTGACGCTGATGGGCAAGGGCGCGATCCGCGAGGACCACGAGCTGTACGCCGGGATGACCGGGGTGCAGACCTCGCAGCGCTACGGCAACCGGTCCTTCCTGGAGTCGGACGCGGTGCTGGCGGTCGGCGCGCGGTTCGGCGACCGGCACACCGGGACGCTGGACGTCTACCGCGGCGAGCGGAAGTTCGTCCATGTGGACATCGAGCCGACGCAGTTGGGGAAGGTCTTCCCGCCCGACCTGGGGATCGTCTCGGACGCCCGGCTGTTCCTGCGGGCGCTGGCGGAGGCGGCGCGGGCGCGGGGCGTCGTGCGCGAGGACGGCGCGTGGGTGGAGCGGGTCCGGGAGCTGCGGGCAACGCTGACGCGGCGGGAGGACTTCGACGACGTCCCGATCAAGGCGCCGCGCGTCTACAAGGAGCTGAACGCGGCGTTCGGGGAGTCCACGCACGTGGTGACGGCGATCGGGCTCTACCAGATCTGGGGCGGACAGCATCAACTCGCCTACCGGCCGCGGCACTACCAGGTGTGCGGACAGGCGGGCCCGCTGGGCTGGGAGATCCCCGCGGCGATCGGGGTCCGCAAGGCGCTGGACTCCGCGGGGCGGGGTGATGCGGAGGTGCTGGGCGTGGTCGGCGACTACGGGTTCCAGTACATGGTGGAGGAGCTGGCGGTGGCGGCGCAGTACCGGGTGCCGTTCGTGCTGGTGATGCTCAACAACGAGTATCTGGGGCTGATCCGCCAGGCGGAGATCCCTTACGGGATCAACTACCAGGTGGACCTGCACTACGACGAGTACGGCTCGGACAACGTGAAGATCATGGAGGCGTACGGGTGCGCCGGGCGGCGGGTCTTCGAGCCGGGGGAGATCGCGGGGACGCTGGCGTGGGCGCGGAAGGAGGCGGCGGCGACGCGGCGGCCGGTGCTGGTGGAGGTGATGATCGAGCGGGAGGCGAATACGCCGCACGGACCGGCGATTGACGCGGTCCGCGAGTTCGAACCGGTCCCTTAGCCCCCTGTCCGCCGCCCCGCCGCGGCCCCCTGTTCGCCGCCCCTCCGCCCCGGCAC
>NZ_MLCF01000042.1 GCF_001879105.1 Mangrovactinospora gilvigrisea | reverse complement strand
ACCCCCGACACCCTCCGCCTCTACCCCGACGCCACCGGCACCGCCGAGGTCGTCCTCGCCCCGCCCCGCACCCCCGACGTGCCCGCCGGCCCCAACCCCTTCGCCCTGCAGATCACCCCCGCCGAACACCCCGACCAGATCACCGTCCCCGAGGGCAACCTCACCGTCACCCCCTTCACCGAGCTGAAGGCCGAACTGCTGCCCGGACGGGTCCGCGGCCGCTGGCGCGGCCGCCCCCAACTGGCCGTCGACAACCTGGGCAACGCCGAGGTCACCGCCACCCTCAAGGGCCACGACCAGGCCTCCGACCTCGGCTACGACATCCGCCCCAACACCGTCCAGATCGCCCCCGGCCGCGCCGCCTTCGTCCGCCTGGCCCTGCGCCCCTCCCGCTTCCTGTGGGCCGGCCGCGCCCAAAAACACGACTACGCCGTGGACGTGGCGCGGTCCGGCACCAAGCCGGTCACCGCCAAGGGCGAGTACCTGCAACCGGCACTGCTCGCCGGATGGCTGTCGAAGATCTTCCTGTTCCTGCTGATGCTGGCACTGATCTTCGCCGCGCTGTGGTTCTCCCACCGGCCCACCCTCAGCAGCCAGGCCACCGCCAAGCCGGCGCCGAGCCCGGCCGGGGCGGTGGTGGCGCCCTCGGCGAAGGTGCCCTCGCCCAGCGCCTCGCCGACCCTGCAGGCCACCCCGACACCGACGCCGACCGACGCCGGCGCGGCGGCGCCGACCAAGAAGCCGAGCGGCGGGGGCGGCAACCCCAACGCCCAGCAGCCGGTGCAGGACGCGGACCGCAATGTGCGGCTGCAGAGCGGCCAGAACATCTTCGTGCTGTCGTCCTCGAAGAACCTCTCGGACGGCTCCGGGTTCGTCACCGGCAACTGGGACACCTGGACGGACGTCACCTTCACCGTGCACCGCTACCGCAAGGGCATCGTCGCGCTGGAGGCGACGTCGCGGCGCGGCAGCGTGCTGCAGGCGTCCGACAAGACCATCCAGGACATGGGCCTCCCGGACGGCGTGCAGAGCATCCAGCGCGGCGACCTCACCGACTCCGAGCGCTGGCAGCTGCAGCCGATCGACGGGCACCAGAACTTCTACCGGCTCGTCAACAAGCAGACCGGGCGCTGCCTGGAGGACGAGACCACCCTGCCGGTGAGCCCCAACGCGGCCGGCATCCTGGGCAACCTGGACTGCACCAACGGCTTCGACCCCAACCAGGCCTGGACGTTCAACCAGCTCAACCAGTAGCGGTCCGGCCCGGCGGGCGGTCAGCCGATCAGGGCGCCGCCCGGCACCAGCCGTCCGGCCTTGGCGTACTCGCGGCGGGCGCCCTCCCGGGCCTCCGCCGCGCCGACCGTCCCGCCGCCGGCCGCCGCCAGATAGGCGGCGGTCACCGCGGCCGAGCGGATGCCGCCGCCGGAGAGCTCGAACTCCGCGGCGAGCGCGGCGGTGTCGAGGTCGTCGGCGCACGGCAGCGGGGGCCGCAGGCAGCTCTCCCACAGCGCGCGGCGCTGCCGGGCGTCGGGGAACGGGAAGTCCACGGCGACGTCGAAGCGCCGGGTGAAGGCCTCGTCGAGGTTGCCGCGCAGATTGGTGGTGAGGACGGCGACGCCGTCGAACGACTCCAGCCGCTGCAGCAGGTAGGCGCTCTCCAGGTTGGCGTAGCGGTCGTGGCTGTCCTTCACCTCGGAGCGGCGGCCGAAGACCGCGTCGGCCTCGTCGAAGAGCAGCACCGCGTTGACGTTGTCGGCCTCGTTGAAGATCCGGTCGAGGTTCTTCTCGGTCTCGCCGATGTACTTGTCGACCACGGCGGCGAGTTCGACGACGTAGAGGTCGAGGCCGAGCGCGCCGGCGACGGACTCGGCGGCCATCGTCTTGCCGGTGCCGGAGTCGCCGGCGAAGAGCGCCACCACCCCGGCGCCGCGTCCGCCGCCGCGGCGCATGCCCCAGCCGCGGAGCACCTTGCGGCGGTGGGCGGCGCGGTGCACCAGCTCGCGGACGCGGTCCCGCGGTTCGTCTGGGAGGACCAGGTCGTCGAGGGTGACGGCGGGCCGCACCCGGCGGGCGTGCCGCTCCAGGCCGGAGGCGTTCTGCAGGCGGGCGGCCTCGTGGAGATGGGACGCGAGCAGGGTGCCGCCGTCCGCGGCGGCCAGGTCCGCGGCGGCGCGGGCGGCGCGGCGGATGCGGGCCGGGCCCATCCGGTGCACGGCGGTCTCGGCGTCCAGGTCCAGGTCGGCGGGCGGGCGTTGGCCGGCCTCGGCGAGGGCGGCGCGCCACAGCTCGGCGCGGTCGGCGCCGTCGTCGTCCTCGGCGGTGCGCGCCAGTACGTGCGCGGGCGTCCAGGACGGTTCGAAGGGGGCGGTGCCGAAGAGCACGGCGGGCACCGGGGCGGCGCCGCGCACGGCGGGACGGGCCACCGCGCGCACCCACGGCTCCTCGCCGCCGGCCGGCAGCGGCCCCACCACCAGGACGTCCCCGCCGAGCCGCGCATCCCGCAGCGCATCGGCGACGGCCGCCTCCGCGGGCTCCGCCGTCCGCCCCGGATGCACCACCCGCACCCCCCGCCCGAGCCCGCCGGCCACCCGCTCCACATCCCCCGGCTCCTCGACTCCGCCCCGCACCCGCAGATACACCGGCCGCCCAGGATTTACCCGCAACAGCACCCCGAGCTCGACCTCACCCGAGGCCCCTGCCGCCGCCCGACCTTCGTCCGCGGACGCGTCGGCCCGCCGGCCGACCGCCAACTCGCTCGCGCGGCTCGCCGCGAGCGGCGCCCGCTCGGCCTCGCCGTCGCCGGTCGAGCCGCCGTCCTGGTCCGCCCCGCCAATCCGGCGATCCGCATCCCGCAGCGGCCCGGCGTCTCCCCCCGGCGCTGCTCCGCCGTCCCACGGCCCCGGTTCGGTCTCCTGCGTGGATCCGCCGCTCCGCCGGTCGGCCGCCAACTCGGCTGCGCCTCCCGCCGCGAGCGGCGCCCCCCCGGCCTCGCCCGCCGACGCGGCCCCGCCGTTCAACGCGGACGCGGGCGGTTGCCGTACGGACTCGCCGTGCGGTCCTGCTTCGGTCTCCTGCGTGGATCCGCCGCTCCGCCGGTCGGCCGCCAACTCGGCTGCGCCGCCCGCCGCGAGCGGCGCCCGCCCGGCGTCTCCCTGCGACGCAGGCCCGCCTCCGCGCTGGTCCGCGGCCCATACGTCCTCCGGCCCTTCCTCCTCCACCAGCAAGTGGGACGTGACCGCGTCCGGGACGCGGAGTTCGCGTTCCAGGAGGGGGCGGTCGGTCTGTTCCAGGACGACCAGGCGGCCCTCGATCAGCGGCGCGCACTGCGCCAGCCGCGCGCGGGCCGCGCCGGAGAGCGTGGAGACGCCGGCCAGGTCGAGGGCGAGCCCGACCGTCGCACGGCGGCGGCCGACGTCGTCGTTGAGGTAGCCGTAGAGCGGGCCGAACCGCCGGTCCAGGTCGGGCGCGAGGGCCAGCAGCAGCAGGAGCCGGTCGAAGCCGTCCAGCCCGAAGTCCGCGCAGAGCCGGTCGAGCCGCCGGTGACCCGTCTCCGCCGGCATCCGGACCACCGGCCCGCCCGCCGCCCGCGCGCCCGGCGCGGGCGCCGCGAGCAGCCGGTCCGCGGCCTCCGGCGTGAGGTACAGGCCGCGCAGCGGGTCCTCCGCGGTGGGGTCGTCCCCGGCGAGCGCCGCCACCCGCGCGGCGACCCGCGTCCGCACCGCCTCGACCAGCGACTCCAGCACCGCCGGCTGATCCGCCATCAGGACGTCCCCGCCACGGCGGAGCCGTCCCGCGGCGCGCGCCGCGGCGCGTCCACCGCCGTGCCGTCCACGCTCGTCGCCCGCACCTCCAGTTCGAGCGCGACCGGCGCCGCGTCCTCGTCCGGCAGCGGGAACGGCGCGGTGATCACCACGTCCAGCGACGGCTTCAGCTGCCCGCCGAGCGCCGTCCACAACTCCGAGACCGGCCGGTCGCGATCGCCCCGCATCGCCACCGCGAGCGGCACCGGAAGCCCGGTGCCGCTCAGCGCCGGACCGAGCAGCTCGGCCGGCAGCGTCTCCGTCCGCATCAGGCAGCCGAGCACCGCGGAGAGCAGCCGGTGCTCGTCCTCGGCGCGCGCCGTCCACGCCGTGACCAGGTAGCTCAGCCGGTACCACCGCGGCGGCCGGCGCTGGGCCGTGACCGCGCCGCGCTGGTCCCGGACACCCTGCACCCCGACCTCGCGGCGGGCCAGGTCCTCGTGCACGTCGTAGAGATACGCGTTGACGGTGGGGGCGTTGTGCCGCGCCGCCCACTCCTTGGTGGGGGCCTCCAGAGCCACCTCGACGCCGCTGCCGCGCAGGGCGTTGTCGGCGATGACGCCGCGCAGCGCGGCGTCCACCTCATGAATCACGTTTCGCTGCCTCGCTCGAAGTTGCCGCTCGACCTGCCGTCCACCTGGATCCGCCCGACCGCGGGAGCCGCGGGAGCCGGCGGAGCGCCGTCAGATGAACCCCTCCCGCAGCGCGTACGCCACCGCGTGCGCGCGGTTGCGCAGCTGCATGCGGGTCATCAGGCCCTGAAGGATGTTCTTGATGGTGCGCTCGGAGTACGCGAGCTTCCCGGCGATCTCGCCGGTGTCGAGGCCCTCGGCGACCAGCCGCAGCACCTCCACCTCGCGCCCGGCGAGCCCGCCGTAGCCGATCGGCCCCTGGTTGTCGGGGACGGTCCGCTGCATCCGGCCGACCTGGGTGAGGAGCCGCCCGAGCAGGTCGGGCGGGATACTGCCGTCGCCGCGGTGCGCGCCGAGCACGGCGGCGTGCAGCTGCGAGGCCGTCACGTCGCGCCGCCACAGCACGGTGCTGACACCGCATTCGATGACGCGGAGCAGATCGGCCTCCCGCATCCGGGAGACCAGCAGGACCACCCGGCAGCCGCTGCCGCGCAGCAGCTTGCGGCAGCGTCCGACGACCGTCTCGTCGGCCTGCTCGCCGACGACGACGGCCACCAGCGGACCGGTGTCGCGGCCGTCTCCGGCGTGGACGATCTCAAGATCGGGCTGTTCGCGAAGCTGAGCCACGGCACCGGCCGCGGCGAGCGGATCGTCTGCGTCGACCATTACGGGCACGCGATCCACGGCGCCACCTAGCCTTTCAGTCTCCCGAGCCAGCCCCGCTGACACCCCGTCAGCACCCGGTCGCCATTTGCCATCGTAGACAGCCGTCCCGGGAGCCCCGGTTGCGCCTAGAGGTTCATGCACAGGTCAAGGGTGTATTCTCCACCGGACTCATGTGACTGATGTGAATACAAGCTGACGAATCGGATACGCAGGGCGCACCAACTCGGAACGGACGTTCGAGTAAGGCGCGTTGGCGATGTACAAAAGGGCAAGGTTCGTTGCCCTGGGGTACCACCTCAGGACGTGACGGACGACCCTACAGCACCCGCCGCGCCGTCTCCTCGGCCTCCCGCTCGAAGCGGTCCGAGGGATCGCTGATCCGCACCCCGTCCCCGCGGTCGGTGCCCGCGACGGGTCCGCGGCGCTGCTGCACCACGTGCGTCAGCTCATGGGCGAGGGTGTGCCGGTCGCCGGCGCCGGGGCCCAGCACGATGTGGTTGCCGGACGTGAACGCGAGCGCCCCCACCTCGGCGGCCGACGCGTTCGCCGCGGAGCCGGTGTGCAGGCGGACGTCCCCGAAGTCGGCGCCCAGCCGCTGCTCCATGTCCGCCCTGGTCGAGGCGTCCAACGGGCGCCCCGTGCCGCCCAGCACCTCGTCCACCGCGGACCGCTGCACCACGGCCCGCGCGACGGCGGCGTTGCCCGCCGCCCGCTGCAGCGCCCGAAGCCCGGCCGCCGGCCCGCCGACGGCCGCCCTCGCGGCCGCGGGCTCCGCCCGCTCGCCCTCCGCGGCCGACCGCTCGCCCCGTGCGTACATCCGCCCGGCCTCCCGTTCCGCTCCACACCTCGCCGCCTCCACCCTCCCGTCCGGCGGCCCCGCGACCTAGGACCGGCCGTGCACTCCCGGGGGCAACTCCGGGCAGAGCGAGGGCATCTGGGCACCGCTGAGCGTCGCCACACCCGCGCCGGGCAGGCGGTCCCCTCCCCCAAGACCCTCCTCCTCGCCTGCGGCGACGGCACGGTGACCATCAGCAGCCTGGTCTGGGCGGACTGGGGCGCGCCGACCGCGCACGCCGTCGGCAGGTACGCCGAGGTCAACTGCGTGCCCAGCTGCGCGGGCGGCAAGGAGGTCCCGAACGGCCAGGGCGAGCGTCGTCCCCGGCGCCACCCGCCCCCGTTCGGCAACGCCAGAGGGCCGCCCAGGATTTCTCCTGAGCGGCCCTCTGATCTCGGGTCGGGGTGGCGGGATTTGAACCCACGGCCTCTTCGTCCCGAACGCGATCAGATGTCCAGGTGACCTTGCGCCCGTCAGGCTCACGGCGGCGGTGCCTGGGGCGTGTGTCCGCGGTCGTCCATCCCCGTCCGGTGCGGGCCGCCTTGGTTGGCTCCCCTATTGGCTCCCCGTGCGAGGAGGCGACGACGGAGACCGGTGGGTTGTCGAGGCTCGCCGACTGACCCACACTCGAAGTCCTGTTCCGTGACGCGGAGGCTTCTAGGGTCAGCGGGGCCGGTGTGCCTGGGAAGCCGCCTGGAGCACTGCTCCTACACCACGCCATGATGTCGGGGAGCTGTCCTGCGAGACCCCCGTCGTACTGCCCCCTGACCGTTGCAGTCGCTTTCAGAAGCAGCTAGACGTCCAGGGCACACGGTGTCGTGGCTGGTGATCCAAGAGGGGGCCTACGGACCAAAGCGTGAGATTTGGCGAATCACCCCCTACGTTGCGGGTCCGTCGGGTAGCGTGCCACCAGGTTCTGGGAGGGGGCTCCGGAGTCTGATCCGTAGCCATGGAGCTTTGCGAGGGGGTTGGCGTGCCTCGATACGTCTTCCACACTTTTCACTACCAGCGTGATTTCTGGCGTGTCCAGACAATCAAGCAGATTGGCTCCCTAGAGCGTCAAAAAATCCTTAACTCAAATGAGTGGGAGGAAGTTAAGAGGCAAGGCGACGCGGCTATCCAGCGTTGGATTGATGGGCAGATGCAAGGCAAGAGCTGCGATATCGTCCTGATCGGAAGTCAGACGGCCGGCCGCAAGTGGATCAACTATGAGATCCTCAAAGCGTGGCACGACGGCAAGGGTGTGCTGGGAGTCTACATCCACAACCTGAAGGATCAGAGCGGGTTTACGTCACCGAGGGGTGTAAATCCGTTCTCTAGCCTCACGGTTAAAGCTAACGGCCAGACTATCTCACTAGACAAGTTGGTGCCTGTGTACGACCCGGGCTATTCGAGTGGAACCGCTTACGCTGAGATTGCGGAGAATCTTGAATCCTGGGTTGAAGATGCGATCAAGCTTAGAAAGCATTGGTAGGCTTCTCGACTGAGCGAGTCAAGCATCTTGAGTTCGTTCAGTCTACGATCAACAGGCAGGCATCGCATTCTTTTTCCATTAAAGGATGGTGCCTAACGCTTTCGGCCGCGATTTATGCGTATGCGGGCTCGCATTTGCATTGGTGGACCGCCGCCGTCGGACTGATGCCGTCGTTGGCTTTCGGATGGCTTGACGCATTCTACCTTCGCCAAGAACGCCTGTTTCGTCAGCTTTATGCTGACGCATCGAAAGAGCACTCTTCTGTGCCTGTATTTTCGATGGATACCTCCCCGTATCTCAACCGGCAGTTGTATCCACGGTGCTCGTGGCGAAGCGTGCTACTCGGAGCTCAAACGCTGAAAGTCTTCTATGGGGTTGTTATTGGCTTCGGCCTCGCCCTGATTCCAGTTTCGATCTACTTGAAGTAAGCGCGAACAAGGCCCGCGGTGCGCTTTAGGCTACTTTGAGTTGCTCTCACATTTGTTGGCCAGAAGTCCGCCATTGCGTCACCTTCCCACCGAGGTACCACGTGCATGTGCAGGTGCATAACAGTCTGGCTAGCGGCTTCTCCTGCCGAAGTAATAACGTTTAGACCCTGCGGGGCAAGCGTAGCAAGCAGGGCTCTGCCAACCTTAACTACCACCTTGCTGATTTCGGATCCAGTCTCGACGTCTAGTTCCAGGAAGTTTTTGATGTGAGATTTGGGCACCACGAGGGTATGCCCTTTCGTGGCCGGACTCAGGGGAAAGAAAGCCATGATTGTCGAGGTCTCGTATACAACGTGAGCTGGCCGCTTCTGATCTGCGATTTGACAGAATGTGCATTCTTGGTTGCTTTCCATTAAAGTGCACCCCTCGATGGCTCGTGCTTCCGATCCTTATCTACTTTCAAGAGCTAGGCGGCTCGTGAAGCCGTCTTTCCGAAGATGTTCATAAGCATTAAGAACGTGACGCGGAACGTTCTGCTTGATCATGAAACCTTGAGATGGGTAAATCAGAATACGCTGCAAGGCGCCCACCATCATATCGATGACCAGGTGAGCATCGCCGATTGCCTTAGTGTACGGAGCGAAGGCTACTCGCGCGGACGCTGAGTTGTACTTCGCCTCAGGCCACAGCTCAGTCGCGGTTGCGAAGGAACGCCTTTCCTCGTATGGCTTGCTTACCAGAAGCACGGAGGACACCGATATATTAGAGTCTTCCAAAAGCTGACGAGAGAACTCGATGTTCTGTCCGGTGTTCCGGGCGCGGGGTTCGACGAGGATCGCGGCGTCTGGGACTCCCAGCTCAAGGGCACGCTCCCGGTAGTGCACGGCTTCACCGCGCGGCATCCGGTTCTTCGTGGTTGGGCTTGTGGCTCCCGTGAAGACGATGAGCGGCGCCATCCCCTGGCGGTAGAGCTTCACCGTGGCGTCTGCCACGCCGAGGTCATGGCTGCCGAGACCAATCAGCACATCGCAGGGCCGCGGCTCCTGGTGCATCTGGAGGTAGTCCCAGAGAACTTCGGCGTTGGCCCAAGCCTCAGTCGAGATCACTTCTTGCCGCCCTTCGAACTGTCGGGTACCTGGAAGTCGTACGCCCAGCGGAAGCGCGACGCGGCGTGCACGCCAATCGCGTACTCCACCACCGTCCCGTCCGCGGTGAATGTCGTGCGGTGCAGCTCCACCACCGGTTCGCCCGGCGGAAGCTTCAAGAGCTTGACCTCATCAGGGGTCGGGACGCGCGCGAAGATCTCTTCCCGCATGTGGTCGATCTCGTACCCGGCGTCGTAGAGGACGCGGAAGCCGCCGCCGCGGCCGGCGGGTCCCGGGGTCGGATCCACGATGCGCGTCCCCTCCACATGCTCGGGTCTGTAGTAGCTCGTCAGGGTGTGGGTCGGCTGGTCGCCTTCCTTGACGAGTCGTGCCCGCGCGTAGACGTCGGCCCCCTCCGGCAGCCCGTGCGCCGCGGCGACCTCCGCCGTGGCCGACACTCGGCTCACGGTCTGCGTCTGCTCGTCCCGCTTGTACGCGCGCCCGGACGCGACGCGGTCCGCGATGAACGCCACCTCGTCGCTGTCGCGCCACTTGGCCTTGTCGTAGCGCTCGATCCCGATTCGCTTGAGCGGGGCCCGCTGTCGGACGGTCGTGCCGTGGCCGCGCGTCGACGTCACCAGCCCTTCGGCCTCCAACGCCTTGTACGCGGCGTGGACCGTCGACTTGGACCCCTTGCCCTGCTCGACAAGGTCCCGGATCTCGGGCAACCGCTCCCCCGGGCCGAACTCACCGCTCCTGATCCGGTCGGCCAGCTCGTCCGCGAGGGTCCGCCACTTCGGCGTCATTGACCTGCTCCTCTCGACATGGACAGTCAAACACAGTCCCAGGACTGTTGACAGTCCTGGGACTGTGATGCATCGTCATTACAGCGACGCCGCAGTCCTAGGACTGCAAGAATGTTGCAGGTGGAAGGCCCTTCGTTGGGCTGCCCTGGCCTGCGCGTTTTCGGCCGAATCTGCCGGCGCCGTGGAGCAGAGGGCGGGGACGCTGCAATCCCGCTAAAGGCCAGGTAGGACGCAATGGGCTTCGGCCCGACTGGCGAGGTGGCCCGGCGACCGCGATCAACGGCCGGAGTGTGGGGACGCGGTCCCCCTTGCAGTGCACCACCTCATCGTCCAGCCGGAGGGAGACCTCCTCAGGACTCGGGCGGGCGGCCGAGAGCCCAAGCCGACCGCACCGCCCGGCACCACCCCGCCCCGCCACGCCACCGGCGCGCCGCCCGTTCGAGCCGGGCCGGGGCACGACGCCCGCCGCATCAGCGGTGGGCCTGGGCACGGAGGACGCCCCATGAGGAGCACTTCGCACGCGGAGCTGGCACGGAAAGCCGAATCGCTCGCGCAGCGGGCACAGAGCCTGGACCGCCGCCCGCAGGAAGCCGAGTTGGACCTGAAGGCCGCGGCCGTCTACGCCGCGCTTGCCAGCGCCGCGGCCACGTTGGAGGCCGCCCGCCTCGCCAACTCCGGTGACGCCGCGGACTCTGCGGCCTGACGGCGCACGATCGCGCCGCCCTGCACACCACGTCAAAGCCTGCGCGGCCCCGGTGCTTCACCACCGGGGCCGCTTTCGGGCCGTCCCACTACGAGGGAGCACGACCCATGCAGAACCTTGGCACGAACGTCCTGTACCTGGCCATTCCCGATGTTGACGGACCGTCGGATGCCGAACTGGACGCGATCGAAGCAGAGTCGCCCGTCATCCTCGCGGACGTCGCGCTCTTGGACGCCATGCTGCCGCTGCTGGTCCGCGCACCGTCCGAACTGGACATCCGGCGCATCCGCCGGGCCAACGCCCGTGCGCTGACCGCTCGCCGCGACCTGGCCAACCGCCGGGCCGCCGGGCCGGTCGGAGGTGCAGCATGAGCACCCGGGATCAGAACCTGACTGCCGCGTTGGCAGACGTCAAGGCCGAGATCGCCCGCACCGACAACAAGATCGGGCTGCTGCTGGCCTTCATCGGCGCCGTTCTCGCCGGCGTGTGGACCGTCGCAACCGGGATCCACCCGAACACCGCCGCCATCAGCACGGGCGCGGCCGGCATGGCAGCGCTGGCTGCCGCGGCCGGGCTGCTGCTGCGGGCGGTCCGCCCGAACCTCGGGGGCCGCGTCGGCTTCCCGCTGTGGGCCACCTTGACCGCCCATGACATCCGCGCCGCTCTGGAGGGCGACCAGCGCTCCCAGCACATCGCCGCCCTGTCCCGCATCGCCGTGGCGAAGTTTGCCCGCCTGCGCCGGGCGGTGGACCTGGTCTGTGCCGGCGGTCTGCTCCTGACGGCAGCGGCTCTGATCGTCGCCGGAGGTGCGGCATGACCCGCATCAAGGGCAAGGCCCTGCTGACCCTGGCGCTGGCGACCGTGGTCGCGATGGCATTCCGCGTCTCCTGGAACGCACTTCGGGACGTGGCCCGCGCCACCGGCGCCGACCCGACCGCGGCCCTGCTGTACCCCTTCGTGGTCGACGGCCTGATGGCCCTGGCCCTGGTCGCCACGCTCGTGCTCACCGGCGATGACCGGCGGTCCGCGCGGCGGGTGCTGGGCACCTACACCACCGCCTCGCTCGGACTGAACTACGTCCACGGGCTGACCCCGGCCCTGCACACCCACGTCGTCGACTGGGGTCGACTCGCCTCGTGGGGCCCGGCCAACTGGACGCTCGTCCTGCTGGCCACCTCGCTGCCGGTCGGGTCGATCTACTTCGGGTCCGATCTGGTCGCCAAGGTGCTGCACCACCGCCCCGCGCCAGCATCGGCCGCGCCCGTCGAACCGGCTCCCGTGCCGGATCGGTCGGCGCCTGACCTGGGCGCGCCGACCACGGCCGCGCTCCCGCAGGAACCCGCACCGCTGGACTCCCCGGAGCCGTCCGCGGACGCCGAAGACGCGCCCGAGCCGACTCCGCTCCGGGCCGTGGCCGCACAGTCGGCCCCGGTCCGCAGGGCGACCGGTCGGGTACCAGCGGCCGCCCGGTCGACCCGACCGACCCGCACCCCGGACGAGTTGCTGGACGAGGCGCGGACCGCGACGGCCGGTTGGGCGGACGACGCGCTGACTGCCGAGGGCATCCGCCGGGCCGTCCACACGTCCGCGGCCAAGGCCCGAACCCTGCGCGACACCCTTCGCGCCGAGCGGACCGACGACGCGTCCAAGGATGAGGCTGCCTGATGTCGCCGACGTTCGGGCGCTGCTACGACCCTTCCGGCGCGCGCTACGGAGTCCCCACCTACCCGTGGAAGTTCGCCCCGGATGGGCTGGCGACGCGTCGTCAGCTTCGGGCCCGCGGGCTACGGCCGGGAGGACAGCCGATAGCCGCTCAGGTGATGCGCCGCTCCCGGCGCCGCCGCGCCGGGGTGGCCGTCGCCTACCTCTACCGCCTGGCCCTGGCCAAGCCGGTCCGCCCGATGACCCCGGGCCGCACCGCCGCGCTGGCCAAGGCGATGACCGCCCGCCGCACCTGCCGGCAGTGCGGCCAGGTCGCCCCGTACTGCATCCCGACGTCGCTCGGGACCTGCGTGAACTGCGCTTATCCGACGTGCCCCTGAAGGAGGCTGCACCGTGAGCAACAACGTCGTCCCCCTGTTCAAGGAAGAGCCGCCCACCTCGGCCACGGACGCCGCGGCCACCACCCCGGACGCCCCGGCCCTGGTGATCCCGGGCCGGGTGCCGTGGTGGGCCCGCTCGCGCAATGCCATCGCGTGGGCCGTCACCCACGAGCGCACCCGGGCCGTGGGCCGCGGCGCGGTCCGCAACGGCATGTACGTGCTGGGCGGGGCCCGGATCACCACCCGCCGGGCGTGGGAGTCGCGCACCCCGGCCCGGTACGAGCGCCTCGCCCGCGCCGCGGAAGTCGCCGGGGACTACGAGGCCGCGATGAAGTGGGACGAGCAGGGGCAGCGCTTCCGCGCGATGCGGCACAAGCGCCGCATGGACCTGCTGCACGCCCCCGAAGCGCTCGCCAGGGGCCTGCTCGTCGGTACCGGCGCGACCTTCGGCGGCCTGTTGCTGCTGGGCATCATCCTGGCGATCGGCACCAAGCACGTCGCGGACGTGGTCGCGCCGCTGATGCTGGCCATCGAAACGATCAAGTGGATCGTCGTCATCGTCACGGTGGTGTGGGGCCCGGCCATGGCTGTCGGTCCGCTGCTGGCACTCGCCGGGTTCTGGGCGGTGGGCCGCAAGCGGCAGGCTGCCCCCAACTGGACGCTGCCCGCGGCCGACCGTTCCGGCGGGGACCCGATCACCCCGTCCATCGTGGTCAAGGCCATGCACGATCTCGGCATCGCCCCGATGCGCACCGCCATCAAGGAGATGGGGGATGCGGGCGCCGCGATGCTCTCCCTGATCAAGATTGCCGGGTGCGGGGTCGAGGTGGACGTCACGCTCCCGTCCGGCGTGACCACGACCGAGGTGCAGAACCGGCGCCGCAAGCTGGCGGAGAACCTCGGCCGGCACGAGCACGAGGTGTTCATCACCATCCCGCCCGCCCCGCGTACCGTGCGGCTGTGGATCGCGGACTCCGGCGCACTGGACGAGCCGATCGGGCGGTCTCCGCTGGTCACCGATGAGACCCTGCGGGCCGACTACATCAAGGGCCGGGCGCCGTGGGGCCAGGACCTGCGCGGGGACGCGGCGCTGCTGGGCCTGTTCCAACTGCACCTGCTGATCACGGGGTTGTCCAACCAGGGCAAGACGGCCGCGCTGCGGGCCCTGGCGCTGTGGCTGGCGATGGACCCGCGGGCGGAGTTTTGGATCGCGGACCTCAAGGGGGTCGGTGACTGGCGGATGTTCCTGAACCTCGCCGCAGTCTTGATCGAGGGGCCCACCGATGAGCACTGCATCGAGGCCACCGAGATGCTTGAGCGCGGGGTGGCGGAGATGGAGCGCCGCTTGCAGTCTCCGGAGGGGACCGACTTCCCCCCGCTGATCCTGATCGTGGACGAGGCGCAGCAGGCGTTCATGTGCCCGGTGAAGGACGAGGCGAAGAACCCCTACGGCGGGTCCAAGGCCACGTCCCGGTACTTCATGGCCGCCCGCAAGATTCACAACCAGGGGCGGGCCGTCAACGTGCTGCTGTGGCAGGGCACCCAGGACCCCACCGATCAGAACCTGCCCAAGCTGGTCCGGGAGGGCGCCCACACCCGCGCCTCGCTCGCGCTGGGGTCGGAGTCGCAGTCCCGGATGGCGCTGGGCGACAAGGCCGTGGACGGCGGCGCCGCCCCGCACCTGCTGCGGCAGGGACTGGACAAGGGCACGCTCGTGGTCTCCTCGGCCGGCATCGACATCCCGGCCGGGCAGTCCTCGATCACCGTGCGGACGCACTACATCGACACTGACGAGGCGACTGTGATCGCGGACCGTGCCAAGGCGCTGCGCGACGGCGTCGACACCGCCCGCACGCTGGACCGCGGCGAGCAGCGCGACCCGCTCGCGGACATCGCCACCGTGGTCGGGACCGCGACCCGCGTGCTGACGCAGGACGTCCTCAAGCGGCTCAACACGCTGGACTCCGGGTTCTACAACACCTGGACCTTCCTGAACCTCAAGCGGGTGTTGGAGGGCACCGGTGCGGAGCCCTACAAGTCCGACGGCCGCATGGTCATCGCTCGCGAGCGGCTCGCGCGGGCACTCGCCAACCGGTCCCCGGAGGATTCCGCTTCCGGTCCGGCGTAGCCGCTGCCGGCACAGGGAGGCAGGGAGAACTCCCTGCCTCCCTCCCTGGCCCGCATTCCTGCCCCTCACCTGCACTGACGATCGGTCAGGGAGTCAGGGAGGCGTGCAGGTCAGAGGCCCGGAAACCCCGTCTGCACGCCCCCGGTAGGGGGTGGTGCAGCCTCCCTGACACACCCCCGGAGGGATTCCGCATGTCTGCGCACGACCTCTTCCCGGAGCACCCGGCGGTGGCCGCGGACGTCGTCCGCCCGACGCCGATACCGGATCCGGCACCGCCCGCGGTGGTGCTCCCGTCCGGTCTGCCGGACGTCGCCAGCGTCCAGCTCCCGGACGGCCGCATCGTCACCGGCTACACCCTCGCCCCGGCCACCCCGCCGCCCGCTCCCGAGGCGCCGCGGCCGGTCCCGCGGTGGGCCAAAACCACCGCCCTGCTGGCGCCGACCGTCGGACTCGGCATCGGCGCGGCCGGCATCGGCCTGTCCCTGGCCGTCCCCGGGCTGCTGGCCATCACCAACGCCCTGTGGGCGGCGGTTGCGCTGGTGGCCGCGGGCGCCGTGGGCGCCGTCGCGTGGTCGGTTCGCCGTTCCGGCTCCGGCCCGGTGCACGTCACCCAGCACATCCACAGCCGCGGCATGTTCGGCCGCGCGTCCGGCACCGTCAACCACCGCTGACGCGGTTGGGCGGGCCGCCTCGCCAAAGTCCGGCCCGCCCGTTCCTCCCGCTCCCTGCAAGAGATCTCAGGAGGTCTCCCAGCATGACGTATCCCACCCTCGTCCGCGCCATGAGGACCCTGCTGGATACCTCGCTCACGCTCGCGGCAACCGGGCTACCGGTGCTGCCGCTGGGGCGCGGCAAGCGGCCGTTGGGCAACTGCCCGGCCTGCCGGGACAATGCGTGCGGCGGGCGGCCGGTGATGCTCTGCGCGGGCCCGTGCCGCTGCCCGCGGCCGTGCCATGGCTGGGCTGCCGCCACCACTGACCCGGACGTCCTCAGCTCCCCCGAGTGGGCGCCGGGTTGGCGGCAGGCTGCCGCGGTGGCCTACCACCCCGGCGGCGCCGACTTGACCGTGGTGGACCTCGATGACGCTGCGGCCGTCGCGTGGGCTCGCGCGAGTCTGCCGGCCACCCGGACCGTGGTGACCACGCGCGGGGAGCACTGGCTCTACCGGGGCGCCATGCGGTCGGTGAACGCCGTCCGGCCCGGCGTGGACCTCAAGTCGACGATGGCCTACGCGCGGTGGCTCGGTCCCGGCGCCGGCACCCTGGCCGCGCTGCCGACCGCAGTGCGGGAGCTGGCGGTCAAGGCGGCCCCCGCGCCGCCCCGGGCGGTCACCGTGTCCGCGCCGTCCGGAAACGGGGTGTGCCCGCACCGCACCCCCGTCTACCTCGAACGGGGCATCGCCATGGCCGAGCAGCGCATCACCGCCGCCCGGAGTGCCGTGCACGCCACCGTCTACGCAACGTTCCTCGCGGTGCTGGCCACGCACGGCCGGTGCGGCTGCCTGACCGACGCGCACGTGGCGCGCCTGTTCACCGCCGCGCAGGCCAAGGGCGAGACGCCGCGGCACTGCACGGATGCGTGGACCAACGCCCGTTCCCGGCTGGGGGTGTGACCATGGCCGAGGAGGAGAAGGCGTCCGGGCGCGAGATCATTGCCGACTACGCGCGGGAGCACTTCCGGTACTTCCGCACCGCCGACGGCACCGTCTACGCCCAGCGCAACGGCCACCCGGTGGCCCGGCCGATCCGATCCCAGGGCACCACCGGCAGCCACCGGCAGGAACTCATGGTCGGGCTGTTCACCGACGGGCACGGGGCGTTCAGCGGGACCGCGCTGAAGGAAGCGCTGGACCTGATCGAGGCGTTGGCGATGGGTCAGCAGGTGCAGCAGGTGCACATCCGGGTGGCGCCCGGCTTCGACGGCGCGACCTGGTTGGACCTGGGCCGCACCGACGGGCAGTCGGTCCGCATCCATGCGGACGGCTGGGACCTCGCCGTCCCCGACCCGCAGGAAGTCTGCTGGCGCCGCACCCAGCTCACCGGCGAACTGCCGCTCCCGGCGAAGGACACCGACGGCAAGGGCCTCGATCTGCTGCTCAGGTTGTGCAACTTCGCCGGGGCGGAGAGCGAGTGCCTCGCGGTGGCCTGGCTGGTGGGCTGCCTCGGGCCGTCGGTACCCGTCCCGGCCCCGTTCCTGACCGGCCCGCAGGGCGCGGGCAAGTCCACCGGCGGCCGGATGCTCACCCGGATCATCGAGGGCATGAGTGGGGACCTGCGCCGCGCCCCGAAAGACGAGGAGGCCCTGATCACCGCAGTAGCGGCCGGATGGGTCACCGCCCTGGACAACCTCTCGCACATGAGCGTGACCATGTCGGACGCGATGTGCTGCATCGTCACCGGCGCCGAGGACGTCAAGCGCGCGTTGTTCACCGACGGGGACGTCCACCGCTCCCGCTACCGCCGTCCGCTGCTGCTGACCGGCATCGACGTCGGCGTGATCCGCCCGGACCTGGCCGAACGGCTCCTGCCGCTGCGGCTGGAACGCCCCACCGTCCGGCGGACCGAGGCGGAGCTGTGGGCGGAGTTCGAAGAGGTGCTCCCCGTCGTGCTCGGGTCGATTCTGGACCTGACGGTCAAGGTCCGCGCCGCCGAGGCCGAGACCCCGACGGACCTGCGGATGGCGGACTTCGCCCACCTGTGCGCCCAGTTGGACGCGGCCACCGGGCTGGGCGCGCTGATGGCGTACCGGGCGTGCCTGGATGAGCTGAACGACGACGTCATCGAGGGCGACCTACTGGCGCAGACCGTTCTCCAGCACGCCGAGAGCCTGGCGCCGGGAGCGTCGGAGCGGATGACGTCCGCGGAGTGGTTGCACGGCCTCACGAAGCTCTACGCGGGCGAGGAATGCCGTCCACTGCCCAAGGGCTGGCCCACCACCGGCAAGGTGCTCTCCGACCGGCTCAAGCGGCTCCAACCCACCCTGGCGGCCCGGGGCGTGCTGGTCGACTGGGGCCGCACCCGGACGGCCCGGTACGTCGAGCTGGCCCGGCCGCCGGCGCCGCCACCGACCGAGCGTCAGCAGGAAGCCTTCTGACCGGCGCTCACCGCTCCGGACAAGCAAGAAGAGCACCGCGCGCCCGGGTGCTCCTCTTGCTGTTCGGCGCGCAGCGCCGCCCGAGGAGAGCGCCGCGAAGCGGCTCCTCATTCTCGTCTTGAGTCGCGCACGACTACAGACATCACCTCTCGCTCTTTCCTAAGAGAGGGAATCCTGCGTCACCTGCGTCACCGGGCGCCGGAATTCGCATCTGGCCTGCGGCTACGGCCGTGACGCAGACGGTTGGACGCTGCGTCATCGTGCGTCACCTGCGTCACGCGATGACGCAGGCCGTGACGCAGGGATGACGCAGCACCGGGCAACCATGTCACGCAACGGTGCAGGTCAGAGACTCGGCTGACGCAGATAACGTAGTGACGCAGAAATCCGCGCTTAGGACAGGTGCGGGCCCGCGGCCCGATACCTGACAACCCATCAGGGAGTCCTGCAGATGAGCACGCCCATGCTCTCCGCCGCTGATGAGGCCGTGGCTCTGGACCTGGCGCCGCGGCTGCACCGTGTAGAGGTCGCCGCTCACCTCATCGGGGTGAAGCGCTCCACCGCATACGAGGAGATCCGTCTCGGGCGCCTCCGCACCGTTCGCGTGGGACGCCGGCGGCTTGTGCCGACCGAGTACATCGAGGAGTACATCGATCTCCTCAAGCGCGAAGCAGATCAGGCCGTCGCTTGATCCAACCCCATCCGTTCACGGAGCCGCGTCCCCCACAGGGCGCGGCTCCGCTCGTTGAGAGGCATCACCAGCACATGACCGAGACCCCGGAGCCGGAGCGCTCACACAAGGCAGGCAACGGCGAGGATTCGATCTACTGGGACGCGTCCAAGAACACGTACGTGGGCGCCATGTCCCTGGGCTTCACCCCCTCGGGGAAGAGGCGCCGACCGAAGGTCACCGGGAAGACGAAGACGGAGGTTCGCCGCAAGCTGCGCGACCTCAGAAAGGAGATGGAGAGCGGGGTGAAGACCCCCGCCAACTACACCGTGTCCGACACGATCGAGGACTATCTTGCCCGCGGGTTCAAGGGCCGCGACCCGGAGACCGTCAAGAAGTGCCGGAGCCTGACGGAGAACCACATCCTGCCGATGCTGGGCAAGGCGAAGCTCCGAGACCTCACCGCGGACGACCTTGACGACTGGTTGGACGACCGCGCGGACTACCTGGCGACGCGCTCACTTCGCGAGGTACTTGGTGTGCTGCGGCGAGCCATCACCCATGCGCAGAAGCGAGACAAAGTGATGCGCAACGTCGCTGAGCTGGTCACCGTTCCGGACGGGCGGCCCGGCCGTCCGAGCAAGGCGCTCACCTTGGAGCAGGCCAAGGCCGTGCTCATGGCGGCGCGGGGGAGCATCCTGCACGCGTACATCGTGGTGTCGCTGCTCATCGGGGTGCGCACCGAGGAGGCACGACCCCTCACCTGGGATCACGTCCACCTGCACCCGGTCGGGGACATCCCGCCGCACATCGAGGTATGGCGGTCGGTCCGCCGGCACGGCGACACCAAGACGCGGAAGAGCAGGCGGACGCTCGCTCTCCCGCAACAGGTGGTGGCGGTTCTGGAGAACCACCGGGTCGATCAGGGCTGGCGGCGCGTCGCGGCGGGGGAGCGTTGGGCGGAGAACGACCTGGTGTTCGCGTCGACCGTCGGCACCCCGCTGGACGCGTCCCACGTCCGCCGCGGCTTCCGAGCCATCGTGAAGCGGGCCGGGCTCGCGCCGGAGTGGACGCCCCGGGAGCTGCGGCACAGCTTCGTGTCCCTGCTTTCGGACCACGGCATCCCGCTGGAGGTCATTGCCCGAGTGGTCGGCCACAGCAGCACGGCCACCACGGAGGCCGTCTACCGGAAGCAGCTCCGGCCGGTCATCACCGAGGGCGCCGGGGCCATGGACTCGATCTTCAACTACGGCGACGAGGAAGGGGAGACGGCACCGGCAGAGGAGGGCTGATCGTTTCCGGGTGGCTCCCCGTTTGGCTCCCGGGAACGTCAAAGGGCACCTACAAAAAAGAGTAGGTGCCCTTTGACCTGGGTCGGGGTGGCGGGATTTGAACCCACGGCCTCTTCGTCCCGAACGAAGCGCGCTACCAAGCTGCGCCACACCCCGGTGCAACGAGGATTACTCTAGCGGACCGGCGCGCCAGGACGAAATCCGTTATCCCGGGGACTCCACCAGTGTGAGCAGCGTCGCCTCCGGCGGGCAGGCGAAGCGGACCGGGGTGTAGCGGTTGGTGCCGCAGCCGGCCGAGACGTGGAGGTAGCTGCGGTGGCCGTCCGCGGTGTGGGCGGAGAGGCCCTTCACCCGGTCGGTGTCCAGGTCGCAGTTGGTCACCAGCGCCCCGTAGAAGGGGATGCACAGCTGCCCGCCGTGCGTGTGCCCGGCGAGGACCAGCGGGTAGCGGTCCGCCGCGAAGGCGTCCAGCACGCGCAGGTACGGGGCGTGCACCACGGCCAGCGAGAAGTCGGCGTCCGCCTCGGGGCCGCCGGCCACCTCCTCGTAGCGGTCGCGGTGGATGTGCGGATCGTCCAGCCCGGTCAGCGCGATCTCGAAGCCGTCCAGCTTCAGCCGCCCCCGGCCGTTGTTGATGCCCACCCAGCCGGCCGCGTCGAAGCCGTCGCGCAGCTCCGGCCACGGGTTCTGCACCGCCGACCGCTTCTTGGGCGCGTGCGCGCCCCGCGCCGCGGTGCCCTTGATCCGGGCCGTCAGATAGCGGCCGGGGTTCCGCGGCACCGGGCCGAAGTAGTCGTTGGAGCCGAAGACGTACGTCCCCGGGTACTCCATCAGCGGGCCGAGCGCGTCCAGCGTCTCCGGCACCGCCGTCGGGTCCGAGAGGTTGTCGCCGGTGTTGACGACGAAGTCCGGCTGCAGCGCCGCCAGCGACTGCAGCCAGCGCTGCTTCTTGCGCTGCCCCGAGACCATGTGGATGTCCGAGACCTGGAGGACCCGCAGCGGGCGTGCGCCGCGCGGCAGCACCGGCACCGTGACCCGGCGCAGCCGGAAGGAGCGGACCTCGATCCCGGCGGCGTAGCCGACGCATGCGGCGCCGGCGGCGGCGAGTCCCAGCGGGACGGCGTACATGGGTCGCATCGGCCCAGTGTTGCAGACGTCCCGTCAGACCCGCGTTGCGGTCTCGTCCGGGGCCTGCTGCGGGAAAAAGGGGACGGGGCGCAATGCCGCGGATGGGATGATGGGCGCATGACGACGCTGAAGAAGCAGCTCCGGGAGGACCTCACCGCGGCCATGCGGGCCAAGGACACCGTCCGCAAGGGTGCGATCCGCATGGCGCTCACCGCCATCGGCAACGAGGAGGTCGCGGGCGACACCGCGCGCGAGCTGTCCGACGACGAGGTTCTGAAGATCCTCACCCGCGAGGTCAAGAAGCGGCGCGAGGCCGCCGAGGCCTTCGACGCCGGCGGGCGCGCGGAGTCGGCGGCGCAGGAGCGGGCCGAGGGCGACATCCTCGCCGAGTACCTTCCGAAGCAGCTGACCGACGACGAGCTGACGGCGCTGGTCGCCGAGGCCGTCGCGGAGTCCGGCGCCTCCGGGCCGAAGGCGATGGGCCCGGTCATGAAGCTGGCGAACGCCAAGGTCGCCGGCCGCGCCGACGGCCGCCGCGTCGCCGACGCCGTCAAGGCCGCCCTGGCCGGCTGACGGGAACCCCGCGCCCCGTCGAGGGGACGAGGGGCAGGAACGAACGGACCCGCCGCCCGGGAGACCACGGGCGGCGGGTCCGTCCTTGTGTTCCGGACCGGGAAGGGCCGAGAAGGGCCGGGGCCGGGAAGGGCCGCGACCACAAGGGCCAGGGGTTCGGCGCGCGGGGCCGGCCTAGCCCCAGCCCCCGATCAGCCCGCCCCAGGGGCCGCCGGTGTTCCCGCCGTGCCCTTTCCCGGGCTTGCTGCCGTTGCCCGCCCCGCCGCTGCCGCCGGCGTTGTCGCCGCCGCCGCCCGCCTTCTTGCCGCCGTTGCCGTCCTGGGACGGCGCCGTCGGCAGGCTGACCTTCTGGAAGGACCCGGCCGGCTTGCCGGACAGCGCGCCGCTCATCGCGAGCTTCCAGATCGGGCCCGGCCCGTCCGCGCCCTCGACCTTGTCGTAGTACTGCGGGCCGATCCGCAGGTTGTACATCGACTGCTTGTTCGCCGGGTCGCCCATCCAGACGGCGCCGACCATGTTCGTCGTGTAGCCGAGGAACCAGGCCGCCATCCGGTTGTCCGTCGTACCGGTCTTGCCGGCGCTCTCGCGGTCGGTGAGGCCGGCCGCCTTGCCGGTGCCGTCCTGGACCACGCCCAGCAGCATGGTGTTGATGGTGTCCGCGGTGGTCTTCTGCATCACCTGCGAGCACTGCGTCTTCGGCACGGCCAGCTGCTTGCCGGTCGCGGTGGTGATGGAGTCGATGGCGACCGGGGTGCAGTAGCTGCCCTCGTTGGCGAAGGTCGCGTACGCCGCCGCCATGGTGAGCGGGGCGATGGTGTTGCCGCCCAGCGTCAGCGACGGGCTCTGCACCAGCTGCTTGCCGTTGCCCATGTGGACGTTCATCTTCTCGGCGAGCGTGGCGATCTCGCAGAGGCCGGTCTGCTGGGAGAGCTTCACGAAGTAGGTGTTGATCGACTTCTGCAGCGCCGTGGCCATGTTGAACGTGCCCTTTTCGCTGGTCAGCTCGTTCTGGGGCTGCCAGTTGGGCGCGCTGGTGGTGCCGTTGCAGGTGGAGAACGGCTGGTTGGACATGTCGATCTTCGAGCCGGTCTTGTACGTCTGACCGGGCGAGATGCCCTTCTCCAGGGCGGCGGCCGCGGTGAACGGCTTGAACGTCGAACCGGTCTGGAAGCCGTAGTTCGAGCCGCCCATGTCCTTGTCGACGCTGTAGTTGATCGTCGTCTGGCCCTTGCCGAAGCCGTACGGCCGGCTCTGCGCCATGGCCGTGACCCGGCCGGTGCCCGGCTCGACCATCACCACCGCGCCGGCCACCGGGTCGGTGGAGTAGATCCGCGAGGTGACGGCCTGCGCCGAGGAGGCCTGCGCCTGCGGATCGAGGGTGGTGTGGATCTCCAGGCCGCCGGTCTTCCACAGCTTCTCGCGGGCCGCCGCGGTCTTCCCGAAGGTGGCGTCGTTGAGGACGGTGTTCTTCACGTAGTCGCAGAAGAACCCGCTGCCGCTGGTCGCGGTGATGCAGCCGTTCTTGGGCTTGCTGGTGTTCAGCCCCAGCGGCGTCTTCTCCGCCGCCGCGGCCTGCACCGGGGTGACCGCGTGCAGCTGGGCCATCCTCCTCAGCACGGTGTTGCGCCGGTCGAGCGCGGCCTTGGGGTTGGTCAGCGGGTCGTAGCCGGAGGGCGACTGCACCACGCCGGCCAGCATCGCCGACTGCGCCAGCGACAGGTCCTTGGCGTGGACGCTGAAGTACCGCTGGGCGGCCGCCTCCACCCCGTAGGCCTGCTCGCCGAAGAACGTGATGTTGAGGTAGTTGGTGAGGATCTGCGTCTTGGTCAGCTCCTCCTCCACCTTGATCGCGTACTTCATCTCGCGGACCTTGCGGCCGATGGTCTGGCGCTGCGCCTCGGCGACGGCCTTGGGGTCGTTGCCGGCGTCCTCGACGAAGACGTTCTTCACGTACTGCTGGGTGAGGGTGGAGGCGCCCTGCGAGACGCCGCCGTTCTCCGCGTTCTGGTTGAGCGCGCGCAGGATGCCCTTGGGGTCGACCGCGCCGTGCTGGTAGAACCGCGCGTCCTCGATCGCGACGATCGCCTTGCGCATGGTGGGCGCGATGTCCTGCGTCTTCACCACCGTGCGGTCGCGGTCGTAGACCGTGGCGAGCAGGTTGCCCTTGCTGTCGTAGATGTGCGAGGCCTGCGAGAGCGGGGGGCGCTTGAAATCGCCGGGCAGGCTGTCGAACGACTGGGCGGACGCCTTGGCACCGACGCCCAGCGTGCCGACCGCGGGCAGCAGGACCCCCGCCGCCAGGACGCCGGCCAGCGCGCTGACGCCGACGAAGCGGGCGGTCAGCGCGACGGGGCCGACCCTGCCGGTGCGGAACCGCGGTGCGGAGCGCTTGGAAGCCATGGGGGAGAGGATACGGGTTTGCCCTCTGCGGTCCCGGGGCAAGGGCGCCGCCTGTGGATAACTTCACCGGGCCGGAGTGGGGGCGCGTGCTCCGAGTGCGCGCCGTGCGGACGCTCCGCGCGCTGGTCCGTCCGGGTCTCGGCGCGGTCACGGTTGGCGATTCCCCGGACAGCGGGTCGGTGCTCGCCTACGCTGGCACTGATACCTGAGGACGGCTCGCGTTGGCCACGGTGTCACTCAAGTGGGTGTTGAGGGCTACAGAGAGTTCCCAATTCCACTTCCCCTCCCCGGTGTTGACGGTGACCGCGCTGAGCTGCGGAGTCACCCCTCTGGGTGATCAGATGGGCTCCACTAGTCCTATCGAGTCATGAAAGATGAAGCGTCCGGGGACTGTTGCCGGGTGCCTTCCTTCCGTAACGTCCTGCACTGGCGGCGGTGAATATGCCGCTGCCGCCGTGGGGGAGCCTCGATTCGGGAGAGGACGGCACCAGCATGAGCTGGGTTACAGACTGGACCGCGCAAGCAGCCTGCCGATCGACCGACCCTGACGAGCTGTTCGTCCAGGGTGCGGCGCAGAACCGCGCCAAGGCGGTGTGCACCGGATGCCCGGTGCGCACCGAGTGCTTGGCGGACGCGCTCGACAACCGCGTGGAGTTCGGTGTCTGGGGCGGCATGACCGAGCGGGAGCGGAGGGCGCTGCTGCGCCGCCGTCCCATGGTCACCTCCTGGCGCCGGCTGCTGGAGACCGCGCGCAGCGAGTACGAGCGCGACGCCCGCGCGACCGGCGCCACGATCGGCGGTTTCGTGCCGAAGGACTACGTGAAGGACTATGCGGCGAACCCCGTGAAGGACTACGCCCAGGCCGGCTGACCGGCCGCGGGCGACATCGGCTTTCACGGGGGAGAGCGGCGGCCCGCCCGCGATGCCGGGCGCAGGGCTCCGCACAATCGAACATGGGGTTGACGAGGGCGTCGGCGGCCCGCGGCGAGGCCGCGGGCGAAGGACGGCCGCGCCGAAGCGAGCGCCGTGCGCACCGAGCGCGCCGCCCCTGACGGAGCACGCCCCGGCCCCGACACCGACATGTACGGAGACGCCGACATGTGCGGACGCCTCAGCCGCCCTCGGCGAGGCGATCGCCGATGGCGCGCAGGCCGTCCAGGTCGTGGACGTCCCCGGGCAGCGCGGGCACCGCGACGACGGCCACGTCGGGATGCATGGCCGTGAAGCGCTCGCGCGTGCGCCGCTCACGGTCCATCACCTGCATCCGCTCGGCATGCAGGCGGAGCAACCCGGCGGCGAGAAGGCCCGCGTCATAGCCGGGGGAGCCATCATCGGGGGAGTCGCCGCCGGGTGCGCCCTCGGGCCGTGGAGCAGTGGGCCGTGCTTCGGGACGCCCGGAGTCCTGCCGGGTGTTCTGGAGCTGGGAGAACTGGGACTGCTGGAGGTGCTGTTCGCGGTCTTCCGATGCCGGGCCGGGGTCCTCGGGAGAGGTGGCGGACCCAGGCGGCATCCGCTTACTGGTTTGCCCGGCGCCGTCGTCGTTCACACCTTCCCCGGAGGGTTTCCGGGGGGTCCCGGGGCCCGGGTCGTCCTCCGGTACCGCCGATTCCGACGAGAACTCCCGGTCAGCACCGGTCGAGGCAATTGCCTTGTCGACAACGGCACTTGAAGATTTTTCCGACCCCGGTTCGGGGCCCGCGCCGACCGCCTCCTCGAGCGCCTCGGCGGCCGCCGAGGCCCGCTCCGCGCTCAGCCCGGGCGCCTCCGTGCCGTGCACCCGGTTGAGCACCAGGCCGGCCAGCGGCATGGCGTCCTCGGCGAGCCGGTCCACGAAGTACGCCGCCTCCCGCAGTGCGTCCCGCTCCGGCGCCGCCACCACCAGGAACGCCGTCCCCGGCGCCTGCAGCAGCCGGTAGGTGGCGTCCGCCCGCTCCCGGAAGCCGCCGAACATCGACTCGGTGGCCGCGATGAACGTCTGGACGTCCTGCAGCATCTGAGTGCCCAGCACCTTGCCGAGCGCCGATGTCACCACCGTCATGCCCACGTCCAGGAAGCGCATCATCGACCGGCCGCCGACCTTCGCCGGGGCCGTCATGATCCGGATGAAGCGCCCGTCCAGGAAGGAGCCCAGCCGGTCCGGCGCGTCCAGGAAGTCCAGCGCGGAGCGGCTCGGCGGGGTGTCCACCACGATCAGGTCCCACTCGCCGGTGGCCTGCAGCTGGCCCAGCTTCTCCATCGCCATGTACTCCTGGGTGCCGGCGAAACCGGCGGAGAGCGACTGGTAGAAGGGGTTCTCCAGGATGGCGCGGGCCCGCGCCGGATCCGCGTGCGCCTCGACGATCTCGTCGAAGGTGCGCTTCATGTCCAGCATCATGGCGAACAGCTCGCCGCCCGCCGAGGTCTTGACGCCCTCGACGCGGCGCGGGGTGTTGTCCAGCTCCGTCAGGCCCATCGACTGGGCCAGCCGCCGGGCCGGATCGATCGTCAGCACCACCGTGCGGCGGCCGCGTTCGGCCGCCCGCACGCCCAGTGCCGCGGCGGTGGTCGTCTTGCCGACGCCGCCCGAGCCGCAGCACACCACGATCCGGGTGCGCGGATCGTCCAGCAGCGCATCCATGTCCAACCGAGGTGCCGGTCTCATGGTCGATGCTCCCCTTGACTCAACATGCCTCCCCCATGACGTCCCTCACGCCCCGTCATGCCACGCCCTGCCGGCGCAGCTCGGTGGCGAGGGCGTAGAGCCCTCCGGTGTCCACGCCGTCCGCGAGCAGCGGCAGCTCGTACCAGGGCCTGCCCATCTCCCGCACCGCGGAGCGCTGCTCGCGCTCCAGCACCACCCGCTGGGCGTGCTCGCGGGCCTGGTCCAGCAGGGCGTCCACCAGCTCGTCGGACGGGGCGTCACCGCCCCCGACGAGGCCGTCCAGCGCGGTGGCGACGTCGGCGCGGTGCCCGCCCGCGGCGGCCTCCAGGGCCGCCTCGTCCAGCAGCGAGGGCCGCACCATGTTGACGAAGACCCCGCCCACCGGCAGGCCCGCGGCGGTCAGCTCGGCGGCGCCGTCCACCGTCTCCTGAGTGGGCATCTCCTCCAGGAGCGTCACCAGGTGCACGGCCGTCTGAGGCGACTTCAGCTGCCGCATCACCGACTGGGCCTGATTGTGGATCGGGCCGAACCGGGCCAGCCCGGCCAGCTCGGTGTTGACGTTGAGGAACCGGGTGATGCGGCCGGTCGGCGGGGCGTCCATCACCACCGCGTCGTAGACCGGGACGTCCCCGGTCTTCCGCTTCACCGCCTCGATGGCCCGCCCGGTCAGCAGCACGTCGCGCAGGCCGGGGGCGATGGTGGTGGCGAAGTCGATCGCGCCGAGCTTGCGCAGCGCCTTTCCGGCGCGGCCGACGCGGTAGAACATCTCCAGGTACTCCAGGAGCGCCTGCTCGACGTCGATGGCGAGCGCCAGCACCTCGCCGCCGCCGGGCGCGGCCGCGATCTTCCGCTCCTCGTGCGGCAGCGGGTCGGTGTCGAACAACTGGGCGAGGCCCTGCCGTCCCTCCACCTCCACCAGCAGGGTGCGGCGGCCGTCCTCGGCGAGCGCGAGGGCGAGCGCGGCCGCCACCGTGGTCTTTCCGGTACCGCCCTTGCCGGTGACGACATGCAGGCGGACGCCCTCCCAATCGGTGCCGTCCGCGGGCGCGGCGTCGCGGGCGGCAGCCTGGGGAGCCGCTGGGGCCATGCCGTGTCCTCCCTCGCCGTCTTCTCGTCGTCCCTGCCGTGGGCGGCCCGTAGATGTAGGGGTGCCCACTCGCGAGCGTAACCACCCCGCCGCGCGAGTGTGCGACGGGCGGGTCCGTCCCGGCGGCGGGATAGGCTCCCGCCATGACCAAGTGGGAGTACCTCACCGCGCCCGTGCTGATCCATGCCACCAAGCAGATCCTCGACAACTTCGGGTCCGACGGCTGGGAGCTGGTGCAGATCGTGCCCGGCCCCAACAGCGAGAACCTGGTCGCGTACTTCAAGCGTCCGGTCGAGGGCCAGTAGCGTGGCGGGCCGCATCGAAGAGCGGCTGGCGGAGCTGGGCATCGAACTGCCGCAGGTGGTGCCGCCGGTGGCGGTCTACCGGCCGGCCGTCCGCTCCGGAGCGTATGTGCACACGTCGGGGCAGCTGCCCATGGTGGACGGCAAGCTCGCGGCCGCCGGCAAGGTCGGCGCCGCGGTGACGCCGGAGGACGCCAAGGCGCTGGCGCGGATTTGCGCGCTCAACGCGGTGGCCGCGGTGAAGTCGGTCGCGGGCGACCTCGACCGGGTGGCCCGGGTCGTCAAGGTCGTCGGCTTCGTCGCCTCCGCCCCGGAGTTCACCGGCCAGCCCGGCGTCGTCAACGGCGCCAGCGAAGTCCTCGGCGAGATCTTCGGCGAAGCCGGCGAGCACGCCCGCTCCGCGGTCGGCGTGGCCGTCCTGCCCCTCGACGCCCCCGTCGAGGTGGAGATCCAGGTCGAACTCACCGACTGACGCCCCCGGCCATCGCCGGGCCGGCGGCCCGGGAGGCGGGGAACGGGGGGTGCGGTGGGGCGGGGGAATAGCATCGCCGCATGTCCTCGCTGACCGAGCGCCTTCGCGCCCACGCGGAGGGGCGCCTCGAACCCGCCGTCCCGCGGCTCGCCGCCACCGTTGTGCTGCTCCGCGACGGCGCCTCCGCGCCGGAGGCGCTGCTGCTGCGCCGGCGCTCCACCATGCCGTTCGCCCCCGGGATGCACGCCTTCCCCGGCGGGCGCGTCGACCCCGGCGACCGCGACCTGCTGCCGCTGCTGCCCCCCGGCACGGCCGAGCAGCTCGCCGCCCGCCTCGGCGGCGACCTCGACCCCGAGACCGCCGCCGCCGCGCTCGGCGCGGCGCTCCGCGAGACCTTCGAGGAGGCGGGCGCCCTGCTCCTGCCCGGCCCCGCGCCCGTCACCGAGGACGACCGCCGCGCGCTCGCCGCCCACGAGACCACCCTCGCCGCCCTCCTCACCCGCCTCGGCCGCACCCCCGACCCCGCCCTGCTGCGCCCCTGGGCCCGTTGGATCACCCCCGAGTTCGAGCCGCGCCGCTACGACACCCTCTTCTTCGTCGCCCGGCTCCCCCAGGATGCCCCGCACCGCGTCGACGACGGCGAGTCCGACCACAGCCTGTGGACAACCCCGGAAGCCGCCGTCCGCGAGAGCGAGCAGGGCCGACTCGCCATGCTGCCGCCCACCCTGACGGCCCTTCGGGAGCTCGCCGGTTTCCGCACCGCCGCCGACGCGCTGCGCGCCGCCGACGACCGCCCCCTGGCCCCCGTGACACCCCGCGCCACCCTCCAGGGCGACGCCCTCCGCCTGGAGTGGGACGGCCCCACCCCCGGCTCCGAGGTCCGCCGCCTGCCGCCCGGCACCCCCTCCGCCTCCGCCACCCCAGGGAGCCCCGCATGAGCGACGACGCGTCCGCCGGCCCCACCCCGCCTGACGGCCCCGTCACGCCCCGCGCCACCGCCGTGCTGGCCCCCAACCCCGGGCCGATGACGCTCGACGGCACCAACACCTGGGTCCTCGCCGAGCCCGGCGCCGCCCGCGTCCTGGTCGTCGACCCCGGCCCGGCGGACGAGGCCCATCTGCACCGCGTCCTGGAGACCGCCACGGACGGCGGCCGCCGCACCGTCGCCGGCATCCTCCTGACGCACCGCCACCACGACCACACCGAGGGCGCCGCGCGCTTCGCCGAACTGGCCGGCGGCGCCCCGGTCCGCGGCTCCACGGCCGCCCTCACCGACCGGACGGAGAACCCCCTCGCCGACGGCCGCACCCTCGCGGTCGACGGCCTGGAGGTGCGGGTGCTCCTCACCCCCGGCCACACCGACGACTCGCTGTGCCTGCTGCTGCCCGCCGACCGGGCGCTGCTCTCCGGGGACTCCGTGCTCGGCCGCGGCACGTCGATCATCGCCCACCCGGACGGCCGGCTCGGCGACTACCTGGACACCCTGCGCCGGCTCCGCACGCTCGCCGCGGACGGCGACGTCCGCATCCTGCTGCCCGGCCACGGCCCGGTGCTGCCGCGGGCGCTGGAGACCGTCGACTACTACCTGGCGCACCGCGCGGCGCGCCTCGCCCAGGTGGAGACGTCCGTGGAGAAGGGCAACCGCACCGCCGCGGCGGTCGTCGCCGACGTCTACGCCGACGTCGACAGGGAGCTGTGGCCCGCCGCCGAGCTCAGCGTCCGGGCCCAGCTGGACTACCTCGAGGAGCACGGCCTCGTCTGAGCCCGGAGCCCCGGGCCCTGAGCCCGGGGCCGTGCCGCCCGCCGCGCCTAGCGCGAGCGCCGCGCCAGCCGCTCCACGTCCAGCAGGACGACCGCGCGGGCCTCCAGCCGGAGCCACCCGCGCTGAGCGAAGTCCGCGAGCGCCTTGTTGACCGTCTCCCGGGACGCGCCGACCAGCTGGGCCAGCTCCTCCTGGGTGAGGTCGTGCACCACGTGGATGCCCTCGTCGCTCGGCACGCCGAACCGCTTGGAGAGGTCCAGCAGGGCCTTGGCGACGCGGCCGGGGACGTCCGAGAACACCAGGTCCGACATGACGTCGTTGGTGCGCCGGAGCCGTCGCGCTATCGCCTGCAGCAGTGCCGCCGCGACCTCCGGCCGGCCCTTGAGCCAGGGCTGCAGGTCGCTGTGGCCGAGGGCCAGCAGCTTCGCGTCGGTCAGCGCGGTCGCGGACGTGGTCCGCGGGCCGGGGTCGAAGAGCGAGAGCTCGCCGAACATGTCACCGGGGCCGATCACCATGATCATGTTCTCTCGGCCGTCGGCCGAGGTCCGGTGCAGCTTCAGCTTGCCGTCGACGATGACGTAGAGCCGGTCGCCCGGCTCGCCCTCGTGGAAGAGGGTCTCACCCCGGGCCATGCCGACCTCGGTCATGGAGGCGCGCAGCTCTGCCGCCTGCTCGTCGTCGAGAGCAGCGAAGAGCGGGGCGCGCCGCAGAACGTCGTCCACGGGAGGTCCTCCTAACGATGCCGGTGCTCTTGACGACCGACGGTGGAAAAAGTGCGATCAGTCACAAGTTTGACGCATGCTCGCACTGAAACGTGAGCCGGGTCGAGTCCCCGATGGGCCGGATGGCCGTACGCGGACCCGTGTCGAGCCGGGAGACCAGGCCTCCGTGACCGATTCTGCCGGACTTTCCGCCCGCTGTCCGTCGGACCCCGGATGCCCCGCGGCATGCCGGGCGACACGCCTCGGACCACGCGCCGGAGCGTACCCCGGGGCGGCACCCGCGACCGAACCCGCCGCACCCCTGCGCGCGCCCGCGCCACGGCCGACTCCGGCCGGGTCAACGCCCCGCTCGGCCGGTCCCGGTCCCGTACGCTGATCGTGTGGCGAAGACGGGCAGCGAACAGGCGAAGAAGTCCGCGGCGAAGCCGAAGAAGGGGCCGGCGGGGGCCCCGGCGACGAAGATCCGCCGCGCCAAGGTTCCGGAGACCCGCACCGGCCTCGTCCGGCAGGCCCGCCGCATCTACCGCGGCCTCGCCGAGGCCTACCCCTACGCACATCCCGAACTGGATTTCGAGAACGCGTACCAGCTGCTGGTGGCCACCGTCCTCTCCGCCCAGACCACGGATCTGAGGGTCAACCAGACCACTCCGGCGCTCTTCGCCGCCTACCCGACGCCCGAGGACCTGGCCGCCGCCGACCCCGAGGCGCTGGAGGAGCTGATCCGCCCCACCGGCTTCTTCCGCGCCAAGGCCCGCTCGCTCCTCGGCCTCGCCAAGTCCCTCCGCGACGACTTCGGCGGCGAGGTGCCCGGCACCCTCAAGGAGCTGGTCACCCTCCCCGGCGTGGGCCGCAAGACCGCGAACGTCGTGCTCGGCAACGTCTTCGGCGTCCCTGGGATCACCGTCGACACCCACTTCGGCCGGCTCGCCCGCCGCTTCGGCTGGTCGACCTCGGAGGACCCGGTGGTCGTCGAGCAGGACGTCGCCGCGCTCTTCCCCAAGCGCGACTGGACGATGCTCTCCCACTACCTGGTCTTCCACGGCCGCCGGGTCTGCCACGCCCGCAAGCCGGCCTGCGGGGCCTGCCCGATCGCGGCGATCTGCCCCTCCTACGGGGAGGGCGAGACCGACCCCGAGAAGGCCCAGACGCTGCTGAAGTACGAGCTCGCCGGCAAGCCCGGCCAGCGGCTGAAGCCCCCGCCGGACTTCCCCGGCCCGCCCGCACCGCCCGCGGCGGACACGGCGGGCGCGGCGGGCGCGCCGTGACGACGGCCGGCGCGGCAGGCCGCGCACGGCCCGGCGCCGAGGCCCTCCCCGACTGGCTGCGGCCGGTCTCGGAGCTGGTCGGACAGGTCCGCGCCGAGCAGCTCTCCCGCATCCCCGCCCCGAGCGAGGGCGGCCGCCCGTCCGCCGTCCTGATCCTCTTCGGCGAGGGCGGCGACGGCCCCGACCTGCTGCTCACCGAGCGCGCCCACAGCCTGCGCGCGCACGCCGGGCAGATCGCCTTCCCCGGCGGCTCCCTCGACCCGCAGGACGGCGACCCGGCCGGCGAGGGCCCGCCCCGCGCGGCGCTCCGCGAGGCCTGGGAGGAGACCGGCCTGGAGCCGGACGGCGTGCAGGTCTTCGGGGTGCTGCCGCGCCTCTACGTCCCGGTGAGCGACTTCGTGGTGACGCCGGTGCTCGGCTGGTGGCGGGTGCCGTCCCCGGTGGCGCCGGTCGACGCCGCGGAGACCGCCGCCGTCTTCCGCGTCCCGCTGGGCGACCTGACGGACCCCGGCAACCGCATCCGCGTCCGCCACCCCAGCGGCTTCACCGGTCCGGGGTTCCTCGTCGGCGGCCATCTGGTGTGGGGCTTCACCGCCGGCCTGATCGACCGCATCCTGCACCACGCGGGCTGGGAGCGCCCCTGGGACACCGCCCGCACCCTCACCCTCGACGAGGCCCAACGCGCCGCGTAGCCCCCGCGCTTCATGAGAGTGTGTCCGCGTGCACCAGCAACACGAGCGCCGCCCGACCCCCACGGCCCGCGCAGCGGGCCGGGCGGGGTGCCGGGGAGGGGCGGCAACAGCAACCACGGCGGACCGCAACGCCGCATGAACGTCCTGGACATCCTCCTGATCGCCGCAGCCATCGGGTTCGCGCTGCTCGGCTACCGCAACGGCTTCGTCGTCGCCGCCTCCTCGGTCCTCGGCTTCGCCGCCGGCGCCGCCCTCGCCGCCGGCCTGCTCCCCCTGGCGCTGCGCCCCCTCGGGCTCACCGGCACCACGGCCGCGGTCGTCGCGGTCGTCGCCGTGATCCTGGTGGCCGCGCTGGCCCAGGCCCTGACGACGCATCTGGCCGGACGGCTGCGCCGCACCCTCGCGGCCCGCCGCCCGTCCCCTTCCGCCCGGCGGGCCGACGCGGCCGGCGGCGCCGCCGTCTACGCCCTCGCGGTCCTCGTCGTCGCCTGGCTGCTGGGCGCGGCCCTCGCCGGCACCTCGCTGCCCACCGTCTCCAAGGAGGTCCGCTCCTCGCGGATCCTCGGCGGCGTCGAGAACGCCATGCCGACCGGCGCCAACAGCTGGTTCTCCGGCCTCGGCGCCTCGCTGGCGCGCAGCGGCTTCCCGCAGGTCTTCCAGCCGTTCGAGAACGAGCCGATCGAGGCGGTGCCGCCGCCCGACCCCAAGCTGGCGCACAGCGCCGCGCTGCGCTCCGCGCGCCGCAGCATCGTCAAGGTGCAGGGCACCGCGACCGGCTGCGGCAAGGTGCTGGAGGGCAGCGGCTTCGTCTACGCGCCGCACCGGATCGTCACCAACGCCCATGTGGTGGGCGGCGTCCGGGAGCCGACCGTCCAGGTCGGCGGCACGGGGCGGCTCTACGACGCGCAGGTCGTGCTCTACGACTGGCGCCGGGACGTGGCCGTCCTGGACGTGCCGGGGCTGCCGGACGGCACGCCGGCGCTCGCGCTGGACCGCACGGAGGAGTCCCCGCAGTCCGGCGCGATCGTCGTCGGCTTCCCGGAGAACGGCGGCTTCGACGCCCGGCCGGCGCGCATCCGTCAGGTGATCAACGCCCGCGGCCCGGACGTCTACCGCCGCGGCAGCGTCACCCGGCGGGTGTACTCGCTGTACGCGACGGTGCGTCAGGGCAACTCCGGCGGCCCGCTGCTGCGGCCGGACGGCCGGGTGGCGGGGCTGATCTTCGCGAAGTCGCTGGACGACGCGGAGACGGGGTACGCGCTGACGTACGGGGAGGTGGCCCGCGACCTTCAGGACGCGAGGACGCGGACGGCGCCTGTGGACACACAGGGGTGTGCCAAGTAGAGGATCACAGCGGCTGTCCGGTCCGGTCCGACGCGGTCGCTCCCCGAGGGCGTCAACCGCGGTTGCGGATGCGGGCGCCGACCCAGCGGGCTCTGCGGCTGATGATGCTGGGGATGCTGCCCAGCGCGTCGTCTCCGGGTCCGCTGCTGCCGCCCGCTGGTGCGGTGGAAGCGGCGGCGGCCTCCGGGGCCGTCTCGGTCTCCCTGCTGCGGAGGAGGGTACGGTTCGCGGCGCTGCGGTCGTACGTCCGACTCATGCCCGGCATGTGCCCGGACCCGCAGATCCATAACCCCGGTGAACCGCGCTCCTCGGCCAATTAGCCTATGCGGGGGCCATATGTTCGGATCGTCGGACTCCCCGGCGTGACGGCCGCCCACGCTCTGTTTCCGCTGCTCGCGCGCGTACTCGAAGAGTGGTCAGGAGTTTGCCCTGGGTGGCCGGTTGCCCGGCCTTGCTGCCGTCACCGGTCCGGTTCCGGGTCGTTGAGCCAGCCGATCAGCTCGGTCGCGAAGACCTCCGGCGCCTCCTCCTGCGGGAAGTGGCCCACCCCGTCCAGCAGCCGCCAGCGGTAGGGCGCCGCGACGCACCGGCTCGACCCGGCCGCCGCCCGCGCCGGGACCGTCGGGTCCAGCACGCCGTGCAGCTGCAGCACCGGCACCCGCACCGGGCGCTTCATCCGCTGCGCGAACCGGATGCCGTCCGGCCGCGGCACCGAGCGCAGCAGCCAGCGGTACGGCTCCACCGCGCAGTGCGCGGCGCCGGGCACCTGCATCACGCGGCGGTAGACGCGCACCGCCTCCTCGTCCGGCTTGGACGGGCCCGACCAGTCGCGCAGCATCCGCCCGACCGCCTCGGCGCCGCCGTGCACCAGCCGGCGCTCGGGCACCCAGGGCAGCTGGAAGCCGAGCACCATGCGGCGGGCCCGCACACCGCGGACGCCGGTCCACAGCGCCCGCTTGTAGATCCGCGGATGGGGCATCGAGGCGACCGCCAGCCGGCGCACCACGGACGGCCGCATCACGGCCAGCGTCCACGCCAGGTAGCCGCCCCAGCCGTGCCCGACGACGACCGCGTCCCGCTCGCCGAGGGAGCGGATCACCCCGGCCACGTCCAGCGCCAGGCTGGGCGGGTCGTAGCCGCGCGGGGTGTGGTCGCTGCCGCCGACGCCGCGCAGGTCCATGGCGACGGCCCGGAAGCCTGCCGCGGCAAGCTCCTCCAGCTGGTGCCGCCACGACCACCAGAACTGCGGGAAGCCGTGCAGCAGCAGCACCAGCGGGCCCTCGCCGAGCTCGGCGACGTGGAAGCGGGCGCCGTTGGCGGAGACGTCGCGGTGCGTCCAGGGGCCGGCGAGCCGCACCGGGCCGCCGTCGGCGGCCGCGCCGGGCGCCGCGCGCATCGCACCACCCCCCTGCAGCGTGACGACCATGGGCGGCTCAGCCGTCGAGCGCGGGCCGCGAGGTCCTGTCCTCGACCGCCTTGACCTTCTTGTCCATCGGCACGACCACCGCGGGACGCGGCTTGGCCCGGCCGAGGATGGAGAGGGTCTTCTTGTTCTGCGCCATCGCCCGGTTGGGCGCCTTGGCCTTCTTGACGTTGCGCGTCCCGAAGACTGCGAGGACGGCCGCCAGCAGCAGGTAGACGAGGAAGACGCCGAAGAAGCACCATCCGATCGGCCATCCCGTCAGCGCACGCAGTCCGTAGGCGGCGGCGAAGCTCAGCATCGGCACCGAGGCGACGAGCAGCACCGCCGCCGCGCCGAACGAACCGCTGCCGATCGCGAGGCCCTTGACGGTGCCCCGCATCTCGGCCTTGGCCAGCTCGATCTCGTCGCGGATCAGGCCCTGCAGATCCTCGCTCGCCGAGCTGAACAGCTGGCCGAGGCTGCGCTCCTCGTCGGGGCCGGGGCGTCCTCCGGCGGCAGTGCTCATGGGGTCGGTGCCTCCTCGTTCCGGAGCGTTCCGCATGCTCGGTCCGGTTCAGCCTACCTACGCGTCGGTCGGCGCAGGGCGCGGGCAGGGCCGACCGGAGCAACAGGCGGGTGCGGAACGTTGACGTCCGGTCAGCGGACGGGCCGTCAACCGGCCCCGGTGGCGTCGTCCCGGGACTCGTCGGCGTAGATGTCGGGGACGCCGTCGTGGTCGTCGTCCCGCTCCTCCTCCGCGTACAGCGCCCGGTAGCGGCGGTTGCGCAGCCGCAGCAGCACGGTGGCGAGGACCGCCGCCAGCAGCGAGCCGACCAGCACCGCCGCCTTGAGACGGGCCGTCACCTCGTGATCGTCGGGGAAGGCCAGCTCGGCGATGAGCAGCGAGACGGTGAACCCGATGCCGGCGAGCGAGGCCATGGCCAGCACATCGGCCCACTTCAGCGCCGGGTTGAGCTGGGCCCGGGTGAATCTGGCGGCCAGCCAGGAGCCGCCGAAGACGCCGACGGTCTTGCCGACCACCAGCCCGGCCACCACCCCGAGCGGCGCGAACTGGGTGAACACCTGGCCCAGGGCCTGCCCGCTGACGGCCACTCCGGCGGAGAAGAACGCGAAGAGCGGCACGGCCACCCCGGCCGACCAGGGCCGCACCAGGTGCTCCAGGCGCTCCGCGGGGGAGGTCTTCTCGCCGGGCCGGTGCTTGCAGCGCAGCAGCATGCCCATGGCCACGCCGGAGATGGTGGCGTGCACGCCGGACTTGTACATCAGGGCCCAGATCACCAGGGCGAGCGGCAGGTACAGGTACCAGCCGCGCACCCCGAGCCGCAGCAGCAGCCAGAAGACCGCGAGGCCGAGGACGGCGAGGCCCAGGTAGCCGAGCGAGACGCCGCTGGAGTAGAAGATCGCGATGATGACGATGGCGAGCAGGTCGTCGACGACCGCCATGGTGAGCAGGAACGCGCGGAGCGCGGACGGCAGGTGGGTGCCGATCACCGCCAGCACGGCGAGCGCGAAGGCGATGTCGGTGGCGATGGGGACGGCCCAGCCCTTGAGGTGGAGCCCGTCCTCCCCGAGGACGTCGACGAGGGCGAAGACCAGCGCGGGGACGACCATGCCGCAGACCGCGGCGACCACCGGGAGCGCGGCCTTGGCGGGGTCGCGCAGCTCGCCGACGACCAGCTCGCGCTTGAGCTCGGCGCCGGCGACGAAGAAGAAGACCGCCAGCAGGCCGTCCGCGGCCCAGTGCGCGAGGGAGAGGTCGAGCCCCAGCGCGGGGATGCCGACGTGGACGTCGAGCAGGCGGGTGTAGGAGTCGCTCCAGGGGGAGTTGGCCCAGACGAGCGCGACCACCGCCCCGAGCAGCAGCAGCACCCCGCCGACGGTCTCGGCGCGCAGGGCGTCGCCGAGGTGGCGGTACTCGCTGTAGGGGAGCCGTCCGAGGAAGGACAGGGCGCGGCGGGGCTTCTGGGACGTCAAGGGGTGCACCTCCTGCCGACCAGACTTCCCGGCGCACCATTCTGACGGATATTTACGGACAACATGACAAGCAGCGCGCCCATTGGGGCGCGCCGCCGGTCATGCGTATGCAATGAGTGTAAAGGATCCGCCAAGGACTACTTCTGCGAGCGGGCCTTGATCAGATCCATCACGGACGCGTCGGCCAGCGTCGTGACATCGCCGACCTCGCGGCCCTCGGCGATGTCGCGCAGCAGCCGGCGCATGATCTTGCCGGAGCGGGTCTTCGGCAGCTCGGTCACCGCCATCACCTGCTTCGGCTTGGCGATCGGCCCCAGCGTCTTGCCGACGTGGTCGCGCAGCTCGCTGAGCAGGTCGCCGGACTCGTCCACCGAGCCGCGCAGGATCACGAACGCCGCGATCGACTGGCCGGTGGTCTCGTCCTTGGCGCCGACCACCGCGGCCTCGGCCACCGCCGGGTGCGAGACCAGCGCCGACTCCACCTCGGTGGTGGAGATGTTGTGGCCGGAGACCAGCATGACGTCGTCGACCCGGCCGAGCAGCCAGATGTCGCCGTCGTCGTCCTTCTTGGCGCCGTCGCCCGCGAAGTACTTGCCCTCGAAGCGGGACCAGTAGGTGTCGATGAACCGCTGGTCGTCGCCCCAGATGGTGCGGAGCATCGACGGCCACGGCTCGGTGAGCGCCAGGTAGCCGCCCTGGCCGTTGCCGACCTCGTGGCCCTGGTCGTCCACCACGGTGGCGGAGATGCCCGGCAGGGCGCGCTGTGCCGAGCCCGGCTTGGTGGTGGTGACGCCCGGCAGCGGGCTGATCATGATGGCGCCGGTCTCGGTCTGCCACCAGGTGTCGACGATCGGTGCCTTGCCGCCGCCGATGGCCTCCCGGTACCAGATCCACGCCTCGGGGTTGATCGGCTCGCCGACCGAGCCCAGGATCCGCAGCGACGACAGGTCGAACTGCTTGGGGATGTCGTCGCCCCACTTCATGAAGGTGCGGATGGCCGTGGGGGCGGCGTAGAGGATGGTGACCCCGTACTTCTGGACGATCTCCCAGAAGCGGCCCTTGTGCGGGGTGTCGGGGGTGCCCTCGTACATGACCTGCGTCGCCCCGTTGGCCAGCGGCCCGTAGACGATGTAGGAGTGGCCGGTCACCCAGCCGACGTCGGCGGTGCACCAGTAGACGTCGGTCTCCGGCTTGAGGTCGAAGACCGCGTGGTGCGTCCAGGAGGCCTGCGTCAGGTAGCCGCCGGAGGTGTGCAGGATGCCCTTCGGCTTACCCGTGGTGCCCGAGGTGTACAGGATGTACAGCGGGTGCTCGGCGTCGAAGGCCTGCGGGGTGTGGGTGTCCGGCTGGTCGGCGAGCGCCTCGTGCCACCACACGTCGCGGTCGTCGTTCCAGGCGACCTCCTGGCCGGTGCGGCGCACCACCAGGACCTTTTCGACGGACGGCACACGGGTGGCGGCCTCGTCGACGACGGGCTTGAGGGCGTTGGGCTTGCCGCGCCGGTTGCCGCCGTCGGCCGTGATCACCACGCGGGCGTCGGCGTCCTGGATGCGGCTGGTGAGCGCGTCGGCCGAGAAGCCGCCGAAGACCACCGAGTGCGGCGCGCCGATGCGGGCGCAGGCCAGCATCGCGATGACCGTCTCGGGGATCATCGGCATGTAGACGGCGACCCGGTCGCCGGCCGAGACGCCGAGCGCGGTGAGCGCGTTGGCGGCCTTGCAGACCTCCTTCTGGAGCTCCGCATAGGTGATGGTGCGGGTGTCGCCGGGCTCGCCCTCGAAGTGGATGGCCACCCGGTCGCCGTTGCCGGCCTCGACATGGCGGTCGACGCAGTTGTAGGCGACGTTGAGGCGCCCGTCCTGGAACCACTTGGCGAAGGGCGGGTTCGACCAGTCGAGCACCTCGGTGGGCTCGGTCTCCCAGCTCAGCCTCCGGGCCTGCTCCGCCCAGAAGCCGAGCCGATCGGCCGCGGCCCGCTCGTAGGCGTCGGCCTTGACGTTGGCGTTCGCGGTCACCTCTGCCGGAGGTGCGAAGCGCCGTTCCTCCCTCAGGAGGTTCTCCAGGCTCTCGCGGTTCTCGCCTTCGCTCAAGGCGCACACTCCTCTGGTTCCGAGCGAAATGTCCCGGGCCAGCACATCAGTATGCGGGGGGTGTTGACAAGGGGTGACGCATGAAATGGTTTAGACCAGTTGGGGTGAAGGGGCCTCTTCCCACCGGAAGTCCGGATCGATCTGTTGCGCGAGGTCGCGGCCGGTGCGTGCGTTGCCCCAGCCCCGGGCGTTGCGGAGGTGGAACTCCACCGCCTGGCGCGTCCAGCGCTCGGCGTCCCGCAGCCGGATCGCCGCGTCCGCGGCTTCCTTGACGGTGGCGAGCGCCCGGCGGTTGTCGGGCTCCAGCGTGGCGAAGGCCGGGGTGCGGCCCTTCTCCACCGCCCGGACGTACTCCGACTGGCCCATCGTCACCAGCAGATCGCAGCCGACGTGTTCGCGCAGGAACTCGGCGTCGTCCGCATTCTGCACCTTGTTGCCGATCACCCGCAGATTGACCCCGAACGAGCGGGCGTAGTCGCGGTACTGCCGGTAGACGGAGACACCCTTGCGGGTGGGCTCGGCCACCAGGAAGGTGGCGTCGAACCGGGTGAACATGCCGGACGCGAAGGAGTCGGCGCCGGCCGTCATGTCGACGACCAGGTACTCGCCGGCGCCGTCCCGCAGGTGGTTGAGCATCAGCTCCACCGCGCCGGTCTTGGAGTGGTAGCAGGAGACGCCGAGGTCGTCCTCGGTGAAGGGGCCGGTGGCCAGGAAGCGGACGGCGCCGCCGTCCAGCTGAACGCGGCGGGCGCAGGCGTCGTAGACGGGGTTGTCGCCGGTGAGCGAGAGCAGTCGGGAGCCGCTGCCGGGCGGCGTCGTCTTGATCATCTCGTCGGCGGAGGCGATCCGCGGGTTGCTGCCCCGCAGATACTCCTTGATCAGCGGGAGCCGCCCGCCGAGCGGCTCGACCGCGGCCGCCTCCTCGTCCGTCAGGCCGAGGGCGGCGCCCAGGTGTTGGTTGATGTCGGCGTCCACCGCGACCACCGGGCGGCCGGAGGCCGCGAGATGGCGGACGAACAGGGACGAGAGGGTGGTCTTTCCGCTGCCGCCCTTGCCGACGAAGGCGATCTTCATGGTGGTGCGCTCCGGTTTCATCCGGTCTTGTCGACAACCGTTATCGTCTCCGGTTGCCGCTGGGCGTCATCGTAGCCGCAGCGGATGAGGCAATTCCGAGTCATTCCGGCAACACCCCCGAATCGGGTGGTTTTTGCCGACAGCGCATGCCAACGGCGCCTCGATGCCCCTCGGGGTCGGAGGGGGCGGTCGCAGGGAGACGGGGGCGCACCGCGCAGAATGGCGCCATGGACCGCGACCCCCTGGCGCCCCTCGCCGACCTCCCCGACGTCGCCGACGCCGTCGCCGCCGCCCGCAAGGCCGTCGACGCCGTCTACGGCCACCGCGTGATGCGCCGCCGCGCCCCCGAGGTCGCCGCGGAGTCCGCGCTCCGCGGGGCCAGGGCCTCCGCCGCCTGCGACGGCGCCGACTGGGCCCTGGAGGAGGTGCGCCGCCGCACCGACTTCGGCAGCGATCCGGACGCCCGCACCGTCGGCGCCGCGCTGCGCGCCACCGCCGAGGCCGGACCGCTCCTCGACACCTGGCGGCGCGCCCCGCTGCAGGTGCTCGCCCGACTGCACCTCGTCGCGTCCTCCTCCTCGTCCGACCCGTCCGACGCGGGCCTGTCCGACGCGGACCCCGCGATCGGCCGCCCGCGCCGCGCCGGGGAGCTCCCCGAGGGGCACCTGGGCTGGCCGGAGGCGGCCGCCCCCGAGGAGGCCGCCGCCCGGCTCGACGCGCTCGCCGGGCTGCTCACCGCGAAGACCGCGGCGCCCGGCCCGGTGGTGGCGGCCGTGGTGCACGGCGAGCTGGCGGCGCTGCGCCCGTTCCCGTCCGCCAACGGCATCGTGGCGCGCGCCGCCCAGCGCCTCTCGCTGATCGCCGGCGGGGTCGACCCCAAGGCGATCTGCCCCGCCGAGGTCGGCCACGCGGAGCTCGGCGCCGACGCCTATGCGCAGGCGCTGCGCGGCTACGCCTCCGGCACCGCGGACGGCGTCGCCGCGTGGATCGTGCACTGCGCGGAGGCGATCCGGCTGGGCGCCCGCGAGACCACCGCGGTCTGCGAGGCGATGCAGCGGGGCATGCTCTGACGCCTCTGCGCGCCGCGCCCCGATCGTCCGGACCGTCCGGACCGTCCGGAAAAGTAAAATCGCGTCCGCCCGCTTTCCTCTTTCCGGGGGAAGGCGTAGAAAGGACATAAGCGGCCCGCGAGACCAGCTAGCGGCCCCACGGACCGAGCATGAAAACCGGGCACCCACGCGAAGCCGACCCTCCAACAGGGCCAGCCGACCAGGCAATTCGGACCGCAGTTTCCGGCCTGATCGGCAACCGGTAGCACGCATGGTCACTCGGCGGACATGCCAGAGGCCCCCTCCCGACAAGGGGGCCTCATTTCTGTGCCCGAGGGCCCTTCGGGGCCTTCCGCGAGCCTTGTGCGAGCCTTGTGCGGGATTCGGATTTCCGGAATTTCGGGTGACTATGCCCGGTCGGAACGGGTGCGGCGCAGCAGCCACCAGGTGAGCCCGACGGCGGCGGCCGCCCCGGCGAGGGCGACCGCGGCGCCGGCCGGCGAGGACGGCCGGACCGGCAGCCGGCGGCCGGGGCCGGCGAGCCGGACGGGGCGGTCGAAGGAGAGCACCGGCCAGCCGTGCGAGGCAGCCTCCTTGCGGAGCCCCCGGTCCGGGTTGACCGCGTGCGGGTGGCCGACGGCGGACAGCAGCGGGACGTCCGTCACCGAGTCGCTGTAGGCGTAGGACGCGGCGAGGTCGTAGCCCTCGGAGGCGGCGAGGCCGCGCACCGCCTCGGCCTTCGTTTCGCCGTAGGCGTAATAGTCCACGTCACCGGTGTAGTGGCCGTTCTCGACGACCAGCCGGGTGGCGATCACCCGGTCGGCGCCGAGGAGTTCGCCGATCGGCTCGACCACCTCGGAGCCCGAGCTGGAGACGATCACCACCTCGCGGCCGGCCCGGCGGTGCTCCTCGATCAGCGAGGCCGCCTCGTCGTAGACGATGGGCGCGATCAGGTCGTGCAGCGTCTCGCCGACGATCTCCCGGACCTGCTGCACGTTCCAGCCGCGCACCAGCCCGCAGAGGTAGTCGCGCATCTTCTCCATCTGGTCGTGGTCGGCGCCGCCGAGCAGGAAGACGAACTGGGCGTAGGCGCTCTTCAGCACGGACCGACGGTTGATCAGGCCACTGCGGTAGAAGGGGCGGCTGAACGCCAGCGCACTGGACTTCGCGATGACCGTTTTGTCCAGGTCGAAGAAGGCGGCGGCGCGTCGGGACGGCTCCTGGGCCGGGTGCGCGTTCTCCACAACTGACGAGCATACGGGCATACAGGCCACTCGAAAGCCGGAACGTCGGCGCGTGGGTTTGCTTGCGAGGGCCTTCGGGTACACCATGGAAGTCACGGATCGTTCGCGACCGTGCTAACCCGGTCCGACTCCTCCCCCCCCGAGTCGGCCGTGGAAGACGACCCCCGCTCTCCCCCCCGGCGGGGGTCGTCGCATGTCCGGGCCCGTTCGCCCGCCCCCCTTTATGCGGTGTCAGACGCCGTCCTCGCCCCGGTGGTTGCACGGCTTCGCCCATGGGCCGAAGCATGGCGCGAAGCCGCAGGCCGCAGAGTTATCCACAGGCTGTGAAGAACTTTTCTCCGGGATACCCGCGGGCCGCCAGCCTTGGTGCAGCGGCCCGTCCGTCCCACCGGGTCGCACCGAGACAGGCGCGGGGCGGCCGGATGCGGCCGCCCCGCCGAACGGTCGAAACCGGTGGAGGTGTGCCGCGATGGCGCAGAACGAGGCCCGGGGAGGGGCCCAGGGGCACGGCGGGGGGCGCGAGCCGCGGCGCGGCGGAGCCCGGCAGCCCGGCGCGCCCCTGGTGGTGACGGGGGATCAGCGGCTCCTCGACGAGCTGGTGCGGCTCTGCGGCACCGCCGGGGTCGTCCCCGAGGTGGCCTTCGAGTCCCCGCCGCACCCGCACTCCTGGCGGACGGCGCCGCTGGTGCTGGTCGGCGGCGATGCGGCGGACCGGCTGCGGCGGGTGCCGCGGCGCGGCGGCGTGCTGCTGGTCAGCACCGACATGGACGACCAGCGGGTGTGGAACCGCGCCGGCGCGGTCGGCGCCGAGCAGGTGCTGATGCTGCCCGACGCGGAGGAGCGGCTGGTCGACGCCGTCGCCGATGCCGCCGAGGGCGTCGAGCGGCGGGCCACCGTGGTGGGCGTGGCCGGGGGCAGCGGCGGGGTCGGTGCGTCCACCCTGGCCTGCGCGCTGGCGGCGGCCGCCGTCCGGGCCGGGCAGCCCGCCCTGCTGATCGACGCCGATCCGCTGGGCGGCGGGCTCGACCTGCTGCTCGGCGCCGAGCACCTGCCCGGGCTGCGCTGGCCTCGGCTGGGCGTCGCCCGCGGCCGGATCGACGCCGGCGCGCTCGGCCGGGCGCTGCCGGGGCCGCACGGCATCCGGCTGCTCTCCTTCGACCGCTCCGCCGCGGCGCCCCCGGGGCCGGCCGCGATGGCCGCGGTGGTGGCCGCCGCCCGGCGGCGCGGCGGGCTGGTGGTGATCGACCTCCCACGGCGGGGCGACGCCGCCACCCTGGAGGCCCTCGCCCGGGTCGACGTCGGGCTGCTGCTGGTGCGGGCCCGGCCCCGCGCGGTGGCGGCGGCCCGCCCGGTCGCCTCGTCCACCGGGATGCTGGTCCGCGATCTGCGGGCGGTGGTGCTCGGCGGGCCCGGCGCGGCGCCGGCCCGCTCCCTGGGGCTGCCGCTCGCCGGCGAGCTGGGCCCCGAGCGGGGTCTGACGGAGGGGCGCGGCCGCGGCGAGCCGCCGGGCGGCCGGCCCGGCCCGCTGGCGGCGTTCGTCGACGGGTTCGTGGCGCGCGTGCTGGGCGCCGCGGCCGACGGGGCACCCGACGGGGCGGCGCGATGAGCGGGGCCGCCTCCGAGGCGGGGCTGGCGGATCCCGGCTTGGCCGGTCCGGTTCCGGCCGATCCGGTCATGGCCGACGAGGGGCTGGCCGATGCGGTCCGGCGTCGGCTCGCCGCCCGCGGCACCGCGCCGACGCCCGCCGCCGTCGCCGAGGCGGTGCGCGCCGAGCGGCCCGCGCTCACCGAGGCGCGGCAGTGCGAGCTGGCCCGGCTGGTCGGCTCCGAGCTGGCCGGGGCGGGCCCGCTCGAACCGCTGCTGCGCGCCCCGGGGGTGACGGACGTTCTGGTCAACGGCCCCGGCGAGGTGTGGGTCGACCGCGGCACCGGGCTGGAGCGGGCGCGGGGCGTCCGGTTCGCCGACGCGGCCGAGGTGCGGCGCCTCGCGCAGCGGCTCGCCGCGGCGGCCGGCCGCCGGCTCGACGACGCCCAGCCGTGGGTCGACGCCCGCCTGCCGGACGGCACCCGGCTGCACGCGGTGCTGGCGCCGGTCGCGGTCGGCTCGACCTGCCTGTCGCTGCGGGTGCTGCGGGCGCGGCCGTTCACCGTCGGGGAGCTGATGGCGGCGGGGGCGGTCTCCGCGCAGGGCGCGGAGCTGCTCCGGGCGGTCGTCCGGGCCGGGCTGTCGTTCCTGGTCACCGGAGGCACCGGAGTCGGCAAGAGCACCCTGCTCGGCACACTCCTCGGGCTGGTCCCGGCGCGGGAGCGGCTCGTCCTGGTGGAGGACACCGCAGAGCTGACGGTCGATCACCGGCATGTGGTCCGGCTGGAGTGCCGGCCGGCCAACCAGGAGGGCGCGGGCCGGGTCGAGCTGGGCGAGCTGCTGCGGCAGGCGCTGCGGATGCGGCCCGACCGGCTGGTGGTCGGCGAGGTCCGGGGCGCCGAGGTGCTGGCCCTGCTCGGCGCCCTCAACACCGGTCACGCCGGCTGCGGCACGCTGCACGCCAACGCGGCGCGGGACGTCCCCGCCCGGCTGGAGGCGCTGGCCGCGGCGGCGGGGCTGGAACGCGCGGCCCTGCACAGCCAGTTGGCGGCGGCGCTGGACGCGGTGGTCCACGTGGCCCGCGGCGCGGACGGGGTGCGGCGGGTGGAGGGCGTCCACGTCCTGGTGCGCGGGACGGGCCCGGTGGCGGCGGTCCAGGCGGCGCGCCTCACCCGCGGCGGTGTCCGCCCCGGCCCGGGGTGGACACGCCTCGCCCGCCGCGTCGGCCTCCCCTCGGCGGGCGGCCACGGCCCGGCGGACGCCGACCTGGACGTCGACATGACCCCGGAGGGGAGCTGGACATGACGGACACACACACCGCCGTCCCGCGCTGGGCGGGCGACGAGACCCCGCGTTGGGCGGGCGACGACGAGGCCGTATGGGAGGCCGCAATGAACCGTGAAGAACTAGCTGCCCGTGCTGTGCACCGGATCCATCCGGTTCCGCCGGCCGGGGCCGACTCGGTGGACCCGGTGGACTCGGTCGACGCCGACCACCCGACCCTCCGCCTGTCGGCCCCTGGGGCCGGGGTGTCCCTGACCAAGCGGCCGGATGCGGCCCCGGCGGCGGCTGAGCAGGTGCTGGTGGCACCTGGCGCGGCGAGCTGGGCGCGTAGGGCCGCGCGCAGTGCCTCGGCGGCGCGCGGCGAGGCGGCCCGCTGGTCGGCACCTGCGGCGCGGTCGGAAGCGGCCCCGGCGGCGGCTGAACCAGCGCTGGTGGCACATGGCGCGGCGAGCTGGGCGCGTAGGGCCGCGCGCAGTGCCTCGGCGGCGCGCGGCGAGGCGGCCCGCTGGTCGGCACCTGCGGCGCGGTCGGAAGCGGCCCCGGCGGCGGCTGAACCAGCGCTGGTGGCACATGGCGCGGCGAGCTGGGCGCG
>NZ_MLCF01000041.1 GCF_001879105.1 Mangrovactinospora gilvigrisea | reverse complement strand
AGTCTTGATCACCCGCGCCCGCGCGGCGGAGCCGCAAATCCAATGCGGGGCGCTCGGTCTCTTTGTGTCAGTCGGATGTGGTGGGATGGGGGTTGGCACAAGGGGGAGTTCATCGTGGGCAGGGAGTCCGGGACCGATCGGGTGTTGCGGCTGCTGCTCTCCGCAGCACCCGCGGAGGCGACACCCGCGCTGCGGGCCCGGTTGGCGAGCGCGTCCGCCGTGCAGTGGCCGGAGAAGCTGCCGCCGCCCGCGGCGGCGCCCGCCGGGTCGGTCGACGTCCACGCGCACCGGCCGGCCCGCAGCCTGCCGCGCACCGCGGCCGGGTTGGACGCGCTGGCGGCCCGCCACCTCGCCGGCGCCGCGCCCGACCGCTGGCGGGCCCTGCACGACGCGCTGCCCACCCATCGCGGCACCCTCCCCGAGCTACTGGAACGCCTCGCCGAGCTGCCCGTCGGCGACAAGCCCGCGCCCACCCCCGGCAACGCCCTCGGCGTCCTCGCCGAGCTGCTCGACCGCGTCCCGGTCGGCACCGCGCTCGCCGCGCTGCCCGCGCTCCCCGAGGCGGCCGTGCGCGCCGCGCTCACCGGGCGGGCGCCCGCGCCCGCCCTCGCCGAGGCCGTCGCCGACCGCGGCGACGGACGCTCCCGGATCGCCCTCGCCGACAACTCCCGCACCGACGCCCGCCTGCTGCGGGTGCTCGTCGCCGCCGGCGACCCCGCCGTCAACGCCTCCGTCTGGCGCCACCAGCGCACCACCCAGGCGCTGCGCCGCACGATCATCGCCGCGCACCCCGGCGTCCCCCTCCATCCGGCGCTGCGCAGCCGCCTGCTGGAGGAGAACAACGACCGCCGCGACAACGCCCCGCTGCTCGCCGCCACCGATCCCGAGCTGCTGGCCCGCGGCCTCGCCGCCACCGATTCCCGCGTCTCGGTGCAGGCCTGGGCGCTCGACCGGCTCCGCGAGCGGCACGGCGCCGAGGCGGCCCGCGCGGTCGCCGCCGAGCGCTGCGCCCGCAAGGTCGGCCTCGCCCTGCGGAGCGACGACCCGGCCGAACTCCGCGCCCTCGTCGACGACTACGCCGATCCGCGCCGCCTCCCCGCGCTGCTCGCCCGGCACCGCAGCACCCGGGCCGTGCAGTCCTACTTCGAGGAGCCCTACGCGATCGACGGCGCGCTGCTCGTCGCGGCGCACCGGGAGCGGCCGTTCGCCGTCCACGCCTCCGCCGAGCTGGTCCGCCACGAGGCCGTCGACGACGAGCAGCGGGAGGTCTTCCGCCTCTCCCTGGTCAACGACCACTGGCAGACGGACGCGCCGGGCGGCGCCTTCCGCGTCCTGGTGCCGCCCGAGCAGCGGCTCGCCGAGGAGGCCGTGCACGCGGGCGCCGACATCGACGGGTGGGCGCGCGCCGCCCAGCGCGCCGGGCTGCTCACCGCCGGGCGGCTGCTGCGGCTGGCGCACCCCGTCGGGCCCGCGGCGGAGGCCCTGCTCGGCCTGGCGGACCGCCAGGGCCGGCTGCCCGCCGACGCGGCCGAGCCGCTGGGCGCCCTCATCGCGGAGCACCTCGCCGGGCACCCGGACGCCTGGACGGTGCTGGTCACCCTCGCCGACAGCTTCGCCGGGACGCTCACCGAGCTGGTCGCCACGGCCGGCGCCGCCTCCGGCCCCCGCCCCGAGGGCGACGCGGACGCCGGGCTGACGCCGCCTCAGGCGGCCGCGCCGGCCGATCCGGAGGCGCCCGAGGAGCCGAACACCCCGCTGGAGCGGGCCGCCGCGTCCGCCGTCCATCTGCTGCGCGAGCTGGCCGCGGGCGAGGACGCAGCCCCGCCTCCGCTCCCCCGCGACGACACCGCGCTGGTCGCCTTCCTGGCCCGCACCGAGCGGGCGGACCTGCCCGGCCTCGCCGTCCCCGCGTGGCTCTCCGCCGCCTGCCGCGACGCCGGCCTGCCCGATCCGGCCGAGGAGCTGCCCCCGCCGGACGAGGACGCCCTCCTGGAGGCCGCCCTCGACGACCGCTGGCGGGCGTGGCAGCCCGTCACCGCGCTCTACCTCGCCGGGCTCATACCGTCGGCCACGGCCGCCGCGGCGGTGCCGGCCCGCAACGCCTATCTGGCCCGCGGCGCGCAGGGCCCGGCCGCTCGGGCGGTCGACCGGCTGGTCGGCAGCACCCTCGCCTCGGCGATCGACGGCGCCGAGCGGGAGGGCGCCGACGCGGACCAGCAGCTGCGGCTCGCCGGGCGCCGCGCGGCCGCCCAGTACCTCTCCGAGCTGCTGGGCAACCTCCACCACGGCGACCGGATGCTGGAGTTCTTCGAGCGCTACCAGAAGAAGGAGCTGAAGCTCGCCGGGCCGACGGAGGAGCTGCTGGAGCGCTCCTACTCCCGCTACCAGCGCAGCGACCTGCTGCGGGTGGCCGCCGCGGCGCCCGCGGGGACGGCGGAGCTGCTGGTCCCCGCGCTGGATGTCGAGGAGCGGGTCGCCCTCGCCTCGCACCTGGCGCGGATCGCCCCGGTGCCGCACGCCCCGCTGTCCGCGCTGCTGCGGGAGCGCGATCCGGAGGTGCTGGCACGACTCGCGGAGCTCGCCCCCGACCTGGACGAGCGCTCGCAGGCGATGCTTCTCGAGCTGCGGCACACCCCGCTCGCCGCGGCGCTCGCGCTGGACGGCGCGCGGTCCGTCCCCGGCCCCGACGACCGGGACGCGGCGCTCGCCGGGCTCGCCCGGCTCTCCGGCCGGGAGCGGCCGCTCACCCAACTCACCGCGGTGCTGCGGCTGCTGCTCGCGGCCGGTCCGGAGGCGGTGGCGGCGGAGCTGCCGGCCGCGCGGCTGCGTCCGGCGGCGGCGGAGGCCTGCCGGGAGGTGCTGGCCGCGGACGAGCCGGCGCTGGAGCTGACGACACGGGTGGCGCGCGAGCGCCGGCTGGGGCGCCCCTACGACAGCGGAGCCTGGCTACACGCCGAGACGGCCGCCGTCCGCCTCGACGACGCCCTGGCCACCGGCTATCCGACGGCGGAGCGGCTGCTGGCGCGCGAGCCGGCGGCGCTGCTGCTGCGCTACCTCGACTCGGCCGCCCGCCGCGAGGACGCGCCCAAGGGCGCGGAGGAGCTGCGGGAGGCGGCGTCCGCGCTGGTCCGCCAGGCGATCGCGGCCGACGCGGGCTGCTTCGCGCGGGCGGTCCGGCGCCTCGCCCATCGCGACGCGGACTGGCGCAAGCGGGCCCACAGGGCGACGCTCGCGCAGGTCCTGGCGTAGGGGCCGCGGGGCGGCAACCGGCAGGCGGCTCCGGCGCGTGGGCGCGAGTGACCACCCCTCAGCCGCGACGTAGACACCCTCACAAGGAGAGCGCACATGACGGTCGTGACCGCACCCCCGCCCCGGGTCGACACCGGGGCCGAGGGCGAGACCCGCGCGGCACTGCGCGTCCTGCTCTCCGCCGCGCCCGCGGACGTGCCCGTCGTCGCCGAGCGCATCGGCGTGGCCGCCCGCGCGCTGGGCCCCGGCCCCCTCACGCCGACCGCGGATCCCGCCCGCCGCGCCGCCGCGCGGGAGGCGCTGCGGGCCGGCCTCGCCGCCGGGACGGCGGGCCCGGCGCTGGCCGCGCTGGCGCGCGCCGCCCGCACCGCCGGGGTGCTCGACGACCTGCTCGCGCTCGGCGTGCTCGATCGCGTCGCGCCGGCCCGCACCGCGGCGGCGCTGCTGGCGGGCGGTCCGGCCGTCCAACCCGCGCCGGGGCTGCCGGAGCTGATCGGACGTCATCTGGGCGAGGAGCCCGCCCGCTGGCACGCCGTCCACGCCGCGCTCCCCCGCTGGACGGGCACGCTGGCCGCGCTGCTCACCGAGGCCGCGCCGCCGGCCGTCGAGGACGTGGACGCCGCCCCGCGGACCGTGCACGCCGCCTACCGCGGCCTGCTCGACCACGCCCCGTCCGCGGCGGCGGCCGCCGCCGGGCTCGCCCGGCTGACGGAGCCGCGGACGGCCGCCGCGGTGCTGGGCCGCGGCGCCGTCCCCGCGGTGCTCGCCGCGGCGGCGGCCGCCGCCGCGGACCCGGTCGGGCCGGTGGTGCGGGTCGCGCTCGCCGCCAACACCGCGGCGTCCCCGGCCCAGCTGAGGGCGCTGCTGGGCGAGGCGGACGAGCCCGCGGTGGCCGCGGCCGTCTACCGCAATCCGTCCGCCACCTTCACCCTGCGGCACCGCATCGCCAAGGCGGCGTCCGCGCCCGGCCGGCAACCGCTGGACGCCGGGCTCCGCGCCGAGCTGCTCGCCCTGCCGTTCCCGTCGGCCCGGCACACCACGCTGCTGGCGCCCTTCCTGGGCAGCGGGGACGCCGAGCTGACGGCGGCGGCGCTGCCCGTCCGCAGCCGGGCCGCCGTCCAGACGTATGCGCTGCTGGCGGTCTGGGAGCGGCACGGCACGGCGGCCGCCCAGCGGATCGTGGCGCGCGCCGAGGCGGCCGGCCATCTGCGGCTGCGCACCCTCCAGGACATGACGCTCTACCTCGGCCGGGAGCCGGAGCAGATCGCGGCCGCGCTGCGCCGCACCCGCGCCCGGTTCGCCTCGTCGGCGGAGGCGGCGCGCCGGCTGCACAGCCCGCGCGGGGTGCGGGAGCCGTTCGAGCTGCGGCCGGAGGCGCTGGTCAAGGCGCACTGCGAGTGGTCGTTCGACCCGCGGACGGCGGCGGTGCTGGCCCGCCACGAGGACGCCACAGAGGAGCAGCGGGCGGTCTTCCTCACCACGGCCCGGCGCGGCCGCTACGCGTCGTACATGCCGGGCGTGGAGTCCTATCTGCGGCAGGGCCTCTCCAGCGGCACGCTGACGGCCCGCCATGTGCTGGAGCGGACGACGCCGGCCCGCTCGGCGCTGCGGGCGCTGGACGCGCTGCCGAAGGGCCGGGAGCTGGTGGCGGACGCGCTGGGCGCGCTGGTTGAGGCCCATCTGGCGGGCCGTCCCGAGGCGTGGGCGGTGGCGGCGCAGCTGCTGCCGGAGTTCACCGGGTCGATCGCCGAACTGGCGGCACTCGCCGGTCAGGTCGCGGAGTAGCCGCGCGGGGCGCCGCGGGCCGGGGGGTGCCCTCCGGCGGGGGCGGTGTGCCACGATGGATGGCGATCCGGGGACGCCGCTACGCGGCGCCACGAGACGACACAACAGGAGTACCCCCATGTCTGCACCGCAGCCCGCGGCTGCCCCCAAGCCGCTGTTCGTCGGCGACCAGGGCCGCCGGCTCACCATCCGCGACCTCGCCCGCGCCAAGCGCCGGGGCGAGCACTGGCCGATGCTCACCGCGTACGACGCGTACACCGCCGGTGTCTTCGACGAGGCCGGCATCCCCGTCCTGCTGGTCGGCGACAGCAGCGCCGACAACCACCTGGGCTACGACTCGACGGTGCCGGTGACGCTGGACGAGCTGATCATGCTGGGCCGCGCGGTGGTGCGCGGCACGAAGCGCTCGCTGATCGTCTCGGACCTGCCGTTCGGCTCCTACGAGGAGTCGCCGGAGCAGGCCCTCCGGACGGCGGTGCGGCTGATGAAGGAGGTGGGCTGCGGGGCCGTCAAGCTGGAGGGCGGGGTGCGGTCCGCCGCGCAGATCGAGAAGATCGTGACGGCCGGGATCCCGGTGATGGCGCACCTCGGCTACACGCCGCAGTCGGTGAACGGCTTCGGCGGCCCGATGGTCGCCGGCCGCGGCGCGGACGCCGCCAAGCGGCTGCGGGAGGACGCGGAGGCCGTGCAGGAGGCGGGCGCGTTCGCCGTCGTCCTGGAGGTGGTCCCGGCGCCGCTGGCCGAGGAGTTGACCGCTTCGCTGGAGATCCCGACGGTGGGGATCGGCGCGGGGGCGGGGACCGACGGGCAGGTGCTCGTCTGGACGGACTTCGCGGGGATGACGCCGGGCCGGACGCCGAGCTTCGTGAAGAAGTACGCGGACCTCAGGGGCGTGCTCGGGGACGCGGCGCGTGCGTTCGGGCGCGACGTGGTCGGCGGGGCCTACCCGGATGCGGAGCACAGCTTCAGCTGACGGTCGCGTCCGGCGCCCCGATGCCCCGATGCCCCGGCACGCTTTCCCGGGCTTCGCCTGGCAGGACGCGTGCCGGGGCGCCCCTTCGGCCCGGCCGGGCTGCGAGGATGGGGGGATGAGTACGCGGAGTGCAACGCGCATCAGCCCGATCTTTCTGGCCGTGGTGGGCGTCTTCGCCCTGACCGGGGCGATCCTGTGGTTCGTGGTGGACGGCACGACGTCCAATCCCGGGGGGATCGGGCTGGCGGTGTTCTTCTTCACCGTCTCCGGGTGGGTGGTCTCGCTCTGCCTCCACGAGTACGCCCACGCCCGGGTCGCCTACGCCTCCGGCGACCGATCCGTCGCGCTGCGCGGCTATCTGACGCTGGATCCGCGGCGGTACGTCAACCCGCTCTACTCGATCGTCCTGCCAGTGATCTTCGTGATCCTGGGCGGCATCGGCCTGCCCGGCGGAGCGGTCTACGTCCAGCCGGGCGACATCCGCGGACGGTGGCGCAACAGCCTGGTGTCGCTCGTCGGCCCGGCGACCAACGCGCTCTTCGCCGCGGCGATGCTGGTACCGATCGGGCTGACCGGCGACGCCATCCCAGCCGCGTTCCGCTCGGCGCTGGCGTTCCTGGGGCTGCTGCAGATCAGCGCGACGATCCTCAACCTGATCCCGGTGCCCGGCCTGGACGGCTACGGCGTGATCGAGCCGTGGCTGCCGCACGAGCTGCGCCGCTCGGTCGCGCAGGTGGCCCCGTACGCGCTGATCATCGTCTTCGGCCTGCTGTGGATCCCGAGCATCAACAGCGTCTTCTTCAGCGGCGTCTACGGGGTGTTCGGCTGGTTCGGCGCCGACCCCTACCTCGCCGAGGTAGGCCGCCAGCTCTTCCGCTTCTGGCAGTTCCGCTGACCGCCGGCTGATCCGGACGCACTCCCTGTCGCGGGCCTTCCCTTCCCTACCGCCGAGTTCTACTGTGCGGTAAGTACGGTCCAGGGCGCCCAGACCAGGGAGACGACATGCCCAACGTCCCGACCGCAGAACCCCGTTCGGCCCCGGCCGAGACACCCGCCCCGGCCGCGGCGCCGGTGCGGCACGTACGGGCCGCGGTCATCGGCACCGGATTCGCCGGACTGGCCGCCGGGCACCGCCTCGCCGAGGCCGGCATCCACGACTTCCTGCTGCTGGAGCGCGCCGACGACGTCGGCGGCACCTGGCGCGACAACACCTATCCGGGGTGCGCCTGCGACGTCCCCTCGCACCTCTACGCGTTCTCCTTCGCGCCCAACCCCCGCTGGCCGGAGAGCTTCTCCACCCAGCCGGAGATCCAGCAGTACCTCCGGGAGTGCACCGACCGCCTCGGGCTGCGCGACCGCATCCGGTTCCGCACCGAGGCGCGCTCGGCCGACTGGGACGCGGTCGCCGGGCACTGGCGGCTCACCACCGGAAACCCGGAACTGCCGGCGCTCACCGCGGACTTCCTGATATCCGCGTGCGGCCCGCTCTCCGACCCGGCGCTGCCGGACATCCCCGGCCTCGACACCTTCCCCGGCCCGGTCTTCCACTCCTCCCGGTGGGACCACGACTTCGACCCCGCCGGCCGCCGGGTCGCCGTGGTCGGCACCGGCGCCTCGGCGATCCAGATCGTCCCCGGCATCCAGCCGAAGGCCGAGCGGCTGACGCTCTTCCAGCGCACCCCCGCCTGGATCATGCCGCGCCTCAACCACTCCATCGGCGGCGCCCGGCAGCGCCTCTACAACGCGCTCCCGGCGGCCCGGCTCGCCACCCGGCTCGGCATCTGGACGGCCCGCGAGGCCTACGTCCCCGCCTTCACCCGCAACCCGCGGATGATGCGGGCCGGCGAGCGGCTCGCCCTGGCCCATCTGCACCACCACATCAAGGATCCCGGGCTGCGGGCGAAGCTGACGCCCGATTACACCCTGGGCTGCAAGCGGGTGCTGCTCTCGGACGACTTCTATCCGGCGATCGCCGCGGACAACGCCGAACTGGTCGCCTCCGGCCTCGCCAAGGTCGACGGCGGGCGGCTGATCGCCTCCGACGGCACCGTCCACGAGGCCGACGCGCTGATCTTCGCCACCGGCTTCCACGCCACCGAGCCGCCGGCCGCCGCCGGCACCACCGGCCTCGACGGCCGCACCCTCTCCGAGGTCTGGCGCGAGCAGGGCATGCGCGCGCTGCGCGGCACCGCCGTCGCCGGCTTCCCCAACATGTTTCTGCTCATCGGCCCCAACACCGGCCTGGGGCACAGCTCGATGGTGCAGATCATCGAGTCCCAGCTGAACCTGGTGATGGACGCGGTGCGCCGCAGCGAGGCCCTCGGCGGCGCGCCGCTGCACCCGCGCGCCGACGCCCAGGACCGCTGGAACCGCGGGTTGCAGCGCAGCATGGAGCGCACCGTCTGGTCCACCGGCGGCTGCCGCAGCTGGTACCAGGACAGCACCGGCCGCAACACCACGCTGTGGCCGCGCAGCACCGTCGCCTTCCGGCTCGCCACCCGGCGGGCCCGCGCCGCTGAGTTCCGCCCCGAGCCGACCGGACGGCCCGAGGTGCGGCAGGTCGCCTCCACCGACGGCGTCCGGCTCCATGTCGAGGTGCACGCCGACGCCTGCCCGCCGGACGCGCCCACCGTGCTGCTGGTGCACGGCTGGTGCTGCTCCACGCTCTTCTGGCGGCACGTCGTCCGCCGGCTCCGCCGCGACTACCGGGTGGTCGCCTACGACCTGCGCGGCCACGGCCGCAGCAGCCGGCCCGAGGACCGGCGCACCGGCTACAGCACCCGGGCTCTCGCCGACGACCTCGAGGCCGTCGTGCTGGCGACCGTCCCGGACGGGCAGCGGGCCGTGCTCGCCGGGCACTCGATGGGCAGCATGACGCTGCTGGCCGCCGCCGACCGGCCCGCGGTGCGGGAGCGGACGGCGGCCGCGCTGCTCACCTCCACCGGCGCGCACCGGCTGCTCAAGGAGAGCACGGTGCTGCCCGCCTTCCTGGGCCGGGCGCGGGCCCGCGCCACCGACCTGGTGCTGGGCGCGCGGGCCCCGATGGGCCCGGTGACCGGGCTCGGCAGCCGGGTGCTCGCCTGGGGGATCCTCGGCCGGGACGCCGGCAGCGCTGCGGCGGAGATGTCGGCGCGGGTGGTGCACGCCTGTCCGACGGACGTCCGGGTGGCGTGGTCGAAGGTGCTGGCGACGCTCGATCTGCGGGACGGCGCGGGGAAGCTGGACGTCCCCACCCGGGTGCTGGTCGGCACCGACGACCGGCTGACGCCGCAGATCCACGCGCGGCGGCTGGAGGCCGCGCTGCCGGACTGCACCGGGCTGACCGTGCTGCCCGGCGCCGGGCACATGACGCCGATCGAGCGGCCGGACGAGGTGGCGGGCGCGATCCGCGAACTGGCCGGACAGGTGGGACTCGTGGGACCAACGGGAGGTGCGGAGTGACGGGCAGTCCGCTCAACAACCGGGTGATCGCGGTGACGGGCGCCGCGCGGGGCGTCGGGCAGCACCTCGCGGAGGCGCTGGCCGCGCGGGGCGCGCGGATCGCCCTCGTCGGGCTGGAGCCGGACCGGCTGAAGTCGGTCGCCGAGCGGTGCGGCCCGGACGCGACGGCGTGGGACGCCGATGTGACGGACCGGGCGCGGATGGCCGAGGTCGCGGAGGAGATCGCCGCGCGGTACGGGCGGGTGGACGCGGCCGTCGCCAACGCGGGCGTGGCGATGGGCGGGCCGTTCGTGGAGTCCGACGCGGCGGCGTTCGAGCGGACGCTCCAGGTGAACCTCGTCGGATCGACGATCACGGCGCGGGCGTTCCTGCCGCATCTGCTGGCCACCCGCGGCTATCTGCTGCAGATCGCGTCGCTGGCGGCGCTGACGCCGGCGCCGCTGATGACGGCGTACTGCGCGAGCAAGGCGGGCGTCGAGGCGTTCGCGCACGCGCTGCGGGCGGAGGTGGGGCACCGCGGGGTGGGCGTCGGGGTGGCGTACCTGACGTGGACCGACACCGAGATGGTGCGCGGCGCGGATCGCGACGAGGCGCTGCGGATGATGCGGTCGCGGCTGCCGTGGCCGCTGAACCGGACGTATCCGGTGGGGCCGGCGGCGCAGCGGATCGCGGACGGGGTGGAGCGGCGGGCGGCACACGTCTACGGGCAGTGGTGGCTGCGCGGGCTGCAGCCGCTGCGCGGGGCGATACCGGCGGTGACGGCGCTGGGGGCGCCCCGCGAGATGCGGCGCGTCGACGCGCTGGCGACTGACGCCGCCTCCCGCGGCCTGGTCGGAGCGGGCGGCGCCGCGGCCGAGCAGTAGCGCGCCGCGCGGTGCCCTCTTCGCCTCCGCCTCCTCCCCCGGACTCCGTCCGGGGGGGACCCCCTCCGGCACTCCATCCGGATCGCTGCGGCGTCCGCGGTCCGCGGGGCCGGGGCGGAGGCGTCAGGCCGAGGCCCGGCGGGACCTGCGCACCTGGAAGAGGGCCAGGTTCGAGCCGAGGCCGGCGATCAGGATCCAGACGATGCCCAGCGGCCAGTCGCCCGCCGTGAAGGACACCACCGCGGCCACGACCGCGACCACGCACAGCGCCAGGACCACCCACGTCATGCTCTTCATGGGCGCAATCCTCTCAGACCGCCCCCGCTCAGATGTCGGTGACCCTCAGCCCCGCGTGCGCCTTGTAGCGGCGGTTGACCGAGATGAGGTTGGCGACCAGCGCCTCCACCTGGTGCGCGTTCCGCAGCCGCCCCGCGAAGACCCCGCGCATCCCCGGGATGCGCGCGGCGAGCGCCTGCACCGCGTCCGTGTCGGCGCGCTTCTCGCCGAGCACCAGCACATCCGTCGGGATCTCCCCGACGCCGCCGTCCAGCATCAGCACCGCGGAGATGTGGTGGAACGCCGCCGTCACCCGCGACTCCGGCAGCAGCGCCGCGGCCTGCTCCGCCGCGCTGCCGTCCGCGGGCTTCAGCGCGTACGCGCCGCGCTTGTCGAAGCCCAGCGGGTTGACGCAGTTGATCACCAGCTTCCCCGCCAGCTCCTCGCGCAGCGCGGCCAGCAGCTCGCCGTGGCCCTCCCACGGGACCGCGACGATCACCGCGTCGCTCCGCCGCGCGCACTCCGCGTTGTCCGCGCCGACCGCGCCGTGGCCGATCTCCTCCGCGGCGGCCGCCGCCCGCTCCGCCGCGCGCGAGCCGATCACCACCCGCTGCCCCGCCGCGGCGAGCCGCGCGGCGAGGCCCCGGCCCTGCGGGCCCGTCCCGCCGAGCACCCCGACCACCAGGCCGGACACGTCCGGCAGCTCCCAGGGGTCCTTCACCGGCGGCTTCTCACTCGTCGTCATGCCCCGATCCTGCCATCCCGCACATGGGGAACCGCGTCCACCGCCTCCCAGGGGGTAGGGAGTCGGGCATGGAGGGGCGTCAGGATGCCGTGCCGACGCGGCCGTTGACCGTGGTCCTGCTGGGGGCGCTGGACACCCGGGCCGCCGAGATCCGCTGGCTGCGGGACCGGCTGCACGCGTCCGGGCTGGACACCGTGGTGATGGACGTGGGCGTGCTGGGCGTGCCCGGGATGCCGGTGGAGGTCTCCCGCCGGCGGGTCGCCGAGGAGGCCGGCGCCGCGCTCCCGGCGCTGGCCTGGACCCGCAACCGCCGGGCCGCGGACGCCGCGATGGGCACCGGCGCGGCCCGGCTGCTGGTGCGCATCCACGACTCCGGCGGGCTGGACGGGGCGCTGGCGGTGGGCGGGCGCCGCGGCGCCGCGCTCGCCGCCCGCGCGCTGGCGGCGCTGCCGACGGGCGTGCCGAAGATGGTGGTGGCCTGCGGGCCGGACGGCATCGCGGCCGGCGCCGCGGCGGACGCGACGCGCGGTGCGGACGTGGTGATCGTGCCCTCCGCGGTGGATCCGGCCCGCCCCGGCACCCGCGGCCGGGAGGCGACCCGGGTGCTGTCCGGCGCGGCGGCAGCGCTCGCCGGGATGGTCCGGGCCCGCGGCGGGCTCCGTCCGGCCGCCGCGGGGCAGCGGGTGCCGCGGGCGGCGCGCCCGGCGGTCCGCCCGGCGGTGGCGGTGAGTTCGGGCGTCACGGTGATCGCCTGTGTGACGGAGGCGCGGGCCGCGCTGGCCCGCCGCGGCGCGGAGGCGGTGTCGGCCCCGTCCGGGGCGGTGCTGGAGGCGCTGGTGCGGCAGGGCGCGGCGGCCGCGGTGCTGGACGCGGCGACCGGCGACGTGGCGGCGGAGGTGCTGCTCGGCGAGGGCGCGTCCGCCTCGGGACGCGGCCCCGGCCGGCTCACCGCGGCCGGCGAGCGGGGGCTGCCGCGGGTGGTGGCGCCGGGCGGGCTGGACGCCGCCGAGCTGGGCCCGGCCGCCGAGCTGCCGCGCGGCCTCGACGGGCATCTGCGCTATCCGCTGACGCCCCGTCTGACGCTGGTGCGGCTGCGTCCGGCGGAGGCCGCCGAGGCGGGCCGGCTGCTGGGCGCCCGGGTGGCGGCCGGCTCGGGGCGGGCGGCGGTCTTCCTGCCGCTGGGCGGGGTCTCGGCGCTCTCGACGGCGGACGGCCCGTTCCGCGACCCGGCCGCCGACCGGGCGCTCTTCGCGGGCATCCGGGCCGCGCTGAGGGGCACCGGGGTGGAGGTGGTGGAGATGCGCACGGACGTCAACCACCCCGCGTTCGGCGAGGCGATGGCCGAGAAGGTGGTGCAGCTGATGGAGCGGGCCCCGGCCTGACCGGGGCCCGGCTCAGCTGCCGAACGCCGGCAGGTCGCGGAACTGCGGGTCCACCGCGGAGGTGGTGATCAGGTGCGCCAGCACCCGCCGCACCACGGTGAGCGGATGGTCCGGGAACTCCTCGTCGTACTCGTAGGAGTCGGCCTCGTTGAAGGGCAGCGCCCCGCGCAGGCCGGGCTGGTAGGGGTGGTCCTGGAAGAGCCCCATCGGGTTGCCCGAGCGGGCGGCGACGGTGGCCTCGCGCATGCCCGTCACGCCCTGCTCCGGCGCCTCGATCTTCAGCACCGCGCTGCACCGGTCGCGCGGCAGCACCAGCACGCCGCCGAAGAGCAGCCCGTGGCCGGGCCCGCCGGGCAGCGGCTGCTTGGCGACCATCCGGACCGCCCGGACGCCGTCCACCACCGCCTGGTCGGCCTCGATCAGGCAGCCGGAGGAGGCGTAGCGCTGCGCCATGGCGGGCCGCAGCAGGTGGATGTCGTCGGGGGACGCCGGCAGGTCCGGAACGGCCGCGTAGTAGTGCGCCGAGATGGTGTGGCCGTAGGGCGTCACCCACGCCCCGAGGACGTCCGGGGCGCCGCCGAAGGCGGCCGGGTCGGCCGGCCGCAGGCCCGTGGTGTCGATGAACACCGGCTGCGGGCGCTGCGGTTGCTGGGGGGCTTGGGGGTGCGGCAGCATGCCCCGCACCCTACCGACTCAATCCGCGTCGTCGGCGCGCCGGTCCTGTGCGTCCCAGGCCTCGTTGCGCTTCTCGGCGGTCTCCAGGGCGTGCGCGGCCTCCTCGCGGGAGGCGTAGGGGCCGAGCCGGTCGGCGGCGCGGCACTCCGGGCCCTCCTCCACCTTGTGGTGCCGGACGCAGTAGTACCACTCGCCGGGTTGCCCGACGGGGTCGGTCGCCTTCCTGCGGAAGATCGGCACGGCGGTCTCCTCTCCTTCGTTTCCCGTGTTGCGTCGACGGTGCTCCGTCGCTGCCAGTCTGCCCAGGGCCGCGCCGCCGGGCGCGCGGAGAACCGTAGACTCGGCCGCATGGCTCCTCTCGTTCCCGGCACCCTCACTCCCACTCGTCCCGTTCCGGCGCACATTCCGCGTCCGGAGTACGTGGGCAGGAAGGCCCCGACGCCGTACACCGGCCCCGAGGTGCAGTCGGCGGAGACGATCGAGAAGATGCGGGACGCCTCGCGGATCGCCGCGCGGGCGATGGAGGAGGCGGCCAAGCACATCGCGCCGGGCGTGACGACGGACGAGCTGGACCGGGTGGCGCACGAGTACATGTGCGACCACGACGCCTACCCGTCCGACCTGGGCTACCGGGGCTTCCCCAAGTCCATCTGCACCTCGCTCAACGAGGTGATCTGCCACGGCATCCCGGACTCCACGGTGATGCGGGACGGCGACATCGTGAACCTGGACGTCACCGCGTTCATCCACGGGGTGCACGGGGACACCAACGCCACCTACTTCGTCGGCGACGTCGACGAGGAGTCGAAGCTGCTGGTGGAGCGGACCCGGGAGTCGCTCAACCGGGCGATCAAGGCGGTCCGGCCGGGGCGGCAGATCAATGTCATCGGACGGGTGATCGAGTCGTACGCCAAGCGGTTCGGCTACGGCGTGGTGCGGGACTTCACCGGTCACGGCATCAACGAGTCCTTCCACTCCGGCCTGATCATCCCGCACTACGACGACCCGCGGGCCGATCTGGAGATCCAGCCCGGCATGACGTTCACCATCGAGCCGATGCTGACGCTGGGCACCTACGAGTGGGACCAGTGGGAGGACGGCTGGACGACGGTCACCAAGGACCGCCGCCGCACCGCCCAGTTCGAGCACACCCTGGTCGTCACCGACACCGGCACGGAGATCCTCACCCTGCCGTGAGTTCCTCCTCCGGCTCCTCGGAGGCGTCCAGCTCCTCCCAGACCTCCGCGATGGCCGCCAGCACCCGCACCGGGTCGGGCGGCGCCGCGCCCGCGACGGGCGCCCGGAACCAGGAAACCGCCGCCCCGGACATGTGTCGGGACGGCGGCAGCAGGACGTAGCTCCCCCGGCAGTGCCAGCGCAGGCCGGGATGCTCGTCGACGGTCTCGGGGTGGCAGTCGAGCTCGCAGGGCCACCACTCGTCCTCGTCGATCGCGGCCCGGCTCGCGGTGAAGAACTGGTAGCGGTCCGGCTCGGTGATGGCCACCGGACCCGCCTCCGGCGCGTCCGCGGCGATCCGGGTCAGCGCGGCGCGCCCGATCGGCCCGGGTACGTCCAGCACGTCGTGGGTGATGCCGGTGGCCGCGACGAAGTTCGCCTCCGGGTCGGCGGCGAGCCACCGCTCCAGATGCGCGGGGTCGTCGGAGGCCTGCGTCTGCCAGCCGAAGGAGACCGGGTGCGCGGCGGGCGTCGGGCAGCCGACGCGGTCGCAGGAGCAGCCGTAGCCGAGGGGGTGCGCGGCGGGGGCGATCAGCAGCCCCGCGGCCTGCGCCGCGGCCAGCAGCCGGGCCCGCTCCTCGGGCCCCGGCCCCGCGCTGTCCGGGGCGGACCGGCGGCGCGGCAGGAGCCGGCTGACGGTGCGCACGGGTTCACGGAGAGGCCGCAGGGGCAGTTGGGGAAGCCGCATCGAACTCCTCTGGCGTGAGCGGGGATCCCCCCATCATCCTCCACCCGCCGCCCGCGATGCACCGTGGTCCGTCGGATTCCACCGGAATCCGTCACGGTTCCGTCATTCGCCGCCGGTTCCGGACTCCCGTTCGGCGAGGAACTGCTCGAACTCGGCGGCCAGTTCGTCGCCGGTGGGAAGCTCGTCGGTGCCGTCCAGCAGCAGGTTGCCGCGGGCCGCGCCGCGCTCGAAGGCGTCGTACTGCTCCTCCAGGGCCGCGACGACCTCCTGCACCTGGCCGGATTCCGCGACCTGCTCCTCGATCTCCTCGCGGGCCTTCTCCTCGCAGGCGCGCAGCTCGCCGACCGGGAGCCGCAGCCCGGAGAGCCGGGAGACGTGCTCCAGCGCGGAGACCGCGGCCGTCGGGTACTCGGAGCGGGCCAGGTAGTGCGGGACGTGGACGGCGACGCCGGCCGCGTCGTGCCCGGAGCGGCCCAGGCTGTACTCGATGAGATTGTCGACGCTCGCCGGGACCTCGAGGCGCTCCTCCATCGGCTGGTGGCCGGCGAGCAGTTCGGGGCGGGTGGCGTGCAGGGTGGCGCCGGTGGGCCGGGTGTGCGGGACGCCCATCGGGATGCCGTGCAGGCCGACGGTGAGGCGCACGCCGAGCCGCTCCACCAGGTGGCGGACGGCGCCGGAGAAGCGGTTCCACTGCCAGTCCGGCTCGGGGCCGGTGAGCAGCAGGTACGGGTTGTCGTCGAGGTCGTGCAGGAGGTGCAGCTCGATCGCGTGGGGCTCGTAGTCCTCGAAGCGGTCGCCGTCGAAGACCATGGTGGGCCGGCGGGCCCGGTGGTCGACCAGCGCGTCGGCGTCGAAGGTGGCGATGAGCAGCCCGTCGTCGGAGGCGAGCAGGTGCTCGGTGGCGAGCACGCCCGCGTTGCCGGCGTCCATGTATCCGGTGAGGTGGTGGATCAGAACGGGGCCGCGTCCGTCGGGGGCACGCAGGACGAGCCGCTCGGGCGCGGACTTGAGCTCGTACAGCTCCTCGGGATTCGCCACAGCGATCGCTGCCTTCCTGACGTCACTGCTTGCAACTGCATTGCACTGTCATGGTGGACAACGCCCGAGGGGCCCCGCCTCTTCCCGTTTCCGGGGGAATTCCCGCGAGCGGACGGCGATTCCCGGCCAGCGGTCCCGCAAAATGATCGATCGATCATTCTGTCGAAGTTATTGACGTTCGATCACTATGGTTCCTAGATTCTGCTGCCGTGACGCATCCCACACCACGCCGCGCCGTGCTCCTCGGCGGTACCGCGCTGGCGGCCGCCGCAGCCGTCCCCTTCGCCCTCGCCGCCCCCGCGGGCGCCGCATCGGCCTCGTCGGCCTCGTCGGCCTCGCCCGCCTCGTCCGCCGCTTCCGGCGCGGACGACTTCGCCGCCGGGCGCGCCCAGTGGCTCGGCATGCTGGTCGGCTCCGGGTGGGACCCGGGGAATCCGGCCCTCGCCGCCGCGCTCCAGCAGATTGAGACCGCGGCCACCGCGGCCCGCGCCAAGCTGGTCCCCGCCGGGCAGCGCACCACCAGCCTCTTCAGCGACGTCACCATCCCCGCCGACCACTCCAGCTCCAGCCCGGTGAGCACCACGGCCGCCCGCCTCAAGGCCCTCGCCCTCGGCTGGGCCACCCCGGGCACCGCTACTCACGGGGACGCCGGGCTGCTCGCCGACATCGCCGACGGCCTGGACTGGTTCACCGCCAACCCCTACGCCACCGGCGTCACCGAGTGGGCCAACTGGTTCGACTGGGAGATCGGCGTCCCGCTCGCCCTCAACGACGCCGTCCTGCTGATCTTCGGCTCCGCCGAGGCGACCGCCGACCGGGTCGCCCAATGGATCGCGCCCGAGCGGCACTTCGTCCCCTCCGTCCCGCTCACCGGCACCAAGGGCGCCGCCGCCAACCGCGTCAACCTCTGCGACGCCGTCCTCGGCCGCGCGCTGCTCACCGAGGACGCCGACGAGACCGCGGCGGCGATCTCCGCCCTGGAGGGTGTCCTCGTCTACAAGGACGGCACCACGGCCGCCGACTACACCCGGGACGGCTTCTACTCCGACGGCTCCTTCACCCAGCACATCTGGTTCCCCTACGCCGCCGGCTACGGCTCGTCGCTCTTCACCTCGCTCGCCAACATCCTGGGCCGGGCGGCCGGCACCCGGTGGGCCGTCACCGACCCGATCATCGCCCAGTGGGTGCACCGCTCCTTCGAGCCGCTCTTCTGGCGCGGCGCCATCATGGACATGACGGCGGGACGGGACGTCTCCTTCGCCACCTACAGCGACCTCGGCAGCGGACGCGCCATCAACCGCTCCATCCTGATGCTGCTCTCCGGCCTCTCCGACGCCGACCGCCCGTCGGTCGCCGCCTTCGTCAAGCGCAACCTGCTGGACGCCGACGGCACCACGCCCCCGACCGGCTGGCCGATCCCCGCGATCGTCGCCGCCGACGCGCTGCTCGCCGACGCCTCCACCGCCCCGCGCGGACCGCTCGCCGAGTCCCATGTCTTCGGCGTGATGGACCGCGCCGTGCACCGCACCGCCGACTGGGCCGTCGGCATCGCCATGAACTCCCCGCGCATCGCCGGCTACGAGACCGGCAACAACGAGAACCTGCGCGGCTGGTACACCGGCGACGGCATGACCTACCTCTACACCGACAACCAGCAGTACGGCGGCGGCTACTGGTGCACCGTCAACCCCTACCGGCTGCCCGGCACCACCGTGGACACCGCGCCGCGCCAGCTGGTCAACATCCCCTGGGCCACCGAGTACCGCAACCCCGAGCCGTGGGTCGGCGGCGCCGCCCTGGACGCGGACTCCGTGGCCGCCGTCGGGATGCGGCTCAAGGCCGACGACTCGGCGCTGACCTGCACCAAGTCCTGGTTCTGCCTGCCCGATCGGGTCGTCGCGCTGGGCGCCGGCATCACCGACCCGGGCGGCCCCGGCGCCGTCACCACGGTCGAGCACCGCCGGCTCACCGGCTCGGCGGCCGGCGAGAGCGCGGCGCTGCTCGTCGACGGGACCCGCCTGGTCCCCGGCGACGGCGACAGCGCGGCCCCCGACGGGGTGCGCTGGGCGCATCTGGAGGGCACCGCCGGCTATGTCTTCCCGCGGCCCGTGACGCTGCACGCGCTGCGCGAGACCCGCACCGGCGCCTACACCGACATCGACCACGGCTCGACGGGCACCGGGGGCCCGAGCTACACCAACCGCTTCCTGACGCTCCATCTGGACCACGGCGCCGATGCGGAGAACGCCTCCTACGCCTACGTCCTGCTGCCGGGCGCGAGCGCGCGGCGCACCGCGGACGAGGCCCGCGACCCGTCGACGTCGGTGGTCGCCAACACGCCCGAGGTGCAGGCCGTCCGCGACGCCCGCGCGGGTGTGCTCGCCGCCAACGTCTTCGCGGCGGGCGGCGGTTCGGCGGACGGCGGCTTCGCCCGGCTGCGCTCGGAGGGGCCGCTCAGCGCGGTGCTCCGCAAGACGGGCGCGACCGCCCGGGTCGCCGTCTCCGACCCCACCCAGACCGCCGACACGGTGACGCTCGACGTCCTGGGCCACTGGACGCGCGTGACCGAGGCGCAGGGCATCACGGCCCGGCGGATACCGGGCGGCCTCCGCCTGACAGCCACCACCGAGTCCGCGGCCGGCGCCCCCCGAACGGCCACGCTCGGGTAGCAACCGCCCCCCTACGACGCCTTCGCCCTCTTCCCCACCACCGCAACCCGCAAAGCGTCGACATCAGTAAGCGTCCCGCTGCCGTCCGGCGGGTAGAGCCACGTCCGCCCCCAACGGGTCGCGCCCGGCATCGGGCACTCCAGCACATCGCCGTGCGACGCCACGGACGAGGCGGGGACGTCGAACTCCAACCACCGCTTCGCCGTGCCCGGCGGCACCAGGAACTTCAACTCGCCGCCCGGGCTCGACTCCAGCACCGGCCCCACCGCGGCCCCCGCGCGCTGGAGCTGCTCGATCGCCTCAGTGCCGACCGAGTTCGACAACCCGACAACATCGAACAGTCTTCCCGCCGGGAGCTGCGACCGGCCGTCGCCCGCCCAGTCGGCAAGGATCAGGCCAGGCTGCTCGCTGGCGCTCATCAGCCAGGAGGTGCCCTTGGTCTGGTCCGGGAGATAGGTCATGTCGTACCTCCAGCTGGGGCAGCGCGCGGCCGGCGCACCTCCCCCTGGGGGCGGCACGGCTGCGAATCCGCGCTGCCCCCGGCGGCGCCCCGCACGGGGGCACGGCACCGGCTGATCGCCGCCATGGTCCGTGGGATTCCATGGTCCGGCTGTTGTTCCGTTCCACCGCATAGACTCGCACGGACGGGGCGCGCGTGGTGAGCCTCGGGACGAATCGTCCCCGGCACGAGTGGAATTCCGCCTCCCGGGGCATACCTCGCGGGCGCGCGTGCGGCAGGCGGACGGCTGTACGGGCCACTTGACGCACCGCTAGTTTATGAGCCGTGTCCAAGATCCTCACCGTGATGACTTTCAACATCCACCAGGCCGTCGGCGTCGACGACAACGCCCGCGACCTGGAGCGCATAGCCGACGTGATACGCCAGGAGGAACCCGACGCGGTCGCCCTCCAGGAGGTCGCCGTCGTCGACGGAAAGGACCAGGCCGACCGCCTCGCGCTGCTCCTCGGCGGGATGCAGGTCGCCAGCGGCCACCGCGACTGCCGCTACAACGTCGGCCGGGACCACCCCGTTCTGCCGTTCGGCATCTCCGTGCTGACCCGCGAGCGCATCGCCGGCCACTCGCTGCACGAGCTGACCAGCGAGTCCCGCAACCCCCGCGAGGTGCTCCGCGTCGACCTGCCCGGCCTGAGCATCTTCGCCGTCCACCCCACCGCGGGCGACGCGGCGGTACGGGCGGCGCAGACCGCGGAGGCGGCCCATCTGGCGGAGCTGGCCCCGCACTCCTCGGTACTGCTGGGCGACCTCAACAGCACGCCGGACGCGGAGCCGATCGAGGCGCTGGCCAAGGAGTTCGCCTTCGACGCCGCGGACGAGCCGACGTGGTACCCGATGCCGAGCGCCAAGGACCTGCGCAAGGGGCGGAACCCCGGGCCGGGGATGCGGCTGGACTACATCGTCCCCGTCCGGGCCGCGGAGGTGAGCGAGACGCGGATCGTCCCCACCCGGGCGTCCGACCACTACGCGGTGGTCGCGAAGGTGCGGACCGACGTCCCCAAGGACATGGGGTACTGAACGGCCTCAGCGGGGCCGGCGCGAGGCGCTGTCGAACGTCGCCTCCGCCTGCATGACGCCGCCGTCCAGGTCCACCGCGAGCGCCGCGGAGATCAGGGCGGTGCGGGCCTTGTCGAGGTGGAGCAGGCCCGCCTCGGCCAGCTCGTGGGCGCGGCAGGCGGCGACGTAGAGCGACTGGTTGCGGCCGCGGCGGGTGCCGGGGACCGCGCCGGCGACCAGCGCCACCAGCTCGTCGATCCGCTCGCCCGCCGAACCGGCGGAACCCGCCGAACCGGCCGAACCCGCCGCGGACGGCGGTCCGCTGACGGTCCGCCGGCGCCGCGCCAGCGCCGCCGGCCAGGGCGCCCGCGGCGGGCGGAACAGCCCGTCGCCCGACCATGCGTAGCGGTGGCCCGAGCGGTGCGGGGACGGGGGCAGCAGCACATAGCCGTTGTGCTTGACGTCGATCCCCGGTAGCAGGGCCCCCGGCAGCTCGGTACCCGGACTGCGGTAGTACAGGTGCAGCCCGTCGCCGCCGGTGATCGCCATGACGGTGCCGGGCAGCGGCCGGCCCGTGCGCCGTTCCAGCGCGCACAGCGAGGCGTAACCGCCGTTGCGCGGATCGACGTCCAGCACCGCCCAGCCGTTGAGCCGGCACGGCGCGCCGATGCCGGCGCCGGGCTCGTCCCGCCACCAGGCGCCCACCAGCTCCGGGTCGGCGCTGGCCGCCCAGAATCCGTGGCAGGTGGGGACGCCGCAGCGGCACTCCTCGGGGCGGTGCGGGACGTACCGGGGGTTGGGCCTGCCCCCGCGCTGGCGGGGGCGGCAGCGCGGGCAGTTGCCGTACGGGGCCTTTCCGCGGCGCACCCGGAAGACCCGCACCCCGAGGCGGGCATAGGCGACCGCGGCGTCCGGCAGCGCGTCCGGTATCTCCACACCCTCGGCCATGGCGACCTCCGTTGCTCTCCAGCTTGACGGCTCGTCGAGCCTCCCGCATCCCTCCGACATCGACGTGCAAATGTGTGCACACATAGATGAAAGGGGACGTCCGGTGCATTGGCTCACCGAACACATCTTCAAGCCGTATCCCGAGCTGCTCGTCTTCATCACCACCGCCCTCGGGTTCCTCTTCGGCAAGGTGCGCTGGAAGGCGATCGCCCTGGGGTCGGTGACCGGCTGCCTGATCGCCGGCCTGCTGCTGGGCTGGGCCACCGGTGTGAGCGTCGACAACACCGTCAAGGCCGTCTTCTTCGACCTCTTCCTCTTCGCCCTGGGCTACAAGGTCGGCCCGCAGTTCTTCCGCGGGCTGAAGAAGGACGGCCTGCCGCAGGTGGCCGTCACCCTGGTGGTCTGCTTCACCGGCCTCGGCGTCTGCTGGGGGTTCAACGAGATGCTCGGCTACGGGCCGGGCCTGGGCGCAGGGCTGCTGGGCGGGGCGCTCACCCAGTCCGCGGTGATCGGCGTCGCCCAGGACGCCATCGGCGGCCTGAGCCTGTCGCACTCCCAGATCGCCGCCGAGCAGAACTACGTGCCGATCGGATACGCCGTCACCTATCCGCTGGGCACCATCCTCTGCGCGATCCTGCTCGCCAACATCGCGCCCCGGATGCTCCGCAAGGACCTGCGGGCGGAGAGCGCCGAGCTCGGCAAGGAGCTGGACGTGCCCGCCGCCGACCCGGACCTCGGCCAGGGCTACTACGAGACGGTGCTGCGCGCCTACCGGGCCGTCAGCGATGCGATCACCGGCCTCACCATCGACGCCTTCGAGCGTCAGCAGAAGGAGCTGGGCCGGCGGGTCTACATCACCCAGGTGCGGCGGGACGGCGCCATCCTCGACCACAACCAGCAGACGGTCGTCCGGGCGGACGACACGCTGGCGGTGAGCGCGCTCCGCGCCGACCTGGTCGACCTCGACCCCGAGCAGGCGATCGGCCCGGAGACCGACGACATGGGGCTGCTCGGCTACCGCACCGAGCATCTGCACGTGGTGGCGTCGGACAGGCAGGTGCTGGGCCGGAGCATCGCCGAACTGCGCGGCGAGCCCTACATGGTGGGCGTCTACATCGAGGAGCTGTGGCGCTCCGGCACGCAGGTGCCCTTCCGGCTCTCCACCACGATCGACCGCGGCGACACGCTGGTGCTGAGCGGGCCCCGGCGGCTGGTGGAGCCGGCCGCGAAGGAGATCGGGGTGCCGGTGCCGACCCGGTTCGCCACCGACATGGTGTGGGTGGGGCTCGGAGTCTTCCTGGGCGGCTGCATCGGCATTCCGGCGCTGCACGTCGGCGGGGTGCCGATCTCGCTCTCCACCTCCGGCGGGGCGCTGATCATGGGCCTGGTCTTCGGCTGGATCAAGGGCCGCTACCCGACGTTCGGCAATGTGCCGCCGGGCGCGCAGTGGTTCATGGACACCCTGGGGCTCTGCCTCTTCGTGGTGGTGGTCGGCATCAACGCCGGGCCGAGCTTCAGCAGCGGGCTGGCGAAGGCCGGCTGGGGGCTGCTGCTGTGGGGGGCGGTGGCGACGGTGGTGCCGCTGCTGGTGGGCCTCGTCCTCGGGCACTTCGTGATGCGGATCCGGACGCCGATCCTGATGGGCGTGCTGGCCGGGGCCCAGACCACCACCGCGGCGATCGGCGCGATCACCGAGGCGGCGGACTCCGAGGTGCCGACGCTCGGCTACACGGTGCCGTACGCGGTGGGGAACGTCCTGCTGACGATCTGGGGCGCGGTGATCGTGGCGTTGCTCGCCTGATCACCGCGCCCCGGTGAGGTGGTGGTGCGTCGGTGCGGCTACTTGCCGCCGGCGCGCCACTCCTCCAGGTACTCCGCGAAGATCTGCTGGAGGTGGTGGCCGATCTTCAGGTAGTCGAGGTCGTCGAGGTTGGCGAGGGAGACCCGCACCGACCACTCCGGCCCGTCGAAGCCGCCGCCGTTGAGCAGCACCACGCCGGTCTGGTCGGCGAGCCGGAAGAGCGGGTCGATCGGCTCGTAGGTCTTCTCCAGATAGGCGGCGAACTCCGGGCCGTAGCCGCGCTCGGCCTCGCCCAGCAGGTCCAGCTCGATGTAGTAGCAGGCCCGCCCGGCGTCCTCGGAGATCTTCCAGCCGCTGCCGAGGCCCTCCATGAGCAGGTCGAGGCGGCGGCGGACGATCGCCTGCACCTTCTGCTTGTAGGCGTGGCCCTCGGGGCGCATCCCGAAGAGCGACAGCAGGTCGATCATCACCTGCTGGGGGGTGGAGAGCCCGGCCGTGTGGTTGAGCGCCACCTGCCGCGAGTCGGCGACCATCCGGTCGATGAACCGCATCTTCGCCGGTTCCAGCGACAGCGTCCCGTACCGCTTGGCGAGCCGGTCCTTCTCCTTCCTGGGCAGCTTGGCGATCAGCTCGTCGATGACGTTGTCCTCGGCGAGGCCGATGACGCCCAGCCGCCAGCCGGTGGCGCCGAAGTGCTTGGAGTAGGAGTACACCAGCAGGGTGTTGCGGGGCAGCGCGGACGCGATGCTGGTGAAGCCGTCGACGAAGGTGCCGTAGACGTCGTCGGTGACGATCAGCAGGTTCGGGTTCTTCTTCGCGACGATGCCCTGGATCTGCTTGGTGACCCGGTCGCTCAGCTCCATCGAGGGCGGGTTGGACGGGTTGACCAGGCAGACCAGCTTGACCTTGGGGTCGGCGAGCTTGGCGACCTCGCTCTCCGGGTAGCGCCAGGCGTGCACCCCCTTCTCGGTGTACATGTCGGCCTGGACGTAGACCACGTCGAAGCCGTAGGTGTCGAGTTCGGGGATCTCGATGTACGGGGTGAAGATCGGCGTCATCAGGGCGATGCGGTCGCCCTTGTGCAGCACGCCGTTCTTCATCAGCGAGTCGAAGATGTAGCACATGGCGGCGGTGCCGCCCTCGGTGGCGAAGAGCTGGAGGCCGCGGGGCGGCTTGCCGCCGTACATCTCGTCCGCGAGATAGCCGCCGACGATCTTCTCGGTGCAGGTCAGGATGCGGTCCGGCACCGGGTAGTTGTCGCCGGTGATGCCGTCGGCGAGCTCGTGGAGGAGGGTGTCGCGGTCCAGCCCGAAGCGGTCGACGGCGTAGTTGACGCAGTCCAGGAGCTGGTAGATGCCGGGCATCTCGGGGTGGCGGCGGACGAAGGTCTCGAACCTGGCGCCGACGCCGGCCTTCTCCGGCATGCCGCCGAGGTCGTCGGCGGTCCAGACGCGGCGGCACTCCTCGACGGCGAAGTGGCCGAGGGCGTAGAAGGCCTCGCGGGGGGCGGTGGCGTTCCAGTTGGGGTTGCCGCGACCGGCGTTGAGCATCTCGGCGCCGATGGCGCCGGGGCGGGAGGAGGCGATGGCCCGCTCCGCGGTGTCGATCAGGACGGACTTCAGCTCGAAGGGGCTGAGCTGGGCGTACCTCTTGATCTGGGCGCGGGTGAAGCCGGTCTCCCGCCTGGTGCGGTCGACGGCGGCCGCCTTCTTCTTGGCAGGGGCCTTCTTGGCGACAGACTTCTTCTTGGTCGGTGCCGCAGCCTTCTTCTTGGCCGGCGCCGCAGCCTTCTTCTTCGCGGGGGCCGTCTTCTTGGTCGGCGCAGCCTTCTTCACGGCGCGCCCGGACGGGGGGGTCATCTGGTGGACCTCTCGTTCAGCTGCCCAGGATCCCGACGAGGACCGGGCCGGTCAGCGGGAGCAGGAAGTTGGAGAGCGCATAGGTGATCGTGTAGCCGAGCATCGGCACCGAGCTCTGCGCGGTCTGGGTGACGGCCGTGATGGCCGGGGTCGAGCACTGCTGGCCGGCGATGGCGCCGATCAGCAGGGGCGGCTGGAGCTTCAGCAGCTTCCAGCCGACGAAGAGCGAGATCGTCGCCGGGACGAGCACCATGAGGATGCCGGAGACCGGCAGCAGCGCCCCGTACTGCTTGAGCAGCGGCCACGCCTGGGTGCCGGCGCTCAGCCCGGTGCAGGCGATGAAGACCGCGAGCCCGAGGTCCTTCAGGGTGGTGGCCGCCTGCGCCGGGAAGGCGCCGAAGGACTGCGTCCGGGAGCGGTACCAGCCCAGCACCAGCCCCGAGATGAGGCAGCCGCCGCCGGTGCCGAAGGAGAGCGATGCCGATCCGGCCTTCACCGAGATCTGCCCCAGCAGCGAGCCCAGCGCAATGCCGATCCCGAGGTAGACGTAGTCGGTGGCCTTGTTGCGCACCGCCGTGCCGATCAGCGCGACCACCTTCTGCACCGCGGCCTTGGGTCCGGTGAGGGTGAGGATGTCGCCGCGGTGCACGATGGTGTGGCCGTCGGCGGGCAGGTGCTGGTCGATGCGGTCGATGCCGGTGACGTAGACCCCGCCCTTGAGCAGGTCCGGGTTGGCCTTCTGCAGGGAGTCGATGGACTGCCGGTCGGCGTCCTTCTGCGTCACCGCGACCTGGGTGGTCGTCAGCTTGAGGTCGAAGCCGGGGATTCCGGCGGTCTCGGTGCCGATCGCGTCGCCGGCCTCGATCACCCGCTCCCGGCGCCCGACGACCAGCACCTGGTCGCCGGCGGACAGCGCGGTGCCGGGCTTCGGCGGCGACTCGATGTCGTCGCCGCGCTTGACGGTCTCGACGGTGATCCGGTTGCCGTACCGGCCCTCCAACTGGGCGACGGTGCTGCCGGCCGCGCCGACCACCTCATAGGTGCGGCCGACCTGCTCGGGCAGCGCCTGCTCCTCGCCGGCGTCGATGGTCTCGATGTCGCCGGCCTGCTGCTCCTCCAGCCTGCGGGAGGCGCTGCGCAGGTTGATCCGCATGATCATCGGCATGAACTGGCTGGTGTAGAGCACGATGGTGATCAGGCCGAAGAGATAGCAGACCGTGTAGGCGGTGGCCACATGGCTCTGGTAGGTGCTGATCTGCTGCGGCGTCAGCCCGCTGAGCTTGCCGATCGCCTCGGTGGAGGTGCCGACCAGCGCGGACTCGGTGGCGGCCCCGGCGAGGATGCCCGAGGCGGTGCCCACGTCCAGGTTGAACATCTTCGCCGCGCCGAAGGCGATGCCCAGGACGCACACCACTTCGATGCCGCAGAGGGCGAAGTAGCGCAGGCTCTTCCGGTTGAGGTTGGCGAAGAACTGCGGCCCGGCCATGTAGCCGAGCGAGAAGATGAAGATCGCGAAGAAGACGGTCTTGACGTCGTCGTTCACGGTGACGTGCTGGGTGCCCAGGATCAGCGAGCAGATCAGCACGCCGCAGATGCCGCCCAGCGAAACGGGCCCGACGCGCAGCTTGCCGACCAGGTAGCCGGCCGCGATGCACGCGAAGATGGACAGCTCGGGGTGGTCCTTGAAAATGCCCATGGCTCCCTCGGGGGGTAGTGCCGCGACCGCGGGGCCCATCGGCGATCGTGTGATCGTCTCGGGCCCCGCGGTGCGACGCTAACCTCGGGAGGGGTGGCGCACCGTCAGGCGCACCCGGCCTGTCCCCCGTTCGGCAGCACCCCCGCCGCGCCGCGCGCTAGGAGAGCGAGAAGCCGTCCGCGTAGACGTTCCCCTGGCCGTACCAGCCGTGCGCGTACACCGTCACGGCGCCGGAGCTGCCGACCGTGAACGGCACCGTGAGCTTGGTCCAGCCGGTGCCGGACGCCCAGGTGGAGGCGGTCGCCCCGCCCTTGACGCCGACGTAGGCGTAGGGGCCCTGCACCCAGGCGGTGAGGGTGTGGGCGGAGCCGGGGGTGAGGTTGACCGTCTGGTCGCACTCGCCGGTCTGCGCGGAGGTGGCGGCGACCTGCAGCGCATGGCTCCCGGAATGCACCGGCGCGGCGACGACGGATCCGCCCTGCTGGCACGTCCACGGGCTGAGCGAGCCGGACTCGAAGCCGGCGTTCTGCAGGGTGCCCCCGCCGGTCCCGCCGCCGGTGACGGTGACCGTGAAGGTGGCGGAGCGGCTGCCGCTCGGGCCCGTCCCGACCACGGTGATCGGGTAGTTGCCGGAGGCGGTGGCGGCCGAGGCGACGACGGTGAGCGTGGCGCCGGCCCCGGCGGTGACCGAGGACGGGCTGACGCTCGCCGTCATCCCGGACGGGGCGCCGCTCGCGGTGAGGGCCACGGTCTCGGCCTGGCCGGAGGTGACGGCGGTGGAGACGGCGGCCGTGGTGGAGGAGCCGGCGGCCACCGACCCCGAGGACGGCGAGACGGCGACGGAGAAGTCGTTGCCGGGCGTGCTGGTGCCGCCGGTGAACGGCTCCCAGGTCTGGGAGAAGTACCAGGTGGACTGGGAGATCCCGGAGCAGCTGTCGGAGCCGGCGGTGCCGGGGCAGCCGCCGTTGTCGCGCTCCAGCGCCCACATGGCGAGGGTGCTGATGCCCTTGGAGACGGCCCAGTTGTAGAGGGTGGGAGCGTCGGCCGTGGTGGTGGTCTCGGCGGCGCCGTAGTCGTCGATGCCGGGCATCTCGGTGACGCCGGTCATCGCCCACAGCTGCGCACTGGTCTTCGACGGGTAGAGCTTGGCCAGTTGGCCGTTGAGGCCCTGGGCGGCGTTCTCGCTGTCGGTGGCCATCTCGTGGGTGGCGCCGTCGTAGTAGTCGAACGTCATGATGTTGACGACGTCGACGCGGGCGCCGTTGGCGACGGCGTTCTTCAGCACGTTGAGGCCGCTGGCGGCGAGGCCGCTGGTGGTGGAGGGCAGGGTGTAGGAGAACTGCACGGTGCGGCCGTTGGCGGCGGCCCAGTCCTCCACCTGCTTGACGGCCTGGTTGCGGCGGGTGATGCCGGCGCTGTCGGTCAGCGAGTTGTCCTCGATATCGAGGTCGATGCGGCTGACGTTGTAGGTGGTGACGACGTTCTCGTAGGCGGCGGCGATGGAGGCGACGTCGGTGCAGCTGTCCGCGATGTCGGTGCCGGTGTCGTCGGCGGTGTAGCCGCCGAAGGAGGGGATGGCGTCGCCGCCGTTCGCCTGCAGCTCGGCGATGTCGCTGCCGTAGGTGGAGGCGGCGACGGGCTGCGAGGTGTCGCCGTCCCAGTAGGGCGTGCAGGAGCCCTTGCCCGCGGTCTGGAGGAAGGCGAGCGTCAGGTACTTGTTGCCGGAGGCGGCGGCCGTGGTGGCCATGTCGTCGCCGGCGTAGGTCTCGAAGTAGGGGGCGAAGACGTGCGCGGGAAGGGGCTTGGCAGCCGCGTGGGCCGGGGCGGCGGCGCCGCCGAGGGCGAGGAGGGTGCCGGCGCCGGCGGTGGCGAGCGCGGTGACGGCGGCGCGGAGGCGGCGTAACGGTCTTCTCATGCGTCACTCCGAAGCGTGGGAGGCCATGACCATGCCATGGTTGGTCCAGACCACTTCCCCGTCAAGGGTCTGGACCAATCCCCTGCGCCCCTACTCCGCGCCCACGCCCGCCCCGGCACCGGACGGACCGCGACGGACCGTCAACCCACGTCGAACCGCCCCTGGGCCCCCAGCAGTTCGCCGAGATCCGCTCCCGGGCCCCACTCCCGCGGCTCCGCGCCCCGTTCGAACACCCGCGCCCCCGCGTCGATCCCGCCCAGCGTCAGCCGCGCGCCCTCGCGCCGCAGCCACGTCCCCTCCCGCAGCCCCACCACCGGAACGTCGTTCTCCTCCAGGAACTGCACCAACCGCTGCTCCCGCGTCTCCCCCTGGTGCGTCGACCCCGCCACCGGATCCACATAGTGCGGATTGATCTGGAACGGCACCAGCCCCAGCGCCTCGAACGACGGCGGCTGCACGATCGGCATGTCGTTCGTCGTCCGCAGGCTCGGGCACGCCATGTTCGTCCCCGCGCTCGACCCGATGTACAGCGCCCCCGACGCCACCCGCTCGCGCAGCGCCGCCACCAGCCCCGTCGCGTACAGCGACTTCAGCAGCCGAAAGCTGTTGCCGCCCCCGACGAACACCGCCTCCGCGGCCGCGACCGCCGCCGCCGGATCGTCCGCGGCGTGCGCGCCCGCCACCTCCACGCCCAGCGGCGCCAGCGCCTTCGCCACCTGCGCGGTGTACCCGTCCCGATCGGCGAGCGCATACGGCACGAAGACCAGCCGCCGCGCGCCGCCCAGCGCGTCGGCGATCTCCTCCCGGGCGTGCTCCAGATACCCGCGGCCCGGCGCACTCGAATTCGACAGCAGCAACAGCCTCATGACGCTCCCTCAGCAGACATCTACACAGATCCTCAACGCCGCCGCGCCCCGCGCGGCGGCCGCGGCGTCAGCGCGGCCCCCACCTCGCCCGCCGCCGCCAGCAGCGGAGCGACCAGCTCCGCGCGCCGCGGGCGCAGCTCCCCCTGCGGCCCGGCCAGCGACAGCGTCCCGACCGTGCGCCGCGCCACCACCACCGGCGCCGCCAGCGCCGCGGTCTCCGGGTCGTACTCGCCCTCGGAGTAGGCGTAGCCGTTCCGCCGCACCTCGGCGAACCGCTCCTCCAGCGCCACCGGATCGGTCACCGTGTGATCGCCGAACCGCGCCATCGGCCGACCGTACAGCAGCGCCGCCCGGTCCCCCGCCGGCAGCATCCCGAAGTAGGCCCGCGACGTCGCCCCCGCGTGCGCCGGGTACAGCTCCCCCGCCAGCCCCTGCACCCGCAGCGGGCCGGCCGCCCCGTCCACCGTCGCCACGCAGCGCATGTGCACCCCGTCCGGGACGGCGAACAGCGCGCCCACGCCGACCTCTTCGGCCACCTGCCGCAGCACCGGCAGCACCAGGCCGGCCAGCCCCCCGTCCCGCTCCCACACCCGGGACAGATGCCACACCGCCGGGCCCAGCCGGTAGCGCCGCGTCCGCTCGTCGGAGACCAGGAAGCCCCGGTGCGCCAGCGACGCCAGCAGCCGCTGCGCCACCGACTTGTCGAAGCCGAACTCCGCGGAGACGTCCGAGACGCCCCACTCCGGGCGCTCCCGGTCGAAGCAGAGCAGCACGCTCAGCACCCGGTCCGCGGTCTGCAGCGGCGGCCGGGGCTCCCCCGATGCGCTGGATATCCCAGAAGTCATGACGAGAGAGTAAAGCATCCCGGATATAGAGAAGCCATTGCGCTGACGACGAACCCGGAGAGAACCTGACCGCCGAACGACCACCCCCGTCAGCGGAGAACCCCTTGCTGAAGCACGTCCTCGACGTCGTCGAACTCCTCGACCGCCCGCAGACCGACGGCGAGCTGCTCGCCGCGCACCTGCGCGCCGCGCGGGCCGCGGCCGGCGCCGGCACCGAACCCGCGACCGCCGCCGCCCCGCGGATCGAGGTCACCCCGGTCGAGGGCGACAAGGGCCGCACCGACTTCGTCCGGGTGACGATCCCCGGCCGGCGCGGCCGCACCGCGGGCGGCGACGCCCCCACCCTCGGCATCCTCGGCCGGCTCGGCGGCGTCGGCGCCCGCCCGGAGCGGATCGGCCTGGTCTCGGACGCGGACGGCGCGGTCGCCGCGCTCGCCGCCGCCGCCAAGCTGCTCGACATGCACGCCCGCGGGGACGTCCTGGACGGCGACGTGATCGTCTCCACCCATGTCTGCGGCTGGGCCCCCACCCGCCCGCACGACCCGGTGCCGTTCATGGACTCCCCGGTCGACATCCTCACCTGCAACCGCCAGGAGATCGCGCCCGAGATGGACGCGGTGGTCTCCATCGACACCACCAAGGGCAACCGGCTGCTCAACCACCGCGGCATCGCCCTCTCCCCGACGGTCTGCCAGGGCTGGATCCTGCGGGTGAGCGAGGACCTGCTCGGCGTGCTGGAGTCGGTGACCGGCGAGCCGGCCCGCGTCCTGCCGCTGACCACCCAGGACATCACCCCGTACGGCAACGGCGTGCACCACATCAACTCGATCCTGCAGCCGGCCGTCGCCACCGACGCCCCGGTCGTCGGGCTCGCCGTCACCGCCGCGACCGCGGTCGCCGGCTGCGCCACCGGCGCCAGCCACGAGACCGACATCGCGGCCGCCGCCCGGTTCGCCGTCGAGGCCGCCAAGGACTTCGGCCGCGGCGCGGCCGCCTTCCTCGACCGGGACGAGTTCGAGCGCCTCGTCGAGCTCTACGGGCCGATGACGCGGCTGCAGTCCGCGGTCGGAGCCGAGCTCGCCACCTGATCCGCCCCTCCCCCACCTCCCCCTCACCGCCCCCGGAGCCCGAAGTGACCGAGCAGCCCGCGCCGGCCGCCGCCGCGCCCCCGCGCCACCCGCGCGCACTGGAGCCCGTCACGCTCGCCGTGACCGTCGTGATGTCGGTGCTCGGCGCGCTGATCGGCGTCGTCCTCATCACCACGCTGGGCGTCTCGCCCAACACCTCGGTGATCGGCGCGCTCATCGCCATGCTGGTCGGACGCGTCCCGCTGGCCATGATGCGGCGGATGCGCTCGCCGCACCGGCAGAACCTGGTGCAGTCGGCGATCTCCGGTTCGACGTTCGCGGCGGCCAACTCGCTGCTGACGCCGATCGCCGTGCCGTTCGCGCTGGGCCGGCACGACCTGGTGTGGCCGATGCTCGCCGGCGCGACCATCGGGCTCGCGGTGGACAGCTGGGTGCTCTTCCGGGTCTTCGACTCCAAGCTGCTGCCGGCGACGGCCGCCTGGCCGGCGGGCGTCGCCGCGGCCGAGACCATCAAGGCCGGCGACTCCGGCGGCCGGAAGGCCGCGGTGCTGGGCGCGGGGGCGCTGGTCGGGCTGGTCGGCGCGCTGCTCAAGCTGCCGACCAGCGCGGCGGGGGTAGCGTTCCTGGGCAACGTCTGGGCGCTGCTGATGTTCGGCGTGGGCCTGACGGTGGCGCAGTACGCGCCGGGTCTGCTGGATGTGAACCTCAATGCGGAGCATGTGCCGCACGGGCTGATGATCGGCGCCGGGCTGGTGGCGCTGGTGCAGGCGCTGCTGCTGATGCGGAAGAAGCGGGGACCAGCGGCGGAGCCGGACGCCGAGGCCGGCGCGGCGGTGACGTCGGAGCCGGAGGTCCCGACCGTCCCCGAGACCCGGCTGCGGCGCGGACTGCTGCAGGGCATGGGCCTCTTCACCATCGGCGCGATCGTCGTCGCGGTGGGCGGCGGGGTGGCGGGCCGCATGTCCGTCCCGGCGCTCATCGGCTGGGTGGCGCTCGCCGCGGTCGCGGCGCTGGTCCACCAGCTGATCGTCGGCCTCGCCGCGATGCACTCGGGCTGGTTCCCGGCCTTCGCGGTGACGCTGATCGTGCTCATCGTCGGCCTGGTGCTGCACATCCCGACGGTGCCGCTGGCGCTGCTCGTCGGCTACACCGCCTCCACCGGCCCGGCGTTCGCCGACATCGGCTTCGACTTCAAGGCCGGCTGGCTGCTGCGCAAGGACGCGGTGCCGTGGAAGCCGTTCGAGCTGGCCGGCCGGCGCCAGCAGTACATCGCGCAGCTCGTCGGGTTCGCGGTGGCGCTGGTCGTGGTGGCCGTCGCCTGGCACAGCTTCTTCGCGGACGGGCGCATCCCGCCGGTCTCCAAGGTCTACGCGGACACCATCGGCGCCGGCCTCGACCCGGGGACGATGACGACCATGCTGCTGTGGGCGATCCCCGGCGCGCTGATCCAGTGGCTCGGCGGCTCGTCGCGCCAGATGGGCGTGCTGCTCGCCACGGGTCTGCTGGTGGCGACGCCGAACGCGGGCTGGATGGTGCTCGGCGCGCTGATCGTGCGGCGCGGCTATGTGCTGTGGCGGCGGCGCCGGCTGGCGGACCGCGGCGACCGTGCGGCGGTCGCCGCGAGCGACGAGGCGGCCCAGGCGGACATGTCCCTGGTCGGCGCCGGCCTGGTCGCGGGCAGCTCGCTCAACGACGTCGGCCAGCTGACCAAGGCGCTGTAGCCCGCGCGGCGTTCGACCACCACCGACCGGAACCGGAGCCCCGCCGTGACCACCCTCGGCCTCGTCACCATCGGCCAAGCCCCCCGCACCGACGTCCACACCGACGCCGCGCCCCTGCTGACCGGCATCCGCCTCGCCGAGCACGGCGCCCTCGACGACGACGTCTTCGACGGCCCCGCCGACGCCACCGCGGCGCTCGCGCCCGACCCCGGCGAGGCGCCGCTGGTGACGCGGCTGCGGGACGGCGGGTCCGTGGTCCTCGGGCACCGTGCGCTGATGCCCCGTCTGGAGCGGGCGGTGGCCCGCGCGGAGGGGGACGGCGCGGCGGCGACGCTGCTGCTGTGCACGGGGCGCTTTCCCGCGGTGCGGTCCGCGCGCCCGCTGCTCTTCGCCGAGACGCTCTTCCAGCGGGCCGCGTCGGCGCTGGTCGGGGAGGCGCCGGTGGGCATCGTCTGCCCGCGGGCGGACCAGGCGGCGGACGTCGCCGCCCGCTGGTCGGCGCTGCTGCCGGGACGTGTCCGCGCGCTCGGCGCCACCCCGTACGCGCCGCCGGCGGAGGCGCTGGCGGGGGTGGCGTCCGCGGCGGCCGAGCTGGCGTCGGCGGGCGCGGAGTGGCTGGTGCTGGACTGCGTCGGCTACACCGAGGAGATGCGGTCCGCGGCGGCGCGGGCGGCGGGGGTACCGGTGCTGCTGGCGCGGTCGATGGCGCTGCGGCTCGCCGCGGAGGCGGTCTCCGCGGGGGCGGCGGCGCGCCGCGGTGCGAACGGCTGACGCCCGTGCCGCGGTCCACCGTCGGGCAGCCGGACAGTTCCCCCCGCCCCCGAACGGCGCGGCCTCCGCGGGGGCGGCGGCGCGCCGCGGTGCGGTGCGAACGGCTGACGCCCGTGCCGCGGTTCGCCGTCGGGCAGCCGCGCAGTCCCCCGCGCCCCCGCCCCCGAACGGCGCTGCGCGCCGTCGCGCGCCCGATCGCCACTCACCCACGACCACGCGCCGCAGCCGGACACCGGCAGAATCCCGGCCCGCGCCGACGCGGTGCGGTTGCCGTTGACGCAAGGAGGTACGTCCATGTCCATCTCCGCTCCGCTCGCCGTCGTGCGGGTGCTCAGCTCGGACGATCCCGAACTGGTCGACGATCACGGCCGGCTGCTTGAGGCGCGGTTCGGGCTGCCGACCGTCTCGCGCTGCATCCCGGACCAGCCGCACGGCATCCACGACGACGCCTCCGAGCGCCGCGCCGAGCCGAAGATCGTCGAGCTGGTCCGCGCGTTCGCCGCGCAGGGCGCCTCCGCCGTCGTCATCAGCTGCGCCGCCGATCCGGCGGTCGCCGCCGCCCGCGCCGCGGTCGACGTCCCGGTGATCGGGGCGGGTTCGGCCGCCGCCGGGGTCGCGCTGGGGCTCGGCGCGCGGATCGGCGTGCTCGGCATCCGCGACGAGGCGCCCGCGCCGATCGCCGCGCTGCTCGGCGAGCGGCTCACCGCCTCCCGCCGGCCGGAGGGCGTGCACACCACCACCGAGCTGCGCACCCCCGAGGGGAGCCGGGCCGCACGCGCCGCCGCCGCTCGTCTGGTCGCGGACGGCGCCGAGGTGCTGCTGCTGGCCTGCACGGGGATGACGTCCCTGGGCCTGCGCCCCGTCCTGGAGCGGGAGTTGGGCGTTCCGGTGGTCGACCCGGTCCTCGCGGCCGGGCTGCTCGCCTCCTACACCCGCCCGGCCGACGCGAGCTGAGCGGCGAGCCCCTCGACGCGGATCCGCCGGTCGAGGTAGAGCAGCGTCAGCAGGATCGCCAGCAGGCTGCCGCCGATGGCCGCGGCGAGGGCCGGGCCGAGGGCGGAGACCAGCAGGTTGCCGGCCAGCGGCCACCCGGTGGCCAGCGCGGGCGGGAACGCCAGGTCGGCGACCGCGGTCGCGGCCTGATGCAGCGTCAACGCCGCGGCCGCGCCGACGAGGCCGCCCACCGCGCAGACCGCCAGCGAGCGCGGCCACGCCCCGCGCGTCAGCGCGGACGAGCGGCCCAGCGCCCCGGCCGCGGACGTCCCCGGCCGCTCCAGCACCACCGCCGGGACGGCCAGCGCCCACTGCACCGCGAGCCATGCCGAGACCGCGCCGGAGGCGGCGAGCCCGCCGATGCCCACCTCGATGCTGGGCGCCGGCCCGACGCCGCCCCCGCTCACCAGCAGCAGCGGCAGCAGGCCGACCGCGACGATGCCCAGTACCGCCAGCACCACCAGCAGGTTCGTGCCGATCAGCCGGGGCAGCGCGCGCAGCGCGGCGCCCCACGCCTCGCGCGCCGCGAGCGGCTCGCCCAGCACGGCGCGCCCCGCGAGGTGGACGCCAGCGGCGGCGATCAGCAGCGCGCCGAGCCAGACCAGCAGTTGGGCGGCGCCCAGCGCGCCGAGCAGCGAGGGCAGCGCGCGGGCCACCCGCAGCGCGGCGTCGCCGCGCTCGTCCTCGCCGGCGCCCTCGTCGGTGAGCACCCGGAGCGGCTCGGCGAGGTGCCGGAGGCGGGCCCGGAGGAGGAGGCCGACGCCGACGTACGCCAACTGCCCGGCCAGCGCGGACGGGAGGGCGACCAGGGCGAGCACGCGGCGGTGCGCGCCGAGCACCGCGAAGCCGGCCCGCAGGAGTTCGCCGAGGCGGAGCGGCCGCAGGGGGATCACACCGGGATGCGGTGCGTCCGCTCCCGCGTCGGGCGCCGTCGCCACCATCCCGTCCTGCCTCCCCTGCCTCGGCCTCGGCGAATCCCCCAATCTTTACCGACGCTTGACCAAATGTCGAGGCGGAGTACGTCCGTCAGGCGCGCTTGATCCCCACCCCGGCCGCGCACTTCAGGCCGGTCTCGGGGATGCTCTCGTCGCGCCACCAGTCCGCGTCCACCGCCCGCGGCACCGGACCGCCCTCGGCCGCGGGACCGTTCCGGCGGGGCCACCACTCCTGGACGCTGTCCACCAGGCCCGGCTCCAGCAGCTCGAAGCCGTCGAAGAAGGGCAGGATCTCCGCCTTGGAGCGGAAGCACATCGGCGACGGCGACCCCTCGGAGATCTGCTCCAGCGTCGCCCGCGCGGCGGCATCGCTGCCGTCGCTGCTGAACTGCGTGATCGCCGCGTAGCTGCCCGGCGCCATCCGGTCGCGGTACGCGGCCATCAGCGCGCGCGGGTCCTCGGCGTCCGTCACCAGGTGGAAGAGCCCGATGAAGAGCATCAGCACCGGCTTGTCGAAGTCGATGAGGCTCCGCACCTTCTCGTGCCCGAGCAGCGCCTCGGGGTCGCGCACGTCCGCCTCGATGGCGACGACGCCCCGCTCCTTCGCGGGCAGCGCGTTGTTCATCACCGTCACCAGCGGGTCGTAGTCCGCGTAGACGACGCGCGCGTCCGGCAGGGTGGCCCGGGCTATCTCGTGGACGTAGGGCCGCACCGGGATGCCGGAGCCGATGTCCAGGACCTGGTCGATGCCCTGACGGGCGCACAGATCGGCGAGCCGCAGATAGAACCGGGTCTGCGCCTTCCCGAGGACGGGCAGGTCCGGGGCCATCGCCATGACGGCCTCGGCACCCTCCCGGTCCACCGGGTAGTTGTCCTTGCCGCCCAGCACGAAGTTGTACGCGCGGGCGTGGCTCATCACCGTCGGGTCGCCCGGCGGCGGGGTCTGGACGTGGTCGGTCTCGGTCACGGGGATCGTCGCTTCCTCGGGGCTCGTGCCGACGGCCGCACCGCGTGCCGGGACCGCGTCAGCGGTCCAGCTCGCGGGCGATCCGGCGGAGGGTGTCGGGGGTGTCCTGCCAGGGGTCGGCCGTCTGGCAGAGGCGGTCCATCACCTGGGAGTAGCGGGCCACGTCGGCCGGCTTGTCCAGGTAGAGGGCGCTGGTGAGCTGCTCCAGGTAGACCACGTCGGCGAGTTCGGGCTCGTCGAAGCGGATGACCGTGAACGGCCCGCCGGCGGCGGCGTGGCCGCCGCGGCGGAAGGGGATCACCTGGAGCGTGACGTTGGGGCGCTCCGCCGCCTCGACGAGGTGCTCCAGCTGGCGGCGCATCACCGCGGCGCTGCCCAGCGGGCGCGCCAGCGCGGCCTCGTCGACCACGGCCCAGAGCATCGGCGGCTCCTCCTGGTCGAGGAGGCGCTGCCGCTCGATCCGGAAGTCGACGCGGCGCTGCAGCTCCTCGTCGGCGGCGTCGACGTGCTCGAGCAGGACGACGGCGCGGGCGTAGTCGGCGGTCTGCAGCAGGCCCGGGACGAACTGCACCTGGTAGGTGCGCAGCCGGGCGGCGGCGCCCTCCAGCCCCAGGTGCATCTGGAACCAGTTGGGCAGCAGATCGCTGTACTTCTGCCACCAGCCCGGGGAGTTGGCCTCGCGCGCGACCTCCATCAGGGGTGCGCGGTCGGCCGGGTCGGTGAGGCCGTAGAGCGCGAGCAGGTCGTCCACGTCGCGGAGCTTGAAGCTGACGCGGCCGCGCTCCATCCGGCTGATCTTCGCGGGCGAGGCGCGGATGGTCTCGCCCGCCGTCTCGGCGCTGATGCCGGCGGCCTCGCGGAGGCGGCGCAGCTCCAGGCCGAGCATCACCCGGCGGATGGTGGGGTCGGCGCGCGAGTAGTTCAGCACACGACCCGCCGGCGACTCGGAGACCCGACCGCGCTGCGGTTCGCCGTCGAGGTCCGATGCGGTGAACGGCTGGTTGGCCGCCATGGGTGCGCCTCTCACGATCAGTTCGGTGGGGTCTGAAGTCTTCCAGAGCGATCGGCGCATGGACAGGTGGATCAGCCAATCAGTCGAGATCGATTGGCAATTGACACTTCATCGGCTCGATCCGCCGCGGATCAGGTCGTCGAACTCGCCCTCCTTCGCCGCCCGCAGGAAGTCGCCGAGAACGGCGGTGCTGCACAGCAGCGCGACCCCCTGGGGGTCGCGGGAGTTGCGGACGGCGACTGTGCCGGCGGCGACGGGGGCGAACTCCACGCAGTCCCCGCTGGGGTTGCTGTGGGAGCTCTTGCGCCACGCGGCGCCGACGAGGCTGGGGGCGGGGACGGCCGAGGGCGCACCGGTCGGGAACGGCTCGCTGCTCATGGTGGATCAACTCCGGCAGGGCTTGGTGCAATTTCCTTTGCACGTACGAACGTTCTTGCACGGGCACGGTACCCTGACCATCCGTCAGTCCGCATGGGTTATGCACTGATCAACGATCAACGGCCCCGGCCGTCATCGGTTCGTCACCCGGCCGCGACGGTGAACCCCAGCACCGCGGCGCACATCAGCAGCATCCCCGTCGCGTTGAGGAAGAGGTTGCGGCCGAAGTCCCGGGCGCGGACGTGCGCGCCGACGGCGATCAGGAAGTAGAGGACCAGCGCCGCCGAGGTGAGCACCGCCAGCGGCGGCCACCAGATCCCGATCACCAGCCCGGCCGTCGCCGCGGTCTTCAGCACCGGCAGCAGCCGCCAGTACCGCCGCGGGAACCCGACGTCCGTCAGGCACTGGCGGATGAACACCATCGGACCCACGCACATCACAGCGTCGCCGAACTGGACAGCGGCAAGCGCGGCCGGCGGCCACCAAGGATGGATCATCGTCTGCACGTCCCTCGTCTCGCATCGACCGATCGGATCGGTGATACGACGGGACGGGCGCCCGGTTCCGTGACAGGTCAGCTCGGACGGCTCCGCCGCGGCAGCCCGCCCTCCCGGATCAGCCACTCGGCGGCGATGCCGTCCAGCACCTCGGCCTCCTTCAGCCGCGGCGCCGGCTCCAGGCCCGGACGCGGGGCGAACGGATGGCCCAGCCCCGCCACCTCGGCCGTGCCGGCCGGCACCGCGGCCGCCAGCGCGGCGGCGTCGCGGCGCAGCTCGGGGTAGTCCTCGCTGCCGCTGACCAGCAGCAGCCGGGCGCCGGCCGCGGTGATCTCGGCCGCCCGGTCGACGAAGTCCAGGCGGGCCGCGGCGGCCTCGGACTCCGCGTCCCAGCGGTAGCCGGGGCTGATCAGGTCGACCACGGTGTGCGCCCGGAGCGCCGCGTTGACGACCACCGCGGCGGCCACCGGCACCTCCCGGCGGACGATCGCGGCCAGCACCGCCGCCCCGCCGGCGGACCCGCCGACCAGGCAGAGCGGCCCGTTCTCGGCCAGCTCCAGCCGGGCGCGCAGCCCGGCGAGGACGGCGGGCAGCTCGGCGGCGGCGCCCTCGACGACCGGGACGAGGTACTCCCGCACCGCGTCGGCGTCGATCCGCCGCCCGATCTCGGCGTGCTGGTCGCCGGTGGGCGCCCGCCGCCCGCAGAGCGGCGCGGCCAGGTAGACGCGCCACACGTCGAGGTCCGCGAGCGGCAGGGCGGCCGCCATCGCCGCGTCGGTGCACGGCGCGTCCGTCTCGTGCCAGGCGACGACGAGCCCGGCGGCCGGATCGGGGGCCCCGCCCGCCGGCGGCAGAGGCGACACAGGCGGCAACGCGGTGAACGGGACTCCGGCGACGGTGCCACTCAGCGGATTCATCATCGGACCATACGACATGACGCGCTGTCAGCGGTGCACGCCCCGTCGCGCACGCCGCGCACGCCGCACGCTGCACGCCGCACGCCGCCCGCCGCGCTCATCCGGCTGCCGCCGAGCACCTCATCCGGCCGCCGCCGCGCACTCCGGGCAGAGCCCGCGGTACGTCACCTCCACCCCCGTCACCGCGAACCCGTAGCGCTCCGCCTCCGGCAGCCCCGCCACCAGGTCCCCCACCGGGTGCACGTCGCGCACCGTGCCGCACCCCCCGCACACCAGGTGCTGGTGCGGGTTGCGGGCGTTGGGGTCGTAGCGCTTGGCCCGCCCGTCCGTCGAGACCTCCAGCACCTCGCCCAGCGACACCAGCTCGCCCAGCGTGTTGTAGACGGTGGCCCGGGAGATCTCCGGCAGCCGCAGCGCAGCCGCCGCCAGGACCTCGTCCGCCGTTACATGCACGTGCTGCCCGTCGAGCACCTCCGCGACGACACGCCGCTGGGACGTCATCCGCCAGCCGCGCGCACGCAGCCGTTCCAGCAGGTCGCTCATGGCGTCCACCTCTTCGCGCTCGTCGGGCCCCGACTTGATGGGGTACATGCTTGGCTAGCTTCTTGACTTGGACTCCGTCCATCGTAGGATCGGCTGCGAGACAGCCCAAGGGGCGGGGAGGCCTCGGATCCGGCGGCCTTTCCGCACCCCCGCCTGGAGGTTAGGACTCTCATGGCTGACCAGAACGACGCCACCGCCGCGCATGCGGAGCATGAGGCCCAGGGCGGCGGGTGCCCCGTCGCGCACGGCCGCGTCAACCCGACCCGGGGCGACGCCAACCAGGAGTGGTGGCCCAATCGGCTGAACCTGAAGATCCTGGCGAAGCAGCACCCCGCGGCCAACCCGCTGGGTGAGGACTTCGACTACGCGGAGGCGTTCGGCTCCCTCGACCTGCCCGCCGTCAAGCGGGACATCGCCGAGGTCCTCACCACCTCCCAGGACTGGTGGCCCGCCGACTTCGGCCACTACGGCCCGCTGATGATCCGGATGGCCTGGCACAGCGCCGGCACCTACCGGATCAGCGACGGCCGCGGCGGCGCCGGCTCCGCCCAGCAGCGCTTCGCCCCGCTCAACAGCTGGCCCGACAACGTCAGCCTGGACAAGGCGCGCCGCCTGCTGTGGCCGGTGAAGAAGAAGTACGGCAAGAGCCTCTCCTGGGGCGACCTGATGATCCTCACCGGCAATGTGGCGCTGGAGTCGATGGGCCTGAAGACCTTCGGCTTCGGCGGCGGCCGGGTGGACGCCTGGGAGCCCGACGACGACGTCTACTGGGGCCCGGAGACCACCTGGCTGGGCGACGAGCGCTACTCCGGCGACCGCGACCTCGAGGAGCCCCTCGGCGCGGTCCAGATGGGCCTCATCTACGTCAACCCGGAGGGCCCCAACGGCAATCCGGACCCGATCGCCGCCGCCCGCGACATCCGCGAGACCTTCCGCCGGATGGCGATGAACGACGAGGAGACGGTGGCGCTGATCGCCGGCGGCCACACCTTCGGCAAGACGCACGGCGCCGCCCCGGACAGCAACGTCGGCCCGGCCCCCGAGGCCGCCCCGCTGGAGGAGCAGGGCCTGGGCTGGCGCAACTCCTTCGGCACGGGCAAGGGCGACGACACCATCACCTCCGGCCTGGAGGTCATCTGGACCACCACGCCCACCCGCTGGGGCAACGGCTTCTTCGACAACCTCTTCGGCTACGAGTGGGAGCTGACCCAGAGCCCGGCGGGCGCCAACCAGTGGGTCGCCAAGGACGGCGCCGGCGCCGGCACCATCCCGGACGCGCACGACTCCGCCAAGAGCCACCCGCCGACCATGCTGACCACCGACCTCTCGCTGCGCTTCGACCCGGTCTACGGGCCGATCTCCAAGCGCTTCCACGAGAACCCGCAGGAGTTCGCCGACGCGTTCGCCCGCGCCTGGTTCAAGCTGGTGCACCGCGACATGGGCCCGGTCGTCCGCTACCTCGGCCCGGAGGTGCCGCAGGAGGAGCTGATCTGGCAGGACCCGCTGCCGGCCCGCGAGGGCGCGCTGGTCGACGCCGGCGACATCGCCGCGCTCAAGCAGCAGATCCTCGCCACCGACCTGACGGTCGGCCAGCTGGTCGGCGCCGCCTGGGCGTCCGCCTCCACCTTCCGCGGCAGCGACAAGCGCGGCGGCGCCAACGGCGCCCGGGTCCGGCTGCAGCCGCAGGCGGGCTGGGACGTCAACAACCCGGCCGACCTAGCGGCGGTGCTGCGGACGCTGGAGGGCGTGCAGGAGTCCTTCAACTCCTCGGCCTCCGGCGGCAAGAAGGTCTCCCTCGCCGACCTGATCGTGCTGGGCGGCTCGGCGGCCGTGGAGAAGGCCGCCCAGGACGCGGGCGTCACGCTCCAGGTGCCGTTCACCCCGGGCCGGGTGGACGCGACCGCCGAGCAGACCGACACCGAGTCCTTCGAGGCGCTGGAGCCGAAGGCGGACGGGTTCCGCAACTACCTCGGCAAGGGCAACCGGATGCCGGCCGAGTACCTGCTGGTCGACCGGGCCAACCTGCTGACGCTGAGCGCCCCGGAGATGACGGTGCTGGTCGGCGGCCTGCGCGTGCTGGGCGCCAACCACCAGGGCTCCCCGGTGGGCGTCTTCACCGACCGTCCGGGCACCCTCAGCAACGACTTCTTCGCCAACCTGCTCGACATGGGCACGGTGTGGAAGGCGACCTCGGAGGCGCAGGACGCCTACGAGGGCCGGGACGCCGCCACCGGCGAGCTGCGCTGGACCGGCAGCCGGGTCGACCTGGTCTTCGGCTCCAACTCCGAGCTGCGCGCGGTCGCCGAGGTCTACGCGAGCGACGACGGCAAGGAGAAGTTCGCCCAGGACTTCGCCGCGGCCTGGGCGAAGGTGATGGAGCTGGACCGCTTCGACCTGCGCGGCTGACGACGCCCGCACCGAGCGACCCGCGGCCGGTCGCCACGCCCCGAGGGGTGGTGGCGGCCGGCCGCGGGGTATGTTCGCCCCATGTCGAATCCGGGGGACCCGAACAACCCTTACGCACGGCCGGACCAGCCCAATCCCTATGGTCCACCGCCGTCCCAGCAGCCCGCCCGGACGCCGACCCAGCCGTCGTTCCCGCAGCAGTCGGCGCCCGCCGCCCCGCAGCCGCAGGGCTACGGCGGGGGCTACGCCCCGCCGCCCGCCGCCGCGCCCTACCCCGCGCCCGCGGGCCCCGGCACCGGCCCCGGCGCGGGCGCGTCCTCGGGCTCGCGCGGCAAGGGCTGGCTGTGGGGGCTCGGCGGCGCCGTCGCGGCCTCCGCGGTGTGGGCCGCCGCCGTGCTGGCCACCGGCGGCAGCGGCGGCGGGGACGCGGCGCCGGGCCTCGCCGGCTACCGCTACACCACCGACCTGTGCGCCAAGACCGATGTCTCGCCGTTCACCTCCAACGGCTTCCAGAAGGAGACCGGCGACAGCGGCACGATCCCGGCGGCCGTCCGGCGGCCGACGATCGACACCATGCAGTGCACGATCAACATGAAGGGCGCGGGCTCCGGTTCGAGCTCCACCTCGTACTCCTCGGCCTACCTCTACAGCAGCCTGATCCTGCACAAGAAGCAGGACCCGAAGACCGAGTTCGCCGACGGGTACCTCTCCTACACCGCCGACAAGTCCCCCAGCTACCACTACACGGTGGACAGGGTGCCGGGCATCGGCCAGGAGGCCTACCTCGTCACCCAGGTCAACACGCGCTCCAGCAGCAACGTCTACGAGATCCTGGGCGTCCGCGACCACGGCACGACCTACCAGGTCACCTTCTCCAGCTACGCCTCGGGGTCGGCGAAGCTCAGCTCCGGCAAGGCCGCCCAACTGCTGGAGCAGAGCGCCCGGTCGACGCTCGCCGCGCTCAAGTAGCGCGGTGCGCGCCGGGCGTGCGCCCGAAGGTGCGGCGGAAGACGTCGATGAAGGCGCTGGGGGTGGCCCAGCCGCAGCGGTGCGCCACCGCCGTCACCGGCAGCCCGTCGCTGAGCAGCACCAGGGCGTGGTAGAGCCGCAGTTGGGTGCGCCATTGGGGGAACGTCATGCCCAGCTCGGCGCGGAAGAGCCGGCTGAGGGTGCGCTCCCCCGCGCCCGCGCCGGCCGCCGCCCCGAGCGCGGCGAGCGGCCGGCCGTCCGCCGGGTCCCGGCTCAGCAGCTCGCAGACGGCCACCAGCCGGGGGTCGGACGGGGTGGGCAGATGCATCGGCCGCTGCGGCGAGGCGCGCAGCTGGTCCAGGAGCACGGCCCGCATCCGGCGGCGCTCGGCGCTCGCCCCCTGCCCGGCCTCCCGGGTGTAGGCGAGGATCAGCTCGCGCAGCAGCGGACGCACCGTCAGCGCGGCCGGCTCGGCGAGCCCCAGCGGGTTGACGGACCGCGGCAGGCCGATGGTGTGCAGATCGAGGTCGCCGTGCGCGGTGTGGGCGTGCGCGGTGCCGGCCGGCACCCACAGCGCGCGGGTGCCCGGCGCCACCCAGGTGCCGGCGTCGGTGGTGACGGCGAGCACGCCGCGTCCCGCGTAGAGGATCTGGTGCTCGTCGTGGCGGTGCGCGTCGATGCTCTCGCCGGCCGCCAGCGGCAGCACCGCGGTGGAGGCTCGCGGGGTATGGCGGACTTTCGACACAATCGAGCATTCTACGGGGGCACGGCAGCAGCGACACGGAGGTCGAGATGGATCCCGAGCAGCACCAGGACGCGCCCACCCCGGAGCTGGAGTACGCGCGGCGGACGCTGGCGGCCCAGCCGTTCAGCGTCCATCTCGGGGCGCGGGTCGCCGCGTTCGGGGACGGCGGCGCGACGCTGGAGCTGGAGGTGCGGGACGAGCTGCGGCAGCAGAACGGCCATCTGCACGGCGGGGTGCTCGGCTACGCCGCCGACAACGCGCTGACGTTCGCCGCCGGGGCGGCCGCCGCCGAGCCGGGGGCGGCGCTGCTGACCACGGGGTTCTCCATCGAGTATCTGCGGCCGGCGCGGGGCGTGCTGCTGCGTGCCCGCGCGCACGCGGTGCGCGCCGGGCGGACGCGGATCACCTGCCGCTGCGACCTGCTGATGGTCGACGGCGACGGGGCGGAGACGCTCTGCGCGATCGCGCAGGGCGCCGCCGCCGTGCTGCCGTCAGCTCCCGGTTCCGGACAGGGCGAGTGAGGCGAACCGCTCGCCGATCCGGCGGTGCGCCGCCGGGTCCGGGTGGAGGTTGTCGGGGAGCGGGAGTTCGGCGGCGTCCGCCTCGCCGTAGAGGTCCAGTCCGTCGACGTAGCCGAGGTTCGGGTCGTCGGCGGCGCGCTCCTTGACGATCCGGGCCAGCTCGGCGCGGATCACCGCGAGGGTGAGCTTGCCGGCCGCCACCTCCTCGGGGTCGCCCGTCGCGGTGAACGCCACCCGGCCCTCGGCGAGCGCGGCGGTGTCGAAGGCGGCCGGGCCCGGGACGGCCTCGTGGATGGCGCAGTGGATCGCCGAGACCACCACCAGCGGCGTCGTCGGATGCCCGTCGCGGACGGTGTCCAGGAACCCGTGCACGGCCGGGGTGAAGATGCGCAGCCGCATCCCGTCGCTGTTCACCAGGTTGATGCCGAGCTTGATGCTGATCAGGTCGGCCGGGGTGTCGCGGATCGCCCGGGCCACGAACGGGTCGAGCAGGGCGCTGCCGCCGAAGCCGAGGTTGACCAGCTCGACGCCGGCGCGGGCGGCGGCGACGGCCGGCCAGGTGCCGGTCGGATGCGCGGCGTTGGAGCCGTGGCTGATGGAGCTGCCGTGGTGCAGCCAGACGCGGCGGCCGTCGTCCTCCGCGACGGGGCGGACGGGCGCGTCGGTGCGCAGCGCGACCAGGCGGGTGGCCTCGTCGTGCGGCAGCCACACCTCGACGCGCTTGTCGCGGGCGGGCAGGCCGTCGAAGCGGACGGTGCGCGCCGGGCCCTCGGTGAGCCGCGTCGATCCGGTGGCCATGTCGAGGGTGAGCACGTCGCCGTCGTCGACGCTTGCCTGGGCGGCGAGTTCGCCGTCCACCAGCAGGTCGTAGACGCCGTCGGGGCGCGGCGGGGCGCCCGGGTAGTGCCGCTTGGTCGCGACGACGTCCAGCTCCAGCACGGTGGCCGCGGTGCGCAGCACCAGCCGCACGCCGGACGGCTGCGCCTCGGCCATCGCCAGTTGCCCGTCGGGTATGCGGCGCCGCGCCGCGGCGGGCAGCCGGTGCGGCACCAGGCCGCGTGCGGTGGGCTCCAACTCCAGGGCGCCGCGGACCAGTCCGTCGTCGATCGTTGTCGTGATCATCATTTCTGTCTCTCGGATGGGGTGGGCCAACTCCGCAGCAGCGCGTCGAGCGCGCCGAGGATCTCCGTCCAGCTCTGCCGGGGCTCCGGGTCGCTGTGGTCGAAGCCGCCCGCGCCCTCCAGCCCGACGAACCCGGCGAAGACGCTGCCCAGTAGGCGCACGGCGTGCGTCTGGTAGGGCTCGTCCAGGTGGTAGCCGCGCAGCAGCGCGCGGAGCATCTGCGCATGCCGGACGCCGGCGCTGGCGGCGGCGGTCTCGGGGTCAAGCCGGAACCGCGCGGCGGCGAACCGGCCCGGATGGGCGAGGGCGTAGTCGCGGTAGGCATCGCCGAACGCGACCAGCGCGTCCCGCCCGGACCGCCCGGCGACGGCCTCCGCGACCCGGTCGGCCATCTCCTCCAGCGCCAGCAGCGCGATCCGCGTCTTGAGGTCCTGCGCGCCCTTGACGTGCGCGTACAGGCTTGCCACCTTCACGTCGAACCGCCGCGCCAACTCCGAGGGCGTCACCCCCTCGAACCCCACCTCATCGGCCAACTCCGCCCCGGCCGCCACCACCCGCTCAGCACTCAGCCCGGCCCGCGCCATCACACCGCCTAAAGCTCTTCGGAATTTGCCTAATGTCTTTAGGAAGCGTAGCACGCGGCGCGCCGACCCGGGTCCGGTGACGCTCTGTGCGCGAGACTGCGCGGGTGGATGTGGGCAGATGGGCGGCGTACGGGGCCGCGCGGGTGGTGGAGCTGGTGATGGTCGGGCTGGGGGTGTTCATGGTCGCGGCCGACCAGGGGGAGTTCGGGGCGATGGCGCTCTGGGACCTGCTGGCGCTGGCCTACCTCGGGGCGGGGTTCGTCGCGCTGCGGCGCTCGCGGGCGGAGGACTCCCCGGAGTACCTGCTGCGGACGCCCACCGGCTTCCCGGGGCTCCGCTTCAACTTCCTCTTCTCGGCGATGGCCAGCGCGATCGGCGCGCTCGCCGCCATCATGACGATCGTCGAGAAGGACGACAGCGACGTGAAGGCCGTCGCCGGCCTGGCGATGATCTGCGCGTGGATGCTGCTGCACGCCGGCTACGCGCGCATGTACTCGGCGGTCGACCAGAAGTCCGGCGGCCTGGCGTTCCCCGGCGACCAGGCCCCCAACCGCACCGACTACATGTACTTCGCCTTCACCGTCGGCGCGTCCTTCGCCGCCTCCGACGTCTCCGTCACCACCCGCCGGATGCGCTGGCAGGTGATGGTCCACGGCGTGGCGTCCTACTTCTACAACGCGGCCGTGGTGGCGCTCGCCATCGGCCTGCTCAAGTCCTGACCGCGGACCCGGCGCCGCCCCCGTCCCTGCCCCCGCCCCCGCTCCTGCTCAGTCGAGGCAGAACTCGTTGCCCTCGACGTCCTGCATCACGAAGCAGGACTCGTTCTCCTCGTCGGCCAGCAGCACCTGGAAGAGCGAGGCGCCCAGCGCCACCAGCCGGTCGCACTCGGCCTGCAGCACGGCGAGGCGCTCCTCGCCGACGAGGCCGGTGGCGGTGCGCACATCGAGGTGGACGCGGTTCTTGACGACCTTGCCCTCCGGCACCCGCTGGAAGTACAGCCGCGGCCCCGCGCCCGTCGGATCCTGGCAGGCGAAGGAGGCGCCGCGCCGCTCCGGCGGCTCCGTCGCCCAGAAGTCCGCCCAGCTGTCGAAGCCCTTCGGGGGCGGCGGCACCTCGTAGCCCAGCACCTCGCACCAGAAGCGGGCGACCCGCTCCGGCTCGGCGCAGTCGAAGGTGATCTGGACCTGCTTGATCTCCGGCATCCGATCATCCTACTGACGCCGCCCCCGCCCCGGCGGCGTCATCCCGTCCGCTCCAGCAGAGCGACGCCGATGTGCGCGTCCGCCATGCCGTAGAAGACGAACCGCCTGCCGTCGACCTCCTCGATAGCGGTCGGGAACACCACGTTGGGCACCGTGCCCGAGCGCTCCTCCGCGGCCTCCGGCGCCATCAGCGGCTCGCGGGAGCGGGCGAGGACGCGCGCCGGGTCGGCGGGGTCGAGGATCATCGCGCCGGCCGCGTAGGACACGCTCTGGTTCTGCGCCCACGGGTCCTCGATCGCGCCCGAGACGCCGTGGTGGATCAGCAGCCAGCCCTCCTCGACGCGGATCGGCGCCGGCCCGGCGCCGATCTTCAGCTCCTCCCAGGAATGCTCGCCGAGCGCGACCGGCCGGTGGTGGCGCGGCCGGGCGAGCGCGGTGATGTCCCGCTCGACCTCCTCGGCCGGCGCATAGGAGATCCAGATGCCGGGCCGCTCGTCGGTGAGGCCGGCCGGCAGGTGGACGCCCTCGCCGGGGCGGAACCAGCCCAGGTCCCACATCGGCCGGTGCAGCATCGCGTAGCTGGGGGTGCCGTCCGGACCCGGCACCGGCTCGGGGAAGTGGACGACGTCCTTGTTGGGGAAGAGGTTGAGGTCGGTGTCGAGGCCCGGCTGGTACGCGAACTGCACCGGCCCGAGGCGCGTCCAGTCGACGAGGTTCTCCGAGACGGCCAGGGCCGGCCTGGGGCCCAGCGGGCCGAACGCCACATAGGACATGACGTGCCGTCCGAGCCGCGGCACCCAGGTGGTGCGCGGGTCCTCGACGCCGGCGTTGTTCCGGCCGCGCTCCCAGCCCTCGTCGGGCGCGAGGACGGTGCCGCGGCGCCGCACCCCGGCGGGCGTGCCCCCGTCGTCGAGGACGACCTCGGCGAGGCCGACACGGGAGACGTTGCCCTTCGCCACGAGCCGCGGCAGCAGGTGCAGGACGCCGTCGGGGGTGCGGCCGGAGGCGGGGTTGAGGACGCCCTCGGCCTCGTCGGCCGCGCCGGGCAGCGGCGACATCACGACGCCCTTGCGGACCAGGCGGTAGGGGATCTCGGCGGGAGTGGTGTGGTTGCTCATGCGGCGATTCGGCCCTCGGCTCCGGAGTCGGTGGGGGTGGCGCGGGCCGGCCCGACCGGTCCCCGGGGCGGGCACTCGACGGCCGGCAGCGCCACGTCCGCCGCTCTGCCCCCGGCGGCCACCGGCCAAACCGGATCGCCGCGCCGGCCCGAAGTGCGCCGGGCCGCCGGGGTCCTGACGGCCGCCCGGGGCCGCGCCGCCCTCGGGCGGCTACCGCGGCGAAGCCTCCTGGTGGCGGCTGCGCTCGCGGAGTTCCGCGAGCGTGTTCGCCGCCTCCAGGACGGTCTGGTCGGAGCGGAGGGCGCCCTCGTCGATCGGGAAGCCGAGCCGGTCCTCCAGGATCAGGGTGAGCTCGACCATGACGAGCGAGTCGAGGGCGATGTCGCCGAGGACGGTCTCGGGGGCGGCCTCGCCGGGCGGGACGTCGAACTTGCCGGTCAGCGTCTCGACCAGGGCGTCGTACGGGTTCTCGGACATGATGTGCCTTTCGTCGGTGGCGATGTGAAGCGGTCTCAGGTCGCCGGCGGGTGCTGCAGGTCCGGCAGGTCGGGCCAGGTGAGGGCCGCGGCGCCCCAGGTCGCCCCGCCGCCGAAGGCGGTCAGCAGCACCCGGTCGCCGGTGCCGAGCCGGCGCTCGCGGCGGCCGTGCGCGAGGGCGAGGGGGATGGACGCCGCGGCGGTGTTCCCCACCCGGTCAAGGTTGACCAGCGCGCGCTCCGGCGGCAGCCCGAGCCGCTCCGCGACCGCGTGCAGAATGCGGATGTTCGCCTGGTGGCCGACGAGATGGTCGAGGTCGTCGACGGCCCAGCCGGTCCGCCGCAGCACGGTGTGCGCGGACTCCGTCATCCGGCGCACCGCGGCCATGAAGACGGGCCTGCCGTCCATCCGGAAGTAGGGGTCGGCATGCGCCTCGTCGTCCGGGTGGGCGCGCTGCTCGCTGCCTCCGGCGCGGACGGTGATGAGGTCGGCCAGGGTGCCGTCGCTGCCCAGGTGCACGGCCTCGATCGCGCCCGCCTCGCCGCGGGCGCCGGCGCGCAGCAGCACCGCGCCCGCGCCGTCGCCGAAGATGACGCCGGTGGTGCGGTCGGACGGGTCGAGGAGGGTGCTGAAGGTCTCGGCGCCGATCACCAGGGCGCGGCGGGCGGCCCCGGCCGCCACCGCCGAGGCGCCGGCCTGCAGCGCGTAGAGGAAGCCGGTGCACACCGCGGCGATGTCGTAGGCGGCCACCCCGGTGAGCCCCAGCTTGGAGGCGACCGTGGGCGCGGTGGCGGGGCAGGGGCGGTCGGGGGTGGTGGTGGCGACGATGACCACGTCGGCGTGGTCCTCCCCCGCGCTCGCCAGCGCCCGGCGCCCGGCCTCGGCGGCCAGGTCGCTGGTCGCCGTCCCGGCTCGGACGTGGTGGCGCTGCACGATCCCGGTGCGGGTGCGGATCCACTCCTCGGTGGTGTCGAAGCGCTGGGCCAGCTCGTGGTTGGTGACGACGTGCGGCGGCAGATGTCCTGCGACCGCGGCGACGACTGCTGCGTGGGCCATGCGGGCGGGCAACCTCCTGTGAGGCCGCGGTCCGGGTCCGGGACCGCGGCGCGGGTGACGGTGCGTCGGTGCGTCGGTTCAGGGCTGCCGCAGGACGAGCGTCCCCCAGTGGAAGCCCGCCCCGATGGCGGTGACGACCGAGGTGTGGCCCGACCGCAGCGCACCGGCGCCGACGATGCGGTGGAGGGCGGTGAAGACGCCGGCCGAGCCGGTGTTGCCGAGGCTGTCGAGGGTGACGGGCATGCGCTCCGCGGGGATCCCGAGGCTTCGGCGGGCGGCCTCGAGGATGTTGAGGTTCGCCTGGTGGAAGAAGTAGTGGTCGATGTCGGCGGGCGTCAGGCCCGCGCGTGCCACGGCCGCGCCGATGCTCTCCGGGAGCCGGGTGGTCGCGGTCTCCCAGACGGCGCGGCCGTCCATGCTGACGTGGTGGCCGCCGGCGGCGACCGTCTCCGCGCTGGTGGGCCGGCGGGAGCCGCCCGCGGGGATCTGCACGGCGTAGGAGAGTTGGGAGCCGATGTCGTAGGAGAGCAGGCCGGCGCCCTGCGACGCGCCGGCGCGGGTGAGGACGACGGCCGCGGCGGCGTCGCCGAAGAAGACCCGGGCGGTGCGGTCGGACGGGTCGATCACCCGGGAGGCGCAGTCGGCGCCGATGACGGCCACCGTGCCGAACGCGGGGTTCTGCAGCAGATGGGCGGCGATCAGCAGGGCGTGCACCCCGGAGGCGCACGCCGCGTGGCTCACGTCCAGGGCGAGCGCGCGGGCCGCGCCGAGGGCGTCCTTGACGACCACCGAGGTCGAGGGCATCGGCTGGTCCTGGGTGTAGCTCGCCACGATGACGGCGTCCAGGTCCGGCGCCTCGACCCCGGCCGCCGCCAGCGCGGGTCGGACCGCCGCGACGCACATGTCGGAGGTGGCCAGCTCCGGGGCGAGGCGGCGGCGTTCGCGGATCCCGGTGCGCGAGGTGATCCAGTCCCCGCTGCGGTGCGTGACCCGGGTGATCTCCTCGTTGGTGACGACGGCCGGAGGGATGTGCAGGCCGCTGCCGGCCACGGCGAAGGAGCCCGACGGGCCCGTCCCCGAGTGGGAGGCGGACGCCGCCGGGAGAGCGGCTGTGGTCATGTCAGGACGTTCCGCTCCGCCGAGGTGAGCAGGTCGAGGTCGGTGTAGTAGCGCCCCGAGGGGCGGGGCAGGCCCAGCAGGATGCGGCGGGCCGCGTCGGCGGTGAGCGCGCCGCCCAGCGCCACCCCGGACGCCAGCTGGGGCCAGCTGCTGAGGGTGGTCCCGATGCGCGGGATGGCGGCGGCCATCTCGGCGCTGATGCTGCTCCGTCCGACCATCGCGAGGATGATCTCGATCAGTTCCTGCGGGCCGGGGTCGGCCAGCTCGTCCGCCGTGGCGTCGCCCAGCAGCCCGTGCAGCAGCGGCCGTTCGGGCTCCAGGTCGAAGCGCTCCACGTCGAGCAGGCCGCGGTCGTTGGCGTCCATGACGACCGGGATCCGCAGCTCGCGGGCCCACTGCCGGGCCACCATCTTGATCCGCGGGGTGTCGCACTCCTCGACGAGCAGGTCGATGGGGCCGTGCCCGCCGGTGAAGAACTCCCGGATCACCTCGTCGGTGAGGCCCTCGGTGTAGATCTCGATGTCGAGCCAGGGGTCGATCTCCGCCATCTGCCGCGCGGCGATCACGCACTTGTTGAGGCCCAGGTGGTGGACGCCGGCCCGCAGCCGGTTGAGGTTGGAGACGCTCAGCTCGTCGAAGTCGGCCAGCTTGTAGGCGCCGGCGATGCCCTCCATCGCGAAGGTGAGCGCGGCGCTGCTGCCCACCGAGAGCCCGATGATGCCGACCCGGCGCTCCAGCAGGTCCCGCTGCTGCGGGCGTTCGATGCGGCCGCGGTTGCGGTCGGTGCGCACCAGCCGGAACTCCTCGCGCGGCAGCAGGTGCACGAGCCGCCCCGACCACGGGTACCACGCCCAGGTGCCGTACTCCTCGACGGGCCGCCCGGCCAGCTGCTCCGTGACGGCCCGCTCGATGCCGTCACGCGATCCGCGCAGGCTCGGCTCGCGGCAGGTGACCAGCTCCTCCAACTGCGCGCCGAGGGTGTCCAGCTCCTCCCGCACCTGCCCCGAGCCGCGCAGCTCCTTGACGGCCCGGGCGTCCTCGTCCCGCGCCGCGTCGAACAGCTCCGCCCGCCAGCGCGCGTCGCCCTCGGGCCGGCCCGCGGCCTTCCTCGGCGCGGGCCGCACGGACGCCGCCGCCTCCCCGGCCGACGTCACCATCCCGGGAAAGGCCCGCTCCAGCTCCTCCACCAGAGCCGCGTGCTCACCCGCCCGCTCCGCCGCCCGGTACATCATCACCACGACGTCCTCGGTGTACTGCTCCGCATAGCGCCGCGTCCCGTCGACGGGCCGGAACCCGAAGCGCGCATGGAAGACGTCCTGCCCGTCCGCCGTCCCCGAGGTGCCGACCATGGCCCTGGCCCCGAGGTGGCGGGCGGCCCCGATCGCCGCCGCGTTGAGGTGGATCCCCAGCCCCAGCTTCCGCGCCCGGTGCTCCACCACCAGCCGGCTGTGCTCGTAGGTGTCGGCGGCGTCGAGCCCGTGCTCGCGCAGCAGCGCCGCGTACCGCTCCGCCCCGAGGAACGCCCGCGTCTGGAACTGCTCCCCGACCTCCGGGACGCACAGCCGCACATACCCGAGCGCCTCCCCGTCCCCGTCCCGGGCCACGAAGTGCCAGGCCCCGAAGTCCAGCTCCTGGTCGTCCTCGAACTCCCCGAGGGCCGTCCGGAAATCGGGCCTCCGCCCGTGGTCGAAGAGGATCCGCGCCCGCAGCCGCCGCACCCCCTCCGCCACCTGTCCGGCCCCATCCCCACGGCCCAACCAAAACGCGGCCACCCGCCACCCCGGCCCACCCGATTCCGGATGTTCCAGCACGTCAGCCCTCCTGTCGTCAGGTACCGCAAGCGCACCCTCCGGCACACTCCCGCCACAACAAACGATCAGGACCCGCAGTCGTTACGCTCCGTTTTGCCGGATTGGTGACAAGCCCTCACCCACGGCCCGCGGACGCTATCGAGAACACCCGAGCGAGGCTTGTCGGCCACCAGCGGTCCTCCGCTCCACCCTCGCGCAAGTAAAGGATTTGCTACACTTCCGCTGTGGAGGAGTGGGAGATCCGCGTCACCAATGAGTTCCTCGACTGGGTGGGCACGCTGGATCCGAAGTCCAAGGCCCAGGTCGTGGACGCCATCGACCGGCTCGCGGAGGCCGGCCCCGGGTTGGGACGACCGCTCGTCGATCGGATCGCCGGCTCGAGCGTCCACAACCTCAAGGAGCTCCGGCCCGGCTCGGCCGGCAGCTCCGAGCTGAGGGTTCTGTTCGCGTTCGACCCATGGCGATCCGCCGTCCTGCTCACCGGCGGCGACAAGTCCGGCAACTGGACATCGTGGTACAGGCACGCCATCCCCCGCGCCGAACAGCTGTACGCCGAGTATCTCGCAGAACGCCAGGCCGAACCGAACACGAACGAGGAGGAACAGCAATGACGGACTTTCCCAAGTGGAGCGATGTCCGAGCCGACCTCGTCGCCGACGCCGGCGGGGAGCAGGCCGTGGCCGACGCCCGCCGCCGCAACCAGGCCTACATCGACGGCCACCGCCTCGCCGAGCGCCGCAAGGCGCTGAACCTCACCCAGACCGAGGTCGCCGATCGCATGGGCGTCACCAAGAGTCGCGTCTCGCAGATCGAGCGCGGCGAGGTCTCGACAATAGAGGCCGTCGCCCGCTACGTTTCGGCACTCGGCGGCCACATCCAGATCTCCGCGGTCTTCGGCGACGACCTCTACATTCTCCGCGGCACCGACACACACGCCGCGTAGCGCGGCAGGCGGTGGCCATGCGGACGCAGTGTTCGTGGTCAATCAGCCGGGCGTCGACGCCCGAGCGTCTCTCCTCGGCACGCGGCGGGCCAGTTCGGCGAGATCGGTGACCCAGCCGCCGTTCCGCCACACCACATTCGACTCGCCTGAGGGCCTCCCGGATGGGGCAAGGCTCTGACTCCGCCCAGAGACAGGCCGAAACAGGCCCCAGAACCCCGATGGATCCACTCCGGCCGCGAAGACGAAAAAGGGCTCCCGACCTGCTAGTTCGCAGATCAGGAGCCCTCTCCGACGCGGTCGGCGGACGAGTCGGCCCGTACGCCGGGGACAGTCTGACGCTCAATCAGCACCATGCGCGACGTGCGGCAATGCCCTTCGGCAGTCCGGCCCGTGCACATTCCGTGCACAGGCCGAGGCCACCAGCTCGCCGAGGCGTACCAGTCCGGCCCGGCGCTCCTCCCGGGTCTCGGTGGGACGAGACTCGTGCAGGCCCGCGTTGACGGTGAGCGCCTCGAGGTCCACCCAGCCGATGATGCTGGTCAGGACGAGCTCGCCGCTGCCCCCGGCCACGTCCACCACGAGCTTCAGTCCGGCCTCCAGCTGCAAATGCGACTTGGGCATCCGGCTGCGGCTCGCCGCGCCCGTGACCTGCTCGCTCGCCACCTCGCCGACATCGGCGAGAAGCCCGACCCCGCCACCACTGCCATGCATGATGCCGATGTCCTAGCCCGCCTTGATGTTGACCCAGGGGTTGTCATAGAAGTCGGGCGGCATCGCATCGCCACGCAGAAACGCCTCGTACTCCTCCCGCTCGTCCTCGATGTCGTAGACCGGCAGCGTCTCCATCTCTCAGCATGGAGACAGCCCTCCAACAGCAACGCGGGGACGACCACGGCGGTCTCGTTCTCCGGGAGCCCGAGGTCGGCGAGGTCACCGGGGTCGGTGACCCTGAACCCCTGGACCACCAGGTTCTCCCCGTCCTTGCGCCTCATGGTCGGGCACGGGCTGCACTCTGAGTAGACCTTCCCCAGCGCCACCAGGGCCCCTTGCTGTTGGCCGACTGGAACGAGTTCGACCCTTCCGGCCAGCCATGCACAGGGTCAAAACAGAGCCCTTTCCCGAACGGGAAAGGTCCTCCGATCCGGCGACGCAGCCGGCCAACCGCCAGGCCCCGGGTCTACCGCCGCGATGCGGCGATGCCAGATGCGATCCGGTCGACGTCCCGGAGCAGCGGCTTAGGGTCCTGGTCCAGGTCCAGGACGTGCTGGACGAGTTCGACGTCCGCGCCGGCGATCACATGGCGGATGGCAGGTTCCGTGCCGCGGGCGTAGACCAAGTGTCCGGAGCGCACACCGAGGGCGGTACAGTACGCGAGCATCTGGTACAGGTCGGCGTCCGGGAACCCGGCGGGCTTCTCCGCCTTGTACTTGGCGTCGGCGACGCCGACCGGCCGCCCCGTGTCTGCGTACCAGACCAGGTCAGGGCGCATCCGGATACGCCGGTCCGCGTCGAGGTGCCAGGGGTCCTGATCTCGGCAGTACCCGCCATACCTGGTGAGCGCCCGGCCCAGGGCGGTGCAGACGAACGCCTCGTAGACGGTGGCGAGGTTCAGCAGGAAACCGTCGATGCGGACGCTGCCGTCCTGCTGCTCGACCGAGCCGCCGCGCAGCACCAACTCGGCCAGCCGCAGCGCCGGCTGATAGCGCGCATTGAGTCGGCTCGGCCGCCAGGCGGGCAGGTCGGCGCCGCGCACCAGCGGGGCGACCTCCACCTCCAAGATCCGCTTAAGGCGGCGCAGCCGACGGCGGACCGCGGACCCGGGCGGCAGCCCGGGCAGGGCCAGCAGCGCGGTGGCGGCGGCCAGCAGCAGCCGGTTCTCCGCGATGTCCGCGGTGAACTCGTCGTAGCCGACCTCCAGGGGGACGGGCACGCCTGGGCGCAGCCGCAGCTGGTCGTGCTCGCGCAGGCGCCCGCGCAGCACCGGGAGGCTATCCTCGGTGCGCCGGTAGCCCTGCAGCAGGCCCTGGCGCAGGGCTCGCTCGGCCTGGCGCTCGAACAGCTGGGCCATGGCGGGTAGCAGTTCCGCGGCAGCGTCGACCTCCACCGCCGCCCCGTCCCGCCAACCGGCCGGATCGAGCCGGAAGGACAGCAGGAAGAACAGCCGACGGATCGGCAGCTTAGGGGCAATGCGCAGTTCGATGTCGCCGAAGCGGGCCACGCCCACCCGGTCCAGCGCCCGGACCTCCCACAGCACCGGATCGCCCGGGACGGGACGGGCATCGACGGCCCGGGAGTCGATCAGCCGGCGGCCGGTGTCCGGATCGAGCGGCACCAGCGCCGCCTCCCCGCGCTCGACCAGCCGCACCACCCGGGCCGGAGCGGTCACGGCTGCCCGGCCGGCGTGCTGCGCGCGGCGACCGCCCGCCGGAGCGCCTCCAGGCCGTAGGCGGCGGGGACGTCCAGGCCCTCGCCGTAGTGCAGCTCCTCCAGCAGCGGCAGGATCGCGGTGCGCCAGGCCCGGTCCAGCCCGCGCCCGTCGGCGTCATAGACCGAGTCACGCATCAGATAGGACGGACCGATCTTCACATCGCGGTCCCGGATGCGGGAGTTGAGCTCGTCGAGCAGCTCGGCGACGTCCTCGCGCCCGGGGTGGCGGAGGGCGATCCAGCGGCGCAGCAGGCCCTGGGCCGGTGGCTCGTCCGGGTGCAGCGGCAGGAACGCGAACCGGCGGCGCATCGCGGCGTCGACCAGCGCGATGGAACGGTCGGCGGTGTTCATCGTGCCGATCAGGAACACGTTCGGCGGCATGCTGAACTCGCCGGAGTACTGCAGGTCGACGGTGCGCTTGCGGTACTCCAGCAGGAAGTACAGCTCGCCGAAGACCTTGGCGAGATTGGCGCGGTTGATCTCGTCGATGATCAGGAAGTGCGGGGTGGACGGGCTCCCCGCGGCCTGGTCGCACAGCCGCCGGAACGGGCCGGGACGCAGTTCGAACCCGAGCCCGGCGCCGCCGGCGGAGACGGCGGGGCGGAAGCCCTCGAAGAAGTCCTCGTAGGCGTAGGAGGGGTGGAACTGCACCAGTTTGACAGCCGCTCGGCTCCCGGCCGCGTCCTCGGCGAACGCCTGGGCCAGGAAGGTCTTGCCGGTGCCGGGCGGGCCGTGCAGGATCAGCTGCTTGCGGTCCTGCAGCAGGTCGCGGACCTCCTGCAGCCACGCGCGGGGAACCAGCAGACGCTCGGCCAGCTCCGCCGACGGGTCGGCCAGCAGCACCTCGCGGACCGCGGCCGCCACGCCTGCGGCCACGGCCGTGGCCGCGTCGCCGTCCGCCTCGCCGACGAGCAGCTCCCCGTCCTCCAGCAGGCTCTGCAGCACCTCCAGGACCTGCGTGAGGTCGACCACCTCGCGCTGGCTGGAGAGTTTGGCCTGCACGGCGTCGGGCAGTCCGTCGGCCTCGATCGGCTCACTGTGCCACTCGACGGGGCGGCGCAGGCTCGCGCGCCCGTCGGGGTCGAGGCCGGGGCTCGGGTCACCGGCGAGGGTGCCGAGGAACAGGTCGTCCCCGGAGACCGCGACGATCAGGTCGTCCACGCGCATCCGGGTCAGAAACGCATACAGCTCATCGGTCTTCTCGGCGCGGGCGTTGTAGGACAGGTGCTCGTACCCGTCGTCGACGACCGCGCGCAGCTCCTCCTTGCCCATCCCCGCGCCGACGTCCTCCTCGGTCAGGCGCGAGGCAGCGAGCGAGCAGTACCCCTCGGCGATCCAGTCGGGGACCAGGTCCTCGCCGCTGGCGGCCAGGCCGCGCACCAGCCAGGCGCGCCGCGTCTCGGCGCCGTCCCGGCCGACCACCTCGTGCATGCTGCGGCCGTCGGTCGTCTGCCACTGGCGCCACCCGTTGGAGCTGGTGCCCCGCAGCACCTCCGCCGCAGACGACGGCGAGGAGAACTCGATGTCGCGGGTGGTCTCGTACCATCCCGGCCACTTCTCGGACCGGGTGAAGGAGCCGTCGGCGATCAGCTGCTGACGCATCCGATGGGAGGCGGGCAGGCTCTTCTCCAGGGACGGGACGGCCTCCACACGGGCGGGCGAGCCCGCGTAGACCAGGAACTTGGGGACGCCGCGCTGGGACTCCTCCGTCAGCAACCGCCCCCGGGCCACCGCGTCCCCGTCCGGCATCCTCGCGTCGAACTCGACCGACGGATAGGTCCTCGGCCGCCCCGGATCCTCACCCCCCTCGGCCAGCGCGACCAGTCGCTCCTCGGCGTTGTTCCTGACCACACGGAACACCGTCAGCAGCGAGCCGAGGGAGCGGCGCAGGTCGAGCTCGATGCCGCCGAACGCCACCTCGCGCCGCAGCCATTGGACGGCACGGGTGTGGCGGGCATCCTCGGGAAGGTCGGACCGGTAGAGGTAGGGGCCGGTCACGCGGCCGAACGCATACGCCTGTCCGCGCCTGACGGACATCACCACCAGGTCGCCGACCTCGATCGTGTCCCTGAACGCCCACAGCTGCCCCGCCCAGTTGGCGATCGTCGCGGGCTTGGCGTCGGGCACGCCGACGCGCAGCCGTTCCGCGACCTCCTCCCGCGACACGGCGTCGGTCAGGTCGCCCACCTCGCTGAAGCCGACGGTGGCAATCCCCTGTTCCAGCGCCAGTTCCGCCCGCTCCCCGCTCCGCCCGGCCCGGACCATCCACGCGGTCATCGCCCCTCCTCACCCGCCACAGCTCTCCGCCGCCTGCGCCGAAGCTACCAACGCCCCGTCCCGCCTCACGTGCGCGACACACAAACTTCCGATGACCCGTCAGGTCGACGGTCTGGGCGACGTCCCCTGTTCGCTGCTCGTCGCTTTATCGAAGCGCGTCAGCGCCTCGTGGAGTTTCGTCAGCTGGCGCAGGATGCCGGCCCGTTGTTCGACCAGCCCGCCGACCGGGGTGAATCTGCTGTCGGCGATGACCGCGCCCACGGTGTCGCGCAGTGCGGTCAGTGCGGCCTTCGGGAGGATCCGGTCGGCCCTGTTCTCCGCCTCGGCGACGACGGCCTCGGCTTGCCGTTCGGCCGCCTGCACAGTCTGCCGGGCGCGGCGCGCGGCGGAGGCGCGGAGCCCCTCGGCCTCCAGGCGCAGCTGCTCGGCGCGGTGTTCGATCTCCGTCAGCCGCCTCTCCGCCTTCTGCTGCCGTGCGGCCAAATCCCGTTCGGACTGCTCGCGCCGCTTGGCCAGATTCGCTTCGAAATCAGCCGCGGCCTGCGCGGCCTTGGCGCGAGTCTCCTCGTAGAGGGCTTCGGCGTCGTCCCGGAGCATTGCTGCCTCGGCCGCGGCGTCGGAAAGCAGCGCATCTGCCTGCTTGCGGGCGGCTTTGGACAGCGCGGCCGCCTCGCTATCGGCAGCGGCCCGGTCCGGGGAAGGCGTCGCATCGAGAGCACTCAGCCGGCCCAGAACCTCGCCGGCCGTGGCGGGGCGGTTCCCCGGCGCGCGGGCCAGCAGGTCGAGGACGAGCGCGTCCAGCGCGGGCGGGACCGTCCGGTTCAGCTCACGCGGCGACTCGATCCGCCCCTCGAAGAGCAAGTGCATCTGCGCGTAGGGGTTGTCGGCCTTGTGCGGAGGCCGGCCGGTGAGCATGAAGTAGAGCAGGCAGCCGAAGGAATACAGGTCGGTGCGGTGATCCACGGCACAGTCGCCGCGCGCCTGCTCCGGTGACATGTACAGCGGGCTGCCGATGACCTTGCCGGTCACGGTGAGGCCACTGACGAGCATCGTGTCGCCGAGGAACTTGGCTATGCCGAAGTCCAGGACCTTCAGATCGCCCTCGGCGTTGAACATGATGTTCTCCGGCTTGATGTCCCGGTGCACGATGCCCTGCCGGTGCGCGGCGTCCAGAGCGGCGACGATCTGCAACGACCAGGTTGTGGCCAACTTCCAGGAGGGGAGATTCTGCAGGACCGCTTCACGCAGGGTCCGACCTGTCAGCCGCTCCATCACCATGTAGAGGACGCGTTCGCCGTCCAGAACGGCCTCGCCGCAGTCGTGGGCGATGACCGTGTACCGTCCGGGCAGTTGGGACGCCGATCTGATCTCGCGGCGGAACCGGAGGAAGGTCTCGTCCTCGCCCATCTGCGGGAGCGCAGTAACGAGCTTGACCGCCACGTCCCGTTGCATCCGCGCATCACGGGCCGCCCAGACCTCCCCCATCCCGCCCCGTCCCAGCCGCTCGACGAGTTCGTACCGGCCGTTGAGGAACTCCCCGCGCATACCCCGCCCCTTCCCACTCTCCCCAGGTGGCAAGAGCCTAACCAGTAGGCATACCCAGCGGACCGGGTCGCGGAGAAATTCGAACGGAGCGTTGTCCAGGGCACCGACGCCAGCAGCGATCTCGGGGTGCGGCAAGCCGGAGCGCTTACAGAGACGGGGCAAGCCGGTGGTGACGGTGGTCAGGGAACACAGAACATGACTATTGGTCAGGAACCCATCGCCATGGGCAAGTTCGGCGGGTTACGCTGAGCAGCGGTGGTCCAGCGATAGCAGGGCCGGGGTGGAGCAGAGGGGTACGACGGGTCCGATGGGGGACATGCCCGAGAAGATCGGCCGCTATACGGTCGTGGAGATGCTCGGCTGCGGGGGGATGGGCGAGGTCTACCGCGCCTACTCGCCGGCCGGCGACCCGGTGGCCGTCAAGCTGATCCGCTCCGACAAGCTGGACCCCGTGGCGCGCGCCCGCTTCGAGAAGGAGGCGGAGATCGCGCGCACCATCATCGGCACCAACCGCGTCGCACGATTCCTCGATGCCGATCCGTACGCCGACCGCCCGTGGCTGGCGATGGACTACGTGCCGGGCCGCACACTGCTCGACTACGTGAACCAGGAGGGCCCGCTCCCGTCCGTTCTGGTGGCGAGTCTCGGGGCGCTGCTCTCGGAGGGGCTCGCCGCCGTGCACGCCGTCGGCCTGCTGCACCGCGATCTGAAGCCGCAGAACATCATCCTGGGCGACTACGGTCCCATCATCATCGACTTCGGGCTCGCGGCGTTCGCCGATTCCGGGCACGGCACGCTCTCCAATCCGGGGACCGTCATCGGGACGGTGCGCTGCATGCCGCCGGAGCAGGCGGCCGGCCAGACGAAGGTCACGCCCGCCGCCGACATCTATGCGCTCGGCACGGTGCTGCTGTTCGCGGCGACGGGGCACTACCCCTATGACGGCCTAGAGTGGGCGGTCATCGCCGACCTGGTCCGCAGGCCCGATGTGGCTCCCGACCTGAGCGGCCTGCCCCAGGAGTTGAGTCTCCTCGTCACCGGGATGATGGCCCACTCCCCCGCGGATCGCCTCAGCCTGGACACGGCCGCGTCGATGTGCACCGATCTCATGGCGGCCGCAAAGGTCATCCCCGTCCAGGCACGCAACATGCTGGTCGACCGGACGGCGCCCAAGCCGCTCCGCCCCGTCCTCCTGGAACAGGTACTCACCCCGCAGTGGGAGGCCATCCAGGAACGCCTGAGACAAGCGGCGCTGCAGGACGAAGACGACGAGGACGGCCCGCTCGCCGATGGCGCCGATGTCGGCGCCGACACCAGCGCCGCCCAGAGCGGTGACGACGTCGACGAGGCGGACGTGCCGTCACCGTCGCCGCCTCCCGAAGCGGACCGGCCGACCGCTCCCCGCAGGACGCCGCGAAAACCGGCGTCCGAGCGGGTCGCGGACGAGCTGCGCGAAAGGTATGCGGTCCACTCGTCGCTGTGACAGGGCGTCAGTAACCCGGGGGCGATCCCGAACCGCAACGCTCGAACTCGGTTGATTCGGGCGGCATTCGGCCATGATGGTGTCAGGAAACTAGTGAGCTGGCGAGGGTGCGCAGTGGAGCAGCCGGTGAGTTTCGAGGCGGGGGCCTCTGCTGAGGGGATGCGGCCCGAGGAGGGTACCGACTTCCGGGAATGGCAGCCCGACGACGACGCGGTGCGGCGGCAGCGCGGCGCCGCCGAGCCGGTCGGCTTCTCCGCGGGCGCGCAGGTCGAGGTCCGCGAGGAGCAGTGGCTTGTCCGCAAGGTGGAGAAGACCGCACGGGACGGCTTCCGGATCGAGGTCACAGGTATCTCTCCGTTCGTTCGCGATACCGAGGCCGTCTTCTACAGCTGCCTCGACGACATCCGGCCGCTCGACCCCCGAAGGACGAAGCTCGTCGCCGACGACTCGCCGAACCACCGTCGGGCCCGCCTCTACCTGGAGGCGGTGATCCGCAAGACGCATCTGCCGCAGACCGAGCACGGCCTCGCCCTCGCCGGCAACTTCCTGATGGACCACCAGCTCCACCAGCTCCGCCCCGCAGAGCTGGCGCTGTCGATGAAGAACGCCCAGCCCCGGGTGCTGATCGCCGACGTGGTGGGCCTCGGCAAGACCCTGGAAATCGGCGTGCTGCTGGCCGAGCTGATCAGGCGCGGACGAGGCGAACGCATCCTGGTCGTCAGCCCGCAGCACGTGCTGGAGCAGTTCCAGCGCGAGATGTGGACCCGTTTCGCGATACCCCTGGTCCGGCTGGACTCCGCCGGCGTCCAGCGGATGCAGCAGGAGATACCCGCCGGCCGCAACCCCTTCGCCTACTTCAAGCGGGCGATCATCTCCATCGACACCCTCAAGAACAAAAACCTCTACGGCCACTACCTCGAGAACACCAAGTGGGACGCCGTCGTCATCGACGAGTCGCACAACCTCGTCAACCGCGGGTCCGAGCGCAACGAGCTCGCCCGCCTGCTCGCTCCGCGCACGGACGCGCTGCTCCTGGCCTCGGCCACCCCGCACAACGGCGACCCCAGGTCCTTCGCCGAGCTGATCAAACTGCTCGATCCGGCGGCGATCGCCGATCCCACCGACTATCGGGTCGACGACCTCGATCACCTCTATCTCCGCCGCACCAAGACCTCCCCCGAGGTCCGCGACTCCCTCAAGGGCTCCTGGGCCGACCGCGGGCCGTCCACACCCATCCATGTCCAGGCGTCCGCGAAGGAGGACGCGGTCTTCGAGGCGCTGGCCCGCGACTGGATCCCCCGCGACGGCAGCGGCGAGTCCGCCGGCAGCCACCAGCTCACCGGCTACAACCTGTTCAAGAAGTTCCTCTCCTCGCACAAGGCACTGCTGTCGACGATCACGTCCAGCCAGCAGCGGTTCAAGTACCGCAAGCGTCCCCCGAAGCCGGCCGAGGTCGAGGCCTTGCAGCGGCTCCACGACCTCGCCGCGCAGATCACCGACGACGACTCGGCGAAGCTGCGGGCCCTGATCGACCAGCTCCGCGACCTGAACGTAGGGCCGGACTCCGACACCCGCGTGGTGGTCTTCTCCGAGAGCATCCCGACCCTCACCTGGCTGGCCGAGGCGGTCCCGCCGGCTCTCGGCTTCACCAAAGACGGCAGCGTCGATGACAAGAAGCCCTGGCTCGCCTACGGCCACCAGGGGCGCGGCGGCGCCATCCAGGTGATGCACGGGGACGCCAACACCGACCAGGAGCAGATGGAGATCGTCGAGCGCTTCGGGCTGCGCGACGACCCGGTGCGCATCCTGTTCACCGGCGACATAGCCTCCGAGGGCGTCAACCTCCACCAGCACTGCAGCCAGCTGGTCCACTTCGATCTACCGTGGTCGCTCATTCGGATCGAGCAGCGCAACGGCCGCATCGACCGCTACGGCCAGCAGGTCAGCCCCGAGTTCCGCGCCTTGGTGCTCGTCAGTGCGGTGCCGTGGCGCACTGATCCCAGGACCGGTGAGCCCCGCTCCCTCGACGACCGCCTCGTCGGCGAGAAGCTGCTGAAGCGCGAGGAGGAGGCCCACAAGATCGAGGGCTCGGCGGAGGCCGCAGCCGGTACCGACCGCGCCAAGGACGAAGAGGACCGGCTGACCAGGGACCTGATCGCGGGCAAGACCGTGGAGCAGTCCCTGGTGGACGCCAAGCAGGGCGTGACCGGGTTCCTCTCCAACCTGCTCGGACAGGTCGGCGCCGTTCCGGAGCACAAGGACGTGCCGCACGCCGTCATCCCCCGGCTCTTCGACAGCACGGCCGCATACTTCGAGGAGGCCCTGCGGCAGGTCACCCGCACCGACCCCGCCGACGAGCTGAGCCTCCGTCATGAGGATGACGGCACCATCGCCTTCGAGCCGCCGCGCGACCTGCTCTACCGGCTGCGCGCCCTGCCCAAGTCCTACCTCGACGAGCAGCGCATCCTGCCCACCGACCAACGCCCCGGCCGCATCCTCGTCACCTTCGACAAGCGCCTCGCCGATCGACGCCTCAAGGCGGCCCGCGACTCCTCGACCTCCCAGTGGCCCAACGTCTCCTACCTCACCGATGTCCACCCCGTCCTCGACTGGATCACCGACAAGGTCCTGGTCGAGGTCGGCTACCACGAGGCTCCCGTCCTGGCGGCAGACGTCGAGGGCCCGATCTACCTGATCCAGGGCACCTACTCCAACGCCCTGGGTCGGCCGACCGTGCTGGAGTGGATGGCCGTCCGCGGGCTGCCGGGCGCCCCGGAGGTGACGGCCATGGACAACGCCTTCCTGGAGGAGTGCGGCGTCGGGGCACGGATGCCGGGGCGATCCGTCCCACTCGACCGGGATTTGCTTCAGGCCCACGTTCCTGCCGCGGTCGACGCGGCCCGCGACTATCTCAAGGCCCGCGAGGCGGAGTACCAGGACCGGACCGCCGCGGCCCTCGAGCCCTATCGCAAGCGCGTCACCCACTGGCAGCAGGAGGCCCTGTTCGCCGGTTCGCGGCCCAATAAGCAGCAGGTCAGAAAGACCGCGGGCCAGCAGTTCGATCTGATCAGGAAGCTGGAGACCGCCGGCGAGCCGATGCTGCGCCTGCTGGCGGTCCTGGAAGGCGGCGGGGAGCGATGAGCGCGGAGTTCGACTCACTCAACAACAGGGGCGAATACTTCGCCGCCCACTACTTCGCCGAGCAGCTCGGCGCCGACCTGAAGAAGGGTCTCCTCGCGACCTGGACGATGCGCGAACGCGATGAGCACGACGCGCGGGAGACCCCCCGTCAGCTGCTGCGTGCGCTTCGCGCCGGCTACCTTACCGACGAGGCCCGCGGCTACTTCGCGGAGCAGGACCAGCGGGACCGGGAGGCGGATACCGACGGGCCGCAGCTCCATACCTACGACAACGCGGAGTGGTGCAAGCGCCTTACGGAGTGGCACCAGCAGGTGCTGGCCGCGCTGGGCTTCCAGGTTGCGGCTCCCGGTGAGTTGACGGTTCATCGAGCAGGGCGCCAGCACGCCGTGCAGGTGGCCTTCGAGGGCGAGGGGATCATTGCCCTGGACTGCGGCTGGGCGAAAGACTCCGATTCCGCGATCGACGGCGACGGCCCGGGTCGGCTGATCGCCCCCTGTCAGATCAGCGGCAGCGAGACGATTCGATCGGGCGCGGCGCTCGCCGAGTGGCTGTTCCACAGCAACCTGGGCGACGAGAAGGGCCCCCAGCCGCGCTTCGTGCTGCTGTTGGTCGGCGGCGTCGTGGTGCTCGCCGACCGCAACCACTGGGGCGAGGGCCGCTACCTCGCCGCCAACCTGGACGCCGCGTTGGAGCGCAACGACCGCGCGCAGGGCGGCGAGCTGGCCACCATCGCTGCCCTGTTCAGCCGCGAGATGCTCACCCCGGGTGAGAACGGCGAGGCCCCGCCGATCGACGCGCTGCTCAAGGCCTCGACGGACAACGCGGTCGGCGTCAGCGGCGAACTCCGGCACGGCCTGCAGCGCTCGGTCGAGATCATCGCGAACGAGGTCCTGGCCCGCTTGGACGAGACGGGCCTCACCCCGCCCGACATCGAGGACCCGGCGGTGCCCATCGCCAAGGAGCTCACCCGCGAGTCGCTCCGGTACCTGTATCGGATCCTGTTCCTGCTCTACGCCGAGGCCCGCCCCGAGCTCCAGATACTCCCGGCCGACGACGGCTCCTACGAGGCCGGCTACTCCATGGCCCGGCTGCGCGAGCTGGTCGCCCGCGACGAGCAGCTGACCGAGGAGCGCGCCAAGAACGGCTTCCATCTCTTCGCCTCGTTGGACGTGCTGTTCAACAAGGTCAACTTCGGGCATCGGATCCGGGGCACCGAACCCGATGACGACCTCCCGGGCGACGACGAGGAGACCCGGAAGGCCAAGGCGGCGCGCCGGAGCGGGGACAAGGGGCTTCGCTTCGAGGCGCTGCACAGCAAGCTGTTCGAGCCGGGCGCCATCCGCCTGATCGGCCGCCAGATCGCGGACCCGCGCATCGACGAGGACGACCCGGATGCCGATGCCGGGCCCGAGTTGCTGGACCTTCGGCTCCGCAACGAGGCCCTGCACGAGGTGCTGCGGCTGCTGACGATGAAGAAGGCCGCCAAGCGCGGCCAGCGCGGTGGCTTCATCTCCTACCGCAACCTCGGGATCAACCAGCTGGGCGCGGTGTACGAGGGCCTGATGGCCTACACCGGCTTCATCGCGGACGCGGAGCTGTGCGAGGTCGCCAAGAACGGCAACCCTGAGGGCGGCTCCTGGATGATCCCGTCCTCGAAGCAGAAGGACTACCCCGACGAGGTGTTCGTCGAGTACGGCGAGGAGGACCGGAGGAAGGGGCTGCGGGGACGGAAGAAGTACCCGCCGGGCTCGTTCGTCTACCGGCTCGCCGGCCGTGACCGCCAGACGTCCGCCTCGTACTACACGCCCGAGTCGCTGACGAAGGTCACCGTCGAACTGGCGCTGAAGTACCGCCTCGACCAGGAGAAGGACGAGGCCGGCAACACCATCAAGACGCGCGCCACCGAGCTGCTGCAGTGGAAGATCTGCGAGCCGGCGCTGGGCTCCGGGGCCTTCCTCAACGAGGCCATCAACCAGTTGGCGGAGGAGTACCTGCGGCGTCGGCAGGAGGAGCTGAAGACCTCCATACCGACGGCCGACGTGCTGGACGAGAAGCGGAAGGTCAAGGCGTACATCGCGCTCCACAACGCGTACGGGGTGGACCTCAACGACACAGCCGTGGAGCTGGCCGAGGTCTCGCTGTGGCTCAACACCATGCACCCGGGCATGCAGGCCCCCTGGTTCGGGCTGCACTTGCGGCGCGGCAACTCGCTGATCGGGGCGCGGCGGGCGGTCTACGCGGGCAAGGACGTGGTCGCGAAGGACAAAGCATGGCTGAAGACCAACAAGGACGCGCTGCCGCCGACGGAGCTCCCGTTCCTGAGGGACGGTGAGCGGCAGGACCTCCCGAAGGGCGCCATCCACCAGTTCCTGCTTCCGGCGGTTGGGTGGGGTGCCGTCGCCAGCGCCAAGGAGGCGAAGGAGCTGGCACCGGAGGAGACCGCCCAGCTGGCGAAGTGGCGCCGCGGCATCCTCAAGCCGCCGAGCGGCGAGCGGAAGGGCGGGCGGAGGAGCGAGCTCGAGCGCCTTCAGGCGGTGGCGCGGCGGGCGGAGCTGCTGTGGGAACTGGTCGTCCGCCGCATGGAACTGTCGGAGCGTGAGATATCGCGGCACATAGAGGTCTGGGGCGCAGGTAAGGACGACCCGGAGTACGCGTTCCTTCGTCGTCCTGAGTCGGTGGTGAAGAAGGAGAAGGTCTACCGCGACCTCTTCGAGAAGCAGGGCACGCCGTACTGGCGGCTGAAGACCGTCATGAACGCCTGGTGTGCGCTGTGGTTCTGGCCGGTGGACAAGGCGGGGCTGGTGGACGGGACGGCGGCCGACTACGACCCGGAGGAGGAGGTCGTCGTCACGGCGGCGCTGGAGGCGCTGCCACATGTGGGAGAGATCCCCCAGCAGCGTGCGGCGCCAGTCGTCGAGACTCAGGAGGTCGAGCCGGCGGCTCCAGCCCCAGCAGCTCTGCGGTTCTCCGAGCAGATCAGCATCTTCGCACTCGGCGACGAACAACCGGCCCTGGACGAGGGCTTGGCGACGGAGCCGCCGGCGGCGCCCACGCGAACGAAGGGCCGCAAGCCCGCCCCACGGATCCCCGCCCGAGCCCGCCACATCCCGATGCGGTCCATGGCGGACTGGCTCGACTTCGCCGAGGCCACCTTGGGCACGTTCGGCGAGCGCGACAACCTCTTCGAGGTCGGCACTTTCAGCTCCCTCGACGACCTCGACACGTATGAGGAGTCGCTGCCAGCGCTCATGGGGATGGATGCGGCGGAGTCGCTGGCGTTCCGGTTCCCATGGCTCCACGAGGTCGCGGACATCGCCGGGGAACAGGGGTTCCTGCACTGGGAGTTGGACTTCGCGCTGGTCTTCGCCGGCCCCGGTGGGTTCGACCTTCAGATCGGCAACCCTCCGTGGGTGCGGCCGGATTGGAACGAAACGTCCGTGCTGGCCGAACTAGAGCCGTGGTTCGCACTCAGAACCAAGCTATCAGCTCAGGATCGCAGTAGGCGTTCCGATCGTTTGCTTACAGAGCGCGGAGCGCGTGCATACCTTCTTGTCGAACTTGCAAATACAAGCGCGACGAGCACCTTCCTAGCCTCGAAGCAGACCTACCCTCTCCTTGCAGGAACCCGCCCTGACTTCTATCGAGCCTTCATGACGTGTACTTGGCGCCACACTTCAAGAAATGGAGCGGCCGGCCTCCTCCACCCGGACACACATTTCAACGGTGACAAGGAGGCAGCCCTCCGAGCTGCAGCCTATCGACGTCTCCGCGTCCACGGCGACTTTGTGAACTCGGGCCAGCGGTTCTTCCCTCGCCCGATCGGCGATACTTCGCACTTCGGCGTCCACATCTACGGCAATGAGAAGGAGACCGGCTTTCAACACCTCTCATGGCTGGTGTCGGCTGATGCGCTACGCCTCTCTCCAACCCACAACGGCGCAGGCGACATTCCGGGGATCCGCTACAAGAACGGCGAGTTCGACGAGCGTCCCCATCGGTCCCGTGTGGTCTGGGTTGATGATGCGCAACTTGCCGTCTGGCAGCGCCTACTCGACGAGGAGGGTTCCCCGCTCGAACAGGCGAGACTTCTCTTCCCTGTCAGCACCGCCGAGGAACAGGCTATCCGAGCCTTGGCCGATTACCCGGTGCGGCTGAGGTCGCTCTCACCGCAGATCACTCGAGGTTTCGATGAAAGTGGCGCCAAGGAAGAGAGGCTTATCGATTACAACCGCTCCGAGGGAGACTCCGGAGAGTACCAACCTCGTACATGGCGCGAGGTCATCCTGAAGGGCACTCAACTGAGCGTCGCGACACCAATTTTCAAACGCCATGACGCCAACTCCAATGATCCCTACGGTCGGGATCTAGCCTCGCTTCCATCGGACTTCGTGGCCGATACTGCCTACGTGCGTATCGCGGATCCAGCCCGATTCCGATCAGAACAGGACCGATGGCTGGATCACCGTTCCCTCACCTGGGCCCGCAACAGCGACACGGCGATTGCGCGGGCGCGGTCATACCTGGCAGAGAAGGTGGGCCTTGACGAGGACGAGGTTCCTCACAAGGAGATCGACGCCCTGTTCACCCGGCTGGCGCGCAGGCGCTACGCCACCTTCCCGCGGCTTGCCTGGCGATGCATGATCGCGCCTAATACCGAGCGCGCACTATATGCGGCCGTAATCCCCGCTGGCCCCACTCACGTTGACGCCACCCAAAGTTTGATCATGCAGACCTTAGCCGACACGATCCTCGTGGCCGGCTTCTGGGCGTCCTTGCCTATGGACTACTACCTGCGTGTCACCGGACGATCGCATCTTCGCCAAGC
>NZ_MLCF01000040.1 GCF_001879105.1 Mangrovactinospora gilvigrisea | reverse complement strand
CCCCTCACCCCGTCCCAACTCCGCACCGCCGAGCCCCGTTAGTCCCGCCCGGACGGTTCGTCCACCCGTCCCCCGCCCCCTCACCCCTCACCGCTCGCCGCCCGGCCCGACGGGCCGCCGCCCGGCCTCGGCGACTGCCGCCTCGCCCTGGCCCTCCTCGGCCGGAACGCGGACGTCCCGCTCGCCCTCCTCTGCGCGTTCCCGCGCTACGGGAAGGACCGCTTCGGCGCCCGCGCCGTCGCCGCCCCCGGCGCCGAGCCGCACGTGCCCGTCGACCGTCCGCCCACCCCCTTCGCCGACTACACCGCCGCGCTCCCCAGCCGCACCGCGTGGTCCTTCCGGTGGGATTGACCGCAGCACCGCGGCCGCGGACGGGTCGGAGCCCAGCACCGCACCCAGCAGGGTGCTGATCAGCGCGTCGACGCGCGAGCGAATCGTCATGCCGACGACGCTCGTGCGGGCCGACGGAAGGACTCAAGAAGGACCGGCGGAACCGTCCCGCCGGGCCAGGGAGCTGGCGCGCACCACGAGGCGCGGCCGCAGCCAGATGCGGCGCAGCTCGGCGTCCGGCTCGTCCAGACGCCGCAGCAGCGTCTCCACCGCCAGCCGCCCCAGCCGGAACTTCTCCGGCGCCACCGAGGTCAGCGCCAGGCCCCCCTCGGGCATCTGCCGATCCTCGCAGGAGACCATCGCCAGGTCCGCGGGTATCCGCACTCCCACCCGCTGGGCCTCGGCGAGCAGCAGCGTCGCCTCCTGCTCGCCGAAGCAGACCACCGCGGTCGCGCCGGAGGCGCGGATCACGCCCAGCACCTCCGCGGCGACCGGCCGCAGCATCGACCGTCCGTCGCACTTCGCGTTGTAGTCCTGCACCCAGCGAAAGCGCTCGGCGGCCTTCAGGCCCAGTGCCGCCACGGCCTGGTCGAAGCCCTTGGCGATGCCCTCGCTCGGCGCGGAGCCCACCCGCACCACCAGCGCGACCTCGCGGTGGCCGAGCGCGGCGAGGTGCTCGAGCGCCAGGTAGGCGCCGCCGCCGTGGTCGGTGGAAACATGCTCGCTGGGGTCGCCGACATCGATCGGCGCCCGCTCCAGCAGAACGTGCGGCATCGGCAGAGCCCGCAGCCGGTGGGACTGCTCGGGGGCGGCGAAGGGGCCCGGCCCGGGATGCGCCAGCACCAGCCCGTCCGCGTCGGCGACGTCGGCCAGCACCCGCTCCAACCGCCCCCATCCGGGCGGCCCGTAGCCGGTGGTGCGGATCCGCAGGTCGACGCGGGCCCGCGCGGCGGCGGCCTCGATGCCCTCGACGAGCGGCGGGAAGTAGGAGTGCCGCTCGGGCAGCACCACGGCGATCCGCCGGCGCCCGCCCCGCCGCCCCGCCGGAAGCGCCCGCACGAACGTCCCCGCGCCCTGCCGCCGCTCCATGCTCCCCTCGCCGGCCAGCTCCTCCAGCGCGCGCCGCACGGTGTTGACCGACAGCCGGTGTGCGGCGGCCAGCTCCGACTCCGCCGGCAACCGCGCTCCCGGCGGCCACACCCCGTCCCGGATCCCGCGCCGCAACTCGCCCGCCAGCCACAGGTACTTCAGCTGCGCCATGGCCCCATTCTGCCGACCCGAGCGGCACGCACAGCCCGCTCACAACGAAGCACCCTCGCCCCGTTCCCCGGCGAGGGTGCCCCTGTACTGCGGTTTTCTCCTGGCGACTCCCGCCACCGGCCGAGGTGACGGGAGCCTGTTCGGCACTGTTGTGATTGTCTTGACAGGACAAGTGCCGGAACAGACCTTCTCATCTGATGCACCGTCATATCAAGTCCGCCCCCTCGCCCCGGCGTTCCCACCGGGGGCGAAGGGGCGGACAGGGGCGGAGAGGCGGCGGCGCCGGCAGTGCCGTCAGCCGCGCAGCACCGCGCCCACGCGGGTCGACGCCGCGGCGACGGCCGCGTCGCGGGCGGCGGACGCGTCGTCCGCCGTGAGCGTGCGGTCCGGCGCGCGGAACCGCAGCGCGTACGCCAGCGACTTCTTGCCCGCGCCGATCTGCTCGCCCTCGAAGACGTCGAACAGCCGCAGCGACTCCAGCAGTTCGCCCGCGCCGTCCCGCAGCGCCGCCTCGACCTCGCCGGCCGGCACCGCCGCGTCCACCACCAGGGCCACGTCCTGCGTCGCCACCGGGTAGGAGGAGATCCGGCCCGCCTGCACCGCGTCCGACGCCTCCGCCGCGCGCACCAGCGCGTCGAAGTCCAGCTCCATCGCGGACGTGCGCTCCGGCAGCTCCAGCGCCTTCACCACCCGCGGGTGCAGCTCGCCGGCGTGGCCCACGACCCTGCCGTCGGGGCCACCCAGCCGCAGCTCCGCGCAGCGGCCCGGGTGCCACGGGGCGTACGACGCCTGGCGCGGCACGAGCTCCACGCCCACCGCGTCGGCGACGACCCGCGCCGCCTGCACCGCGTCCGCCCAGGACGCCTCGCGGCCCTCGCCCCACCAGCCGGCCGGCCCGAACTGCCCGGCCAGCACCACCGCGACGTGCCGCGGCTGGGCCGGCAGCGCGGCCTCCAGCGACGCCAGCTCCTCGTCGGTCGGACGACGGTCCACCGCCAGCCGGGGCGCGGCCGGGGCCTGCCCCTCGCGCCGGACGAACACCAGCCCGTTCTCGAAGAGCGCCACGTCGTGCGTGCCGCGCCCCACGTTCCGCCGCAGCGCGGCGAGCAGCCCCGGCAGCAGCGTCGTGCGCATCGACGCCTCGTCGGCGTTGAGCGGGTTGACCAGGTCGACGGTGCGCCGCCGCTCGTCGTCCGCGTCCAGGCCCAGCGCGTCGAAGACCGAAGCGTCCAGGAACGGGAAGGACGGCGCCTCCACGAACCCGGCACCGGCCAGGGCGCGCCCCGTCCGCCGCCGCGCCCGCTGGCCCGCCGTCAGGCCGGTGCCCGGGGGCAGGTGCGGCATGGTGGACGGGATCCGGTCGTAGCCCTCCAGCCGCAGCACCTCCTCGGCCAGGTCGTTGACCTCGACGAGGTCGGGCCGCCAGGACGGCGGCACCACGGTGAGCACATCGCTGCCGGAGACGGCGCAGCCGACCTCCTGCAGCCGGCGCACCACGGTCTCGCGGCCGTACGTGACGCCCGCCACCCTGTCCGGGTGGTCGGCGGGCATGGTGATCGGCGCCAGCGGCCGCACCCCGCCCACCTCGGTGACCCCGGCCTCCACCAACGCGGTCTCGCCGCCCAGCAGTTGCAGCAGGTCGACGGCGCGCTGCGCGGCCGCCGCGGCCGCGGCCGGGTCCGTGCCCCGCTCGAACCGCTTCGCCGCCTCGGAGGGCAGCTTCAGCCGGCGCGCGGTGCGGGAGATCGACGGCGGGTCGAAGTGCGCGGCCTCGATGACCACATCGGTGCTCTCCGGCCCGATCTCCGTCGAGCCGCCGCCCATCACCCCGGCGAGGCCGATCGGCCCGGAGTCGTCGGTGATGACCAGGTCGCGGCCGCCGACCAGCTTCCGCTTCGCGCCGTCCAGCGTGGTGACGACCTCGTCAGGCTCGGCGCGCCGCACCCCGATGGCCCCGCTGACGCGGCCGCGGTCGTAGGTGTGCAGCGGCTGGCCGATCTCCAGCATCACGTAGTTGGCGACGTCCACGATGAGCGAGACCGGCCGCATCCCGGCCTTCTGGATGCGCCGCTGCATCCAGATCGGGGTGCGGGCGGCCGGGTCGAGCCCGACGACGGCGCGCGCCACGAACAGGTCGCAGCCGTCGGCCTGCACCGCGTCCGAGATCCGCACCTGGGGGCCGGCCCCGTTGGGCGGGGTGACGTCCAGCAGCGCCGGGTCGCGCAGCGGCAGCCCGTAGGCGGTGGCCACCTCGCGGGCGAGGCCGCGCAGCGACATGCAGTAGCCGCGGTCCGGGGTGACGTCGATGTCGAGGATCTCGTCGACCATCTGCAGCAGCTCGACGGCGTCGGTGCCGGGCTCGTACTCCGGCGGCAGCACGATGATGCCGTCGTGGTCGTCGCCCAGGCCCAGCTCGCGGGCCGAGCAGATCATGCCCTCGGAGACCTTGCCGTAGGTCTTGCGGGCGGCGATCTCGAAGTTCCCGGGCAGCACGCCGCCCGGCAGGATCACCACGACCTTGTCGCCGACCGCGAAGTTCCGGGCGCCGCAGACGATGTTCTGCGGCTCGCCGGAGCCGTTGGCGCTGCCGACGTTCACCTGGCAGTAGCGGATGGGCTTCTTGAAGCCCTCCAACTCCTCGATGGCCAGCACCTGGCCGACCACCAGCGGGCCCTTGATGTCGGCGCCGAGCTGCTCGACCGCCTCCACCTCGAAGCCGGCGTCGATGAGCCGCGCCGCGACCCCGCGGCCGTTCTCGGCCTCCGGAAGGTCGACGTACTCCCGCAGCCACGAAAGCGGGACCCGCATCAGATCTCCCTACCCAGCTGGAGGGCGAACCGGGTGTCGCCCTCGATGATGTCGCGCATGTCCTCGACGCCGTTGCGGAACATCAGCGAGCGGTCCAGGCCCATGCCGAACGCGAAGCCGCTGTAGACCTCCGGGTCGATCCCGCAGGCCACCAGCACCCGCGGGTTGACGACGCCGCAGCCGCCCCACTCGATCCAGCCCTCGGACGAGCAGGTGCGGCACGGCCGGTCCGGGTTCCCGACGGACGCGCCGTGGCACACGAAGCACTGCAGGTCCATCTCCGCGGACGGCTCCGTGAACGGGAAGAAGTGCGGACGCAGCCGCGTCACCACGCCCTCGCCGAACATCGAGCGGGCGAAGGTGTCCAGGGTGCCCTTGAGGTCGCCCATGGTCAGGCCCTTGTCGACGGCGAGGCCCTCGACCTGGTTGAAGACCGGCAGGTGGGTGGCGTCCAGCTCGTCCGTCCGGTAGGTGCGGCCGGGCGCGATGATGTAGATCGGCGGCTTGCGGGTGAGCATCGTGCGCGCCTGCACCGGGGAGGTGTGGGTGCGCATCACCACGCCCGACTCCTCCGAACCGTCGGCGCCCTTGACGAAGAAGGTGTCCTGGAGCGCCCGCGCCGGGTGGTCCGGCTTGAAGTTGAGGGCGTCGAAGTTGTACCACTCCGCCTCGACCTCGGGGCCCTCGGCGACCTCGTAGCCCATCCCGACGAAGACGTCCTCGACGCGCTCGAAGACCGCGGTGAGCGGGTGCCGGGCGCCGCGCGGGGCGCGGTCGTAGGGCAGCGTGACGTCCACGGTCTCCTCGACCAGGACGCGCGCGTCGCGCTCCGCCTCCAGCTGCTCCTGCCGCTCCTTGAGGGCCTTGCGGACGGCGCCGCGGGCCGCGCCCACCCGCCGTCCGGCATCGGCCTTCGCCTGCGGGGGCAGGGCGCCGATCTCCCGGTTGGCGAGGGCCAGCGGCGAGCGGTCGCCGTCATGGGCGACCCGCGCGGCGTGCAGCGCCTCGAGGTCCGCGGCCTCGGCGATCGCCGCCAGGGCTGCGTCGCGGGCGCGCTCGACCTCCTCCGGTTTCAGGGCCTCGACCTCGACCGGGTCGTACGACTTGTTCGGTGCCGACATCTCTTCCACTAGCTCCCGTGGGGAATTCTCGCCCGTGCGGACGCCTAGGTCGCGCCCCGGGCAGTGTAATCGGTCAAATACCACCACGTAGGGCCCACCCCACGCGGCGACATGCGGCTCTGCCGGCCCACCGGGCCCGCTCGCGAACCTCTTCCCGGTCCGGATCTCCGTCAGGAGTTGGGGAGGAGGAATTCGGGCAGCCCGGCGGGCAGGATAAATCGGAATCGCGCCCCGCCCGCGCCGCCGCTGCCGACGGTGATGCGTCCGCCGTGCGCCTCGATGAGGCCCTTGACGATGTACAGGCCCAGGCCGGTGCCGCCGCGCCTGCTGCCGCGCCAGAAGCGCGTGAAGACGCGGTGCATCGACTCCGCGGGGATCCCCGGGCCCTCGTCGCTCACCGTCACCGCCACCGCCGGTCGGGCCGGATCGCCCAGTGCGGCCGGCTCGATCTCCAGGGTGACGGTTCCGGCGCCGTGCCGCACAGCGTTTTCCACGAGATTTCCCAGGATCTGGTCCACCTTGTCGGCATCCGCCCACAGTTCGGGCAGCTCGCCGCGGACCCGGACGTCGAACCGCTCGGGGGGCTGGCCGGCCGCCTCGTACGCCGCGACGTGCCGGCGCACCGCGGTGGGCAGGTCCACCACGCTGCGGCGCACCTCCATCCGGCCGGAGTCGATCCGGGAGATGTCCAGCAGCTCGGCTATCAGCCGGGTGACGCGGTCGGCGTCGTTGTCGACGGTCTGCAGCATGACGCGCTTCTGGTCGTCGGTGAACCGGTCCCACTTGGCGAGCAGCGTCTTGGTGAAGCCCTTGACGCTGGTCAGCGGGGAGCGCAGCTCATGGGCGACGGTGGCGATCAGCTCGGCGTGGCCGAGCTCGGCGCGGCGCCGGGCGTCCGTGCCGCGCAGCGTGACCACGAGCCGGCGCAGCGGGCCGGGCCCGCCCCCGGGGGCGGTCTCGCGGACGTAGCGGGCGGCGACCAGCACCTCCCGGCCGCCGGGCAGCAGCAGGTTGCGCTCCGGCTGGCGGGTGCGGATCCGCAGGCCGCCGTACGGGTCGGTGACGTCCCACCAGCGGCGCCCGGCGATGTCCTCCAGCGGCAGCGCCTCCCGGACGGGCCGGCCGAGCGCGCGCCGCGGCGGCGTCCCGGTCAACCGCGCGGCGGCGGCGTTGAACTCCACCACCAGCCCCCGCCCGTCCGCCACCACCACCCCGTCCGGCAGCTCGTCCGCCTCCACAACGCCCATTGCCGAACCCTATCGGGGCGGGGCGGCGAACCCGGCACCGCGCGAGCCGCGGGCCCTACCGCTGCGCCCGGGCCGACGCGTACAGGCAGACCGCCGCCGCCGTCGCCAGGTTGAGGCTCTCCGCGAGCCCGTGGATCGGCACCTTCACCACCGCGTCGGCCAGCGCACGCGTCTCCTCGGGGAGCCCCCACGCCTCGTTGCCGAAGACCCAGGCCGTGGGCGCCGCCAGGGCGCCCTCGTCCAACTCCTGGTCGAGGTCGCGGTCGCCGCACCCGTCGGCGGCGACGACCCGCACGCCCGCCGCCCGCAGCTCGGCCACCGCCCGCTCCACCGGCACCCCCACCACCACCGGCAGGTGGAAGAGGCTGCCCACCGAGGCCCGCACCGCCTTGGGGTTGTAGGGGTCCACCGAGGCGTCCGTCAGCACCACCGCGTCCGCGCCCGCGGCGTCCGCGCAGCGCAGCACCGTCCCCGCGTTGCCCGGGTCGCGCACATGCGCCAGCACCGCCACCAGCTTCGGACGGGACGCCAGCACCTGCTCGAACTCCGCGTCGAGGAACGCGCAGACGGCCACCACGCCCTGCGGGGTGACGGTCTGGCAGATCGCGTCGACCACCTCCTGGGAGGCGAGCCGCACCGGCGCCCCCGCCGCCCGCGCCGCGTCCAGCAGTTCACCGTGCCGGGCCGCCGCCTCGGGCGTCGCGAAGACCTCGCGCACCGACCCGGGCCGGTGCGCGACCGCCTCGCGGACGGCCTGCGGGCCCTCCGCGAGGAAGCGCCGCTCCTTGCCGCGGGAGGCGCGCTTGGCGAGGCGGCGGGCGGCGGCGACCCGCTCCGCGCGCGGGTTGGTGAGCAGTTCGGGCACGTTCTCCCCTGGGGAGTCGAAGGATGCGGAGCAGCGACGGGACGAAACGGCGGGGACACGGCGACGGGATGCAGCGACAAACCGCCCCGCCGACGGTGCCGAGGACGGCACCCACGACGGGGCGGGAGGAAGACCCGGGGCTCGATCAGGCCGCGGTCTTGGGCGCGTTGATGTCCGCCGGGAGCGCCTTCTTCGCGACCTCGACGAGGGAGGCGAACGCGTTGGCGTCGTTGACGGCGAGCTCGGCCAGGATCTTGCGGTCGATCTCGACGTTGGCGGCCTTCAGGCCCTGCACGAAGCGGTTGTAGGTGATGCCGTTGGCGCGGGCAGCGGCGTTGATCCGCTGGATCCACAGCTGGCGGAAGTCGCCCTTGCGCTTCTTGCGGTGGTCGTAGTTGTAGGTGAGGGAGTGGGTGACCTGCTCCTTCGCCTTGCGGTAGAGGCGCGAACGCTGGCCGCGGTAGCCCTTGGCCTGCTCGAGAATGTCCTTGCGCTTCTTCTTGGCGTTGAGCGCCCGCTTCACGCGTGCCACTGTCGTACTCCTTGATGGGGGTCGGACGGGCTTCCGCCCGGCCCGGTAGCGAATCGGTCCCGGTCAGTCGTTCTGGGGCGGCCGCCGCGCATCCCGCGCGGGCCGCGTCCCGTCACTTGCCGAGAAGCTTCTTGACCTTCTTGGCGTCCGCCGGGGACAGCTCGACAGTGCCGGCCAGCCTGCGGGTCAGGGTCGACGGCTTGTGCTCGAGGTAGTGGCGGCGCCCGGCGCGCTGGCGCAGCACCTTGCCGGAGCCGGTGATCCGGAAGCGCTTCTTGGCGCCGCTGTGCGTCTTGTTCTTCGGCATGTCGCCAAATCTCCTCGTCGGATTCGTTCCCGCCGTCCACCGTCCGGGGTCGGATCCGGACGGGACCGACGGGAACGCTTCGGTCTTCGTTCGTGCTGGGCCGCGGTGCGGCCCGGAGGCGGCTACTGCTGGTCGCCCTCGGCGGCCACCTCGGCCGGCGCGGCGTCCTCGGCGGCCTCGCCGTCCGCGGCGTCGCCCTCGGCGGGACGCCCGAGACGCTGGGCCTTGCGGGCGGCCTGGGCCTCGCGCGCCTCGGCCATCGCCTCGGTCTTCTTCTTGTGCGGGCCGAGAACCATGATCATGTTCCGGCCGTCCTGCTTGGGGTTGGACTCGATGAAGCCGAGGTCCTGGACGTCCTCCGCGAGCCGCTGCAGCAGCCGGTACCCCAGCTCGGGGCGGGACTGCTCACGACCGCGGAACATGATCGTGATCTTGACCTTGTCGCCCATCTTGAGGAACCGGACGACGTGACCCTTTTTGGTGTCGTAGTCGTGCGGGTCGATCTTCGGCCGGAGCTTCATCTCCTTGATGACCGTGTGCGCCTGGTTCTTGCGCGCCTCACGGGCCTTCATGGCCGACTCGTACTTGAACTTGCCGTAGTCCATGAGCTTGCACACCGGCGGCCTGGCGGTCGCGGCGACCTCGACGAGGTCGAGGTCGTACTCCTGGGCAAGCTCCAGGGCCTTAGCAAGCGGCACGATGCCGACCTGCTCGCCACTGGGACCGACGAGTCGCACCTCGGGGACGCGAATCCGGTCGTTGATGCGGGGCTCGGCGCTGATGGGCCCTCCTCGGTAGCACCCGGCGATCGCCTGGCGGGCGACCGCGCAATCCTGTTAATGCGTGGGCTGGAACCCACCTGCTCGACCGAGCCCGGCAACGACGAAACGCCCTGCCGACTCTCCACGGGCAGCGGCTCCACGAATTCCGGAGCGCCTCGGCCGTGGAACGGGCAGAGCGCGGGGGCGACGGCTTGGCCGTCACCCGGACCGGACCCGTCAGACCCGGGGGTCTGCAGGTGGGAGGGAGCCTCCGCTTGCGGGCACAGGGCAAAGACCCCGTGCCGGTCGAACACCAAGCATAGCAGTGCGCGGGCGCGGCTTATTCCGGGCGCCTTCCCGGCGCCGCGCGGACGTCAGCCGCGGACCGCGCGGACGTCAGCCGCGGACCGGGCCGGTGTACTTCTCACCCGGGCCCTTGCCCGCGTCGTCCGGCACGATCGACGCCTCGCGGAACGCCAGCTGCAGGCTCTTCAGCCCGTCCCGCAGCGGCGCGGCGTGGAACGACCCCAGGTCCGGCGCGGACGCGGTGACCAGCGCGGCGAGCGCGTTGATCAGCTTGCGCGCCTCGTCGAGGTCGAGGTGCTCCTCGCTCTCCTCGTCCTCGGAGAGGCCGAGCTTGACCGCGGCCGCGCTCATCAGGTGGAGGGCCGTGGTCGTGATCACCTCGACGGCGGGGACCTCGGCGATGTCCCGCACCGCGGTGTCGGCGGGGGTGTCGGTGCTGTCGGCGACGCGGTCGTTCATGGCCCCGACCCTACGCGACCCCGGGCGCCGCCCCGTCCGGGCACCGCGGGTAACGCTTGGGTCTCGCTTGATCGGCGGGGATTGCCACACGAGGGAACCGTTAGGAAAGTTTCCTATCACCCATCGCATCCCCGAACGAGCGAGGTGGAACCGTGCCAACGACGCCCGCGGGAACCCCGCGCCTGCTCCGGGCCATCAACGACCGCGCCGCCCTGGAGCTGCTCCTCGCGCACGGTCCGCTGACCCGGGGCCGGCTCGGCACGCTGACCGGACTCTCCAAACCCACCGTCTCCCAGGTGCTCAGCCGCCTGGAGAAGGCCCGGCTCGTCGAGCCGGACGACAGCGCCCCGGACGGCACCCGCCGCCCCGGGCCGGCCGCCCAGACCTACCGGGTGCGCGCCGACGCCGCCCACGTCGCCGGCCTCGACGTCACCCACCACCGGATCCACGCAGCCGTCGCCGACCTCACCGGCCGGGTGCTCGGCGAGGCCACCGTGCCGGCCCGGCGCACCAAGCCGATCCGCGCGGTCGGCGAGGCGCTGGACGCCGCGCTGCGCGACGCCGGGGTGGCGCGCGACCGCATCCGGCACACCACCGTCGGCACCCCCGGCACCTTCGACCCGGCCACCGGGGCGCTGCGCTACGCCGAGCACATGGCCGGCTGGCACCACCGCACCGCCGTCCGGGAGACCGCCGAACTCCTCGGCACGCCCGTCGAGTTCGAGAACGACGTCAACCTCGCCGCCGTCGCCGAGCAGCAGCTGGGCACCACCGCCGGGGTGGAGGACTTCGTGCTCTTCTGGGCCGGCGCGGACGGCATCGGCCTCGCCGTCGTCCTCGGCGGGCGGCTGCACCGCGGGGCGACCGGGGGCGCCGGCGAGGTCGGCTACCTCTGGCAGCCCGGCAACACCGTCCACTCGCTGGCCGGCAACGCCATGGGCGGGCTCCACGAGCTGGCCGGACCGGCCGGCATCCGCCGTCTCGCCGAGGAGCGCGGCCTCACCGCCGGCAGCGCGGCCGAGGCGCTGGCCGCCGGCCACCCCGGCGTGCTGGACGAGGCCGCGCTGCGCTATGCCACCGCGCTGGCCAGCATCGTCAGCGTCCTCGACCCCGAACTGGTGGTGCTCAGCGGCGAGCTGCCCACCGCCGGCGGCGAACCGCTGCGGCAGCGCATCGCCGAGCGGATGGCGGACATCTCCATCGCCGCGCCGCGGGTGCTGCTCACTCCCGTCCAGGGCCATCCGGTGCTGGTCGGGGCCGTGCACAACAGCCTGGCGACGGTCCGCGAGGACCTCTTCGCCGGCCTCTCCTGACCTCGCGTCTTCCTGCTTCTGCCCTTTTCCGTCATCGCTTTTCCCTTCCCCCTCTCCCCTCTGCCACCTCCGTTTCCCCTGCCCTCCTGGAGGCATCCCTTGAGGCGAACGGCACTCGCGATCCTCGGCGCCGCCGCGGCCACCGCGCTGCTGGCGAGCGGCTGCACGGCGAACGTCAACGGCGGCGCCTACGACGACCTGTCCAAGAAGGAGACCATCACCTTCTGGCACGGCTGGAGCCAGCCGAACGAGGTGAACGCCATCAACGCCAACATCAGGGCGTTCGAGCGGCTGCACCCCAACATCACCGTCAAGTCGGTCGGCAATGTCACCGACGACACCATCAATCAGGCACTCCGCGCCGGCGGCGACAGCGCCCCCGACGTGGTGTCCTCCTTCTCCACCGACAAGGTCGGGCTCTACTGCGCGTCCGGGCTGTGGACCGACCTCGATCCGTTCCTCGCCAAGAGCGGCATCGACAAGGCGAAGACCTTCACCGCGCCGACCCTCAAATACACCGCGTACCGCGGAAAGCAGTGCTCGCTGCCGCTGCTCGGCGACGCCCTCGGCCTCTACTACAACGTCGACATGTTCAAGAAGGCGGGCATCGCGCGCCCGCCGCGCACCTTCTCCGAATTCAAGGCGGACGCCGAGAAACTGACGGTCCGCAAGGGCGACGGCTACCGGCAGCTGGGCTTCATGCCCGATTACCACGGCTATGCCACCACGCCCACCAACTACCTCGGCCAGTGGTCGCCCACCTATCTCGACGCCCGGGGCAGATCCGTCCTCGCCAAGGGCAGCGCCGTCACCGACATGCTCACCTACCAGCGCGGACTGGTGCAGGCGCTGGGCGGCTACGACCGGCTGGAGAAGTACCGCACCACCTTCGGCGACGAGTACTCCACCCAGAACGCCTTCCATGTGCAGAAGGTCGCCATGCAGATGGACGGCGAATGGCGCACCGTCAATCTGGAGCAGGACAGGAACGTGAGGTTCCACTGGGCCACGGCGCCGATGCCCGTCCCCGACGACCAGGCCGACCAGTACGGCAAGGGCTACGCGACCGGGACCACCATCGGCATCGCGCACTCCAGCCGGAAGCAGAACGCCGCCTGGCAGTTCGTCAAGTTCCTCACCACGAACACCAAGGCGCTGGTGAGCTTCGCCAACGCCATCCACAACGTGCCCACCACGTATGCCTCGCTGAAGTCGCCCGACCTGGACAAGAGCCCCACGTTCCGGACCTTCGTCCGCATCGCCGCGAACCCGCGCAGCTCTACGCTGCCGCCCACCCTGAACGGCAGTCAGTTCGCGCTCACACTCTCCGATTTCGCCTACCGGGTGGAATCCGGGAAGGTCCCCGTCGCGCGCATCCGCGAGGGGCTGAAGGAGGTCGACCACCAGATCGACCTCGACAATCTGCAGGCCGAGATGTGACGGGGAATCCGATGACGACGACCACCCTGACCTACGCCGGGAAGCGCCGCCGCCAGGCGCTCACCACCCTGGCCTTCCTCTCCCCCTGGATCATCGGGTTCGCGGCCTTCTTCGCCTATCCGCTGGCCTCCACCGTCTACTTCAGCTTCATGCACTACAACCAGATCAACCCGCCGACCTTCGTGGGCCTGCGGAACTGGAAGTACGTGTTCACCGAGTACCCGCTCTTCGCCCCGGCGCTGTGGAACACCCTGTGGCTGGTGGTCGTCATGGTCACCCTGAGGGTGGTCTTCGGCCTCGGCATCGGGATGCTGGTCACCAAGGTGAAGACCGGCGTCGGGTTCTTCCGCACCGCCTTCTACCTGCCCTATCTGGCCCCGCCGGTCGCCGCCACCATCGGCTTCGTCTTCCTGCTCAACCCCGGCACCGGGCCCGTCAACCGCATCCTCGGCGCGCTCGGCATCAACGCCCCCAACTGGTTCAACGACCCGTCGTGGAGCAAGCCGGCGCTCACCGTGCTGGCGCTGTGGGGCATCGGCGACCTGATGGTGATCTTCATGGCGGCGCTGCTGGACGTCCCCAAGGAGCAGTACGAGGCGGCCTCGCTGGACGGCGCCGGGGCGGTCTCCCGGTTCCGGCACATCACGCTGCCCAACATCTCGCCGATCATCATGTTCGCGGTGATCACCGGGGTGATCCAGACCCTGCAGTACTTCACCCAGCCCACCGTCGCCGGGAACCTCGCCAGCGGGCAGCTCTCGGCCCCCGGAACGATGGTGCCGCCCGGCTACCCGGACAACTCCACCCTGACGCTCCCCCAGCTGGTGTTCACCCTCGGCTTCCAGAACTTCAACACCGGCGCCGCCAGCGTCATCGCCCTGGTGCTCTTCGCCGTCGCGATGGCCTTCACCCTGCTGCTGATGCGCCGCCGCAGCGGCCTGCTGACGGAGGACTGACCCATGACCGACGCCCGACGGCGGGCCGCGCTCGCCTGGATCGGCACCCACGCGCTCGGCGTGGCCGCCGCGCTCTTCTTCGTGCTGCCGTTCGTCTTCCTCCTCCTCACCTCGGTGATGAGCGACAGCCAGGCCCTCACCAGCAACCTGTGGCCGACCTCCTGGCACTGGGGCAACTACGCGCAGGTCTTCCACACCCCCGGGTTCCTCACCTGGTGGCGCAACACCGTCATCTACGCGGTGGTCGGCACCGTGCTCTGCCTCGCCTCGGCGATCCCCGTCGCCTACGCGCTCGCCAAGTTCCGCTTCCGCGGCCGGCGCACCGCGATGGTGCTGGTGGTCTCCGCGATGATGCTGCCGCCGCAGGTGATCGTCATCCCGATGTACCTGGTGTGGGCGCAGCAGTTCCACCTCGCCGGGACGCTCTGGCCGATCATCATTCCGCTGGCCTTCGGCGACGCCTACTCGATCTTCCTGCTGCGGCAGTTCCTGCTCACCATCCCCGACGAGTACATCGAGTCGGCGAAGATCGACGGCTGCGGGGAGCTGCGCGCCCTGCTGCGGATCGTGGTCCCGATGGCGAAGCCGGGCATCGCCGCGGTCGGGCTCTTCCAGTTCTTCTACTGCTGGAACGACTATTTCGGCCCGAAGGTGTATGCCGCTTCCAACCCCGCCTGGTGGACGCTCTCGTTGGGGCTGGAGTCGTTCCGCGGCGCCCACCACACCAACTGGAACCTCACGATGGCGGCGACGCTGCTCGTCATGGCACCGGTGATCATCGTGTTCTTCTTCGCCCAGAAGGCCTTCGTCGAAGGCGTCACGCTGACAGGAGTCAAGGGATGACCAAGCTCACCGTGGTCGGCGGCGGCTCGACCTACACCCCCGAACTCATCGACGGCTTCGCCCGGTTGCGGGACACCCTGCCCGTCGACGAGCTCGTCCTGATGGACCCGGACGCGGAGCGGCTGCGGCTGGTCGGCGGGCTGGCCCGGCGCATCTTCGCCCACCAGGGCCACCCCGGCACGATCACCACCACCCAGGACCTGGACGCGGCCGTGGACGGCGCCGACGCGGTGCTGCTGCAGCTGCGGGTCGGCGGGCAGGCCGCCCGCGCCCAGGACGAGGCGTGGCCGCTGGAGTGCGGCTGCGTCGGGCAGGAGACCACCGGCGCCGGCGGCCTCGCCAAGGCGCTGCGCACCGTCCCGGTGGTGCTGGACATCGCCGAGCGGGTGCGGCGCGCCAACCCGGACGCCTGGATCGTCGACTTCACCAACCCGGTGGGCATAGTCACCCGTGCCCTGCTGACGGCCGGTCACCGCGCGGTGGGCCTGTGCAATGTGGCGATCGGGGTGCAGCGCAACGTCGCCGGCCTGCTCGGCGTCGAGCCGAAGCGGATCGCCCTGGACCATGTCGGGCTCAACCATCTGACCTGGGTGCGGGGGGTGCGGCTGGACGGCGAGCAGATCGCCGACCGGCTCCTCGACGAGCACGCCGACCGGATCGCCGAGGACCTCCACCTGGACGCCGGCTACATCCGCCGGCACCGCGTCGTCCCCTCCTACTACCTGCGCTACTACTACGAACACGACGCCGTGGTGCGGGAGATGCGGGGCGCCGAGTCGCGGGCGCAGAAGGTCGCGGCGATCGAGCGGGAGCTGCTGGAGATGTACGCCGACCCGGCGCTCACCGAGAAGCCGAAGCTGCTGGAGCAGCGCGGCGGCGCCTACTACTCGGAGGCGGCGGTGGCGCTGGTCGCCTCGCTGCTCGGGGACTCGGGCGACGAGCAGGTGGTGAACGTCCGCAACGACGGGACGCTGCCGTTCCTCCCGGACGACGCGGTGGTGGAGGTGCCGGCCCGGATCACCGCCGGCGGCCCCGTCCCGCTGCCGCAGGCGCCGGTGGAGCCGCTGCACTCCGGGCTGATCGCCCATGTGACGGGGTACGAGTACCTGGCGCTGGACGCGGCGCTCAGGGGCGGGCGGGAGCGCGTCTACGACGCCCTGCTGGCGCATCCGCTGGTGGGCCAGTTCGAGCTCGCCGAGCAGCTGACGGACCGTCTGATCGCCCACAACGAGCAGCACCTGGGGTGGGCGTGAGCGCCGTCCTGGCGATCGACGCCGGCAACAGCAAGACCGATGTGGCGCTGGTCGCCGCGGACGGCAGGCTGCTGGGCCGCGCGCAGGGGCCGGGGTTCCGGCCGATGGGCGAGGGCGGCGCGCCGGAGTCGGTGGAGGCGCTGGCGCCGATCGTCGCCGAGGCGGTGGCGGACTGCGCCACGGCGGGACGGCCGGTGGCCGCGCTGGTCTCCGCCTACCTGGCCAACGTCGACCTGCCCGAGGAGGAGGCGGAGGCGCACGCGCTGCTCGCCGCCCGGGGCTGGGGGACGGAGACCGTGGTCGGCAACGACACCCTGGCGCTGCTGCGGGCCGGCACCGACCGGCCCGAGGGGGTGGCGGTGGTCTGCGGCGCCGGCGTCAACGCGGTCGGGCTGCGCGCGGACGGGGCGGTGGCCCGCTTCCCCTCGCTCGGCGAGCTCACCGGCGACTGGGGCGGGGGCGGCGGCCTCGGCACCCGCGCGATGTTCCACGCGGTGCGCGGCGAGGACGGGCGCGGGCCGCGCACGGCGCTGTCGGCGGCGATCGCCGCCTGGTTCGGCACGGCGACGGCGCAGGAGGCGGCGATCGGCGTCCACCTCGGCAGGCTGCCGCGGGAGCGGTTGTGGCGCTTCTCCCCGGAGCTGTTCCGCGCGGCGGAGGCGGGGGACGCGGTGGCCGGGGAGCTGGTCGCGCACCAGGCGCGCGAGGTGGTCGCGATGGCGCTGAGCTGCTTGCGACGGCTGTCGCTGGTGGAGCGGGAGGTGGTCGTCGTCCTCGGCGGCGGCGTGCTGGCGGCGGGGCACCCGCTGCTGCTCGGCCCGGTGCGCGCGGCGCTCGCGGCGGAGGCGCCGCGGGCGGTGCTGCGGATGGCCGACACGGCACCGGTGGTGGGCGCGGCACTGCTGGGTCTGGACCGGCTGGGGGCCACGCCCGCGGCGGAGGCGTCTTTGCGTGCGGAATGGCGCCGTGCGGCGGCGCACGCGTAGGTCGGGGCGGTGACGCACGCGTAGGTCGGCGCGGCGGGGTGCCCGGCCGGATGCGGGCGGCGGCGCTCACTCTGGTCACCCGCGCAGTTCCCCGCGCCCCTTCGGGGCACGCCGGCGCCGCGGGCGGTGCTGCGGATGGCCGACACGGCACCGGTGGTGGGCGCGGCACTGCTGGGTCTGGACCGGCTGGGGGCCACGCCCGCGGCGGAGGCGTCTTTGCGTGCGGAATGGCGCCGTGCGGCGGCGCACGCGTAGGTCGGCGCGGTGACGCACGCGTAGGTCGGCGCCGCGGGGTGCCCGGCCGGATGCGGGCGGCGGCGCTCACTCTGGTCACCCGCGCAGTTCCCCGCGCCCCTTCGGGGCACGCGGGCGCCGCGGGCGCGAGCACAGCGGACCCGCGGCCGGACGAGGACCGCTGGCGGGGCAGGGCGTCAGCGGGCTCGCGTGACCTCGATGCGCGCGATGCGGTCCCCGCGGAGCGTGAACCGCAGGGTGCGGGTGACGCGTCCGCCGCGGTGGACGTGGGCCGCAAGGGGCTCGTCCGCCGGGATCCGCGGGACGCCCGCGAGGCGGGCGATGGCGATCGCGCCCCGCGCGACGCCCCGCGCCCCGCGCAGCCGCAGCGGGAGGCCCAGCAGGGACGTCGACGCCACCGCGTCCGGCGCCAGCAGCTCCAGCAGCGCCGCGAAGTCGCCGGCCCGGGACGCCGCGAGGAACGCCTCCACCGCGCGCCGCTGCCGCTCCGGGTCCGCCGTCCCCGCCGTCCCCTCCACGTCGGCGCCGGCGCCGGCGTCACGCACCCGCCGCCGCGCCCGCGTCGCCAGCATCCGCGTCGCCGGAACCGTCCGGCCGACCACCGGGGCGATCCGGGCGAACGGCACCGCGAAGAGGTCGTGCAGCACGAACGCCACCCGCTCGTCCGGGCCCAGCGCGTCCAGCACCACCAGCATCGCCTGCCCCACCGAGTCCGCGAGCAGCGCCTCCTGCTCCGGCCCCGGCGCCGGATCCGCCGCCGCCTCGGCGTGCTCCGCGCCCGCCTCCCGGCGCACCGCCCGCGCCCGCAGCCGGTCCAGGCCGATGCGCCCCACCGCGGTGGTCAGCCAGGCCCGCGGATCGTCCGCGCGGGTCGCGCCGTCCGCCCGCTGCCAGCGCAGCCACGCCTCCTGGACGGCGTCCTCCGCCTCCGCCGCCGAGCCGAGCATCCGGCGGGCGACGGCGGTCAAGTGGGCGCGGTGCGCCTCGAATTCGCGGGCCTCGCCGGGATCCTGCACACCGTCCAGGATGCCCGCGGTTGCGTTTCCGGGAGCCCGCCCGTCCTGGGGGCATGACCGATACCGGAGCACGACCCGTGCCGGAGGCACGGACGCGGGCGGCCGCGCTGGGCTACTGGGCCGCCACCCTCTTCGTCACCTCGGAGCTCGCCGTGGGCGGCGGCTGGGACATCGCGCGGCTGCCGATGGTCGCGCGCGTCACCGAGCACCTGGGCTACCCCGGCTATTTCCTGGTGCTGCTGGGCATCTGGAAGATCCTCGGCGCGGCGGTGCTGCTCGCGCCGCGGCTGCCGCTGCTCAAGGAGTGGGCGTACGCGGGCACCGTCTTCGTCGACAGCGGCGCGGTCGTCTCGCACCTCGTCAAGGGCTACCAGCTGGCCGAGTTGGGGTATCTGCTGCCGCTGCTCGCCGCCACCGGGGCCTCGTGGGCGCTGCGGCCGCCCGCGCGGCGGTCGCCCCGGCCTCGTCAGATCTCGTAGAGCAGGTTGCTGGGCGCCGGGGTGCCGGGCGGGTGCAGGGCCAGCGACAGGCCGTCGACGAGGACGGTGCGCAGCACCGGGTCGGCGGCGAGCCGCTCCGCCAGGTCCCCGGCGGCGCGCTGGATCTCCTCCCGGCCGACGCCGCCGGCCAGCACCAGCCGGAGCGTCAGATCGGCGCCCTCGCGCTGCTCCAGGTAGGCGGCGCTGACCGGCTCGCAGCCGGCCAGGTGCCCGCGGACGGCCTCGGCGACCGCCGGGTCGTCCACCGGGGCGCGCCGCTCCCCGCCGCGCGCCAGCAGGTACAGCCGCGCGCCGCTGACCGGGAAGGGCGCCGGACCGCCCAGGTCGAGCAGCAGGGTGTCGGCGCGCTCCTGGAGCGCGGCGCGGGCCGCGGTGTGCGCGGGGACGGCGACCGGGCGGGCGTCGGCCCGCCAGCGGGCGAGGGCCGCGGTGCCGGTGAAGGCGGGCAGGGCGCGGCGGGAGCCGTCCGGGGAGTTGATGGTGGGGACCGCCATGTCGCTGGACTTCTCGACGGCGTGCCCGTCGGCCGTCTCCTCGACCTCCCCGAGGACGGCGACGACGGGCACCAGCAGACGGGTGCCGGGGAGGGCGGCGTGCACGGCGTCCTCGGCGGCCCGCAGCTCGGCGGCGTCGGCGGCGCCCTGGGCGCGGACCCAGGCGTCCAGCGCGGCGGCGAGCTCCGCGTCCGGCTCGCCCGTGTCGTTCGCGAAGCCCGTGTCGGGAAGGGACTTCCGGACGTTCGGATCGCGGGTGGTCCCGCCGCTCTCCGGGCCCTGCGCGGGAACGGGGGCGCTGTGATGGTGCGGGGTATCGCTCGGGATGTCGGTGCCGGTCACACCTCCGAGCCTACGGGGTCCGCGGGGTTGTCCGGCGGGGCCTCCGGCTCCGGTTCGCCGCCGGGCCCGGGCGCGGCGGTCCGGCGCCGGCGGCGGCGCAGCCACTCCCCCGCCGCGAGCAGGGCCGCTCCGGCGGCGGCGAGGTAGGGGGCGGGGGCCGGAGTGCCGCCCCGGTGGGCCCCGGCGGCGCGCGGGGCGGCGGACGCGGCGGCGTCGCCGGACGGGCCCGCCGGGGCCGGGGAGGGGGCGGGGACGGCCGGCTGGGGACGCTGCCGGGCGGCCCGGTCGGCAGCGGCGAGCGCGGCCGGGACGGAGACGGTGCCGGCGCCGATGTCGCCGTCCGGCCGGCCGTCCGCGGGGCCGGCCCTCGCCGATTGCTCCAGCGCGGTGCGGATCTGAGCGGGGGTCAGGCGCGGGTGGCGGGCGCGGATCAGCGCGACCGTCCCGGAGACCAGGGCCGCGGCGGCGGATGTGCCCCAGGCCAGGTAGTAGCGGTTGTCGGGCGCGGGCACCACGACGTCCAGGCCGGGCGCGGCGACGGTGGTGTACCAGCGGCGGGTGGAGAAGTCGGCGCGGGCCCCGGCGCGGGTGACGGCGGCGACCGCGATCACGCCGGGGTAGGCGGCGGGGTAGGAGGTGCGGTCGGCGTCGGCGCCGCCGTTGCCGGCCGAGGAGACCACGGGGACGCCGTGCGCGAGGGCGTAGCGGATGGCGGCGTCCTCGCCGCTGTCGGGGTGCGCGCCGGGGCCGTCGTCGCCGAGCGAGAGGTTGATGACGTCGGCGCCGTGGTCGACGGCCCAGCGGATGCCCGCGGAGACCGGGTCCAGCGGGTTGGCCGGCGCGTTCGGGGTCTTCGGGGTCTTCGCGGGGTGGTCGCCGTCGTCGAGGATGACGCGGACGGGGAGGATGCGGGCCTGCGGGGCGACGCCGAGGACGCCCTGGGCGTCGCCGGGCCCGTGGCCGTGGCCGGCGATCAGGGCGGCCATGCCGGTGCCGTGCCGGCCGGTGTTGTCGGGGCCGGCGGTGCCGGTGACGAAGTCGTGGCCGGGCAGCACGCTGCCGGCGAGGTCGGGGTTGGCGGCGGCGACACCGGTGTCGAGGACGGCGACGGTGATGCCGCGGCCGCGGGTCTGCGTCCAGGCGCGGGGCGCGCCGAGGGTGTCGAGGTACCACTGGCGGGCGCGGATGGGGTCGGCGGAGGCGGTCGCGGCGGTGGTCGGGGCCGGGACGGGGGACGCGGCGGCGGAGGGGGCGTCGGCGAGCAGGGCGAGGACCAGCAGGAGGAGTCCGGCGGCGCGGGCGGCGGCGGTCATCGGCTCCCCGCGAAGACGGTGGCGGCGCGGCGGACGGCGGCGTAGAGGCCGGACTCGACGACGGGGGCGTCGGAGGCGGCCGGCGGCGCGAGGGCGTCGGCGGGCCGGTCGGGGGCCCGGCCGTCGCTGAAGCCGGCGGTGACGAGGACCACGCGGTGGCGCGCGGGGACGGCGCGCACCGCGAACGCGGCGGTGGGGACGCCGGGTTGGGGTGGGGGCGGGCCCGCGG
>NZ_MLCF01000004.1 GCF_001879105.1 Mangrovactinospora gilvigrisea | reverse complement strand
CCCCCACGCCACCGCCACCGCCGACGCGGGCGCCCCGGCGCCGCCGCGGCGCCCGCGTCGGCGTCCTGATCACCGTCGTGGCCGTCCTCGCCGCCGCCGGCGTCCTGCTCGCCGTCGTGCGGCCGTCCGCCAAGCCCGCCAACGCCGTACCCGAGGCCTACCTCGGCACCTGGAACGGATCCGTCGGCGCCGAGCCCGCCACCCGTGCCACCCCCGCCACCCAATGGACCCGGATATCCCTGACGGTGAAGCGCGGCAAGGTGACCGCCGCGGTGGGCGGCGGCAACAACCGGCGGCGCGAGCAGGGCAGCGGACGCATGTTGGGCTGCCGCTACGCCGTCCGCCTCACCAAGGTCGAGCCGAACTCCCTGGTCCTCAAGTCCTTCAACGACCGGCCCGTCGACGGGGCCCAGTCGAAGCCCGGCGAGGCCTGCCCGCAGGGCATGACCGTCACCCTCACCAGGGTCCGCCCGGGCGTGCTGCAGTACGACGAGTCGCAGTCCGGCCCGGCGGGCGCGCCCGCGCCCGCCGCGTTCAACCACGCCCGGATCCACCGGACGGGCAACTAGCCGATGGCCGCCCCCGTCGCAGCCGCACTCGCCGCGGTCCTGCTCGCCGCCGGGCCCTCGGCCACCCCCGCGGCGACCGGTTCGCCGTCCCCCGCGCACGGCGCCACCGCGGGCTGCGGCACCGCCCCCGCGCTCGCCGCCGGCACCTACACCGACAGCCTCGCCCCGGGCCGCACCGCCTCCTACCGCTTCTCGGTGGCCCCCGGCGCGGCCGCCCGCGCCGTCGCGGTCGCCGTCCCGCCCGGCGGGATCACCTCCCGCGCCTCCCTCACCCTGACGATCCGCCAGGGGCAGCGCCCGCTGGCCGTGGGCGCCACCGACGCGCTCGGCTGGGGCGACGCCGTCACCGCGGGCGCCACCACCGCCCGCCTGGGCTGGGACCGGCTGCCCGCCGGCGGCAGCGTCGTCCCGCTCTGCGTCCAGCTGCGCGGCGACGTCGCCGGACCGGTGGAGCTGACCCTGGCCTCGGTGGGCAGCCCGCTGGCGACGCCGAAACCCGCGCCCAGCGCCTCCGGCTCCCAGGACGGCATCGCCGCGCCGCCGCGGTCGTCCTCCCCCGACCCGGCGCTGATCGCCGCGCTCGCCGCCGTCGGCCTGCTCGGCGGGGCGGCCGTCCGCGTCGCCGTGTGGCGCCGCGCCCGCCCCGACCGCACCGGGGGCGAGGCCCCATGACGCGCCGTCACCACCTGCGGCGCCTCTCCGCCGCCGCCCTCGCCGCCCTCGCCGTCGGCGCGGCCAGCCCCGCGCACGCCGCCCCCGCCCCCAACGGCAGCGCCCCGCCCGGCGCCACCACGCTCGCCGGGGCCAGCCGCCTCACCGGGCCCGACCCGGTGACGTCCCGGCAGTCCGCCGCCCCCGGCACCACCCTCTACTGGCGCGTCCACCTCACCCGCGGCCAGTTCCTGGACGTCCGCCCGGAGGCCCGCCTGCCCGCCGGCTATCCCATCGGCGACCACGACGTCTTCGCCGTCCGGCTGCTCGACGCCGACCTCGACCCGCTCCCGTGCACCGGTGACGCCACCGTGCCGCTCAGCCCCGGCAGCACCGCCGGAGGGAACAGCGCGACCCTCGACCTCTCCTGCGTCGGCCCCACGGCGACGGCCGCCGGCGACTACTACATCGCCGCCTCCCTGGCCCACCCCGACGCCCGCGCGCTCGCCCCCGCCCGGCGCTGGCGCGCCGCGCTCACCGTGGACTTCGCGCTCGGCGGCACCCCGCGCGCCGACACCGCGTCCCCCTTCGACCCGGGCACGCCCCCGGCGGCCCGCCGCGACGAGAGCCGCACCCCGGCCCCCGCCACCGACCTCTGGCCGCCGGCCGCGGCCCTGCTGGCCGCCCTCGCCCTCGGCTACGCCGCCATGGCCACCCTCCAGCGGCGCGCCAAACGCAAGAAGCGCGGGGACGCCTGACGACCGGTCACCCGGTGGTCAGGCGTCCCCGCGCCCGGAGTAGCCGCGCGCGGCTACTCCCACTCGATCGTCCCCGGCGGCTTCGACGTCACGTCGAGCACCACCCGGTTGACCTCGTCCACCTCGTTGGTGATCCGCGTGGAGATCCGCTCCAGCACCTCGTACGGCAGCCGCGACCAGTCCGCCGTCATGGCGTCCTCGGAGGAGACCGGACGGAGCACGATCGGGTGCCCGTACGTCCGGCCGTCGCCCTGCACGCCCACCGAGCGCACATCGGCGAGCAGCACCACCGGGCACTGCCAGATCTCGCGGTCCAGGCCGGCCGCCGTCAGCTCGTGACGGGCGATCGCGTCCGCCTCGCGCAGCAGGTCGAGCCGGGCCCTGGTGACCTCGCCGACGATCCGGATGCCGAGGCCCGGGCCGGGGAACGGCTGCCGCTGGACGATCTCGTCCGGCAGGCCGACCTCGGTGCCGACCATCCGCACCTCGTCCTTGAAGAGCTTCCGCAGCGGCTCCACCAGCTGGAACGTCAGGTCCTCGGGGAGGCCGCCGACGTTGTGGTGGGACTTGATGTTGGCCGTGCCGGTGCCGCCGCCGGACTCCACCACGTCCGGGTAGAGGGTGCCCTGGACGAGGAACTCCACGTCCCCGCCGCCGGCCTCGCGGCCCTCGGCGACGATCTCGCTCGCGGCCTGCTCGAAGACCCGGATGAACTCCCGGCCGATGATCTTGCGCTTCTCCTCGGGGTCGGAGACCCCGGCGAGCGCGGTGAGGAACCGCTCCTCCGCGTCGACGACCTTCAGGCGCACCCCCGTCGCCGCCACGAAGTCCTTCTCGACCTGCTCGGACTCGCCCTTGCGCATCAGCCCGTGGTCGACGTAGACGCAGGTCAGCCGGTCGCCGATGGCGCGCTGCACCAGCGCCGCCGCCACCGCGGAGTCGACGCCGCCGGAGAGGCCGCAGATCGCCCGCTTGTCGCCGATCTGCTCGCGGATCGCCGCGATCGACTCCTCCACCACGTTCGTCGTGGTCCACGAGGGGCTGATCCCCGCGCCCCGGTACAGGAAGTGCTCCAGCACCTGCTGCCCGTGCTGGCTGTGCATCACCTCCGGGTGGTACTGCACGCCGTACAGCTTCTTCTCGTCGTTCTCGAAGCCCGCCACCGGGACGACGTCGGTCTTCGCGGTGACGGTGAAGCCCTCCGGCGCCGCCGAGCAGGCGTCGCCGTGCGACATCCAGACCGTCTGCCGGTCGGGGGTGCCCTCGAAGAGCGTGGAGTCCGGCCGCGTCACGGCCATCGGGGTGCGGCCGTACTCGCGGGCCCCGCTGTTGTCGACCGTGCCGCCGAGGGCCCGCGCCATCAGCTGGAAGCCGTAGCACATGCCGAAGACCGGAACACCGGCCTCGAACAGCGCGGGGTCGACGGTGGGCGCGCCCGGCTCGTAGACCGACGAGGGGCCGCCGGAGAGGATGATCGCCTTCGGGTTCTTGGCGAGGATCTCGGACACCGGCATGGTGTGCGGGACGATCTCGCTGTAGACCCGCGCCTCGCGCACGCGGCGCGCGATGAGCTGCGCGTACTGGGCGCCGAAGTCGACGACGAGGACGGTGTCGGTCGCGTCCGACTGGGGGGATGACACGGGCGGGCCTTTCGGCTCGTGGTTCGGCGGGCGAGCGCGGGGCGCCGAGCCGCCATGGGGGATACGGACTCGATTCTACCGATCCGGGGCCGATGCCCCGCCCCTGCCCGGGTGCCGCGCCCCGCCCCCGCCGGTAGCTTGGCGGACGGGGGACCCAGCCGGGGAGAATCCGGACGAACGAGGTGGTCGGCCATGGCCGAGCAGATGATCGTCGACAACTGGCGCGACCCGGTGGACGCCGTGGTCGTCGGCATGGGCCCGGGCGGTGAGGAGGTCGCCGGCCGGCTCGCGGACGCGGGGCTGGACGTCGTCGGCGTCGACCAGCGCCTGCTGGGCGGCGAGTGCCCCTACTACGGGTGCATCCCGAGCAAGGCGATGGTCCGGGCCGCGGACCTGCTCGCCGAGGCCTGGCGGGTGCCGGGCATGGCGGGCACCTGCATGGTGGAGCCGTCCTGGGCGCCGGTCGCCCGGCACGTCCGGGAGGCCACCGCCGACTGGAGCGACAAGGCCGCGGTGGACCGGTTCACCGCGCGCGGCGGCCGCTTCCTGCGCGGCCGGGGACGGATCACCGGCCCCGGCGAGGTGACGGTCGAGGACGAGTCCGGCCGGGAGATCGTCATCCGCCCGCGGCGGGCCATCGTGCTGGGGACGGGGAGCGAGCCGGCGGTCCCGCCGATCCCGGGGCTGGCCGGCACCCCGTTCTGGACCAACCGCGAGGCGGTGGCCGCCGAGGAGGTGCCGCGCTCGCTGGCGGTGCTGGGCGGCGGCGCGGTCGGCCTCGAACTGGCCCAGGTCTTCGCCCGGTTCGGCGCGGACGTGACGGTGGTGGAGGCGGCGCCGCGGCTGCTGCCGGCGGAGGAGCCGGAGGCGGGCGAGCTGCTGCTGCGGGTGCTCACCGAGGCCGGGCTGACGGTCCATCTGGGCTCCCTGGCCGCGGCCGTGGGCCACGACGGCTCGGCGTTCACCGTGGACACCGACCGCGGCGACCGGGTGACGGCGGAGCGGCTGCTGGTGGCGACGGGCCGCCGGGTGGACGTCGAGGGCACCGGCCTCGCCGCGCTGGGCCTGGGCGACGCCTCGGGGCTGCACGCCGTCCCGGCGGACGACCGGATGCGGGTGCTGCCCCCGCTGGGCTCCCGTCCCGGGGTGTGGGCGATCGGCGACGCGGTGGGGCGCGGCGCGTTCACGCATGTGGCGATGGCCCAGGCGGACGTGGCGGTGCGCGGCATCCTCGGCGAGGGCGGCCCGCCCTGGTCGGACCGGGCGACGCCGCGGGTGACGTTCACCGAGCCGGAGGTCGGCGCGGTCGGGCTGACGGAGCACCAGGCGGTGGAGCAGGGCCTCCAGGTGCGGACGGGCACCGCGGACCTGCGCTCGGGCGCCCGCGGCCGGCTGCACGGACCGGGCGGCGACGGCTTCGTCAAGGTGGTCGCGGACACCGCGGCGGGCACCCTGGTCGGCGCCACCGCGGCGGGCCCGGCGGGCGCCGGCGGGGAGATGGTCTCCGCCCTCACCCTCGCCGTCCACGCCCGCGTCCCGGTCTCCGACCTCGCCCGCGTCACCTGGGCCTTCCCCACCTTCCACCGCACCATCGCGGAGGCCGTCAAGATGGTGCTGTAACGCACCCGATGGTCCTGCAACGCACCCGCCGTACCTTCGCCCCGCCCGCCCCGGACGGGGCGCCGGGGCGAAGGGGCGGCAACCGCGGCCCCAGCGAACCGCACCCGTACTTACCGACCAGTACACAACCGCAACCGAACGCCGTACGCTACCCGCATGGTTGACGCGCCCGGGAACCCCGACCACACCGACGCCCTTCGCCGCCCCTCGGAGGCCCTCGCCCAGCGGGAACCGCTGATCGCGGCCCTCGCCGCGACCGTCGCCGCGGACCCCGCCGCCGAGGAGACCGTCGCCTCCCGCACCCCCTTCACCGGGGAGTCCGTCGCCACCCTCCCCCTCTCCACCCCCAAGGACGTCGACCGCGCCTTCGAGAAGGCCCGCGCCGCCCAGGTGGAGTGGGCGATGCGCTCCGTCCGCGAGCGCGCCGCGGTGCTGCTCCGCCTCCACGACCTCGTCCTCTCCCGCCAGGACGAGGTGCTGGACCTCATCCAGCTGGAGACCGGCAAGGCCCGCCTGCACGCCCACGAGGAGGTGCAGTCGGTCGCGATCGTCGCCCGGCACTACGGCCGCCGCGCCGCCGGCTACCTCAGGCCGCGCCGCCGCGCGGGCGCCGTCCCCGTCCTCACCAAGGCGGTGCAGCACCAGCACCCCAAGGGCGTGATCGGCTGGATCGCGCCGTGGAACTACCCGTTCGAGCTCTCCATCGGCGACGCCCTGCCCGCGCTCGTCGCCGGCAACGGCATCGTCATGAAGCCGGACAGCCAGACCGCGCTCGCCGCGCTGTGGGGCCGCGCCCGCGCCGTCGAGGCGGGCCTGCCGGCCGACCTCTGGCAGATCGTCATCGGCGACGGCCCCGGCGTCGGCGGCGCGGTCGTCGAGGGCGGCGACTACGTCTCGTTCACCGGGTCGACCGCCACCGGCCGGCTCGTCGCCCAGCAGGCGGCGGCGCGGCTCGTGGGCGCCTCCCTCGAACTCGGCGGCAAGAACCCGCTGCTGGTGCTGGAGGACGCCGACCTGGCGAAGGCGGTGCCGGGCGCCGCGCACGCGGTCTTCTCCTCCGCCGGCCAGCTGTGCGTGTCGATCGAGCGGATCTATGTGCACGAGAAGATCTTCGAGGAGTTCACCGAGCGGCTGACGGCCCGGGTGCGGTCGATGCGGCTGGGCGCCGGGCTCGGCTGGGGCACCGACATGGGCTCGCTCGTCTCCGACAGGCAGTTGGAGACGGTCGCCCGCCATGTCGAGGAGGCCGTGGAGAAGGGCGCGACGGTGCGCACCGGCGGGCGGGCCCGTCCGGACATCGGCCCGCTCTGCTACGAGCCGACGGTGCTCACCGGGGTGCGGCCGGAGATGGCGGTCTGCGGCGAGGAAACGTTCGGCCCGGTGGTCTCCGTCTACCCGTTCCGGGACGACGAGGATGCGGTGCGCCAGGCCAACGCCACCCGCTACGGCCTCAACTCGAGCGTCTGGTCGAAGGATGCCGGACGGGCCCGGCGGATCGCCACCCGGCTGCGCACCGGCACCGTCAACATCAACGAGGGCTACGCCGCCGGGTATGCGAGCGTGGGGGCGCCGATGGGCGGCATGGGCGACTCGGGCGTCGGCCGGCGGCACGGCGCCGAGGGGATCCTGAAGTTCACCGAGGCCCAGACGGTGGCCGCGCAGCGGCTGCTGCCGCTGCGGCCGTCCTTCGGCGCCGACGACGAGCAGTACGCGCGGCTGATGACGTCGGCGCTGCGCGCCCTGAAGGTGCTTCAGGTCCGCTGACCGCCCGGGGCGACGCGGCCACCCCGGGCCGGCACCGCGGCAAAGGGCCCCGCCGTGCGGCGGGGCCCTTTGTTCCGTCAGCACTCGACGTCAGGGCAGCGCCGGTGCTGGCTCGCCGCCCGGGCGCTGGGGGGGGTGAGCGCCCTGCGGCTTTCTGTGGTGGTCGGTCGCGGCGGCCGCAAGGCCGCCTGACTGCATCGTGGTCGAGCGGCTGGCGTCCCGCAACCCGTTCCGGGCAATTGCCGCCCACGAGTTGGGGCACACCCGCACGCAAACGTTTGGGGATGGGCGGCCGGACCCGGGCGTCCCCGGGCGCCGACCGCCCCTACAGTCGTGGCCGGGCTGCTGTCCCCTGCTGACCGGCCACAGCACCGGGGCGAGGTCCCACGGCGCGCGCAGCACGCCTCATCGCCCCGATGGACTGGGTCTGCCCACGCGGTGACGCGGACACCAGGCTCAACGAAGACCGCCCGGCGGGGTCACGGCCCTTAACGGGTGAAGCGCTCACAGCTTTCCGCGGCACAGCTCCAGCACGGTCATCGCGATGGTGGTGCCGTCGCCGCCGAGGCCGTCCCGGTAGGTGGCGAGGATCTCCATCTCGCGGGCGAGCGCGAGCCGCGGTCCGCCCACCGCCAGGCGGGCCTGCTTCACCTCGTCGGAGACCGCCATCCGGCGGCGGATGAGGGCGATGATCTCGGCGTCGAGGGCGTCGATCCGCTCGCGGGCGCCCGCGATCACGGCGTTGGCCTCGGCGGCGCCGGGGGCGTCGGAGGGCACGCAGGTCGAGCTCGCCGGTGCGGTGGTGGCGTTCATGGGTCCGTCTCCTGGATTCGTCGGCTGAGGGGTGTCGGCCTCGGCGTCGGTCGGACCGGCCGGATACGGCGAAGGCGCCCCGGCCGGTGGGCCGGGGCGCCTTCGGAAGCTCGTTCAGCTCAAGCGGCTTCGATGGCACGCGGACCCGCCGGTGCCATAAAAAAAGAAGCGCTGAGCAGTGCTGAACATGTCCCCCATTATGCCGGACGCCCCACTCCTCGGGCCCCCCTTCCCGAGGAGTGAGACGGACCGCGTCGCGGCGGGGGCCGTCAGGCGTCCAGGCCGGGGATCTTCAGCCCGGCGACGACCTTGTCGTAGATCGCCCGGGGCGCCTCCCCGCCGACCTGCTTGGCGTCCCCGTAGAACGAGACCCAGACCTGGTACTCGGCCTTGCCGCTCTTGTCCAGGACATAGAAGTTGATCACCCGACTGAGCTTCCCGGCCGCCTTGTCCTTCTTGTTGGCGCAGTAGGTGAGGTCCAGCACGCTCGCCTTCCGGCCCTTGAACGGCACCTGGTAGTCGATCGTGTAGTTCTCGCGCTCCAGGATCGGGTTGCTGTAGGCGGTGGTGCTGTAGTTGCCGACCCCGCTGTCCGCGGCCGCGCCGGCCGACTTGTCGTTGGTGCTGTCCTGGTAGGCGCTGCCGACGACGATGCCCAGGCCGGTCTTCCTGTCCTCCGCCTTGGGGGACGTCCAGAGCACCCCCGGCGTGGAGTAGGAACTGGAGTTGGAGCGCGAGTAGCCGGACGGCGTCGGGATGGTCATCTTCACCGCCGCCTCGTCGTTGGTGACCCACGTGGACGGCACCCCGGAGGGGCCGGCCCACGGATCGGCGACGGCCAGCGCCGCCCCGGCGATCACCAGCAGCGCCAGGCCCGCCCCGATCAGGCGGTTGCGGGGGCGCCGGTGCCAGGCCTGCGGCGGCGCGGCGAACGGCACCGGGCCGCCGGTGTCCAGGCGGGTGCCGCCCGGGCCGACGGGCGGCGCGACCCCGGGCGGCGGGGTGAGCTGCGGGGCGGGCGGCGGCTCGGCGACGTGCTTGAGCCCGGCGAGCACCGCGCCCACCTCGGGCCGCGCCGCCGGGTCCTTCTGCAGCAGCGCGGTGACGAGCGGGGCGAGCTCGCCCGCCCGGGCCGGCGGCGGCGGGATCTCGTCCCGCACCGCCAGCATGGTGGTCATCGAGTTGGAGCGGCGGAACGGCGACCAGCCCTCGACGCTCTGGTAGAGCAGCACGCCCAGCGACCACAGGTCGGACGGCGGGCCGGGGCGCAGGCCGTTGACGCGCTCCGGGGCGACGTACTCCGGCGAGCCGGCCACCGCGCCGGTCTCGGTCATCGGCGCCTCGCCCTCCACCTGGGCGATGCCGAAGTCGGTGAGGATGACGCGGCCGTCGTCGGCGAGCAGCACGTTGCCGGGCTTGATGTCCCGGTGCAGCACCCCGTTGGCGTGCACGGCGCGCAGCGCCTCGGCGACCGCCGCGCCGATCCGGGCCGCCTCGCGGGGCGAGAGCGTCCCCTCGTCCAGGACGTCGGCGAGCGAGCGGCCCCGCACCAGCTCCATCACCAGCCACGGCCGGCCGTCGTGGATCACCACGTCGTGCAGCGTCACCACGTGCGGGTTGGCGACGCCGGCCGCGGCGCGCGCCTCGCGCAGCATCCGCTCGAAGAACCGGGTGCGCTGATCGGGCGTCAGGTTCTCGGGCAGCCGCGGCTCCTTGACCGCCACATCGCGGCGGACCGTCTCGTCGACGGCCCGCCAGATGGTGCCCATGCCCCCGTGGCCGAGCCGCTCCAACAGCCGGTACCGGCCGCCGATCAGCGGACCGTCCTGATCGGTCACGTGTCTGCCCCCCGTCGCCCCTCGTCGTGGTGCGGACCGCAACGGCCCGTTCGAATGATTCGATTGATCAGTAAAGCGAAGGGTCCGGCACCGGGGCAGCCCGCGTGGGGCTTTGTTGCTCAACTGTCGCCTGACGCGTACTTGGTACCTGTATCGGAACCGGGCCCGGTGCGCCCTTCGCGGACCCCGACCGCGGCAGCAGGAAGACCGCGGCGGCGAGCCCCGCGGCGACCAGCACCAGCACCAGGAGCACCAGCAGCACGCCGGTGACCAGCCCGCTGCGGCGGCCCCCGGAGCGGTCCGCGCCCGCTGCCCGGCGGCCGCGGCCGCCGTCGCCGCGCCTCGAACCCCCTCGCGGCGCAGGAACGTTCTTTCGCCCCTTGGGCCGCACCTGCACCGTGCCCCGGGCCCGCGGCACCGGAAGCCGGTCGCCGCCCGCCCCCGCGCCGGCCCAGGCGCCAGGCTCGGCCGCGTCCGGCTGCGGCGAGCGCGCCACCAGCTCCAGCAGCCGCTCACGCAGCTCCTCCGCCGACGGCCGCCGCGCCGGATCCACCGACAGCAGCGCCGCCACCACCGGACGCAGCGCCAGCAGCCGGTCCGGGCGGCCCGGTTCGGGACGGGGCACCCCGCGGCGCTCCCGCACGGCCCGCAGCAGGCGCTCCACGTCCTCCTCCGGGAACGGCGCGCGGCCGTGCACCGCGCGGAAGACCAGCACCCCGAGCGCCCACAGGTCCGTCTCCGGCCCGGCCACCGGCGGCGGCCAGCCCGGCTCGCCCTTGGCGAAGCCCACCCCGGACGCGCCCTGCGGGCCCGCGCCGGAGCGCTCCGGCGTTGCGGCGCTCAGCGCGGGGCCGCACTGCTCGGGCGACCAGCGCTCCGCGCACGGGCCGACCTCGCCCATCCGGGCCTCCCGGTCGCGGGCCTCCACCACGCCCCAGCGCGGCCCCGTCCCGCCGTCGCCGTCCTCGGCGGGCGGCGGGCCGACCCGGACGCCGCCGCCCCCGCAGGTCGCCTCCTGGGCGGCGCCCTCCGCCGCGCCGCCCAGCATCGCGGTGCCGTCCGCGCAGACCAGCACCGTCCACGGGCTCAGATTGCGGTGCACCCGGCCGCCGGCGTGCACCGCCCGCAGCGCCTCCAGCAGATCCGCGGCGACCTCCGCCGCCCGATAGGGCGTCAGCGGGCCCTCCCGCTCCAGCAGCGCGCCCAGCGGCTCGGCGCCCGACACCAGCTCGGAGACCACCTGCACCGAGCCGGACTCCTGGAAGACGTCGAAGACCCGCACGAGATTGCGGTGCTCGGGCTGCTCAGCCGCGTCCCGCGCGGCGGCCAGCGCCCGGAAGCCCACCGTCCCCGACACCGAGCCGGCGGGCAGCGCCGCCGCGTCCGGCGCCCGGCGGCGGCCCCGGCCGCGGCCGGCCACCCGCTGCGCCCACTCGTCCGCCAGGAGCGTCCCGGAGACCACCTCGGGCAGCGGGACGCGGGTGATCACCACCTCGCACTCCCGCTCGGCGTCGAACGCCACCGCGCCCGAGAGGCCGTCGCCGCGCGGCACCGCCGCCCCCGTCAGCCGGTAACGGCCCGGATCCCGACGCGTCTCCACGGCTCCCTCCCCTCTACCCCTCCGCAGACCGTGCGCGGGGGCTACCCGGAGTATTGCCCTGGGTGCAGCTCATCAGGCCCTCCGTGGCATGCGCCCCCGCACCGTGTCACACCACGGCGACCAGCAGCACGACGATCACCACGATCGCCGCCGCCACGCACAGCAGGAACGCCAGCGCCCGCGCGCTGGGCCGCTCGCCCTCCAGCACCCGCTGCAGATCCGCGACGAGCCCCGAGCCGGCGTTCTGGAAGGAGCCGGCCGCCGCCAGCGCCCGCACCGCCTGCCGCGCCGACTCGGCGGCCGCGGAGTCGGCGGCGTGCTTGCCCCCGGAACTCCCGGAGCCTCCCGGGCCGCCGGACGGCTGCGCCGGCACCGCCGACCCCGCCGGCCCCGCCGGCCCCCGGGCGGGCTGCCGCGGCGGATGCGCGGGCCGCGGCGGCGCGGCGGGCGCCTGCGGCTGCGCCGCCCGCCGACCGCCCGACGGCGCCGCCCAGGACGGGCGCCGCGGCGCCTTCGCCTTCTGCTGCTCCTGCGCGAGCCGGTCGTCCGTCACCACCGGCAGCATCGCCGTCCGCTCCGGCGTCGCGTCCGGCTCGGCCGCCGGCTCCGCGCCGAAGCCGTCCGCGATCCGCCGCAGCTGCTGCTCGGCGTGCCCGTGCTCGGTGCGCTCGCCCGGATCCCGGGCCAGCAGCCCGGCCAGCACCGGGCCCATCGCCCCGGCGCGCTGCGCCTCGGGGAGGTCCTCGGTGAGCACCGCGGTGAGGGTGGCCATCGCCGTGCCCCGGTCGAACGGCGCCCTGCCCTCCAGCGACGCCCACAGGGTGGCGCCCAGCGACCACAGGTCGGAGCCGGGGCCCGCCTTGCGGCCCCGCGCCCGCTCGGGCGCGATGTAGGAGGGGGCGCCCACCAGCATCCCCGTCGAGGTGACGGACGGGTCGCCCTCCACGGTGGCGATGCCGAAGTCGGTGAGCACCACCCGGCCGGCCTCGGTGATCAGCACATTGGACGGCTTCACATCGCGGTGCAGGATGCCCCGCTGGTGCGCCTTGCGCAGCACGCCGAGCAGCTGGACGCCCACCTCGGCGGCGCGCTGCGGCGTCAGCAGCCCGTCCTCCCGCAGGATGTCCGAGAGCGCCCGGCCCTCCACCAGCTCCATCACGATCCACGGCCGGTCGTCCTCCTCGACGACGTCGTAGATCGTCACGGCACCGGGATGGCGGATCAGCGCCGTCGCCTTCGCCTCCCGCAGCGTGCGGGTGTACAGGCGGCGCTTCTCCTCCTCGTCGATGCCGGCGTGGATCCGGACCTCCTTGACGGCGACGGTCCGGCCCAGCATCTCGTCCGTGGCGCGCCAGACGGTGCCCATGCCGCCCTTGCCGACCATCCCGGTCAGCCGATAGCGGCCGGCAAGCAGCCTGCTCGCATCCTGCCCCTGGGTCATCGTCCCCTCTATCCGCCCTTGTGCCGCCGAGTCAGCGGCCGCCACCCCACTCCGCCGCCCTTCGAACCCTATGACGGTATCGGACCGCCCCCCGCCCAGGAAAACGACCTCACATTTAGGTCACCGTCCGCGGGGCCGCCGCGGCCCGGCACCGCCCCGGGCGCTCACTCCACCGGAACGATCTCCGGCGCCCCCAACTGCGCCGCGTCCGCCGCCCGGTCGTCCACCTGCCGCTGCGCGACCCGCTCCGCCTCCACCCGGGCCCGGTAGTGCGCGACCTCCTTCTCCACCTGCTCCTCCTCCCACCCGAGCTCCGGAGCCATCAGCCGCGCCACCTCCTCCGCGCACCGCGTCCCGCGGTCGAACGTCTCGATCGAGATCCGCATCCGCCGCGAGATGACGTCCTCCAGATGCCGCGCCCCCTCCGCGCGCACCGCGTAGACCGCCTCGGCCCGCAGGTAGTCGTCCGCGCCCGACAACGGTTCCCCCAGCTTCGGGTCCTCCGCGACCAGCGCCAGCACCTCCTCCGCCAAGGTCCCGTAGCGGTTGAGCAGATGCTCGATGCGCGCCACGTGCAGGCCGGCCCGCGCGGCGATCCGCACCCGGGCGTTCCACAGCGCGCGGTACCCCTCCGCGCCCAGCAGCGGAATCGTCTCCGTGCAGCACGGCGCCACCTTCAGGTCGAGCCCGTGGACGATCGCGTCCACGGCGTCCTTCGCCATCACCCGGTAGGTGGTGTACTTGCCGCCCGCCACCACCACCAGGCCCGGCACCGGGTGCGCCACCTGGTGCTCCCGGCTCAAGCGACTCGTGGCGTCCGACTCGCCGGCCAGCAGCGGCCGCAGACCGGCATACACCCCTTCGACGTCCTCCCTGGTCAACGGCGTGGCCAGCACGCTGTTGACATGCTCAAGGAGATACTCGATGTCGGTGCTGGACGCCGCCGGGTCCGCCTTGTCCAACTCCCAGTCGGTGTCCGTGGTTCCCACGATCCAGTGCCGGCCCCACGGGATGACGAAGAGCACCGACTTCTCGGTGCGCAGGATCAGTCCGGTGGACGACTGGATCCGGTCCCGCGGCACCACCAGGTGGATGCCCTTGGACGCCCGGACGTGGAACTGCCCCCGCTCCCCCACCATCGCCTGCGTCTCGTCCGTCCACACCCCGGTGGCGTTGACCACCTGCCGGGCCCGCACCTCGAACGTGCCGCCCTGCTCCAGGTCGTGGACGCGGGCGCCCACCACCCGCTCGCCCTCCCGGAGGAAGCCCACCACCTCGGCCCGGTTCGCCACCAGCGCCCCGTACGCGGCCGCGGTGCGCACCAGCGACATGCAGTAGCGCGCGTCGTCCACCTGCGCGTCGTAGTACTGGACGGCCCCCACCATGGCGTCCTTCTTCAGGCAGGGCGCCACCCGCAGGGCGTGCCGGCGGGTGAGGTGCCGGTGGTGCGGCATCCCGCGGTTCATCCCCGACGACCAGCCCATGGTGTCGTAGAGCGTCACGCCCGAGCCGACGTAGGCCCGCTCCCAGGCCCGGCCCGTCAGCGGGTACAGGAACGGCACCGGCCGCACCAGGTGCGGCGCCAGACGCTGCGTCAGCAGCGCGCGCTCCCGCAGGGCCTCCCGCACCAGCCCGAAGTCCATCATCTCCAGGTAGCGCAGCCCGCCGTGGATCAGCTTGCTGCTGCGGCTGGAGGTGCCCGCCGCCCAGTCGCGCGCCTCCACCACCCCGGTCGTCAGGCCCCGGGTGGCGGCGTCCAGCGCCGTGCCGGCGCCGACCACCCCGCCGCCCACCACCAGGACATCCAGCTCGCGCTCGGCCATTCTCGCCAGCGAGAGGGCCCGTTCCTGCGGTCCCATGGACGCTGTCCTCATCGACGCCACACCCTTCCCCACGAGCATTGCGAAAAGGGGCCGGGCATGGAACCCGACCCCTTCCGACCGTACCCGCCGAACGCCCCGGCACCCCAGCGGTGCGGCGGGGCGGCGACAGCGGGCACGACCCACCGCTCACATACCGCGGACCGTGACCTCCACCCGCTGAAACTCCTTCAGCTCCGAGTACCCGGTCGTCGCCATCGCCCGCTTCAGCGCCCCGAACAGGTTCATCGTCCCGTCGGGCGTGTGCGACGGCCCCAGCAGCACCTCCTCGGTGGTGCCGACCGTGCCCAGGTGCATCCGCTTGCCGCGCGGCAGCTCCCCGTGCACCGACTCCGAACCCCAGTGGTGCCCGCGCCCCGGCGCGTCGCTCGCCCGCGCCAGCGCCGCGCCCAGCATCACCGAGTCCGCGCCGCAGGCGATCGCCTTGGCGATGTCACCGCTGTGCCCGACGCTGCCGTCCGCGATGACGTGCACATACCGGCCGCCCGACTCGTCCATGTAGTCGCGCCGCGCCGCCGCCACGTCCGCCACCGCCGTCGCCATCGGCACCTGGATGCCGAGGACGTTGTGCGTGGTGTGCGCGGCGCCGCCGCCGAAGCCGACCAGCACGCCGGCCGCGCCCGTGCGCATCAGGTGCAGCGCCGCGGTGTACGTCGCGCAGCCGCCCACGATCACCGGGACGTCCAGCTCGTAGATGAACTGCTTCAGGTTGAGCGGCTCGGCCTGCGACGAGACGTGCTCGGCGGAGACCGTCGTCCCGCGGATCACGAAGATGTCGACGCCGGCGTCCACCACGGCCTTGGAGAACTGCGCCGTCCGCTGCGGGGAGAGCGCCGCCGCGGTGACCACGCCCGAGTCGCGGATCTCCTTGATCCGGCGGCCGATCAGCTCCTCCTTGATCGGCGCCTGGTAGATCTCCTGGAGCCGCCGCGTCGCCGCCTGCTGGTCGCCCATCTCGGCGATCTCCTCCAGCAGCGGCGCGGGGTCCTCGTACCGCGTCCACAGGCCCTCGAGGTTGAGCACCCCGAGGCCGCCCAGCTCGCCGATCCTTATGGCCTGCGCCGGCGAGACGACGGAGTCCATCGGCGCCGCAAGGAACGGCAGCTCGAACCGGTAGGCGTCGATCTGCCAGGCGATCGACACCTCCTCGGGGCCGCGGGTACGCCGGCTCGGCACCACGGCGATGTCGTCGAAGGCGTAGGCCCGGCGGCCGCGCTTGCCCCGCCCGATCTCGATCTCTGTCACAGTCCTCTTACCGTCCTGACCTGTCGAAGTCCGGCCCGCGTCGGCGGCGCCGGCCGTCAGCCATGGTAGTTGGGCGCTTCGACGGTCATCTGGATGTCATGGGGGTGGCTCTCCTTCAGCCCGGCCGCCGTGATGCGGACGAACCGGCCCTTGGACTCCATCTCGGACACGGCCTGCGCGCCGACGTAGCCCATCGTCTGCCGCAGCCCGCCGATCAGCTGGTGGATGACGGCCGAGAGCGGGCCGCGGTAGGCGACCTGGCCCTCGATTCCCTCGGGCACCAGCTTGTCGTCGGTGGCCACCTCGGCTTGGAAGTAGCGGTCCTTGGAGAAGGACTTGCTGCCGCCGCGGGACTGCATCGCACCCAGCGAGCCCATGCCCCGGTAGGACTTGTACTGCTTGCCGTTGATGAAGAGCAACTCGCCCGGGGACTCCTCGCAGCCGGCCAGCAGGCTGCCCAGCATCACGGTGTCGGCGCCGGCGGCGAGCGCCTTGCCGATGTCGCCGGAGTACTGCAGGCCGCCGTCGCCGATCAGCGGGACGCCGGCCGCGCGGGCCGCCAGCGCCGCCTCGTAGATCGCCGTCACCTGGGGCACGCCCACGCCGGCCACCACGCGGGTGGTGCAGATCGAGCCGGGGCCGACGCCCACCTTCACCGCGTCCGCGCCGGAGTCGATCATCGCCTGGGCGCCGTCCCGCGTCGCGACGTTGCCGCCGATGACGTCGACCGGGACGTTCCCCTTCACCTTGGAGATCATCTCCAGCACGCCGCTGTTGTGGCCGTGCGAGGTGTCCACGATCAGGAAGTCGACGCCGGCCGCGACGAGCGCCTGCGCCCGCTCCAGCTGCTCCCCGCCGACGCCGATCGCGGCGCCGACCAGCAGCCGGCCCTCGGCGTCCTTGGCGGCGTTGGGGTACTGGCCGGCCTTGACGAAGTCCTTGACGGTGATCAGGCCGCGGAGCTTGCCGTCCGGGTCGACCAGCGGCAGCTTCTCGATCTTGTGCTTGCGCAGCCGGGCCATCGCCTCGGTGCCGGAGATCCCGACCTCGCCGGTGACCAGCGGCATCGGCGTCATCACCTCGGAGACGCGCCGCGTGCGGTCCGTCTCGAAGGCCATGTCGCGGTTGGTGACGATGCCGAGCAGCTTGCCGTTCGGGTCGGTGACGGGGACGCCGCTGATCCGGAACTTGGCGCAGAGCGCGTCGGCCTCGGCGAGGGTGGCCTCCGGGTGGACGGTGATCGGGTCGGTCACCATGCCGGACTCGGAGCGCTTCACCAGGTCGACCTGGTTCGCCTGGTCCTCGATGGACAGGTTGCGGTGCAGCACGCCGACGCCGCCCTGGCGCGCCATCGCGATGGCCATCCGCGCCTCGGTCACCTTGTCCATCGCCGCGGAGAGCAGCGGGATGTTGACGGAGACGTTGCGCGAGACCCTGGACCGCGTGTCGACGGCGTTCGGCAGCACCTCGGACGCGCCCGGCAGCAGCAGCACGTCGTCGTAGGTGAGGCCGAGGGTGGAGAACTTCTCGGGTACGCCGGAGGGGGCGACAGACATCCTTGTTCCTTCGGGGAGTTTCGCAGGTGCGCGGACGGCCACCCCGTACAACGGATAAACCGGACGGGAGCTCCATCCTATCGGCCGAAAGGGCGGTCCGGACCGGGCGCCCCGTCAGGGGCGGGCAGCGGCCCGGGGGCTGTAGCGAACCTCACGCGGAAAGCCCGCGGACGGACCCGTCCCCCGCCCGTCCCGCCGCCTCGGCCGCCTCCTCCGCGAGCGAGCGCAGGCGCGACAGCGCCCGATGCTGGGCGACCCGCACCGCACCCGGCGACATCCCCAGCACCTGCCCCGTCTCCTCCGCGCTGAGCCCCACCGCGACCCGCAGCAGCACCAGCTCCCGCTGATGCTCCGGAAGCAGCTCCAGCAGCTCGCGCGCCCACGCGGCGTCGCTGGACAGCAGCGCGCGCTCCTCGGGGCCGAGCGCCTCGTCCGGCTTCTCGGGCAGCTCGTCCGCCGAGACGGCCGCGCTCGTCGGCCCCCTCAGCACCGCCCGCTGCAGATCCGCGACCTTGTGCGCGGCGATGCCGTAGACGAACGCCTCGAACGGGCGGCCCTCGTCGCGGTAGCGCGGCAGCGCGACCAGGACGGCGATGCACACCTCCTGGGCGACGTCGTCGACGGAGTGCCGCGCCGCGCCGGGCATCCGCCCGAGCCGGCCCCGGCAGTAACGGACGACCAGCGGGTAGACGTGGGAGAGGAGTTCGTGCATCGCCTGGTCGTCGCCCGCGGCCGCGCGCTGCACCAGTTCGCGGGTGCGCTCGTCGACCCCTGCGGCACCGGTCGCACCAGTGTCACCGGGCTCCCCGTCGCCGCCGTCTCCCTCGCGCATCGGTCCATAGTGCCTCGCCGAGGCGGGAACCGAAGAATCCGGCTCGGAGTTGTGCATCGGAACGTTACGCACCGCGGCCCCGTCCTGCGTGTCCTGCGCCGATCACTGCGCACCTCCGCACCCCATGCCGATGGGATCCATGGTGCGCCCTCCGCCCGGGAACCGGGAGTGGGCCCACCCGCCGCCCACCTGCCGGTCACCGCGGTCATCGAAGCCGGGTCAGCGGACCAGGCCCCAGCGGAAGCCGAGCGCCACCGCGTGGGCGCGGTCGGACGCGCCGAGCTTCTTGAACAGCCGCCGGGCGTGCGTCTTCACGGTGTCCTCGGAGAGGAACAGCTCGCGGCCGATCTCGGCGTTGCTGCGGCCGTGGCTCATGCCCTCCAGGACCTGGATCTCACGGGCCGTCAGGGTGGGCGCGGCGCCCATCTCGGCGGCGCGCAGCCGGCGCGGCGCGAGCCGCCACGTCGGGTCGGCGAGCGCCTGGGCGACCGTCGCGCGCAGCTCGGCGCGCGAGGCGTCCTTGTGCAGGTAGCCGCGGGCGCCGGCGGCGACGGCGAGCGCCACCCCGTCGAGGTCCTCGGCGACCGTCAGCATGATGATCCGGGCCCCGGGGTCCGCCGAGAGCAGCCGGCGGACGGTCTCCACGCCGCCGAGCCCGGGCATCCGAACGTCCATCAGGATCAGATCGGACCGATCGGTGGCCCAGCGGCGGAGCACCTCTTCGCCGTTGGTCGCCGTCGTGACCCGCTCCACTCCGGGGACGGTCGCCACGGCGCGCCGCAGCGCCTCCCGTGCGAGGGGGGAATCGTCGCAGACGAGGACGGAAGTCATCGACGCCCTCCCCAGCTGATCCGCGTCACGTTGAGCCTCCTGGGTTGCACACAGTTACACAGCCAGACCTACGTACCTTCACCGAACGGCCGGACGCCGGGCGCCGACCGTCTCCGTCTCTTCCAACGAGGGTCACTCGAAAGAGTTACGGATCCCTGCGAGCCCAGCTACGAGGCTCGCCGATAGGCCCAACGAGTGCACCCGCACGTAGGACACGGCAGCCCCGGCAGGACAACAGCGCCCCTCGGACTTCAGCGGTGTTCGGACGGGCCACGACCGACACCTGCCCACCTTCACCCTTCGGGAACCTTGTCCGTTTTTGTCTGATGAGTCATATTTTCATCAGGTCATATATGGGCAACCTGCCCCAGTGTCACTACCAACATCGATCAGCACCCTCGAGGGGATCACCGATGGCTGACTTCTCCCGCCTCCCCGGGCCCAATGCCGACCTGTGGGACTGGCAGCTCGTCGCCGCCTGCCGCGGCGTCGACAGCTCTCTTTTCTTCCACCCCGAAGGCGAGCGCGGCGCGGCCCGCAGCTCGCGCGAGACGGCTGCCAAGGAGGTCTGCATGCGGTGCCCGGTGCGGGCCCAGTGCGCGGCCCACGCCCTTGCCGTCAAGGAGCCCTACGGCGTGTGGGGAGGCCTCACCGAGGACGAGCGCGAGGAGATGTACGCCAGGGCCCGCCGCCGCAGTCGCCGCGCCCCCGGGTCGGCGCCGGTCTCCCCGGCGGCCGCCGCCGCGGCGCTCACTTCAGTCCGCGGACCTTCTTCTCCGCAGCATTGAGGCACCCGTCCGGCATGTTCTCGTCCATCGCCCCGGCCGGCCAGGCCGGCTTCGCCGCCACCTGGGTGCTGGCGAAGACCCGCGCGTTGCCGCGCGTCGTCGTCACGTCGACGGTGTGGTCGGACTTCGCGTTCTGCGGCACCTCGATGCAGCGCTTGCCGTACGAGTCCAGATGGGTCGTCACCCGGTAGTCCGGGCCGCCGCGGGGCACCGTGATGGTCGCCCGGTCGTTGCTCACCTTGGTGCGCACCTGGTCCGGCGGAGCGGCGAAGTTCAGCGTGACGACCTTGTTGCTGGTGGTCGCCCGCACCTTGGAGGAGCGCAGCCCCTGCCCCTGCAGCCAGCCGTTGCTGCTCACCATCCGGAGGCTGGTGCCGGGCGCGGTGTTCTCCACGGTGATCGGCTGGTTCGACGTCTGCACGTCGATGTCGGTGCGGATGTCCTTGACCAGCACCGGCTGCTGGTTGCTGCGGACCGTCAGAGCGACGTCCGGGGGCAGCGCCACCACATAGGTCGCGCCGCACGGCAGCTCCACCTTGCCGGTGCCGCGCGGGCAGCGGCCGTAGAGGCCGAGGGTGTCGCCCCGGAGCGACATCGACGGGTCCGGCTTGGACTTGCCGGTGCCCTTCAGCGTCTCCTTGACGTGCAGCGGCTGGCCCCCGGTGGCGGGGACCACCGAGACGGGGCTGTCCGTCCTGATGGTCAGCTCCTTGCCGCTGAACTCGAAGAGCTTGTGGTTGGTGTCGGTGGTGGTCGAGCAGCCGGCGAGCAGCCCCGCGCCCACCGCCAGCGCACCGGCCGCGCAGGCCGCCCTCATCTTCCGCACCCGCCCATCCTACGAAAAGGCCCCGGCACCCCATCCGGCGGACGGCGAAGCCGTCCGGACGGGGTGCCGGGGTGCAGAGGCGCCGAAGTCCGAACAGGGGCGGCAACAGCTACCCCGCGGCGCGCGACCCGCTCAGTGCGAGTGACCGCCCGGGCCGTGCGAGTGGCCGTGGCCGGCCTCGTCCTCGTCCTCCTCCGGCTTGTCCACGACGAGCGTCTCGGTCGTGAGCAGCAGCGAGGCGATGGACGCCGCGTTCTCCAGCGCGGAGCGCGTCACCTTCACCGGGTCGATGACGCCCTGCTTCACCAGGTCGCCGTACTCACCGGTGGCCGCGTTGTAGCCCTCGTTCGGGCCCAGGTCGGCGACCTTGGAGGTGATGACGTAGCCCTCCTGGCCGGCGTTCTCGGCGATCCAGCGCAGCGGCTCGACGGCGGCGCGGCGCACGATCTCGACGCCGGTCGCCTGGTCGCCCGCGAGGCCGAGGCCGCTCTCCAGGCCCTTGGCCGCGTGCACCAGCGCGGAGCCGCCGCCGGAGACGATGCCCTCCTCGACCGCGGCACGGGTCGCGGAGATCGCGTCCTCCAGGCGGTGCTTCTTCTCCTTCAGCTCCACCTCGGTGGCGGCGCCGACCCGGATGACGCAGACGCCGCCGGCCAGCTTGGCCAGGCGCTCCTGCAGCTTCTCGCGGTCCCAGTCGGAGTCGCTGGCCTCGATCTCGGCCTTGATCTGCTTGACCCGGCCCTGGACCTCGGCGCTGTCGCCGGCGCCGTCGACGACCGTGGTGTCGTCCTTGGTGACGGTGACGCGGCGGGCGGTGCCCAGCACGTCCAGCCCGACCTGGTCGAGCTTGAGGCCGACCTCCTCGGAGACCACGGTGCCGCCGGTGAGGGTGGCGATGTCGCCGAGCATGGCCTTGCGGCGGTCGCCGAAGCCGGGGGCCTTCACCGCGCAGGCGTTGAAGGTGCCGCGGATCTTGTTGACGACCAGCGTGGAGAGGGCCTCGCCCTCGATGTCCTCCGCGATGACCAGCAGCGGCTTCGAGGAGCTCTCGCCGATGACCTTCTCCAGCACCGGGAGCAGGTCCTGGATGGCGGAGATCTTGCCGTCGAAGATCAGGATGTAGGGGTCGTCGAGGACGGCCTCCATGCGCTCCTGGTCGGTGACGAAGTACGGGGACAGGTAGCCCTTGTCGAACTGCATGCCCTCGGTGAAGTCGAGCTCCAGGCCGAAGGTCTGGGACTCCTCGACGGTGATGACACCGTCCTTGCCGACCTTGTCGAAGGCCTCCGCGATCAGCTCGCCGACCTGCGGGTCCTGGGCGGACAGCGCGGCGACGGCGGCGATGTCCTCCTTGCCCTCGATCTCGCGGGCGTGCTCGTGGAGGTTCTTGGAGACCGCGGCGACCGCGGCGTCGATGCCCTTCTTGACCGCGGACGGGTTGGCGCCGGCGGCGACGTTCCGCAGGCCCTCCTTGACCAGGGCCTGGGCGAGCACGGTGGCGGTGGTGGTGCCGTCGCCCGCGATGTCGTTGGTCTTGGTCGCCACCTCCTTCACCAGCTGCGCGCCGAGGTTCTCGTACGGGTCGGAGACCTCGACCTCGCGGGCGATGGTGACGCCGTCGTTGGTGATGGTCGGCGCGCCGAACTTCTTGTCGATGACGACGTTGCGGCCCTTGGGGCCGATCGTCACCTTCACGGTGTTGGCGAGCGCGTCGACGCCGCGCTCCAGGGAGCGGCGGGCGCTCTCGTCGAACTGCAGAATCTTGGCCATGGCTGGGCCGTTCGTCCTCTCGCTACGGGCGCTGCTGTGCGGGTTCGGATGCACGTCTGCCCCGGGGCGGTTCCCCCGGATCGGAGGAGGCTCGCACCCGGGGCAGACGGGAGGTCTTACTTCTCGATGACGGCGAGGACGTCGCGCGCCGAGAGGACGAGGTACTCCTCGCCGTTGTACTTGACCTCGGTGCCGCCGTACTTGCTGTAGAGCACGACGTCGCCGACCTTCACGTCGAGCGGAAGGCGCTTGCCGTCCTCGAAGCGCCCCGGACCAGTCGCCAGGACGGTGCCCTCCTGGGGCTTCTCCTTGGCGGTGTCCGGAATGACCAGGCCAGAGGCGGTGGTCTCCTCGGCGTCCAGGGTCTGGACGACGATGCGGTCCTCGAGCGGCTTGATGGCAACCTTGGTGGTCGTCACGGTCCGACCTCCCCCTTCGGAGATCTCACGGGATGTCTTGGGTGGCGACCTGGCATGTCCGTCGTCGCGGGTGCCGAACCTGCCCGTCGCGTTGGCACTCTCACTGCGAGGGTGCCAATGCGGAGCCTAGGACGACCATTAGCACTCGGTCAAGCAGAGTGCCAGCGCGCGCCGCATCCCGCCCCCTCCCCCGCCCCCCGCAGCCGCCCGAAGCCGACCCCGCGGCCCCCGGCCCCGGCGCCCAGGGGCGGCAACAGCAACCACAATGGACCCCGTGGAGATCGACGAGTTCAAGCAGCTCCTGACCGAGGACGGCCGCGCCGTCCTGCACGCCGTCACCGGCTACCGCCCCGACGAGGAACTCGCCCTCGCCACCCGGCTGCGCCGCACCCACCCCGCGAGCCTCGTCACCGCCGCCCTCCACCAGGAGCGCCTCCGCCAGCGCGCCGCCGCCAAGTTCGGCGAGGACGCCGCCCGCCTCTGGTTCACCCCGAACGGGGTAGAGCAGTCCACCCGTACGAGCGTCGCCGCCCACCGCGCCGCCCGCCTCGCCGACCTCCGCCCCACCCGCGTCGCCGACCTCTGCTGCGGCATCGGCGGAGACGCCCTCGCCCTGGCCCGCGCCGGCATCCCCGTCCTCGCCGTCGACCGCGACCCGCTCGCCTGCGCCGCCGCCGAGGCCAACGCCGCCGCCCTCGGCCTCGCCGACCTCATCGAGGTGCGCTGCGCCGACGTCACCGCCGTCGACCCCGCCACGGAGGGCTGCGACGCGGTCTTCGTCGACCCGGCGCGGCGCGGCGGACGCGGCCGCGTCTTCGACCCCGAGGCGTACTCCCCGCCGTTCTCCTGGGCCGTCGAGACGGCCCGTCAGGCGCCGCTCGCCGCGCTGAAGGTGGCCCCGGGCATCCCGCACGAGGCGGTGCCGGAGGAGGCCGCCGCCGAGTGGGTCTCGGACGGCGGCGACGTCAAGGAGGCGGTGATCTGGTTCGGCACCGGCACGGGCAGCGGAAACGCCGGCCGCGGCCCCTCCGCGACGCTGCTCCCGTCCGGACGGACCCTCGTCTCCCGCGGCCTGCCCGACCCCGAGCCGGCGCCCGTCCGCCGCTACCTCTACGAGCCGGACGGCGCGGTGATCCGCGCCCATCTCGTCGCGGAGGCGGCCGAGCCGGTCGGCGGCACCCTGATCGACCCGACCATCGCCTACTTCACCTCGGACACCCTGACGGCCGATCACCCCTTCGCCGCCGCCTACGAGATCACCGATGTGCTGCCGTTCAACATCAAGCGGCTGAAGGCGCTGCTGCGCGAGCGCGGCGCCGGCACCGTGACGGTGAAGAAGCGCGGCTCGTCGGTGCTCCCCGAGGAGCTGCTGAAGAAGCTGAAGCCGTCCGGCCCCAACCGGGCCACGGTCTTCCTCACCCGGGTCGCCGGCGACCGCGCGATGCTGGTCGGGGCGCCGGCCGCGGACGCCGCGGATCGGGCCACGGGCCGGTCCGCGCGCTGAGCTACACGTAGTCCTCCAGGCGGGCCACCGCGAAGCCCTGCCGGCCGATCTCCCGCAGCAGCGACGCCATCATCTGCGTCATCGTCCGGCCCTTGAGCTCCCGCGGGCCGCGGAAGTGGGCGAGCACGATGTCCCCGGGGTGCAGCCGGTCGTCCGAGCGCTGGTAGCGCAGCGACTGGATCTGCATCGTCTCCCGCCACAGCACCAGCGCCTTGATGCCGCACTGCTGGGCCGTCCGCTTGGTGCCGTCGTCGTAGGCGCCGTACGGGGGGCGCATCAACTCCGGCCGCACGCCGTACACCTGGGAGAGCTTCTGCTGCTCGTCGCAGATCTCGGCGCGCTGCCGGTCGTCCGGGACGTGCGGCAGGTCGGCGTGGGTCATGGTGTGGTTCTCGATCCGGCCGCCCAGCTGCTTCAGCTTCGCGAAGTAGCCGTAGTCGCCGCGGATCACCCCGTCGGTGAGGAACATCGTGAACGGGATCCGCAGGTCGCCCATCATCCGGACGAACTCCGGGTCCTTCACCGCCCCGTCGTCGATGGTCACGAAGACCACCTTGTCGGTGGTCGGCACCCGGCTGATGGCCGGCGGGATCCCGGCGCCCAGCACGACCGGCCGGGTGGTCGGGGCGGGCGGCGCCGGCGGCAGCGGGTCGAGGTGCCAGGCGCGGAAGGCGGCCGCGCTGCCCGGCGCCGCGCCGCCGGCCGCCGGCGCCCCGTCGGCGGGCGCGGTGGGACGGCCCGCCGCGGCGACCTGCGCCCCCGGGGCCTTCTGGCCGGGCCCGGGCAGCAGCGCGACGGTGATGATTCCGGCCGCCAGCGCCACCAGCCCGGCGGTCCAGGCGCGCCGCGCCCGCACCATGCCCGCGATGTACCTGTGTCGTCCCCGCATCCGCGTTCCGCCGTCCGCATCCTGGCTGTCCCCGCTACCAAAGCCAGAACGCGACCGGCCGCGGGCGGGTCACCCCGAACGGCGCCGAACTAGCCGTTCAGGTGATTGCGCGACACGGACGAAGGCCCCGCGGACGCTACTTCCCGTCCTGCTGCCCGTAGAGGTTCTGCCGGCTCAACTCGTGGACGTGGTCGTGCGTATGACCGTGCGTGTGGCCGTGCGTGTGCCCGTGGCCGTGGCCGTCGAGGGACGCGTCCGGCACCGACACCTCGGTCACCGGCAGCGAGGAGTCGGCTGGCAGGTCGAGCGCCGAGGGCGTGCGCCCCCGGGCGACCATCTCGGCGCCGAGCGCCGCCACCATCGCCCCGTTGTCGGTGCACAGCTTCGGCCGCGGCACCCGCAGCACGATCCCGGCGTCCTCGCAGCGGCGCTCGGCCATCGCCCGCAGCCGCGAGTTGGCCGCCACCCCGCCGCCGATCATCAGATGCCCGGCGCCCTGCTCCTTGCACGCCTTGACGGCCTTGCGGGTCAGCACGTCCGCCACCGCCTCCTGGAAGGACGCGGCCACATCGGCGACCGGCACCGGCTCGCCGTCCCGCCGCCGGGCCTCCACCCAGCGGGCCACCGCGGTCTTCAGCCCGGAGAAGGAGAAGTCGAACGCCGGGTCGCGCGGGCCCGTCAGCCCGCGCGGGAAGAGGATCGCCTCCGGGTCGCCCTCCCGCGCCTGCCGGTCGATCGCCGGGCCGCCCGGGAAGCCCAGCCCCAGCACCCGCGCCACCTTGTCGAAGGCCTCGCCGGCCGCGTCGTCGATGGTGGCGCCGAGCGGCCGCACATCGCTGGTGATGTCCGGGGAGAGCAGCAGCGAGGAGTGCCCTCCGGAGACCAGCAGCGCCATCGTCGGCTCGGGCAGCGGCCCGTGCTCCAGCTGGTCGACGCAGATGTGCGAGGCGAGGTGGTTCACCCCGTAGAGCGGCTTGCCCAGGGCGTAGGCGTACGCCTTCGCCGCCGAGACGCCCACCAGCAGCGCCCCGGCGAGCCCCGGGCCCGCGGTGACGGAGATGCCGTCCAGGTCGGAGGCCTTCACCCCGGCCTCGTCCAGCGCGCGGCGCACGGTGGGCACCATCGCCTCCAGGTGCGCCCTGCTGGCCACCTCGGGGACCACCCCGCCGAAGCGGGCGTGCTCGTCGACGCTGGAGGCCACCGCGTCCGCGAGCAGCGTGTGCCCGCGGACGATGCCCACGCCGGTCTCGTCGCAGGACGTCTCGATGCCCAGCACCAGCGGCTCGTCAGCCATCGGATCCGTTTCCCTTCAGCTGCATGACCAGCGCGTCCATGCCGGCCTCGACGTAGTAGTTGCGGCGCACGCCGATCGGCCGGAACCCGTAGCGCTCGTACATCCGCTGGGCGCGCTTGTTGTCGACGCGCACCTCCAGCAGGACGCGGCCGCAGCCGCGCCGCTCCGCCTCGGCGAGCAGCTCCTCCAGCAGCGCCGGGCCCAGGCCGCCGCCCCACTGGTCGCGGGCGGTGGCGATGGTCTGCACGTCCGCCTCCTCGCCGTTGGACCAGAGCCCGGCGTAGCCGACGATCCGCCCGCCGCCGTCCTCGGCGACCAGATAGCGGCGGCCGGCCGCCGGATGCCGCGCATCCGCCAGCTCCGACCAGAACATCCCCGCCGACCAGGCATCCTCCGGGAACAGCTCGCGCTCCAGCGCCAGCACGTCCGGGATGTCCCACCAGCGCATCTCCCGGATCAACTCGGCAGCACCGCCTTGTAGCCGGCCGGCACCTGGGCGTCCGGACGGCGCAGGTACATCGGCCGCGCCTCGACGAACCCCGCGCCGCCGGCGGCGAGCACCTCGGCGCCCAACTCCGCCAGCGCGGCGGCGCTCTGATGCACCGGCATGCGGTCGTCCCCGCCGAGCGCGCCGGTGCCCCACCCGTTGAGTGCCCCGTCCCGGTAGAGCCCCGCCCCGGCGCCGACGCACGGCAGCACGGCGAGCTCCTCGGGCAGTTGGCCGGGGCGGTCGACCGACGGGCCCTCGGTGCGCAGCGCGGGGGCGAGGCCGGTGCCGTCGGGCCGCGCCGTGTAGCGGGCCCAGTAGACCTCCTTGCGGCGGGCGTCCGTCGCCACCAGGAACTCCTCGGCGGCCAGCCCGGCGCGCAGCGCGGCGTGCGCCAGGCCGTCCAGCGAGCAGAGCCCGTGGACGGGGATGCCCAGCGCGTCGCCGAGCGCGGCGGCGGTGACCAGGCCCACCCGCAGGCCGGTGTAGGGGCCGGGGCCGGTGCCGACCACGATCCCGGTCAGGTCCGCGCGGCCGGCGCCGGCCTCGTCCAGCACGGCGTCGACCGACGGGATGAGCAGCTCACCGTGGCGGCGGGCGTCCACGGTGGTCCGCTCGGCGAGCACCCGCGCGCCGTCGTGGACGGCGGCGGTGACAGCGGGGGTGGCGGTGTCAAAGGCGAGCAGCAGCACCCGACCAGGTTAACGGCGCGAGGCACCCATTCCGGACGGCGCGGCTTTCCGACAGAATGTCGGCAAGAGCTTGCACAGGCCCGCCATCGCATGGTCCCATGAGAGAAGTTAGGTAGACCTAACTTGAAGGGAGGCCCCGATGCCCCGCACCGCGCCCCAGTGCCCCCAGCAGCCCGAACCCGAGCCGTCGACGCCCCCCGCCGGAATCCGGCTCAGCACGCTGCTCACCGCCAACCGCGCCGCCCGCACCGTCTCCACACCCCCGCCGCGCCCGGAAAGTGGCGCGCGCGAGCAGAAGCAGCCCGCGGCCTGACGGGTCAGCGCACAACGACGACGCCCGTGCCCACCGGCGCGAACTCCCACAGCTTCGCCCCGTCCGCGCGCTTCTCGCGGATGCCGCCCGTCTTCGCGGCCTTCTCCGGGTTCGGCGAGGCTCCGCTGACGGCCGCGCTGAAGCCGATCGTCACGCCGTTGACCACGGTGAACCGCACCACGTGCTCGATCGGCACGCCGTCCGAGCCGGTCACCGCCTCCGACCGGGACTGCACCGCGTAGCGGCCCACCCCCGGGCTCACCCCGCTCGGCGCCACCGCGAAGACGGTCGACGCCTTGCCGTCCGCCTTCACGAGCCACACCCGGTGCTGGCCCAGCGAATACACCACCCGCTTGCCCGTCCCCGAGTCCGCCGGGACGGCGACCGGCGCGGGCGACGGCGAACCGCCCTTGGACGCCGAGCCCTTGGACGCCCCCGGCGAAGCCGACGCGCTCGCGCCCGCCTTGGGGTACGTCGCACGGTCGGGCGCGGAGCTCTGCGCCTGGTACGCGAGCCCGCCGAGGACCGCCATCGCGGCCACCGTCAGCCCGGCCACGATCGCGCCCGACCCGATCCTCATCCCCGGTCGCCCTTCCTCGAAGCTGTCGCCGACGGGGCCCATCGTGCCAGGCGCCGCAGCCGCTCGGCGCCGTCACCCGCCGACCAGCGCGCGCCGACGCCCAGCAGGCGCACCGTGCGGACGTCGTCGCCGCCCTCCGGGCCGGCCTCGGCGCCGACCGCCCGCTCGATCATCACGTGCAGCCGGTCGTCGGTCAGCTCCTCGACGCGGCCCTCGCCCCACTCCACCAGCGTCACCGACTCCGGAAGGCTGGCGTCCAGGTCCAGGTCCTCCATCTCGTCGAGGCCGCCGGCGAGGCGGTAGGCGTCCACATGCACCAGCGCCGGGCCGTCGCCGAGCGGCGGGTGAACCCGGGCGATGACGAACGTCGGGGACGTCACCGCGCCGCGCACGTCCAGGCCCTCGCCCACGCCGCGGGCCAGCGTCGTCTTGCCGGCGCCCAGCTCGCCGGTCAGCAGCACCAGGTCGCCGGGGCGCAGCGCGTCCGCCAGCTCCCGCCCGAGGTCCCGCATCGCGGACGGGTCGGGCACCCGCAGTTCCGCCTGCCGGGCGCCGTCCTCGACACCGTCCGCAACGCCGGGCTCACCGGCGGGCCGCTCCTGTTCCATCCTGCTCCGACGTCCTCTCCTGCTCGGCGTCCACGGTCGTCGACGCGTCCTCGATCAGCGCCACCAGCTCCGCGTCCACCTGCGCGGGACGCTCCAGCAGCACCAGGTGGCCGGCCTCCTCCACCAGCACGAAACGGGCGCCCGGCACCGCGTCCGCGATGGCCGCGCCCTGGTCGGGCGGCACCAGCAGATCACCGTCGCCGTGCAGCACCAGCGCGGGTATGCCCGCGAAGGCCTCCAGCGCGGCGGAGGTGTCGTGGCCGTAGAAGGCCGGGAGGAACTCGGCCACCACGTCCACCGGCGTCTCCTCGATCATCCGCTCGGCGAACCGGGCCACCGCAGGGTCGACGTCCGAGGCGAAGGAGTAGCGCTTGACGAACGGGGCGATCGCGTCGGCGCTCAGCCGCCGCGCCCGCTCCACCAGCGCCGGCTGGCGGCCCAGCAGCTTGAGCACCGCGGGGGCTGTGCGCAGCACCAGCCTGCCGGCCGGGCCGGGCAGGCCCAGGGTGGTGCTGGCCCACTGGCCGGCGGTGGTCGACAGCAGCGCCACCCCGGCGACGCGCTCGGCGAACAGCTCCGGGTCGTGGGCGGCGAGCGCCATCACCGTCATGCCGCCCATCGAGTGGCCGGCGAGCACCAGCGGGCCGTCCGGCGCCAACTCCCCGACGACGGCGTGCAGATCGCGGGCGAGCCGCTCGAAGCGGGAGTCGCCGAGCGGGCCGCGGCCGGAGCGGCCGTGGCTGCGCTGGTCCCAGAAGACCATCCGGACCCGGCCGCGCAGGGCGGCCCGCTGGAAGTGCCAGGAGTCCTGGTCGAGGCAGTAGCCGTGGCTGAAGACCACGGTCACCGGGGCCTCGCCGGCGACGGCCGGATCGGCCTCCTCGACCTCGGCGTAGAGCTCGGTGCCGTCGTCCGCCTCGATCAGGTGCGGCGTGCCGCGGAGCGTCCCGAACGGCGCGACCGCGTCCAGCTCGGCGCGCGCCCGGCGGCGGGTGACCAGCCCCACGGTGAGCCGCTCGGCCGCCACCCCCGCGGCGGCGCCGACCACGGCCAGACCGAGGTTGAGCCCCACATTGCCGGCGAGCCGGCCGAGGCGGCGGTTGCCGTCGGCGGCCCGCCGAACGGCCTCCACCGCGCCCGCGACCTTCCCTTGCACCACATCACCCACGGCGACCATCCCCGAGCGGTTCGATTCCTGCTGTCGTCCCGCTGGAAGTGTTCCCCGCCCGCCCGCCGAAGTAGCGGCACCGCCCACCAACCCCGCCACCCGCGCGGAGGCCGCTCCCGTAGGCGATCGTCCCCGCCGCCCGCGCCCACTCCTCCGCCGTCGGCTCACCCCGATCCCCCGGCCCGAACAGCACCGCCTCATCCCCCACCACGGGCAGATCCCCACCCAGATCGACGACGCTGCGACCCATCGGGGAGCGACCCCCCGAACCCCCACGAACCACCGCGGTCACGACCCCACCTCCCCCGAAGCCGCAGGGCCCCGCCCCGCATAACGGCGGGGGACGCGGACACCGATACGCGTCACGATCTCGTAGGCGATCGTCCCCGCCGCCCGCGCCCACTCCTCCGCCGTCGGCTCACCCCGATCACCCGGCCCGAACAGCACCGCCTCATCCCCCACCACGGGCAGATCCCCACCCAGATCGACCACGAACTGATCCATCGCCACCCGCCCCGCAACCGTGCGCAGTTTGCCGCCCACCAGCACCGGGCCGGCCGAGCTGGCGTGCCGCGGGATGCCGTCCGCGTAGCCGAGGGGCACCAGGCCGAGCGTGGTGCTGCCCGGCGTCCGGTATGTGTGGCCGTAGCTGACGCCGTGCCCGGCCGGCGCCTCCTTGACGTTGGCGAGCGCCGCGGAGAGCGTCATCGCGGGGCGCAGCCCGAAGTCGGCCGGCCCGCCCTCGTCGGGCACCGGCGAGATGCCGTAGACGGCGATGCCGGTCCGCACCATGTCGAAGTGCGACTCGGGCAGCAGCAGCGTCGCCGGGGAGTTGGCCAGGTGCCGCAGCTCCGGGCGGAGCCCGGCCGCCTCGGCGGCGGCCACGGCGTCCCGGAAGGCGGTGAGCTGCGCGGCGATCGAGGGGTGGCCCGGCTCGTCGGCGGCGGCGAAGTGCGACCAGACGCCGACGGCCCGCACGCTGCCCTCGGCCTCGGCCGCGCGCACCGCGGCGACCAGCTCCGGCCAGTCCGCCGGCATGCAGCCGTTGCGGCCCAGACCGGTGTCGGCCTTGAGGTGGACGCGGGCGGGACGGCCGGCCTCGCGGGCCGCGTCCACCACCTCGTCGAGGGCCCAGCGGGCGCTGACGGAGATGTCGACGTCGTTCTGGACGGCGGTGCGGAACGGCCCTCCCGGCGTCCACAGCCAGCACAGCACGGGAGCGGTGACGCCGGCCGCGCGCAGCCCGAACGCCTCCTCGGGGACGGCCGTGCCCAGCCAGGACGCGCCGCCCTCCAGGGCGGCGCGCGCGGCGGGCACCATGCCGTGGCCGTAGGCGTCCGACTTGACCACGGCCATCAGCGGACGGCCGCCGGCGCGGCGGCGCAGGGCCGCGACGTTCTGCCGGATCGCGTCCAGCTCGACGGTGGCGGCGGCCCTCATCCCGCGCGGCAGCGCGACGTTCCCAATCTCCACCCCGCCAGTCTTCCACGCCCTGATCTCCGCCCGGTCCTGAGCGGGCAACGCCCCCGTCACCGCGCCCCGCCACCGCCCACGCCCCGCGGACGCCGCCGCCGCGCGGTCAGCGCTTGTGGCCCCACACGTACACCGGGTCCTTCAGGTGCAGCACGTTCCACAGCCCCCGCGCACCCGAGAACGTCATGTTCACGCACCCGTGCGACCCCGGAGGGGTCGACAGCGGCATCGCCACCGCGTGGAACGCCTGCCCGCCCGAGAAGAACTGCGAGTACGGCATCGAGACGTGATAGATCGTCGACCAGTGGTGCCGGTCCCGCCAGTACACGTGGAAGAGCCCGTCCCGGGTCGGGAACGCCGCCCGCCCGGACCGGATCGGCACCGGACCGTAGACCAGCTTCGAGCCGTTCTGCACCCACATCCGCTGCGCGCCGAGGTCGACGCAGGCGATCCGCCCCATGTGCGTCGGACACCGCCCGCCGCCGTACGCCGGCGCGCCCGCCGGCGCCGCCGCCTGCGCACCGCCCGCCGCGGCAACGGCCAGCGCCGCCCCCGCCAGCCCGCCCCCGACACCCCGCCGCATCCACCGAGACCACCGAGACCACCGAGACCACCGCATCGCCGCACCTTCCTGAGGGAGTCGTCCGGCCCGCAGCAGGCCGGCCCGCGGACTCCACCATGCGTCGCCCCGCGGCGCCCCGCACTCCGTCAGACGCCGTCCGACGCCCCCGAGCTGACGACCTGACGCCACACCTCCGGCAGCGCCGCGGCCACGTCCCCCGCCGTGATCGGCGCTCCGACGGCCCCGTCCCCGAAAGCCGCCCGCCGGCCCGCGAGGCCGTGCAGGTACGCCGCCGTCGCGCCCGCCCCCAGCGCGCTCCCGCCGGCGGCGAGCTGCGCGCCCGCCAGGCCGGCGAGCACGTCCCCGCTGCCGGCCGTCGCCAGCCAGCCCGTCCCGGTCGGGTTGACGTGCACGGGGCCGTCGCCGGGCGCCGCCAGCAGCGTCGTCGACCCCTTGAGCAGCACCGCGACGCCGTAGCGCCCCGCCAGCTCGCGCACCGCCGCGATCCGCTCGGCCTCCACCCGGGCCGCCGACCAGCCCTCGCCGAGCAGCCGCGCAGCCTCGCCCGCGTGCGGGGTGAGCAGCGCGTTCGGGTGGCGGCCGCGCAGCACCTGCGGGCCGCGCTCGGCGACCAGCGCCAGCGCGTCCGCGTCGAAGAGCTTCGGCAGGACGGCCTCCAGCGCCAGCACGTCGTCGACGATCCGCGCCGCGTGCTCGTCCCGCGACAGACCGGGCCCGACCACCCAGGCCTGCACCCGGCCCGCCCCGCCCGGCAGCCCGTCCGAGACGAGCGTCTCGGGATGCGCCCGCACCACCTCGCGGGCCGCGGCGCCCGCGTAGCGCACCGCGCCCGCCCCGCCGCGCGCCGCGCCCGCCACGGAGAGCAGCGCGGCGCCCGGGTAGCGCGCCGAGCCGGCGGCGATGCCGACGACCCCGCGGCGGTACTTGTCGCTCTCCGGGCGCGGCGCGATGCCGCGCAACCGGCGGGCCACGTCGGCATGCTGAGGGATCAGCAGGTCGGCGGCTCCGAGCCACGGCTCCAGCCCGATGTCGACCAGCTCCACCGCCCCGGCGTGCTGCGCTCCGGGGTCGACGAAGAGCCCGGGCTTCCCGGTCCCGAAGGTGACCGTGACATCCGCGCGCACGGCCCGCGCCCCGAGCCCCGCCGGCTCCCCGTCCGGGCCGGCGGCGGCGGTCTCGGGGACGACGGCGCCGGTGTCGGCGTCCACGCCGCTGGGCACGTCCACCGCCACCACCAGCGGACGCCGCACCCCGCGCAGGACCCGGACGAGCGGCATCACCTCGTCGCGCAGGCCGCCGCGGCCGCCGATCCCGACGATCCCGTCCAGCACCAGCTCGGCCCGGCCGAGGAGCGCCGCCGCGGCGGCACCGTCGACGTCGCCCAGCTCCGCCACCCGCCCGCCCGCCGCGCGCAGCGCCGCGAGGCCGCCGGGGTGGGCGCGCTTCGGGGCGGTCAGCACGGCGTGCACCTCCGCGCCGCGCCCGGCGAGGCGCGCGCCCGCGTACAGCGCGTCGCCGCCGTTCCCGCCGCTGCCAGCGAGCACCACCACCACTCGGCCGCGCACCCGCCCCGACTCCCGCAGCAGCCGGGCGCAGACGGCGGCCAGCCCGGCCGCCGCCCGCTGCATCAGCGCCCCCTCCGGAAGACGCGCCATCAGCGCCTCCTCCGCCTCCCGCACCTTCGCCACGCTGTGCGCGACCCGCATCCCGGCCTCCTCCGCTCGTCCGCCCCGGCGGGCGTCCCCGCCGCCCGTGCTACTCCACCGTCACCGACTTCGCCAGATTCCGCGGCTGATCCACCTCATGCCCCTTCGCGGTCGCCAGCTCACACGCGAAGACCTGCAGCGGCACCGTCGCCACCAGCGGCTGCAGCAGCGTCGGCACCGCGGGGACGCGGATCAGGTGGTCGGCGTACGGCTCCACCGCGGTGTCGCCCTCCTCCGCCACCACGATCGTGCGCGCACCCCGCGCCCGGACCTCCTGGATATTGGAGACGATCTTGTCGTGCAGCACCGACCGCCCCTGCGGCGACGGCACCACGACCACCACCGGCAGCCCGTCCTCGATCAGCGCGATCGGGCCGTGCTTCAGCTCGCCCGCCGCGAACCCCTCGGCGTGCATGTACGCCAGCTCCTTGAGCTTCAGCGCGCCCTCCAGCGCCACCGGGTAGCCCACATGCCGCCCCAGGAAGAGCACCGACCGCGCGTCGGCGAGCGACCTGGCCAGCTCCCGCACCGGCTCCATGGTGTGCAGCACCTGCTCCACCAGGCGCCCGCTGTCGGCGAGCTGACGCACCACCGCGCCGATCTCGTCGCCCCACTTGGTCTGCCGCACCTGGCCCAGGTAGAGCGCCACCAGGTAGCAGGCCACCAGCTGGGTGAGGAACGCCTTGGTGGACGCCACCGCGACCTCCGGCCCGGCGTGGGTGTAGAGCACCGCGTCGGACTCCCGCGGGATCGTCGAGCCGTTGGTGTTGCAGATCGCCAGCACCCGCGAGCCCTGCTCGCGCGCGTGCCGAAGGGCCATCAGGGTGTCCATGGTCTCGCCGGACTGACTGATCGCCACCACCAGCGTGCGCCGGTCCAGGATCGGGTCCCGGTAGCGGAACTCGCTGGCCAGCTCGACCTCGCAGGGGATGCGGGTCCAGTGCTCGATGGCGTACTTGGCGATCAGGCCGGCGTGGAAGGCGGTGCCGCAGCCCACGATGACGATCTTGTCGGCCTCGCGCAGCGCCCGGTCCGGGATGCGGATCTCGTCGAGCGTCAGCCGGCCGTCCGCGCCGATCCGCCCCAGCAGGGTGTCGGCCACCGCCTTCGGCTGCTCGGCGATCTCCTTGAGCATGAAGTAGTCGTAGCCGCCCTTCTCGGCGGCCGACGCGTCCCAGTCGACGTGGTACTCGCGGACCTCGCCCGGCGCGCCGTCGAAGCCGGTCACCTCCATGCCGTCCGGGGTGAGCCGCACCACCTGGTCCTGGCCCAGCTCCACGGCCCGGCGGGTGTACGCGATGAACGCGGCGACGTCCGAGGCGAGGAAGTTCCCGCCCTCGCCCAGCCCGACCACCAGCGGGGAGTTCCGGCGGGCGGCGACGATCACGCCCGGCTCGGCGGCGTCCACCGCGACCAGGGTGAAGGCGCCCTCCAGGCGCCGGCAGACCCGGCGCATCGCCTCGGCGAGGCCGCCGGCGGCCGCTCCGGCCGCCGCCATGTCCCGGGACTCCTCGGCGAGCAGATGCGCCACGACCTCGGTGTCCGTCTCGGACACCAGCTCATGCCCACGGTCCGTCAATTCCGTGCGCAGTACCGCGAAATTCTCGATGATCCCGTTGTGCACGACCGCGAAGCGCCCCGAATTATCCGCATGCGGGTGCGCATTCGCGTCATTCGGAGCGCCATGAGTGGCCCATCGGGTATGCCCGATACCGGCGGTCGCCGCCGGAAGGGGTTCCTCCTGGAGGGCCTTCTCCAGATTGACGAGCTTTCCGGCCCGCTTGGCGACGGCGAGGGTACCGTCGTCATCGGGCGTCTGAAGGGCGACGCCGGCCGAGTCGTACCCGCGGTACTCCAGCCGTTTCAACCCGTTCACCACGACTTCGAGCGCGTCGTCCGCGCCCGTGTAACCCACGATTCCGCACATGGGGCCAGCCTAAGGGGATGACCTCCGACGCACCGTCAGCATCCGCCGCCACACAGGGGACAGCGGATGCCGCGTCACCACTGGGTCTGGGGACCGTCGCTGTAGCCGCCCGAGGAGGAGCCGTAGGCCGCGCCGGGCGACATCCCCATCGCCTCCATCTCCGAGCTCTCGCTGGCGCGCAGCATCACGATCAGCACGATCACCGAAAAGAGCACCCCGACGCCCCACGTCGCCACCCGCAGCATGTTCTCGGTGCCGGAGTGCAGGAAGATGCTGCGGTACATCGTGTTGTGCAATCCGACCAGGCCGCGGGCCTCCAGAAAGAGCGTCACAAAGGCCAGCGCGACGGCCGCGCCGCGCGCCGCCCGGCGCTTGGCGAACGCCACGAAGGCGACGATCAGCAGCGCCAGCGACAGGGCGACGTCCTCCGGGGAGCCGAGGAAATAGCGAGCGTATCCGGACGCGGGGTCACCCAGGGCCAGCAGATAGTCCTTCGGCCCCGGGTGGTCCTTCAGATCGGTGATTCCCTTGACCGTCCAGCCCAGTTGAATCACCGCAAACAGCAGGAAGAGCACTCCCGTGGTGGTATAGGCGCCTTGTCGGGCTTCGGCCACCCGTCCGGGCTCCACATCCATGCCGTTGCCGATCGCCATCTTCGTCATCTCCCCATCGCCGTTGGACAACCGCCGATCCTGGCCCATCGCCCCCGCCAACGGAATGCCTGAGCCCCACCGATTTCCCGGAAGGTGCAGTTACTCACACGGCGAGCGAGGCGCGCACCACCGCGGCGAGCCGCTCGGCGATGAGCGCGGCATGCGCCTCCTCGGCGGCCTCCACCATCACCCGCACCAGCGGCTCCGTGCCCGACGGACGCAGCAGCACCCGGCCGGTCTCGCCCAGCTCCGCCTCGGCCCCGGCCACCGCCGCGGCGATCTCCGCGGACTCCGCCGTGCGGTCCTTGTCCACGCCCCGGACGTTCACCATCACCTGCGGCAGCCGCGTCATCACCGACGCCAGCTCCGCCAGCGAGCGGCCGGTCGCCGCCACCCGCGCGGCCAGCGCCAGCCCGGTCAGCGTGCCGTCCCCGGTCGTCGCATGGTCGAGAAGGATCACATGGCCGGACTGCTCGCCGCCCAGCGCGTAGCCGGAGCGCCGCATCTCCTCCAGGACGTAGCGGTCGCCGACCGCCGTCTCCACCACGCGGATGCCCTCGCGCTGCATGGCCAGCTTGAACCCGAGGTTCGACATCACCGTCGCCACCACGGTGTCCCGGCGCAGCGCGCCGGCGTCCCGCATCCCCACCGCGAGCACCGCCATGATCTGGTCGCCGTCCACGACCCGGCCCTCGGCGTCCACCGCCAGGCAGCGGTCCGCGTCGCCGTCGTGCGCGATGCCCAGGTCGGCGCCCTGCTCGACCACCGCGGCCTGCAGCTTCTCCAGGTGCGTCGAGCCGCAGCCCTCGTTGATGTTGAGGCCGTCCGGGTCCGTGCAGATCGGCACCACCTCGGCGCCGGCCCGCGCGAACGCCTCCGGCGAGACCCGCGAGGCCGCGCCGTTGGCGCCGTCCAGCACCACCTTCAGCCCGTCCAGCCGGTTCGGCAGCACGCCCACCAGGTGCGCGACATAGGTGTCGAGCCCCTCGTCGTGGACGGAGACCCGGCCCACATCGGCGCCGGTCGGGCGGTTCCACGGCTTGCCCTCGGCGAGCTCCCGGTAGCGCGCCTCGATGGCGTCCTCCAGCTCGTCCTCCAGCTTGTGCCCGCCGCGGGCGAAGAACTTGATGCCGTTGTCGGGCATCGGATTGTGGCTCGCCGAAAGCACCCCGCCGAAGTCCGCCCCCAGAGCGGCCGTCAGATGCGCGATCGCCGGCGTCGGCAGCACACCCACCCGCAGCACGTCCACGCCCGCGCCGGCCAGGCCGGCGACCACCGCCGCCTCCAGGAACTCGCCCGAGGCCCGCGGATCGCGCCCGACCACCGCGGTCGGACGGTGGCTGCCCGAGCGCCCCGCCTCCCCCAGCACCTGCGCCGCGGCCGTCGACAGGCCGAGCGCCAGCTCCGCCGTCAGCAGCCCGTTCGCCTGCCCGCGCACGCCGTCCGTCCCGAAGAGTCGTCCCACCGGTGGTTCCCTTCTCCACTTGCCTGACTCGGTTGCCCAAAAAAGAAAGCGCCCCGGAGGCACGATACGTGCCTCCGGGGCGCCAACCGGCGACGCTGCTGCGTCGTCAGCGCTTGCTGTACTGCGGAGCCTTGCGGGCCTTCTTCAGACCGGCCTTCTTCCGCTCCACGGCGCGCGCGTCGCGGGTCAGGAAGCCGGCCTTCTTCAGCGGGGCGCGGTTGTTGTCCGCGTCCGCGTCGTTCAGGGCACGGGCCACGCCGAGGCGCAGGGCGCCGGCCTGGCCGGAGGTGCCACCGCCGCTGATGCGGGCGATGATGTCGTAACGGCCGTCCAGCTCAAGGATCTTGAACGGCTCGTTCACGATCTGCTGGTGCACCTTGTTCGGGAAGTACTGCTCCAGGGTGCGACCGTTGATCTTCCAACGGCCGGAGCCCGGGACGATGCGGACGCGGGCGATGGCCTCCTTGCGGCGGCCCGTCGCGGCACCCGGCAGCGCCTCGCCGAAGCGGGACGACAGCGACTCGCTGGTGTAGCTCTCCGGCGCCGCGTCGCTCTCGACGGTCTCGACGACCTCGGAGACGGTCTCGACAGTGGTCTCGGCCACGGTTCTCCTCAGCTGCTTCTTGTGATTCGGGTAGTGGCCGTCACGCCTGCTGCGCGAGCTGGCTGATCTCGTAGGGCACCGGCTGCTGCGCGGCGTGCGGGTGCTCGGAACCCGAGTACACCTTCAGCTTCGAGAGCATCTGGCGACCGAGGGAGTTCTTCGGGAGCATGCCGCGGATCGCCTTCTCGACGGCCCGCTCGGGGTTCTTCTCCAGCAGCTCGTCGTAACGGACCGACCGGAGACCACCCGGGTAGCCGGAGTGGCGGTAGGCAAGCTTCTGCGTCCGCTTGTTGCCGGACAGGTGCACCTTGTCCGCGTTGACGATGATGACGAAGTCACCGGCGTCCACGTGCGGCGCGTACACCGGCTTGTGCTTGCCCCGGAGCAGAATGGCGGCCTGGGATGCCAGGCGGCCGAGCACGACGTCGGTCGCGTCGATGACGTGCCACTGACGCTGGACATCGCCGGGCTTAGGGCTGTACGTGCGCACGGTCGTAGCCTTCGCTTTTCAGTGAGTGGGGTCCTTACTTGGGGTCCACCCGATTCACTGGCTGAGCACCGGGCTGAGCCGGCCGCCGCACTCGGGGGGAACTCCGGCGTACCGACTTCCCATCTCAAGCAAGCCAATACGCACAACGAACTGGCAGACTACCGGGCGACAGCGGGTGTGGTCAAAACGGGTGTACGGGCGGACCTGCCGCCCGGCCACCATCGTACTACCGGGCCCGGCGGACCCGAGCCACGTCCCAGACCGGCTCGGCCGCCTCGCGCACCCTGCCGTCCTCGTCGAAGACCAGGAACCGGTCGAATCCCCGGGCGAACCAGCGGTCGTGGGTGACCGCCATCACCGTTCCCTCGAAGGACTCCAGCCCCTCCTGCAACGCCTCGGCGCTCTCCAGGTCCAGGTTGTCGGTGGGCTCGTCGAGCAGCAGCGCCGTCGCCCCGCCCAGCTCCAGCAGCAGGATCTGGAAGCGCGCCTGCTGCCCGCCGGAGAGCTTCTCGTAGGGCTGGTCGCCGCGCTGGTCCAGCTCGTAGCGGCGCAGCGCGGACATCGCGCGCCCCCGGTCCATCGCATGCTCCTCCCACAGGACCTGGACCAACGTCCTGCCGTGCAGCTCCGGATGGGCGTGCGACTGGACGAAGAGTCCCGGCACCACCCGCGCCCCCAGCCGGTGCTCCCCGGTGTGCGCCACCGACGGATCACCGCCCAGCAGCCGCAGGAAGTGCGACTTGCCCGAGCCGTTGCTGCCCAGCACCGCCACCCGCTCCCCGAAGAACACCTCGAGGTCGAACGGGCGCATCAGGCCGGTGAGTTCGAGCTGCTCGCACATCACGGCCCGCACCCCGGTGCGGCCGCCCTTGAGCCGCATTCTGATGTCCTGCTTGCGCGGCCGCTCCTGCGGCGGGCCGGCCTCCTCGAACTTCCGCAGCCGGGTCTGCGCCGCGTGGTAGCGGCTCGCCATGTCGGCGCTGTTCGCGGCCTGCTGCCGGAGCCGCGCGACCAGCTCCTTGAGCTGGGTGTGTTTCTTGTCCCACACCCGGCGCAGCTCGTCGAAACGCTCGAATCGCTCCTCGCGCGCCTGGTGGAAGGTGCCGAAGCCGCCGCCGTGCACCCACACCGTGCTGTTCGGCGGGCCCGCCTCCACGCTCACGATCCGGTCGGCGGCGCGGGCCAGCAGCTCGCGGTCGTGGGAGACGAAGAGCACAGTCTTGGACGACGCCCGAAGCTGCTCCTCCAGCCACTGCTTGCCGGGGACGTCGAGGTAGTTGTCCGGCTCGTCCAGCAGCAGCACCGCGTCGGGGCCGCGCAGCAGGGCCTCCAGGACGAGGCGCTTCTGCTCGCCGCCGGAGAGCGTCCCCAGCGAGCGCCACTGCGCCCGCTCGAACGGGACGCCCAGCGCTGCCTCGGTGCAGGCGTCCCAGACCACCTCGGCGTCGTAGCCGCCGGCGTCCGACCAGTCGGCGAGGGCCTGCGCGTAGCGCAGCTGGGCGGGCTCGTCGTCCCGCGCCATCACCTCCAGCTCGGCGGCGTCCACCGCGGCCGCCGCCCGCCGGATCCGCTCCGGGGCGACGGAGACCAGCAGGTCCCGCACCCCCGCGTCGGCGGGAAGCTGCCCCTGGGCATTCCCGGTGACGCCGATGAACTGACGCATCACCCCCAGGCCGCCGGAGACCACCACCGAGCCGCCGTGCGGCTCGATGTCGCCCGCGAGAAGCCGCAGCAGCGTGGTCTTCCCGGCCCCGTTGGCCCCCACCAAGGCGGCCGTCACCCCCTCGCCCACCCGGAACGAGGCGTCGTCGAACAACGTCCGCCCGTCCGGCAGGTGGTACTCCAGGTGAGAGACCTCGACATGCCCGCTGCGACCCATGCCGAAGATTCTCGTTCGATCTCCCCCACCCCGAAACCGGTTTTCCACCGACGGGCCCCTCGCCCCCGCGCACCTCGGGCGGGGTGCCGGGGCCGAGGGGCGGCGGACTCAGCCGCTCAGCGACCGCATCCGCCGGGCCTCCCGCACCCGCGCCGCCAGCAGCGCGTCCGCCGGATACCCGACCTCCTCCAGCACCAGCCCGTGCGCCCGCACCACGTTCACCGCCGAGTTCCGCTCCCCCGACCGCAGCACCTCACCGGGGAAGGACGTGCCGCGCCGCCCGTCCCCCACGCACAGCATCGCCCCCACCAGCGCCCGCACCATGTTGTGGCAGAACGCGTCCGCCTTCACCGTGGCCACCGCATAGCCCTCCCGCGACCGCGACCACCCCACGTCCAGCAGCTCCCTGATGGTCGTCGCGCCCTCCCGCCGCTTGCAGTACGCGGCGAAGTCGTGCTCCCCCAGCAGCTCCGAAGCGGCCGCGTTCATCCGCTCCAGATCGAGCGGGCGGTCGTGCCACAGCACCTGATTCCGCATCAGCGGATCCGGCCCCGCGTTGGTGTCGCAGACCCGGTACGCATACCGGCGCCAAACCGCCGAGAACCGGGCATCGAAGCCCTCCGGCGCGACCGACGCCCGGAACACCCGCACATCCCCCGGCAGCCGCCCAGCGAGCCGCCTGACGAGCTTGTCGCCGTCCTCCTGCTCGGCCCACACCTCGGCCGGCAGGTCGACGTGCGCGACCTGGCCGCGCGCATGCACCCCAGCGTCCGTCCGCCCGGCGACGGTCAGCGCGACGGGCCCGCCCAGCCGGAGCACGATGCCGATGGCGTCCTCCAGCTCCTGCTGGACCGTCCGCCGGCCGTCCTTCTGCCGGGCCCACCCGGAGAAGCCGGACCCGTCGTACCCCAGGTCCAGCCGTACCCGCACCGTCTCCACACCCACCACACTGCCTCCGAACGGGGAACGAGGAGCGGCCCGCCTCCCCCGAAGGGAAGGCGGGCCGCACCACTACCTACAGGCTCAGGCCTCGGCGTCCGCCGGCTTGGCGTCCTCCGGAGCCGCGTCCTGCGGAGCCGCCTCGGCGTCGGCCGCGGACCGCTTGGTCGCCGCCTCGGCCTCGCCGACCGCCGACTGCTGCACCGTCAGCGCCTCGACCAGCTCGATGACCGCCATCGGGGCGTTGTCGCCGCGACGCGGGCCGATCTTGGTGATGCGGGTGTAGCCGCCGGGACGGTTCTCGTACCGCGGGCCGATCTCCTCGAAGAGGGTGTGCACCACGCTCTTGTCGGTGATGGTCTGCAGCACCGTGCGCCGAGCGTGCAGGTCACCGCGCTTGGCCTTGGTGATCAGCTTCTCGGCGAGCGGACGCAGCCGCTTCGCCTTGGCCTCGGTGGTGGTGATCCGGCCGTGCTCGAACAGCTGCGTGGCCAGGTTGGCCATGATGCGCCGCTCGTGGGCCGGGCTGCCGCCGAGACGGGGACCCTTGGTGGGGGTAGGCATCGTGCTTCTCCTTGGTGTTCTGGCTGTTTTACCCCCGCAGGGCTGCACCGGCCGTGTCAGGTACCGGTGTCAGTCCAGCCACTCGCGGGGGCTCTGTTCCGACCGCCGTCAGGCGATCAGTACTGCTCGGTCTCGGCGTAGCCCGAGTCGCCCTCGTCGCCGCCGAAGCTGTCGGCAGCGGCGGTCGGGTCGAATCCGGGCGGGCTGTCCTTGAGGGCCAGGCCCATGCCGGCCAGCTTCGCCTTGACCTCGTCGATCGACTTCGCACCGAAGTTGCGGATGTCGAGCAGGTCCGCCTCGGAGCGGGCCACGAGCTCACCCACGGTGTGGATGCCCTCGCGCTTGAGGCAGTTGTAGGAGCGGACCGTGAGCTCCAGCTCCTCGATCGGCAGCGCCAGGTCGGCAGCGAGGGCCGCGTCCACCGGGGACGGGCCCAGGTTGATGCCCTCGGCCTCCACGTTGAGCTCGTGGGCCAGGCCGAACAGCTCGACCAGCGTGCGGCCGGCCGACGCGACGGCGTCGCGGGGGCGCATGGCCTGCTTGGTCTCGACGTCGACGACCAGCTTGTCGAAGTCGGTGCGCTGCTCGACGCGGGTCGCCTCGACCTTGTAGGTGACCTTGAGCACCGGGCTGTAGATGGAGTCGACCGGGATGCGGCCGATCTCCTGGCCCTGCTGCTTGTTCTGGACGGCGGAGACGTAGCCGCGGCCGCGCTCGACCGTCAGCTCCATCTCCAGCTTGCCCTTGCCGTTCAGCGTGGCCAGGTGCAGGTCCGGGTTGTGGACCTCGACGCCGGCCGGCGGGGCGATGTCCGCGGCGGTGACCTCGCCGGGGCCCTGCTTGCGCAGGTACATCACCACGGGCTCGTCGTGCTCCGAGGAGACGACCAGCTGCTTGATGTTGAGGATCAGGTCGGTGACGTCCTCCTTGACGCCCGGCACGGTGGTGAACTCGTGCAGGACGCCGTCGATCCGGATGCTCGTCACGGCGGCACCGGGGATCGAGGAGAGGAGCGTACGACGCAGGGAGTTGCCGAGGGTGTAGCCGAAGCCCGGCTCCAGCGGCTCGATGATGAACCGGGAGCGGAACTCGTCGACGACCTCTTCGGTCAGGGTGGGGCGCTGAGAGATCAGCATTGAGAGGTTTCCTCCATGTCATCGGCGACCGCTATTTGACGCCGAGGGCTATGGCCATGCTACCGCCCGACGCCCCGGACCCCGTCCCGCGCGGCGGGGCCGCGCGGGCGGGGTGCCGGGGCGAGGGCGGCAACCGGGGGTGCGGGGGGCGGAGCCCCCCGCGGGGAGCGCGTTACTTCGAGTAGAGCTCGACGATCAGCTGCTCCTGGACCTGGGTGTCGATGACCTGCCGCTCGGGCAGGTTGTGCACCAGGATCCGCATCTTGTTCGGGATGACCTCGATCCACGCCGGAACCGGGCGCTCGCCGGCCTCCGCACGGGCGACGACGAACGGCGTCATCTCGTGCGACTTCGCGCGCACCTCGATGATGTCGTTGGCGGTCACGCGCGCCGACGGGATGTCGGTCTTGGTGCCGTTGAGCACGATGTGCCCGTGGCGGACCAGCTGACGGGCGTGGTCGCGCGACTTGGCGAAGCCGGCGCGGTAGATCACGTTGTCGAGCCGGGACTCCAGGATGCGCAGCAGGTTCTCGCCGGTCTTGCCCTGCTTGCGGTTGGCCTCCTGGTAGTAGCCGCGGAACTGGCGCTCCAGGACGCCGTAGATGCGCGCGCACTTCTGCTTCTCGCGCATCTGCAGCTGGTACTCGGACTCCTTGGTCCGGTTACGGCCGTGCTCACCCGGGGGGTAGGGACGGATCTCGATCGGGCACTTCGCGCTCTCGCACTTGGCGCCCTTGAGGAACAGCTTCTGCTTCTCGCGGCGGCAGCGCTTGCAGTCAGCGCCGGTGTAACGAGCCATGGTTTCGCTTCTCCTAGATTCGCTTCAGGCGCTCAGACGCGGCGGCGCTTGGGCGGGCGGCAGCCGTTGTGCGGCGTGGGGGTCACGTCCTGGATGGACCCGACCTCCAGGCCGGTGGCCTGCAGCGAACGGATGGCGGTCTCACGGCCCGAGCCCGGGCCCTTGACGAACACGTCGACCTTGCGCATGCCGTGCTCCTGCGCGCGACGGGCCGCGTTCTCGGCGGCCATCTGCGCGGCGAACGGCGTGGACTTGCGCGAGCCCTTGAAGCCCACGTGCCCGGCCGAGGCCCAGGAGATCACGTTGCCCTGCGGGTCGGTGATCGAGACGATCGTGTTGTTGAACGTGCTCTTGATGTGGGCGTGCCCGTGAGCGACGTTCTTCTTTTCCTTGCGGCGCACCTTCTTGGCGCCGGCGGTACGGCTCTTCGGAGGCATGTGCTGGTTTCTCCTGTGGAGGTGGTCGGTCCTGCAGCGGGGACCGGGTAACTGCTGTCCGCTGAGGACTACTTCTTGCCCGGCTTCTTCTTACCGGCGATCGCGCGCTTCGGGCCCTTGCGGGTGCGCGCGTTCGTGTGCGTGCGCTGACCGTGCACCGGCAGGCCGCGGCGGTGCCGCAGGCCCTGGTAGCAGCCGATCTCGACCTTGCGGCGGATGTCGGCCTGGATCTCGCGACGCAGGTCGCCCTCGATCCGGTAGTTCTCTTCGATGTGCTTGTTCAGCTTGACCAGGTCGTCCTCGGTGAGGTCCCGGACACGGGTGTCCGGGCTGACGCCGGTGGCGGCCAGGGACTCCTGGGACCGCGTGCGGCCGATACCGAAGACATAGGTGAGGGCGACCTCGACCCGCTTCTCGCGGGGGAGGTCAACGCCGGCGAGGCGTGCCATCTGATGGCTCCTGTGAATCGTACGAAGGTATGGTGCAGCACCGGTCCCTGGCGTTTCCTTCGCCGCGGGTCCCCGGCCTTCGATCCGGGGGTGGCGTCCCGACGACCTGACTAAGGGCCGACGGGGGTCGGGATGCTGCGTGCTTGCTCAAATGTCGCGTCGCGAGATGTGCGGTGCGAAAGGCTCTGGAGCCGCGATCAGCCCTGGCGCTGCTTGTGGCGCAGGTTGTCGCAGATGACCATGACCCGGCCGTGACGGCGGATCACCTTGCACTTGTCGCAGATCTTCTTGACGCTCGGCTTGACCTTCATGAGATGGACAACTCCGGGCTCAGACGAATCTGGATCACTTGTACCGGTAGACGATGCGCCCACGGGTCAGGTCGTACGGGCTCAGCTCAACGACGACGCGGTCGTCGGGCAGGATGCGGATGTAGTGCATGCGCATCTTGCCGCTGATGTGCGCGAGGACCTGATGCCCGTTCTGGAGCTCCACCTTGAACATGGCGTTCGGGAGAGACTCGACGACAGTGCCCTCGATCTCGATGGCCCCTTGCTTCTTGGCCATGTTGTGTGTGCTACCCCTTCCGGGTTCGGCTACCGGGATACCGGCCCTGGTACGACGCGCACGACGCCCCCCTCCCGGATTCCGGGAGCCAGCCGCGGGGTGGATCGTGAACGGTCGCGAATGGACCGACACAGCAGTGTACGTCAGCGCCCCAGGAAAACCGAAACCGGGCCGAACGTGGCAGCTCAGCGCTACGCCGCGGGGTCCGGGGCCACCGTGGCGCCGAGCTCGGAAAGCTTCTCGCGGCCGCCGTCGAACGCCGTCAGGACCAGCAGCCCCTCCGGGGTCAGCGCCACGCTGTGCTCCCAGTGCGCCGCGCGCGACCCGTCGGTGGTCTTCACCGTCCACTCGTCCTCGAGCGTGACGTGCTTGGCCGTGCCCAGCGTCACCATCGGCTCGATCGCCAGGCACATCCCGGTGCGCAGCCGAGCGCCCTGGCCGGGGCGGCCGTAGTTCAGCACGTGCGGGTCCATGTGCATCGCGGTGCCGATGCCGTGCCCGCCGAAGTCCTCGGTGATCCCGTAGGAGCGGCCGGCCGGCGGCGTCTGCGAGCGGACGTAGGACTCCACCGCGTGGGAGATGTCCGACACCCGGCCGCCGTCCCGCATCGCGGCGATGCCGCGCCACATCGACTCCTCGGTGACCCGGCTCAGCTCCAGCGACTCCGCGTCCGCGGCGCCGACCGGCACGGTCATCGCCGAGTCGCCGTGCCAGCCGTCCACGATCGCGCCGCAGTCGACCGACAGCAGGTCGCCGTCCTGCAGCGGGATGTCGTTGGGGATGCCGTGCACGATGGTGTCGTTCGGGGAGGCGCACACCGTCGCGGGATACCCGTAGTAGCCCAGGAAGTTGGACTTCGCGCCGTGGTCTCGAATCACCTTGGCGGCGACCTCGTCCAACTGCGCCGTCGTCACGCCGGGGCGCACCGCCGCGCGGACGGCCTCCAGCGCGCGCGCCACGACGAGGCCGGCGGCGCGCATCTTCGCCACCTGCTCGGGGGTCTTCAGCTGAATCCTCTTGCGGCCGCCCAACATGGCGCCATCCTCTCGACCACGACGGCCCCGGCGCATTCCGCCGGGGCCGTCCGAGGGCCGTGCGGTCCTCCGCACGGCCATGTCACTGCACTCAGTTGCCGGCCCGGTCCTTGATCGCGGCCAGCGCGCGCTGCGTCACGGCCTCGACCTCGCCCGTTGCCGGGACCTCCACCAGGAGGCCCTTCTCGCGGTAGTACCCGACGATCGGGGCGGTCTGCTCCGCGTAGACCTCCAGGCGCCGCTGCACCTTGTCCTCGCGGTCGTCGTCGCGCTGGTAGAGCTCGCCGCCGCAGTTGTCGCAGACGCCGGGGGTCTTCGGCGGGTTGAAGACGACGTGCGCGGCCTCGCCGCAGGAGCGGCAGGTGCGGCGGCCGGAGAGCCGCTTGACGATCTCCTCCTGCGGCACCTGCAGCTCGACGACCACGTCGAGCGCGGTGCCCTGACCCGCCAGCAGGTCGCCCAGCCAGTCGGCCTGGCCGAGGTTGCGGGGGAAGCCGTCGAGCAGGAAGCCGCCGCGGGCGTCCTCCTCGGCGAGCCGGTTCTCCACCATCGCGTTGGTGATCTCGTCCGGCACCAGCTCGCCGGCCGACAGCAGGCCCTTGACCTGCTTGCCCAGGTCCGTCTCGCGGTCGATGTTGCCGCGGAAGAGGTCGCCGGTGGAGACATGCGGCACGGAGAAGTGCTTGGCGATGTACTGCGCCTGGGTCCCCTTGCCTGCCCCGGGCGGTCCGACGAGGACGATTCGCATCAGCGGAGGAACCCTTCGTAGCTGCGCTGCTGTAGCTGGCTGTCGATCTGCTTGACCGTCTCGAGGCCGACACCGACCAGAATGAGGATCGTGGTGCCACCGAACGGGAAGTTCTGGTTCGCGTTGAACGCCACGAGCGCCACGAGCGGCACGAGGGCGATCAGACCCAGGTAGAGCGAGCCAGGCCAGGTGATCCTGGTGAGCACGTACTGCAGGTACTCCGCCGTCTGACGCCCCGCCCGGTACCCGGGAATGAACCCACCATACTTCTTCATATTGTCAGCAACCTCTTCGGGGTTGAAGGAGATGCCGACGTAGAAGAAGGCGAAGAACACGATCAGCAGGAAGTAGATCACCATGTAGATGGGGTGGTCGCCCTTGGTGAGGTTCTGCTCGACCCAGTTCGCCCAGGACGCGGTCGACCCGCTGAACTGCACCACCAGCGCAGGGATGTACAGCAGCGAGGACGCGAAGATGACGGGGATGACGCCCGCCTGATTGACCTTCAGCGGGATGTACGTCGAGGTCCCGCCGTACGCGCGGCGCCCGATCATGCGCTTCGCGTACTGCACCGGGATGCGCCGCTGCGCCTGCTCCACGAAGACCACCAGGCCGACGAGGCACAGGCCGAGGACGATGACCAGCGTGAAGGGCAGCCAGCCCTTCTGCTGCTTGATCTGCCAGATCTGCCCCGGGAAGCCGGCCGCGATCGAGGTGAACATCAGGATCGACATGCCGTTGCCGATGCCCCGGTCGGTGATCAGCTCGCCCAGCCACATGATGATCGCGGTGCCCGCGGTCATCGTGACGACCATGGTCACGATCGTCATGTAGCTCTGGCTGGAGACCACCTGGGAGCCCACGGAGCACTGGCTGAAGAGGTTGCCGGAGCGCGCGGTGGCCGCCAGGCCCGTCGCCTGCAGCACGCCGAGGGCGAGCGTCAGGTACCGGGTGTACTGGGTGATCTTCGTCTGGCCGGCCTGGCCCTCCTTCTTCAGGGCCTCCAGCCGCGGGATCACCACCGTCAGCAGCTGCAGGATGATGCTCGCCGTGATGTACGGCATGATGCCGAGCGCGAAGATGGTCAGCTGCAGCAGCGCGCCGCCGCTGAAGAGGTTCACCAGGCCGAACAGCGAACCGCCGGACGTACTGGCCTGCGAGACGCACTCCTTGACGTACCGGAAGTCCACGCCGGGCGCGGGGATGTTGCACCCCAGCCGGTACACCACCAGGATCGCGAGGGTGAACAGCAGCTTCTTGCGCAGGTCGGGCGTTTTGAACGCCTTGGCGAACGCGGTCAGCACGGTGCCTCCTGCGCCTCCCGGCCCGAAGCTCGGGAGGTTCGTGTCGGTTCGGTGACAGATCAGTCGGGACTTTAACAGCGTCAGCTTAGTTGGCGCCCCGCAGGGGCGCGGGGAACTGCGCGGGTGAGAAGGGCGAACCGGTCAGCCGGCCGCGAACCTCACCCGAAACGGCGAACACCCGAAGCCGGGAACGACCGTGGGGCGCCACCGGGTCGCAACCCGATGACGCCCCACGCCGTAGGCTCAGCGCTCCGAGACGGAACCGCCGGCAGCAGCGATCTTCTCCTTCGCGGAGCCGGAGAAGGCATCGACCTTCACCTGCAGCGCGACGGTGATCTCGCCGGTGCCGAGGACCTTCACGGGACGGTCCTTGCGGACCGCGCCCTTGGCCACGAGGCCCTCGACAGTGACCTCGCCGCCCTCGGGGAAGAGGGCGCTCAGCTTGTCGAGGTTCACGACCTGGAACTCGACCTTGGCCGGGTTCTTGAAGCCCTTGAGCTTGGGCAGCCGCATGTGCAGCGGCATCTGCCCGCCCTCGAAGCGCTGCGGAACCTGGTAACGGGCCTTCGTGCCCTTGGTACCACGACCGGCAGTCTTGCCCTTGGACGCCTCACCGCGACCCACACGGGTCTTGGCGGTCTTGGCGCCGGGGGCCGGACGCAGGTCGTGGACCTTCAGCGGGTTCTGCTCCGCCATGTCAGTCCACCTCCTCGACCGTCACGAGGTGCCGCACGGTGTGAACCATGCCGACGACCTCCGGCCGAATCTCGCGCACGACCGAGTCGTTGATCCGCTTCAGACCCAGGGTCTGCAGCGTGGCGCGGTGGTTCTGCTTCGCGCCGATCACGGACTTGACCTGAGTGATCTTCAGCTTGGACATCGTCACGCACCCGCCCCGGCGCGCGCCCGCAGCATGGCGGCGGGAGCGACGTCCTCAAGGGGCAGCCCGCGGCGAGCGGCGATCTCCTCGGGGCGGTTGAGGCCCTTCAGCGCCGCCACCGTGGCGTGCACGATGTTGATCGGGTTGTCCGAGCCGAGCGACTTGCTCAGCACGTCGTGGATGCCGGCGCACTCGAGCACGGCACGCACCGGGCCACCCGCGATCACACCGGTACCGGGGGAAGCAGGCTTCAGCAGGACGACGCCCGCAGCCTCCTCGCCCTGGATCGGGTGCGGGATGGTGCCCTGGATCCGCGGCACCTTGAAGAAGTGCTTCTTGGCCTCCTCAACACCCTTGGCGATGGCGGCCGGCACCTCCTTCGCCTTGCCGTAGCCGATGCCGACGGTGCCCTCGCCGTCGCCCACCACGACCAGCGCGGTGAAGCTGAAGCGACGGCCACCCTTGACGACCTTGGCGACACGGTTGATCTTCACGACGCGCTCGACGTAAGCGGTCTTCTCGGCGGCAGCGCCGCCGTCCCGCCGGTCCCGCCGGTCGCGTCGCTCGCCGCCGCCGGCGCCGCTGCCGCGGCGCTGGGGTCCAGCCATTGGACTTACCTTCCTGGAGTAATCGGATTCCTAGCGACGTACCGGCTCAGAACTTGAGCCCGGCCTCACGGGCAGCGTCGGCAACCGCCGCCACCCGGCCCGTGTACTTGTTGCCGCCGCGGTCGAAGACAACGGACTCGACGCCCGCGGCCTTCGCCCGCTCCGCCACCAGCGACCCGACCTGCTTGGCCTGGTCGCTCTTCGTGCCCTCGGCACCTCGGATGGACGTGTCCATCGAGGACGCCGACGCCAGGGTGTGACCCTTGGCGTCGTCGATCACCTGGGCAACCATGTGCCGGTTGGACCGGGTAACCACCAGGCGGGGACGCACAGCCGTTCCGGCCACCCGCTTGCGCACCCGGATGTGCCGGCGCTTGCGGGAGACCGCCTTCTTGGCGTCGCCCTTGCCGACCTTCACACCGAACGCCATGACTACTTACCAGCCTTTCCGACCTTGCGGCGGATGACTTCGCCCTCGTACTTGACGCCCTTGGCCTTGTACGGGTCGGGCTTCCGCAGCTTGCGGATCTTCGCGGCGACCTCGCCGACCCGCTGCTTGTCGATTCCGTCCACATGGAGCTTGGTGGGGGTCTCGACCTGGAAGGTGATGCCCTCCGGCGGCTCCACCGTGATCGTGTGGCTGTAGCCCAGCGAGAACTCCAGGTTGGAGCCCTTCGCCAGAACGCGGTAGCCGACGCCGCTGATTTCGAGCGTCTTGCGGTATCCCGCGGTCACGCCGGTGATCATGTTCGCCACCAGCGTGCGGTTCAGACCGTGCAGGGCCCGGTTCTCACGCTCGTCGTTGGGACGGGTCACGCTGATGGTGCCGTCCTCAGCCTTCGCGACGTCGATGGGCGCGGTGACGGTGTGGGCGAGGGATCCCTTGGGGCCCTTCACCTGGACCGTGCGGCCATCGATGGTGACGTCCACGCCGGCGGGAACCGGGATGGGCAGCCGACCGATGCGCGACATGCCGTGTACCTCCGTTTCCCGTTGTTACCAGACGTAGGCGAGGACTTCCCCACCCACGCCCTTCTTGGCGGCCTGCTTGTCGGTCAGGAGGCCGTGCGACGTCGAGATGATCGCGACGCCGAGACCGCCGAGGACCTTCGGCAGGTTGGTGGACTTTGCGTAGACCCGCAGGCCCGGCTTGGAGATCCGCTTGATGCCGGCGATCGAGCGCTCGCGGTTCGGGCCGAACTTCAGCTCGACGACGAGGTTCTTGCCGACCTCGGCGTCCTCGACCTTCCAGCCCGTGATGTAACCCTCCTGCTGGAGGATCTCGCCGATGTGCGACTTGATCTTGCTGAACGGCATCGAGACGGTGTCGTGGTACGCCGAGTTGGCGTTACGCAGACGTGTAAGCATGTCTGCGATCGGGTCAGTCATGGTCATGATGGCCTACGGCCTCTCTCACCGCGGTTTCCACTGGCAGTTCGTCGATGCGCGCAACGCGCTCGGCTGACCGCCGGACCTACGGCGTAGTAGTGGTCATGGGGGGCGGAGCCCAACCCCTCCAGCCTAGTGGACCGGAAGGGGTGCACTCCGCCACCCAACTTGCGGGCTACTGGAATTACCAGGAGCTCTTGGTCACGCCCGGCAGCTCGCCCCGGTGCGCCATCTGGCGAAGGCACACGCGGCACAGGCCGAACTTGCGGTACACGGAGTGCGGACGCCCGCAGCGCTGGCAGCGGGTGTACGCGCGCACACCGAACTTCGGCTTGCGGGCGGCCTTAGAGATCAGGGCCTTCTTCGCCACGGTCAGTTCTCCTTGAACGGGAAGCCGAGGAGACGCAGCAGGGCCCGTCCCTCATCGTCGTTCTCAGCGGTGGTCACGACCGTGATGTCCATGCCCCGCACGCGGTCGATCTTGTCCTGATCGATCTCGTGGAACATGACCTGCTCGGTCAGACCGAAGGTGTAGTTGCCCTTGCCGTCGAACTGCTTCGGCGACAGCCCGCGGAAGTCGCGGATGCGCGGAAGCGCCAGCGAGAGCAGGCGGTCCAGGAACTCCCACATCCGGTCACCGCGCAGGGTGACATGGGCGCCGATGGGCTGCCCCTCGCGCAGCTTGAACTGCGCGATCGACTTACGGGCCTTGGTCACGGCCGGCTTCTGACCGGTGATCGTGGCCAGGTCCGTGATGGCGCCCTGGATCAACTTGGAGTCGCGGGCGGCGTCGCCCACACCCATGTTGACCACGATCTTGGTCAGCCCGGGCACCTGCATGACGTTCTCGTACTTGAACTCCTCGAGCAGCTTGCCCGCGATCTCCGCGCGGTACCGCTGCTTCAGACGGGGAGTCACCTTCGCCTGGGGCTCAGTGGCAGTAGTCATCAGATGTCCTCACCGGTCCGCTTGGCGACCCGGATCTTGTTGCCGTCCTCGTCGAACCGGTAACCGATCCGCGTCGGGACCTTGTTGCCGTCCTTCTCCACGACCAGCATCACGTTGCTGACGTGGATCGGGGCCTCGGTGGTGACGATGCCGCCGGTCTTGGCACCACGCTCGGTCTGACCGACCTTGGTGTGCTTCTTGACCCGGTTGACACCCTCGACCAGGACCTTGTCGTCGGCAGGGAAGGCCTGAATGATCTTGCCCTGCTTGCCCTTGTCCTTGCCGGTGATGACCTGAACCAGGTCACCCTTCTTCACCTTGAGCGTCTTCGGCATCACAGCACCTCCGGCGCAAGCGAGATGATCTTCATGTACTTCTTCTCGCGCAGCTCACGGCCCACCGGGCCGAAGATACGGGTACCGCGGGGGTCACCGTCGTTCTTGAGGATGACGGCGGCGTTCTCGTCGAAGCGGATGTAGGAGCCGTCGACACGCCGGCGCTCCTTGACGGTCCGCACGACGACCGCCTTCACGACGTCGCCCTTCTTCACGTTGCCACCGGGGATCGCGTCCTTGACGGTGGCCACGATGACGTCACCGATACCCGCGTAGCGCCGGCCCGAGCCGCCGAGAACGCGGATGCACAGAATCTCCTTGGCACCCGTGTTGTCGGCGACCTTGAGCCGCGACTCCTGCTGGATCACGTCTATCTCCTGATCGTCGCGCTGGTTCCCGGCTGTCGGCCCCTGTTGCAGCAGGGGCCCGCGCCGAGCCTGGCGGAACTGATTACTTGGCCTTCTCGAGGATCTCGACGACGCGCCAGCGCTTCGTCGCGGACAGCGGACGGGTCTCCATCAGGAGGACCCGGTCGCCGATCCCGGCGGCGTTCTGCTCGTCGTGCGCCTTGAGCTTGTTCGTCCGGCGGATGACCTTGCCGTACAGCGCGTGCTTGACCCGGTCCTCGACGGCGACCACAACGGTCTTGTCCATCTTGTCGCCGACGACCAGGCCCTCGCGGACCTTGCGACGCCCGCGCTCGGCAGTCTTCTCAGTCATTTCCGTCTTCTCGCTCATGAGGCGTTCTCCACCGTCACGATGCCGAGCTCGCGCTCGCGCATCAGGGTGTAGATGCGGGCGATGTCCTTGCGGACGGCCTTCAGCCGGCTGTTGTTCTCCAGCTGACCGGTCGCACCCTGGAAACGGAGCTTGAACAGCTCGTCCTTGGCCTCACGCAGCTTGGCCACGAGCTCCTCGTCGCCCAGCTCGCGCAGCTCGGACGCCTTGGTACCGGCCGCCATCACGACTCACCTGCCTCGCGCCGGACGATCCGGCACTTCATCGGAAGCTTGTGGGAGGCACGCAGCAGCGCCTCCTTAGCCACCTTCTCGTTCGGGAACGACAGCTCGAACATCACCCGTCCGGGCTTGACGTTCGCGACCCACCACTCGGGCGAGCCCTTACCGGAACCCATGCGGGTCTCGGCCGGCTTCTTCGTCAGCGGGCGGTCCGGGTAGATGTTGATCCACACCTTGCCGCCACGGCGAATGTGCCGGGTGATCGCGATACGCGCGGCCTCGATCTGCCGGTTGGTCACATAAGCAGCCGTCAGCGCCTGGATGCCGTACTCGCCGAAGGCCAGCTCGGTGCCGCCCTTCGCCATGCCGGTGCGCTTCGGGTGGTGCTGCTTGCGGTGCTTGACCCTACGAGGGATCAGCATGAGGGTCAGGCCTCCGATCCGGTGCTCGTTTCGGCCGCGGCCGGAGCGGCAGCAGCCTCGGCAGCCGGGGCCTTCGCCTCGGCACCGGCGGCACTGCCACCCTGCTGCGGACGACGACCGCCGCCGCCACCGCGACCACCGCGGCCACCGCGCTCGCCGCCGCCGCCACCGCGGCCGCCACGGCCGCCGTCACGGGACGGGCGGTTGCCGGCGCGCGCGGCCGCGTTCTCCTCGCGGACCTCGCGCAGGTTCTTCACGTCGCCCTTGTAGATCCACACCTTCACGCCGATGCGGCCGAAGGTGGTGCGGGCCTCGAAGAAGCCGTACTCGACGTTCGCACGGAGCGTGTGCAGCGGCACACGGCCCTCGCGGTAGAACTCCGAGCGCGACATCTCGGCGCCGCCGAGGCGGCCGCCGCACTGGATCTTGATGCCCTTGGCGCCGGCCTTGATGGCCGACTGCATCGCCTTGCGCATGGCGCGACGGAACGCGACACGCGAGGACAGCTGCTCGGCAACGCCCTGGGCGACCAGCTGGGCGTCGATCTCCGGGTTCTTCACCTCAAGGATGTTGAACTGGATCTGCTTGCCCGTCAGCTTCTCCAGGTTGCCCCGGATGCGGTCGGCCTCGGCGCCGCGGCGGCCGATGACGATGCCCGGCCGGGCGGTGTGGACGTCCACGCGGACCCGGTCACGGGTGCGCTCGATCTCCACCTTGGAGATGCCGGCCCGCTCCATGCCATTGGTCAGCATGCGGCGGATCGCGACGTCTTCCTTGACGTAGTCCTTGTACAGCTTGTCGGCGTACCACCGGGACTTGAAGTCCGTGGTGATGCCAAGTCGGAACCCGTGCGGGTTGACCTTCTGCCCCACTATCGGGTCCTCCCCTTCGAAGCGGCAGCATCGGACTTCTCGGCCACAACAATGGTGATGTGGCTCGTCCGCTTGTTGATGCGGTAGGCACGGCCCTGGGCGCGCGGACGGATCCGCTTCAGGGTCGGGCCCTCGTCGACATACGCCTCGCTCACAAAGAGAGCGTCGGCGTTGCCCATGTTGTAGTTGTGCCCGGCGTTGGCAATCGCGGCGTCCAGCACCTTGCCGACCGTCTCGCTCGCGGCCTGCGGCGCGAACCGCAGGACAGCCTGCGCCTCGGTGGCCGACATGCCACGAATCAGGTCCACGACGCGGCGGGCCTTCATGGGCGTGACGCGGATGTACCGCGCCCGCGCCTTGGCTTCCATCGCTGTTCCCTTGCTCATCTCAGTCGTTTACCTTCCGGCCCGTCAGCGGCGACGCGACTTGCGGTCGTCCTTGTCGTGCCCACGGAAGGTGCGGGTCGGCGCGAACTCGCCGAGCTTGTGGCCGACCATCGACTCGGTGACGAACACCGGGATGTGCTTCCGGCCGTCGTGCACCGCGAGGGTGTGGCCCAGCATCGCCGGGACGATCATGGAGCGGCGGGACCAGGTCTTGATGACGTTCTTGGTGCCTGCGTCGTTCTGCGTGTCCACCTTCTTGATCAGGTGGTCGTCGACGAAGGGCCCCTTCTTGAGACTGCGCGGCATCGCCTGCTCCTAGCGCTTCTTGTTCGTCTTGCGGCGGCGGACGATGTACTTGCTGCTCGCCTTCTTAGGCTTGCGCGTCCGGCCCTCGGGCTTGCCCCAGGGGCTCACCGGGTGGCGGCCACCGGAGGTGCGGCCCTCGCCACCACCGTGCGGGTGGTCGATCGGGTTCATGACCACACCACGAACGGTCGGGCGCTTGCCCTTCCAGCGCATGCGGCCGGCCTTGCCCCAGTTGATGTTCGACTGCTCGGCGTTGCCGACCTCGCCCACAGTGGCGCGGCAGCGGACGTCGACCAGCCGGATCTCACCGGACGGCATGCGCAGGTGCGCGTACTGGCCCTCACGGGCCAGCAGCTGCACACCGGCGCCGGCCGAGCGGGCGATCTTCGCGCCGCCACCGGGCCGGAGCTCGATGGCGTGGATGACCGTACCGATCGGCATGTGCCGCAGCTGGAGGCTGTTGCCCGGCTTGATGTCGGCGCTGGGGCCGTTCTCGACCCGGTCGCCCTGCTTGAGGCCGGCCGGAGCCAGGATGTAGCGCTTCTCGCCGTCCGCGTAGTGCAGGAGCGCGATGCGCGAGGTGCGGTTGGGGTCGTACTCGATGTGCGCGACCTTCGCCGGCACGCCGTCCTTGTCGTGACGACGGAAGTCGATCACCCGGTAAGCGCGCTTGTGGCCGCCACCCTGGTGGCGAGCCGTCACACGGCCGTGGTTGTTGCGACCGCCCTTGCTGTGCAGGGGGCGGACCAGCGACTTCTCCGGCTCGGACCGCGTGATCTCGACGAAGTCGGCGACGCTGGAACCACGACGGCCCGGGGTCGTCGGCTTGTACTTGCGGATGCCCATGGCTTTTTTCAGTCCTCGTCCGTATCGACGGGAGCGTCCTCCGTCAGGAGGTCGCACCGCCGAAGATGTCGATGGTCTCGCCGGGAGCCAGCGTCACGATGGCGCGCTTGGTGTCCTTGCGCTTGCCGTAGCCGGTGCGGGTGCGCTTGCGCTTGCCCTGCCGGTTGATCGTGTTGACGCCTGCCACCTTGACCCCGAAGACGGCCTCGACGGCCTGCCTCACCTGGGTCTTGTTGGCGCGCGTGTCCACGAGGAAGGTGTACTTGCCCTCGTCGATCAGCGCGTAGCTCTTCTCGGAGATGACCGGCTTGAGCAGCACGTCACGCGGGTCGGTGAACGTCTTGCTGGTCACCGCGGTCGCGGCGGACTCGCTCATGCCGCGCTCCCTTCGGCCTCGAGCTCGCCGGAACGAGCGGTAGCGGTCGCGCTCTTGCCCGTGGCGGGGCCGGCGATGAACCGCTCGAACGCGTCCTTGGTGAAGACGACGTCGTCCGAGACGAGCACGTCGTAGGTGTTCAGCTGACCGGCGTCCAGCACGTGCACCTCGGGGAGGTTGCGCGCGGACAGCGTCGCCAGCTCGTCGTCCCGCTCGATGACCAGCAGCACGTGCTTGCGCTCGCTGATCTTCTTCAGCAGGGACTTCGCGGCCTTCGTCGAGGGCGCGTCGCCCTCCAGCAGGCCGGTGACCACGTGGATGCGGTCGTTGCGGGCCCGGTCGGTGAGGGCACCGCGGAGCGCGGCGGCCTTCATCTTCTTGGGCGTCCGCTGCGAGTAGTCGCGCGGCTGGGGGCCGTGCACGACGCCACCGCCGGCGAACTGCGGGGCGCGGACGGAGCCCTGGCGGGCGCGGCCGGTGCCCTTCTGGCGGTACGGCTTCTTGCCGCCGCCTCGGACCTCGCCGCGGGTCTTCGTCTTGTGGGTGCCCTGGCGGGCCGCGGCCAGCTGGGCGACGACGACCTGGTGGATCAGCGGGATGCTGACCTTGGCGTCGAAGATCTCGGCCGGGAGCTCGACGGTCCCGGACTTCTCGCCGGCGGGCGAGAGAACGTCAATGCTGCTCATGTCCTTCAGGCCCCCTTCGCGGCGCTGCGGACCAGGACCAGCCCACCGTTCGGCCCGGGAACGGAGCCCTTGATGAGGAGCAGCCCCTTCTCCGCGTCGACCGCGTGGACGGTCAGGTTCTGGGTGGTGACGCGCTCCCCGCCCATGCGGCCGGCCATGCGAAGGCCCTTGAAGACGCGACCGGGGGTCGCGCATCCGCCGATGGAACCGGGCGAGCGGTGCTTGGCCTGGGTGCCGTGCGAGGCGCCGAGACCGCCGAAGCCGTGGCGCTTCATGACGCCGGCGAAGCCCTTGCCCTTGCTCTTGCCGGTCACGTCGACCTTGACGCCGCTCTCGAACACCTCGGCCGTGACTTCCTGGCCCAGGGTGTACTCGGAGGCGTCGTCGGTGCGCAGCTCCACGAGGTGGCGGCGCGGGGTGACGTCGGCCTTGGCGAAGTGGCCCTTCATGGGCTGGTTCACCTTGCGCGGGTCGATCTCGCCGAACGCGATCTGGACGGCGCTGTAGCCGTCCCTGTCGTTGGTGCGGACCTGGGTCACGACGCAGGGCCCGGCCTTGACGACGGTCACCGGAACGATCCGGTTGTTCTCGTCCCAGACCTGGGTCATGCCGAGCTTCTCGCCCAGGACGCCCTTCATCTGCTTAGCCATCTGACGTGCCCTCAGAGCTTGATCTCGATGTCGACACCGGCCGGGAGGTCGAGCCGCATCAGCGAGTCGACGGTCTTCGGCGTGGGGTCGAGGATGTCAATGAGGCGCTTGTGCGTGCGCATCTCGAAGTGCTCCCGCGAGTCCTTGTACTTGTGCGGGGACTTGATGACGCAGTACACGTTCTTCTCGGTCGGCAGCGGCACCGGGCCTGCGACCTGCGCACCCGTACGAGTCACCGTCTCGACGATCTTCTTCGCCGAGGAGTCGATGACCTCGTGGTCGTAGGCCTTGAGCCTGATGCGGATCTTCTGTCCCGCCATGGCTACTTCGTAGTCCTGTCTCTTGTGAACGCTCTGGTCCCGGAGGGGGGAGCGTCGCTCCTCTCCGACCCACGCGGTCGGGTGTGTCGCGAACCTTCCGGAAAACTCTCCGGACACGGAGAATCCCCGCAGGGGGTGTGCGATCGACGAACCGCGAGAACCGGACGGGATCGACACCCGCCGGGCGCCTGGTAGGCACCGGCTCGCGCTCCACCGGGAGATTCCCGTACTTCCGCCCCGCGCGGGGACGACGAGTACTGCGGGACTAGCTCCCGACCCTCCCGACGGGAGGCACGCAACATCGGTGCTCAACCGAGCAACCTGGTTAGTGTGCCATATCGGGCACCCCCCTGGCCAATCGGGGGATCGTGCAACGCCGAAGGGGCCCGCGGGCGGACCCGCGGACCCCTTCTGAAGCGCTAGGCGCGCAAGGTCACTTGAGGATCTTGGTGACCTGGCCGGCGCCCACGGTGCGGCCGCCCTCGCGGACGGTGAACCGCAGGCCCTCCTCCATGGCGACCGGCTGGATCAGCGCGACCGTCATGTTGGTGTTGTCGCCCGGCATGACCATCTCGGTGCCCTCGGGGAGGGTCACCACGCCGGTCACGTCCGTCGTCCGGAAGTAGAACTGGGGACGGTAGTTGTTGAAGAACGGCGTGTGACGGCCACCCTCGTCCTTGGACAGGATGTAGACGGACGCCTCGAAGTCGTTGTGCGGCGTGACCGAACCCGGCTTGATGACGACCTGGCCGCGCTCCACGTCCTCGCGCTTGATACCGCGAAGCAGCAGACCGACGTTCTCACCGGCCTGACCCTCGTCCAGCAGCTTCCGGAACATCTCGATGCCCGTGACCGTGGTCGTGGTCTTCTCTTCCTTGATACCGACGATGTCGACGGTCTCGTTGACCTTCAGCACACCGCGCTCGATACGGCCGGTGACGACCGTACCGCGACCGGTGATGGTGAAGACGTCCTCGATCGGCATCAGGAAGGGCTTGTCGACGTCGCGCTCCGGGGTCGGAACGGTCTCGTCGACGGCCTTCATGAGGTCGAGAACGGTCTTGCCCCACTCGGCGTCGCCCTCCAGCGCCTTCAGCGCGGAGATCTTGACGACCGGAGCGTCGTCGCCCGGGAACTCGTACTCGGAGAGGAGCTCACGCACCTCGAGCTCGACGAGCTCCAGGATCTCCTCGTCGTCCACCATGTCGGCCTTGTTCAGGGCCACCACGATGTACGGCACGCCGGACTGGCGGGCCAGGAGCACGTGCTCCTTGGTCTGCGGCATCGGGCCGTCGGTCGCCGCGACCACCAGGATCGCGCCGTCCATCTGGGCGGCACCGGTGATCATGTTCTTGATGTAGTCGGCGTGACCGGGGCAGTCGACGTGCGCGTAGTGACGGTTCTCCGTCTGGTACTCGACATGCGCGATCGAGATCGTGATGCCGCGCTGCTTCTCCTCCGGCGCCTTGTCGATCTCGTCGAACGGCGTGAAGGGGTTCAGGTCCGGGTACGCGTCGTGCAGCACCTTGGTGATCGCCGCGGTCAGCGTCGTCTTACCGTGGTCGACGTGACCGATGGTGCCGATGTTGACGTGCGGCTTAGTCCGCTCGAACTTCGCCTTCGCCACTGGGGTCCTCCTGTGGACTGGTTCTTCTGCGCCGTACGACGACAGTTGGTCAGAACGGGGTGGGGGCCGGCACCCCCGGCTCGCGCCGCGCGGAATACGCGCCGTTTGCCAGGAATGCCGCTTTACAGGCTACGGGGTCGGGAGGGGTGCCCCGACCGGGAGGACCCGGTCGGGGCGCCGATCACTCGCCCTTGGCCTTCGCGATGATCTCCTCCGCGACGTTCCGCGGAACCTCGGCGTAGGAGTCGAACTGCATGGAGTAGCTGGCCCGTCCCGAGGTCTTGCTGCGCAGGTCGCCGACGTAGCCGAACATCTCCGAGAGCGGAACCAGGGCCTTGACGACCCGGGCGCCGCTGCGCTCCTCCATGGCCTGCACCTGGCCACGGCGGGAGTTGATGTCGCCGATGACGTCGCCCATGTAGTCCTCGGGCGTCGTCACCTCGACCGCCATCATCGGCTCGAGCAGAGCCGGGCTGGCCTTCCGGGCACCCTCCTTGAACGCCATGGAACCGGCGATCTTGAAGGCGAGCTCGGACGAGTCGACGTCGTGGTAGGCGCCGTCGAGCAGCGTCACCTTCACGCCGGTCAGCGGGTAGCCGGCCAGCACGCCGAACTCCATGGCCTCCTGGCAGCCCGCGTCCACGGACGGGATGTACTCCCGCGGGATGCGGCCACCGGTGACCTTGTTCTCGAATTCGTAACCGTCGCCCTCGAGGGGCTCGATCGCGATCTGCACCTTGGCGAACTGGCCGGAACCACCAGTCTGCTTCTTGTGCGTGTAGTCGATCCGCTCGACCGCCTTGCGGATGGTCTCGCGGTAGGCCACCTGCGGCTTGCCGACGTTCGCCTCGACCTTGAACTCCCGCTTCATGCGGTCGACCAGGACGTCGAGGTGAAGCTCGCCCATGCCGGCGATGATGGTCTGCCCGGTCTCCTCGTCCGTGTGGACCTGGAAGGACGGGTCCTCCTCGGCCAGGCGCTGGATCGCGGTGCCCAGCTTCTCCTGGTCGCCCTTCGACTTGGGCTCGATGGCGACCTGGATGACCGGGGCCGGGAAGTTCATCGACTCCAGGATCACCGGGTTCGCGGCGTCGCTGAGGGTCTCTCCGGTCGTGGTGTCCTTCAGACCCATGACGGCGACGATGTCGCCGGCACCCACGCTCGGGATCTCCTCACGCTTGTTCGCGTGCATCCGGTAGATCTTGCCGATGCGCTCCTTCTTCCCCTTGACGGAGTTGAGGACCGCGGTGCCCGCGTTGAGCGTGCCGGAGTAGACGCGGATGAACGTGAGCTTGCCGAGGTGCGGGTCGCTCGCGATCTTGAACGCCAGAGCCGACATCGGCTCGTCCACGGACGCCTTGCGGAAGATCTCGGTGTCCTCGTCGCCGACCTTGTGGCCGGTGACGCCCTCGACGTCCGTGGGGGACGGGAGGTAGCGGACCACGGCGTCGAGCAGGGGCTGGACGCCCTTGTTCTTGAACGCGGTGCCGCAGAACACGGGGGTCAGGTTGCCGGCGATGGTGGCACGGCGGATACCCGCGTACAGCTGCTCCTCGGTGGGCTCCTGGCCCTCGAGGTACAGCTCCATGAGCTCCTCGTCGGCCTCGGAGACCGTCTCGATGAGCTTGTCGTGCCACTCCTGGGCGGCCTCGGCGTGGGTGTCCGGGATCTCGACGGTCTCGTACATCTCGCCGAGCTTGGTGTCGTCGGACCACACCAGGGCCTTCATCTTCACCAGGTCGACGACGCCCTTGAAGTCCGCCTCGGCGCCGATCGGCAGCTGCATCACCAGCGGGGTGGCGCCCAGCCGGTCGACGATCATGTCGACGCAGCGGTGGAACTCGGCACCCACGCGGTCCAGCTTGTTGACGAAGCAGATGCGCGGCACGTTGTAGCGGTCGGCCTGACGCCACACCGTCTCGGACTGCGGCTCGACGCCGGCGACACCGTCGAACACCGTGACGGCACCGTCGAGGACGCGCAGCGAACGCTCCACCTCGACGGTGAAGTCGACGTGGCCCGGGGTGTCGATGATGTTGATGGTGTAGTCGTCGTTGTTCAGCGGCCAGTGGCAGGTCGTCGCGGCGGACGTGATGGTGATGCCGCGCTCCTGCTCCTGCTCCATCCAGTCCATCGTGGCGGCGCCGTCGTGGACCTCACCGATCTTGTAGCTGACGCCGGTGTAGAACAGGATCCGCTCGGTGGTGGTCGTCTTGCCCGCGTCGATGTGGGCCATGATCCCGATGTTGCGGACCTTGGCCAGGTCAAGCGAAGTGGTGGCCATATGGCTCAGTCTTCTCTCGGTTCTCGTCGTTGCGGGGGGACTACCAGCGGTAGTGCGCGAAGGCCTTGTTGGACTCGGCCATCTTGTGCGTGTCCTCGCGGCGCTTCACAGCGGCACCCAGGCCGTTGCTGGCGTCGAGGATCTCGTTCATGAGGCGCTCGGTCATGGTCTTCTCGCGGCGGGCGCGCGAGTAGCCGACCAGCCAGCGCAGCGCCAGGGTGGTGGCGCGGCCCGGACGGACCTCGATCGGCACCTGGTACGTGGCACCGCCGACGCGGCGGGACTTGACCTCGAGGGTCGGCTTCACGTTCTCCAGGGCGCGCTTGAGCGTCACCACCGGGTCGGTGCCGGACTTCTCGCGGCAGCCCTCCAGGGCGTTGTACACGATCCGCTCGGCGGTGGAGCGCTTGCCGTTCAGCAGCACCTTGTTCACCAGCGAGGTGACGAGCGGGGAGTTGTAGACCGGGTCGACGATGACCGGGCGCTTCGGGGCAGGACCCTTGCGAGGCATGCTTACTTCTCCTTCTTGGCGCCGTAGCGGCTGCGGGCCTGCTTGCGGTTCTTGACACCCTGGGTGTCGAGCGAACCACGGATGATCTTGTAGCGAACACCCGGCAGGTCCTTCACACGACCGCCGCGGACCAGCACGATGGAGTGCTCCTGCAGGTTGTGGCCCTCGCCCGGGATGTAGGCGGTGACCTCGATACCCGAGGTGAGCTTCACACGGGCGACCTTCCGCAGAGCCGAGTTCGGCTTCTTCGGCGTCGTCGTGTAGACGCGGGTGCAGGTACCCCGACGCTGCGGGCTTCCCTTCAGCGCCGGTGTGCTCTTCTTGTCGACCTTGTCCTGCCGGCCCTTGCGGACCAGCTGCTGGATGGTAGGCACTCGCGTCTCCGTATTCCTCGTGCCACGTCTGATGAAGCTAACCTGGTGCGTTCCGCCTGGCTTCGGCCCACGCGGTCGGGAGTGTCGCGCCGACCAGGGCGCTGCGGCGGCAGCCGCGCCATCTTTGACGCAGCCGTCCGATGCGGTTTCCCATGACGTGCTTCCAACGGCGAGGTCGAGTGGCTCGACCGGTCCAGCCGCTTTCGCACACACAGAAGACCCGGGGACACCCCAGGCACAAAGACAGAGGGTACCCAGCGAAGCCCCGCGGGTCAAAATGATTGGATTTCGACGACGCGTTAGCCCGGAACGACGAGCGCGAAGAACGCCACCATCAGCCAGAACGCCACGCCCAGCCAGCCCAGCACGAGGCCGGCGGTGGCCATGCCGTCGCCCTCCTCGCCGGAGGTGCGGATCTGCGACTTGGACGCGTGGCCCAGGATGATGGCCGGGATCGCCGAGGCACCGAAGGTGAACGGCTGGACCAGCCCGCAGATCAGCGAGCCCACCGCCATGCTGTTGGTCTTCGCCGGCGGCGGCAGCGGGCGGAAGGTGCCCGGCACCGCCTGCGTCGGCCCCAGGGTCGGCGCCGCCTGCATGGGCGGCATCCCCATCGGGCCCTGCGGCAAATCCGCGACCAACTGCGAGAGCTCGCCGTAGGTCTTCGCGCGCAGCACCATCTCGGTGCGCTGCTGGTGCTCGGCCTCGTCGAGCCGGCCCTCGCCGTACGCCGCTCTGAGGAGGTCCAGCGTGCGGTCGCGATCGGCCTGTGCGGCCCGCATCCCGTACTGCCACGGCTGCACGCCACCGCCCTGTTGCCAGGGCTGCGGCCCATACTCCGGTCGCGCGCCACCGCGCCACGGTTCGACAGGCACCCCGCCACCTCCTCGTCCGGTACAGCCCAGAAGAGTTCGTCATCCATATTGCAGGACTTTCGCCCCGAGTGGGAGTCGAGTTCGGCGATCAGTGGGCCGAACTGGAGCTACCCGGGCTCTCCCCTGCGCAGACAGCTGTTCTCTGATGGACGAAAACGGGACGGGCCCGGTTCCCCGGAAGGGGAACCGGGCCCGCGGCGCCGGGGGTTCGTCAGCCGTTGTAGGGGCCGTAGTCGAAGTCCTCCAGCGGGACGGCCTGGCCGGAGCCGGAGCCGAACGGCGAGTACCCGATGTCGTCGTAGCCGACGGTCGAGTACATCGCGGCCTTCGCCTCCTCGGTGGGCTCCACCCGGATGTTGCGGTACCGGGGAAGACCGGTGCCGGCCGGGATCAGCTTGCCGATGATGACGTTCTCCTTGAGGCCCAGCAGCGGGTCCGACTTGGCGTGGATCGCCGCCTCGGTGAGCACCCGGGTGGTCTCCTGGAAGGAGGCCGCGGAGAGCCAGGAGTCGGTCGCCAGCGACGCCTTGGTGATACCCATCAGCTGCGGGCGGCCGGAGGCCGGGTGCCCGCCCTGCGTGGCCACACGCTGGTTCTCGGCGACGAAGCGGGTGCGCTCCACCAGCTCGCCCGGGAGCAGCTCGGCGTCGCCCGACTCGATGATCGTCACCCGGCGGAGCATCTGCCGGACGATGATCTCGATGTGCTTGTCGTGGATCGACACGCCCTGGTTCCGGTAGACGTTCTGCACCTCGTCGACCAGGTGGACCTGGACGGCCCGCTGGCCGAGGATGCGCAGCACGTCGTGCGGGTTGGTGGCGCCGACGAGCAGCTTCTCGCCGACCTCGACGTGGTCGCCCTCGCCGACGAGCAGACGGCCGCGCTTGGAGACCGGGTAGGCGATCTCGTCCGAGCCGTCGTCGGGGGTGACGACGACCTTGCGGGTCTTCTCGGTCTCCTCGATGCGGACCCGGCCGGCCGCCTCGCTGATCGGGGCGACACCCTTGGGGGTGCGCGCCTCGAAGAGCTCGACGACACGGGGCAGACCCTGCGTGATGTCGTCACCGGCCACACCACCGGTGTGGAAGGTACGCATCGTCAGCTGGGTGCCGGGCTCACCGATGGACTGGGCCGCGATGATGCCGACGGCCTCGCCGATGTCCACCAGCTTGCCGGTGGCCAGCGAGCGGCCGTAGCAGCGGGCGCAGGTGCCGACGGCCGAGTCGCAGGTCAGCACGGAGCGGACCTTCACCTCGGCGACGCCTGCGGCCACCAGCTCGTCCATCAGGACGTCGCCCAGGTCGACGTTGGCGGGGGCGATGACCTTGCCGTCCACCACGACGTCCTCGGCGAGGCAGCGCGCGTACACGGCCGTCTCGACGTTCTCGTCCTTGACGAGGCGGCCGTCGGCGCCCTTGTCGGCGATCTTCAGGAGCAGGCCGCGCTCGGTGCCGCAGTCCTCCTCGCGGATGATCACGTCCTGCGAGACGTCGACCAGACGACGCGTCAGGTAGCCGGAGTCGGCGGTACGCAGAGCCGTGTCCGCCAGACCCTTGCGGGCGCCGTGCGTGGCGATGAAGTACTCCAGCACGGAGAGGCCCTCGCGCAGCGACGACTTGATCGGCCGCGGGATGGTCTCGTTCTTGGCGTTGGACACCAGGCCTCGGATACCGGCGATCTGACGCATCTGCATCATGTTGCCTCGGGCACCCGAGCCCACCATCATCGCGATCGGGTTGGTCTTGGGGAAGTTCTTCTCCATGGCCTCGGTGACCTCGCTGGTCGCCTTGGTCCAGATGGCGATGAGCTCCTGGGACCGCTCGTCGTGCGTGATGAGACCGCGCTCGTACTGCTTCTGGACCTTGGCGTCCTGGGCCTCGTAGCCGGCGATGATCTCCGGCTTCTCGCCGGGCGCCACGATGTCCGACACCGCGATGGTGACGCCGGAGCGGGTCGCCCAGTGGTAGCCGGCCGCCTTCAGGTTGTCCAGCGTCGCCGCGACCATGACCTTGGGGTACCGCTCGGCCAGGTCGTTGACGATCTGCGAGAGCTGCTTCTTGCCGATCTCCTGGTCCATGAACGGGTAGTCGTCCGGCAGGAGCTCGTTGAAGAGCGCGCGGCCCAGCGTGGTGTTGAGCCGCAGCACCTCACCGGGCTGCCATGTCGGGTTGCCGTCCTCGTCGACCGGGGTCTCGAAGCCGCGCGGCGGGACGGTGCCCGCCGGCAGCCGGAGGTCGATGTGGGCCTGGAGGTCGAGCCCGCCGGCGTCGAAGGCCATCTGGGCCTCGGCGACGGAGGTGAACGCGCGGCCCTCGCCGTTGCGCTCGTCCCGGTCCATGGTGAGGAAGTACAGCCCCAGCACCATGTCCTGGGTGGGCATGGTGACCGGACGGCCGTCCGCCGGCTTCAGGATGTTGTTCGAGGACAGCATCAGGATGCGGGCCTCGGCCTGGGCCTCCGCGGACAGCGGCAGGTGCACGGCCATCTGGTCGCCGTCGAAGTCCGCGTTGAAGGCGGTGCAGACGAGCGGGTGGATCTGGATGGCCTTGCCCTCGACCAGCTGCGGCTCGAAGGCCTGGATGCCCAGGCGGTGCAGCGTGGGGGCGCGGTTCAGCAGCACCGGGTGCTCGGCGATGACCTCTTCGAGGACATCCCACACCACGGGGCGGGACCGCTCCACCATGCGCTTGGCCGACTTGATGTTCTGCGCGTGGTTGAGATCCACCAGGCGCTTCATCACGAACGGCTTGAACAGCTCCAGGGCCATGCCCTTGGGGATGCCGCACTGGTGCAGCTTCAGCTGCGGGCCGACCACGATGACCGAACGGGCCGAGTAGTCGACGCGCTTGCCGAGCAGGTTCTGGCGGAACCGGCCCTGCTTGCCCTTGAGCATGTCGGACAGCGACTTCAGCGGGCGGTTGCCCGGCCCGGTGACCGGACGGCCGCGCCGGCCGTTGTCGAAGAGCGCGTCCACGGCCTCCTGGAGCATGCGCTTCTCGTTGTTCACGATGATCTCGGGCGCGCCGAGGTCGAGAAGCCGCTTCAGGCGGTTGTTGCGGTTGATGACGCGGCGGTACAGGTCGTTCAGGTCGGAGGTCGCGAAGCGGCCGCCGTCCAGCTGCACCATCGGACGCAGGTCCGGCGGGATCACCGGGACGCAGTCCAGCACCATGCCGGTCGGGCTGTTGCGGGTCTGCAGGAACGCGGAGACGACCTTCAGCCGCTTCAGGGCGCGGGTCTTCTTCTGGCCCTTGCCGGTGCGGATGATCTCGCGGAGCTTCTCGGCCTCCTCGTCGAGGTCGAAGGACTCCAGGCGCTTCTGCAGCGCCGCGGCGCCCATGGCCCCGGAGAAGTAGGTGCCGAAGCGGTCGCGCAGCTCGCGGTAGAGCAGCTCGTCGCCCTCGAGGTCCTGGACCTTGAGGGACTTGAAGCGGCTCCACACCTCGTCGAGGCGGTCGAGCTCGCGCTGGGCGCGGTCGCGGAGCTGCTTCATCTCGCGCTCGGCGCCGTCGCGCACCTTGCGGCGCTGGTCGGCCTTGGCACCCTCGGCCTCGAGGGCGGCCAGGTCGGTCTCCAGCTTCTTCTGCCGGGCCTCCAGGTCGGAGTCGCGGCGCTGCTCGACCTGCTGGCGCTCGACGGAGACCTGGGCCTCCAGGGAGGGCAGGTCGCGCTGGCGGCGCTCGTCGTCCACCCACGTGATCATGTAGGCGGCGAAGTAGATGACCTTCTCGAGGTCCTTGGGGGCGAGGTCGAGCAGGTAGCCCAGCCGCGACGGAACGCCCTTGAAGTACCAGATGTGCGTGACGGGCGCGGCCAGCTCGATGTGGCCCATCCGCTCACGGCGCACCTTGGCGCGAGTGACCTCGACGCCGCAGCGCTCGCAGATGATGCCCTTGAAGCGGACGCGCTTGTACTTGCCGCAGTAGCACTCCCAGTCGCGAGTCGGACCGAAGATCTTCTCGCAGAAGAGGCCGTCCTTCTCGGGCTTGAGGGTGCGGTAGTTGATGGTCTCGGGCTTCTTGACCTCGCCGTGGGACCACTGGCGAATGTTGTCAGCGGTGGCCAGGCCGATCCGCAGCTCGTCGAAGAAGTTGACGTCGAGCACTCTCGTCAATCCCTCTCAGGGTCGTGTCTGATGGTCTGATCAGGGTCGGAGGGGGTGGTCGGCCGGACCGCCTCCCGGGGTGGGGAGGCGGACCGGCCTACCGACCCGTCAGACCTCTTCGACGCTGCTCGGCTCGCGCCGGGACAGGTCGATACCCAGCTCTTCCGCGGCGCGGAAGACGTCCTCGTCGGTGTCGCGCATCTCGATGGACATGCCGTCGGACGACAGCACCTCCACGTTGAGGCACAGCGACTGCATCTCCTTGATGAGCACCTTGAAGGACTCCGGGATGCCGGGCTCCGGGATGTTCTCGCCCTTGACGATGGCCTCGTAGACCTTCACGCGGCCGGTCACGTCGTCGGACTTGATGGTGAGCAGCTCCTGCAGCGCGTAGGCGGCGCCGTAGGCCTCCAGCGCCCAGACCTCCATCTCGCCGAAGCGCTGGCCGCCGAACTGCGCCTTACCGCCCAGCGGCTGCTGGGTGATCATCGAGTACGGGCCGGTGGAGCGGGCGTGGAGCTTGTCGTCGACCAGGTGGTGCAGCTTCAGGATGTACATGTAGCCGACCGAGATCGGGTCCGGGAACGGCTCGCCGGAGCGGCCGTCGAAGAGCCGGGCCTTGCCGGTGGGCTGCATCATCCGGTCGCCGTCGCGGTTGGGGATGGTGCTGGACAGCAGGCCGGCCAGCTCGTCCTCGCGCGCGCCGTCGAAGACGGGGGTGGCGACGTTGGTGTCGGGGTCGGAGTGGGCGACGCCGATCTCGTGGAGACGGGCCTGCCACTCCTCGTCCGTGCCCTCGACGTGCCAGCCGGCCTTGGCCAGCCAGCCGAGGTGCAGCTCCATGACCTGGCCCGGGTTCATGCGGGACGGGACACCGAGCGGGTTCAGGACGATGTCGACCGGGGTGCCGTCCTGCAGGAACGGCATGTCCTCGACCGGGAGGATCTTGGAGATGACGCCCTTGTTGCCGTGGCGGCCGGCGAGCTTGTCACCGTCGGTGATCTTCCGCTTCTGCGCGACGTAGACGCGCACCAGCTGGTTGACACCCGGGGGAAGCTCGTCGCCCTCCTCGCGGTCGAAGACGCGGACGCCGATGACCTTGCCCTCTTCGCCGTGCGGCACCTTCAGGGAGGTGTCGCGGACCTCGCGGGCCTTCTCGCCGAAGATGGCGCGCAGCAGGCGCTCCTCCGGGGTCAGCTCCGTCTCGCCCTTGGGCGTGACCTTGCCGACCAGGATGTCGCCGGTGCCGACCTCGGCGCCGATCCGGATGATCCCGCGCTCGTCGAGGTCGGCGAGGACCTCCTCGGAGACGTTCGGGATGTCCCGGGTGATCTCCTCCGGGCCCAGCTTGGTGTCGCGGGCGTCGACCTCGTGCTCCTCGATGTGGATCGAGGAGAGGACGTCGTCCTGCACCAGGCGCTGGGAGAGGATGATCGCGTCCTCGTAGTTGTAGCCCTCCCACGGCATGAACGCGACGAGCAGGTTCTTGCCGAGGGCCATCTCGCCCTCGTCGGTGGAGGGGCCGTCGGCCAGCACCTGGCCGGCGACCACCCGGCTGCCCTCGTCCACCAGGACCTTCTGGTTGAACGAGGTGCCCTGGTTGGAGCGCTGGAACTTGGCGATCCGGTAGGTGGTGTAGGTGGCGTCGTCGTTGGCGACGGTGACGTAGTCGGCCGACACCTCCTGGACGACACCGGGCTTCTCGGCGGCGACCACGTCGGCCGCGTCGACGGCGGCGCGGTACTCCATGCCGGTGCCCACCAGCGGGGACTCCGCCTTCAGCAGCGGCACGGCCTGGCGCATCATGTTCGCGCCCATCAGGGCGCGGTTGGCGTCGTCGTGCTCCAGGAACGGAATCATCGCCGTGGCGACGGAGACCATCTGGCGCGGCGAGACGTCCATGTAGTTGACGTCGGTGCCGGGGACGAGGTCGACCTCGCCGCCGCGGCGGCGGACCAGCACGCGGTCGTCGGCGAACCGGTTGTCCTCGGTGAGCGTCGCGTTGGCCTGCGCGACGATGAACCGGTCCTCCTCGTCGGCGGTCAGGTAGTGCACCTCGTCGGTGACCTGGCCCTCGACGACCTTGCGGTACGGGGTCTCGATGAAGCCGAACGGGTTGATCCGGCCGTAGGAGGCGAGCGAGCCGATCAGGCCGATGTTCGGGCCTTCCGGCGTCTCGATCGGGCACATGCGGCCGTAGTGCGACGGGTGGACGTCGCGCACCTCGAAGCCGGCCCGCTCGCGGGAGAGACCGCCCGGGCCCAGCGCGTTGAGGCGGCGCTTGTGGGTCAGGCCCGAGACCGGGTTGGTCTGGTCCATGAACTGGGACAGCTGGCTGGTGCCGAAGAACTCCTTGATGGAGGCGACGACCGGCCGGATGTTGATCAGCGTCTGCGGGGTGATCGCCTCGACGTCCTGGGTCGTCATGCGCTCGCGCACGACGCGCTCCATACGGGCGAGACCCGTGCGGACCTGGTTCTGGATCAGCTCGCCGACGTTGCGGATGCGGCGGTTGCCGAAGTGGTCGATGTCGTCGGCCTCGACGACGATCTCGCGGCCCTCGGCACCCGGCATCTCCGTCTCGCCGGCGTGCAGCTTCACCAGGTACTTGATGGTGGCGATGACGTCGTCGACGGTGAGCACGCTGGAGTCGAGCGGCTGCTCGACGCCGAGCTTCTTGTTCACCTTGTAGCGGCCGACCTTCGCCAGGTCGTAGCGCTTGGGGTTGAAGTAGAGGTTCTCCAGCAGCGTCTGGGCGGCCTCGCGCGTCGGCGGCTCGCCCGGGCGGAGCTTGCGGTAGATGTCGAGGAGCGCGTCGTCCTGGCCCTGGGTGTGGTCCTTCTCCAGGGTGGTGCGCATCGACTCGTACTCGCCGAACTCCTCCAGGATCTGGTCGGTCGTCCAGCCGAGGGCCTTCAGCAGCACCGTGACGGACTGCTTGCGCTTGCGGTCGATGCGGACACCGACGGTGTCGCGCTTGTCGACCTCCAGCTCCAGCCAGGCGCCACGGGACGGGATGACCTTGGCGTTGAAGACGTCCTTGTCGGAGGTCTTGTCGATCTGCTTGTCGAAGTAGACGCCGGGCGAGCGGACCAGCTGGGACACCACGACACGCTCGGTGCCGTTGATGATGAAGGTGCCCTTGTTCGTCATGAGCGGGAAGTCGCCCATGAAGACGGTCTGGCTCTTGATCTCGCCGGTCTCGTTGTTGGTGAACTCCGCCGTGACGAAGAGCGGGGCGGCGAACGTGAAGTCGCGCTCCTTGCACTCGTCGATCGAGTTCTTCGGCGGCTCGAAGCGGTGGTCGCGGAACGTCAGCGACATCGACCCGCTGAAGTCCTCGATCGGGGAGATCTCCTCGAAGATCTCCTCGAGGCCGGACTTGGTGGGGACGTCCTGCCCGGAGTCGAGGGCGGTTTCGACCCGGGTCTTCCATGCTTCATTGCCGAGCAGCCAGTCAAAGCTCTCGGTCTGGAGGGCCAGGAGGTTCGGCACCTCCAGGGGCTCACGGATCTTCGCGAAAGAAATACGCTTCGGTGCAGTGGATGCGCCGTTGGTCGAGATGGCAGTCGAGGCGTTGCGCGAGGCGGCCAAGAGGGGGTCCTTCCGAGGGCTCGGACTCACTACGCGCGTACCTGAGCCGCCGCTGGGCATCGATGGACACGACCGACGGTTGGGTGTCACTCGACAATCAGGGCAGAGCCGCGACGCGCACGAGCGCCGGAGGGCGGTCCGGACGACGACGCGAAACAGCTATTAGGCAGCGCAAAGGGACAGTGTAGCCACAAAGCACACTGTTGTCCACCAGCGGGATCCGGGGATCCGAATCGCTGCCTCCGTCACACTGTCTCGCTCGTCGCGCCCCCGTCGGGGCGCCGTTGTTGTTCCGACCGCTTGAGTACTGCCCAGCGCGAGCCGATTCCATGCCCGCGATCGGCCGACCGGGTCGACCTCCGTCGACCGCGATCCCCGACCGCGGCCCCGGGCGTCCGGCGGTCCGCGCTGCCCGGGACCGCCTTCACCGGCGTCCATAACATTGCGCGCCGGTGCCTGTTCGTCAAGAGGTACCCCTCCGACCAGGCAATCGCCGGGAGGAGGAGGGACGTCCTTCGGGACAAGCGCCGATCACACTACAGGCTTTGAGCCCGCGCCAGAAAGCCCTGGGGCCCGCCATCGGAGTGATGGCGGGCCCCAGGGCCGAAGCGGTGCCTCCCGGGGGAGGCTCGCTCAGAGTCGAGGCGAGGTCACTTGACGGTGACCTTGGCGCCGGCGCCCTCGAGGGACTCCTTCGCCTTGTCGGCCTCCTCCTTCTTGACCTTCTCCAGGACCGGCTTCGGGGTGTTGTCCACCAGGTCCTTGGCCTCCTTCAGGCCGAGGGAGGTCAGGCTGCGGACCTCCTTGATGACCTGGATCTTCTTGTCGCCGGCCGACTCGAGGATGACGTCGAACTCGTCCTGCTCGGCGGCGGCCTCGGCCGGCGCACCCGGGACGGCGGCGGCGACGGCGGCGACCGGCGCGGCGGCGGTGACGTCGAACTTGTCCTCGAACGCCTTCACGAACTCGGAGAGCTCGATCAGGGTCATCTCCTCGAACTGGGCCAGCAGCTCGTCCTGCGACAGCTTCGCCATGGTGGCGGTCCTTCCTGCTATTCGGCTGGTGCCGGGTTTGTCGTGTGCGGCGGGCGTCGGTCGGGCCCGCTGGGCCTTGCGGGGCAGTTACTCCGCGTCGGCCTCGGGCGCCGGCGAACCGGCACCGCCCTGCTCGTCCTGCTTGGCACGAAGCGCCTCCGCGGTGCGGATGAACTTCGAGAGCGGGGCCTGGAAGAGCGCGGCAGCCTGGGACTGCTTAGCCTTCATGGCACCGGCCAGCTTGGAGAGCAGCACCTCGCGGGACTCGAGGTCCGCGAGCTTCTTGATCTCGTCGGCGGTGAGACCCTTGCCGTCGAGGTAGCCGCCCTTGATGACGAGGGCGGGGTTCTCCTTGGCGAAGTCACGCAGGCTCTTCGCGGCCTCCACCGGGTCACCGGTGACGAACGCGACCGCGGTCGGGCCCTGGAGGTCGGCGTCGAACTCGGAGATCCCCACCTCATTGGCGGCGATCTTGGTGAGCGTGTTCTTCACCACCGCGTACTGCGCGTTCACGCCGAGCGAGCGGCGCAGGTCCTTGAGCTGGGCCACGGTGAGACCGCGGTACTCGGTCAGCACGGCGGCGTTCGAGCCGCGGAAGCGCTCCGTCAGCTCCTTGACCGCGGCGGCCTTCTCGGGGTTCGCCATCTTGCCTCGGCCTCCTTCCGGGTGTGCGGGGTGGTAATGCGCCGGGAAGGAAGTGCACTTGAGACAAAACAGAAAGCCCCGGGCGCAGGGCGCACGGGGCGGGCTCGCAATTCCCTTGCGGGAAGCGGGAGATCCTCGTTCACACCTGCGCGGGTCGCCTGCCTCGGCAGAACCTTCGGTTGCCGGGCTTGGGAGCTCGGCAATGACCAGCGGTCTTCGGCGTTGCTCAGAGTACGGGACGGCCCCGGGCCGGAGCAAATCCGTGCCCGGGGCGGTGCCTCGGGTGCCTCTGCCGCCTCAGGCGCCCGAGCCGGCGGCGGGCTGCTGGTTCGCGTCGATCGTGTCGGAGGCCGGCGGCGGAGTGGTGTCCAGGGCCGTGCCGTAGTGGTCGAACGTCGCGACGATGCGGAGCGCGGTGCTGCCGTGCACGGTCTGGTCCAGCTTGACCGGGTAGTGGTCGGCGTTCACCCAGACGTCGACCGAGGTGCTGGTGAGGCCCGCCCCGGTCAGCGCCTTCAGCTCGGCGCGGCGCTGGGCCGGCGTCAGGCCGGGGCGGGCCGCGACGAGTCGGGAGGCGGGGACGTCCCCGGAGTACTCGTGGACGGTCCGGCCGTCGAGCGTGGTGGTGCCGCGGTCCTTGATGACGCCGGCCGTGGCGAGCGCCGCGACATCGGCGGACGGGTCCTGGGCGACCTGGTTCTGCAGGCCGGAGGAGAGGCCCGAGGCGCCGCTGCGGGCCGCCAGGGCCGCCATGTCCAACTTCATCCAGTGCTTGCCGGACTTCGCGGCCGCGGCGGGCGAGAGCTTGTAGTAGAAGACCAGGCCGCTGGACCTGGCGTAGACCTTGCCGTCCGGCTGCTGGAACGGAGCCGCCGGGATGCCGGTGTAGGCGCCGTCCGTCCCGCTGCGGGCGCCCCAGCCCATCGTCCCGGCGAAGCCGACGGAGGCCGCCTGGCCGGGCGAGGACATCGTCATCCGGACGTGGGCGGTGGCTGCCTTGCGGGTGTTGGCCGCGACGGTGCGCAGCACGACCGCGCTCGCGGCGGCCGGGTGGGCCGCCTTGGCCGCCCTGGCCGCGGACGGGCTGCCGGACCCGCCGGCGCCGCGGATGGCGCCGTGGCCGCCGGAGCCGGAGGCTCCGCAGGCGGTGAGGGCGACGGCGAGGGCGGCGGTGGCCGCTGCAGCGGCGGTGGTGCGCAGATCAGGGGAACGCATGGGGATTCGGCTCCCTGTGAGTCGGATGTGGTCGCCGGTTCGACTCCTGGCGGGGTGGGACGGTTGCCTTCCCTGCGGCGGCTGCCCCGGGCGCGCCGCCCCAAACGCGGGCACCCCACCCGCCCGCGATGCGGGCCGATGGGGTGCCGGTACAGCTGCGTGCCGCGTGTCAGACCGCGAGGACGTCGTCCTCGGCGTCGAGGTTGCGGGTGCGGTTCGGGTCGACCGGGATGCCGGGGCCCATCGTCGTCGTGACGGCGATCTTCTTGATGTAACGGCCCTTGGCCGCGGCCGGCTTGGCACGGAGGATCTCCTCCAGCGCGGCCGCGTAGTTCTCGATCAGCGCCTTCTCGTCGAAGGACGCCTTCCCGATGATGAAGTGGAGGTTCGAGTGCCGGTCGACGCGGAACTCGATCTTGCCGCCCTTGATGTCGGTGACGGCCTTGGCCACGTCCGGGGTGACGGTGCCGGTCTTCGGGTTCGGCATCAGGCCGCGGGGGCCGAGCACGCGGCCCAGGCGACCGACCTTGCCCATCATGTCCGGCGTGGCGACGACCGCGTCGAAGTCCAGACGGCCGTTCTGCACCTCGGCGATGAGCTCGTCGGCGCCGACGATGTCGGCGCCGGCGGCCTCCGCCGCCTCGGCACGGTCACCGGTGGCGAAGACCAGGACCCGGGCGGTCTTGCCGGTGCCGTTGGGGAGGGAGACGGTGCTGCGGACCATCTGGTCGGCCTTGCGGGGGTCGACGCCCAGCCGCATGGCGACCTCGACGGTCGCGTCGAACTTCACGGAGGTCGTCTCCTTGGCGAGACGGACCGCCTCCAGCGGGGAGTAGAGCCGCGTCTGGTCGACCTTGGCGTCGGCGGCGCGGAGGTTCTTGCTGCGCTTCACTGCTTCTCCTGGTGTGTCTTGATCTAGGAGTCGTGGGATGCGGGCCGCGCGCGGCCCTGCCACGGGTACTGAAGAGGGGGCTTCGTCAGCTCTCGACCGTGACGCCCATGGAGCGGGCGGTGCCGGCGATGATCTTCTCGGCGGCGTCCAGGTCGTTGGCGTTGAGGTCCTTCATCTTCAGCTCGGCGATCCCGCGGATCTTGTCGCGCGAGATGGTGCCGACCTTCTTGGTGTGGGGCTCGCCGGAGCCCTTCTCGATCCCGGCTTCCTTGAGGATCAGCTTGGCGGCCGGCGGCGTCTTGGTGATGAAGGTGAAGGAGCGGTCCTCGTAGACCGTGATCTCCACCGGGATCACCATGCCGCGCTGCGACTCGGTGGCCGCGTTGTACGCCTTGCAGAACTCCATGATGTTGACGCCGTGCTGACCCAGCGCGGGGCCGACCGGCGGGGCCGGGTTCGCGGCGCCGGCCTGGATCTGGAGCTTGATCAGCCCCGTGACCTTCTTCTTCTTGGGAGGCATTGCTCTCTCTCCGGGTCCTTCTGAGAGGGGAATCGTCCCCGCCGTCCGATTCGGGCGGAGACACATCGGACCACCTTAACGGACAAGGTGGTCGTCCTTGGAACCGCGCAGGTCAGGCCGGTCCGAAGACCGGCCTGACCCGGGGTTCGCAGAGGTCTGCGGGAGCGTCGCCGGGGGCGACGCGTCAGTTCTTCTGGATCTGGTCGAAGGAGAGCTCGACCGGGGTCTCCCGGCCGAAGATCTCGACCAGGCCCTTGACCTTCTTGGAGTCGGGGTTGATCTCGTTGATGGTCGCCTGGAGGGTGGCGAACGGACCGTCGGTGACGGTGACCGAGTCGCCGACCTCGAAGTCGAGCACCTGGACCTCGACCTTGCGGGGCTGCGCGCCGCCCTCGGCGGCCTCGCCCTCGCCGCCCGCGGCGGCAGCCGCGGGCTGCTCGTCCTCGGGGGCCAGCATCTTGACGACCTCGTCCAGCGTGAGCGGGTACGGGTCGTAGGCGTTGCCGACGAAGCCGGTGACGCCCGGGGTGTTGCGGACGACGCCCCAGGACTCGTTCGTCAGCTCCATGCGCACCAGCACGTAGCCGGGCAGCTTGTTCTGGCGGACGGTCTTGCGGTCGCCGTTCTTGATCTGGACGACCTCTTCCTGCGGCACCTCGGCCTGGAAGATGTAGTCCTCCATGTTGAGGGAGACGGCGCGGGTCTCGAGGTTCGACTTCACGCGGTTCTCGTATCCGGCGTAGGTGTGGATCACGTACCAGTCGCCGGGGAGGAAGCGGAGCGACTCGCGGAACTCGGCCGCGGGGTCGACGGGCTCGGCGGGCGCGGACTCGACGACGGCCTCGGCGGCCTCCTCGCCGTCCTCGGGGGCGCCGTCCTCGTCCTCGTCGGACTGCTCCTCGGCCTCGAGCTCGGCGCCGTCCTCGACGTGCAGCGCGGACTCCTCGGCGGCCCCGCCGGCGGCGGCGTCGGCCAGCTCGGCCTCGTCCGGCTCCTCGGCGTCCGCCGACTCGACGATCTCGACCTCGGTGTCGTCGCCCGCGGCCTCGTCCGAAGCGGGAGCCTCGCCGGCCGTCTCCGCGGCGGCGGCAGCGGCCTCGGCGGCGTCGGCGGCTTCGTCGTTCAGGCTCGGGTCTGACACGGTGACTGCTTCTTCCTGGGGAAACGAAAGGGGGGTCGGGCTCAAGAGTACGGGGTCCGGGGTGGCTGTGGTGGCGCGTCGGGCGCCGTCCGGCCGATCGGGGCCCCGGGCACTGGACGCGCAGGCGCCGGACGGGCGCGCACGGCAGTGCCGCGCGCCCGGGCGGGAAACCGGATCAGCCGAAGATCCAGAAGGTGAGCTTGCTGAAGCCGTAGTCGATCCCGTAGACGAGACCGATCATGACGATCACGAAGACGATGACGACCGTCGTGTACTGGCGAAGCTCCTGCTTCTTGGGCCAGACGACCTTGCGCAGCTCCGCGACAATCTGACGGTTGAACAGGGCGAACCGGCCGAGCGGACCGAGCTTGCGGCGATCGCGCCGCCGTCCGCCCTTGCCGTCGTCGGACTTCTCGCCGCGGCCGTCGTGCTCAGGCGTCGCGGTGGAGCCCATCGTCTCCGTCACTGGTCCTCACCTGAATCCGGGTCGTGCCGAGATTCGCTGGGTGTCGCGATCCGGCGAGCGCGGCCGCCCGGGTGGACGGGGCGCGCTGCTGAACAGTGCGCGTAGCAGGGCAAGAGGGACTCGAACCCCCAACCGCCGGTTTTGGAGACCGGTGCTCTACCAATTGAGCTATTGCCCTTGGGGTGGGCCGACCATGTCGGCTCGCCAGGTTGGCCTCGGAACAAGTTACAGCATCCGCGCGCCCGTTTGGCCATCCCCGGCGGGGCGGGTGACGCGGATGTGAGGACAAGCAGCCTCGGCACCACGGCGAGTGTAAAGGGTCGGCGGCCTGTTGGTCGAACCGCTTTGCCGGGGCGGGTCGCGGCGGGGACGATGCGGGTATGACGGATGCTTCGGGAATCGGCGCGGGTGCGGCAGCGGGTGCGGGACGGGTCTCCGGGCGGCTGGCGGCGATCGCGGAGTCCGCGACGCTGGCGGTGGACGCCCGCGCCAAGGCGCTCCGGGCGGCCGGGCGCCCGGTGATCGGGTTCGGCGCGGGCGAGCCGGACTTCCCGACGCCGGAGCGGATCGTGGAGGCCGCCGCGCGGGCCTGCCGGGAGCCGCGGTTCCACCGCTACACCCCCGCGGCGGGGCTGCCGGAGCTGCGCGAGGCGATCGCCGTGGCGACGAGGCGGAACGGCGGGCCGGAGGTGGAGCCGTCCCAGGTGCTGGTGACCAACGGCGGCAAGCAGGCGATCTTCGAGGCGTTCGCCGCGCTGCTGGACCCGGGCGACGAGGTGATCGTCCCGGCGCCGTACTGGACCACCTACCCCGAGTCGATCGCGCTGGCGGGCGGGGTGTCGGTGCCGGTGGTCGCGGACGAGACCACCGGGTACCGGGTCTCCGTCGAGCAGTTGGAGGCGGCCCGCACGGAGCGCACCAAGGTGCTGCTCTTCGTCTCGCCGTCCAACCCGACCGGCGCGGTGTACGCGCCGCGGGATGTCGCGGAGATCGGCCGCTGGGCGGCGGAGCACGGGCTGTGGGTGCTCACCGACGAGATCTACCAGCACCTGGTCTACGGCGACGCCCGGTTCTCCTCGATGCCGGCCGAGGTGCCGGAGCTCGCCGACCGGACGGTGATCGTCAACGGCGTCGCCAAGACCTACGCCATGACGGGCTGGCGGGTGGGGTGGCTGATCGGCCCGAAGGACGTGGTGAAGGCGGCGGCGAACATGCAGTCGCACGCCACCTCGAACGTGAACAACGTCGCCCAGGCCGCGGCGCTGGAGGCGCTGACGGGCGACCAGTCGGAGGTGGCGCGGATGCGCGCCGCGTTCGACCGGCGGCGGCGGGCGATCGTGCGGATGCTCAACGAGGTGCCGGGCGTGCGGTGCCCGGTGCCCGAGGGGGCGTTCTACGCCTACCCGTCGGTGAAGGCCGCGCTCGGGCGGGAGCTGCGCGGGCGGCGGCCGGCGACGTCGCTGGAGCTCGCCGAGGTGATTTTGGAGGAGGCGGAGGTGGCCGTGGTGCCGGGCGAGGCGTTCGGCACACCGGGGTACCTGCGGCTGTCGTACGCGCTGGGCGACGAGGACCTGGCGGAGGGCGTCTCCCGGATCGGGAAGCTGCTGTCGGAGGGGTAGCGGCTGCGGAATGCTGTTCGGGCAAGCGCTCGTTCGGGGAATGCGGTTACGCGCAGGGTGTGCGGTGCGGCAGGATCCTGGAATGGATCGACCCTCGCCCCCCGCGCCTCCCTCCCCCGCCGCGCCGAAGGACGTCCGGCTGCTGCCGAAGGCCCATCTGCATCTGCACTTCACCGGTTCGATGCGCACCAGCACCCTGCTGGAGCTGGCGGATCGTTACGGCATCCGGCTGCCGGAGGCGCTCTCCTCCGGCACCCCGCCGAAGCTGCGGGCCACCGACGAGCGCGGCTGGTTCCGCTTCCAGCGGCTCTACGACGCGGCGCGGTCGTGCCTGCGCACGGCGGACGACATCCGCCGGCTGGTGCGCGAGGCCGCGGAGGAGGACGTAGCGGCGGGGGCGCGCTGGCTGGAGATCCAGGTCGACCCGACCTCGTACGCCACCCGGCTGGGCGGGCTGACGCCCACCATGGAGATCGTCCTGGACGCGGTGCGGTCGGCGGAGCGGGACACCGGCCTGGGGATCGGCGTGGTGATCGCGGCGAACCGGATGAAGCACCCGCTGGAGGCGCGGACACTGGCGCGGCTCGCGGTGCGCTACGCGGACGAGGGCGTCGTCGGGTTCGGGCTCTCCAACGACGAACGGCGCGGCATGGCGCGGGACTTCGACCGGGCGTTCGCGATCGCCCGGCGGGGCGGGCTGCGGGCGGTGCCGCACGGGGGCGAGCTGGCCGGGCCGGAGAGCGTCCGGGACTGCCTGGACGACCTGGGCGCGGCGCGGGTGGGGCACGGGGTGCGCTCGGCGGAGGATCCGGCGCTGGTGCGGCGGTTGGCGGAGTCGGGGGTGGTGTGCGAGGTGTGTCCGGCGTCGAACGTGGCGCTGGGCGTGTACGACAAGGCGGAGGACGTGCCGCTGCGGGCCCTGTTCGAGGCGGGCGTGAAGATCGCTCTGGGGGCGGACGATCCGCTGCTTTTCGGGTCGCGGCTGGCCGAGCAGTATGCGCTCGCCCGGGAGGTGCACGGGTTCTCGGACGCCGAGCTGGGGGTTCTGGCGCGGCAGTCGGTGGAGGGGTCGGCGGTGCCGGACGCGTTGCGGGCGGAGATGCTGGCGGGGATCGGCGAGTGGGTGGACGGCTCGTCCTGACGGTCGCGGTCCGCGGCGGCCGCGGTCCGCCGCCCCTCCGCCCCGGCACCCCGCCCGGACGCTGCGCGTCCGAAGGGGTGCGGGGGGCCGGGGCGTTCGCCGTCAGGCCCCGGCTCGGGGGCGGGGCCTGGCGAGGAGCATGGTGGCGGCGGCCAGGGCGGCCACCGCCGCGCCGGTCCAGACGGTGGGGGTGAGGCCGTCGACGAACCGGGACGGGGAGGTGAGGGCCCCGTGGGCGGCGAAGACGCTGCTGAGGACGGCGACGCCGAGCGCACCGCCGAGCTCGCGGAGCATGTTGTTGGTGCCGGACGCCATCCCCTGGTCGGCCTCCGGGACGGTGCCCATCACCACCCCCGCCATCGGAGCGAAGAAGAGCGCGTTGCCGATGCCGCCCAGGATCAGCGGGATCACCTCCGGCCCGTAGCCGGCCGTCGGGGAGGCCAGCTGGGCGAGCCAGCCCAGCGCCACCGCCTGCGTCAGCAGGCCCAGCGCGATCACCGGGCGTCCGCCGATCCGGTCGGCGAGCACCCCCGCCACCGGGGCGACCACCATCGGCACCGCCGTCCACGGCAGCATCCGCACCCCCGCCTCCTGCGGCGAGAAGCCCTGGATGTTCTGCAGGTACTGGGTGAGCCAGAAGACCGCCCCGAACATGCCGAACATCATCAGCAGCGTCGCCGCGTTGGCGAAGGTGAAGGTGCGGTCGCGGAAGAGCCGCAGCGGCAGCATCGGATGCGGCGCGCGCCGCTCCCAGAGCAGGAAGGCGATCACCAGCACTCCCCCGCCGATCAGCGGCCCGAGCACGCCCGCGCTCGTCCAGCCGTGCGAGTCGGCCCGGACGATGCCGAAGACCAGGCCGAACAGGCCCGCGCCGGCGAGGGCGACGCCCGGCAGGTCGAGGCGGCGGGCCGGGCCGCGGCCCTCGGCGAGCCGCAGCCGGGCCAGCGGGACCAGGACCAGCCCGATCGGGACGTTCAGCCAGAAGATCCAGTGCCAGGAGGCGTGGTCCACCAGCGCGCCGCCGACCAGCGGGCCGACCGCGATGGAGAGCCCGTTGACGGCGCCCCAGCCGCCGAAGACCAGGCCGCGCCGGTTGGCCGGGGCAGCGGCGGTGAGGATCGTCAGGGAGAGCGGCATCAGCAGGGCCGCACCCGCCCCCTGGACGGCGCGCGCCGCGATCAGCGTCCCGCTGCCGCCGGCGAGTGCGGCGCCCGCGGAGGCGAGGGTGAAGATCGCCAGCCCGAGGGTGAACACCCGGCGCCGGCCGAAGCGTTCGCCGGCGGTGGCGCCGATCAGCAGCAGGGTGGCGAACGGCAGCGTGTAGCCGTTGACCGTCCACTCCAGGGCGCCGAGGTGGGCGCCGAGGTCCTTGGAGATGGCCGGCAGCGCGGTGACGACGACGAGGTTGTCGAGGCCGGCCATGAAGCCGGCGAGGCTGGTGATGACGAACGTCCAGACGAGGCCGGGGTGCCGGGCCCCGGAGGGCGGGGAGGCGGCGTCGGCGGTGGTCGCCGCGACGGCTCCGGGTTCGGTGGCGGTCATGGATCCCCCAGGTCAAGGTGGCTTATAAGTAGTGATTGGTCACTAACTTAGGTGGACAGAGAACGGCCCGGCGCAGGGCCGCCGCGGTTCAGTTCCCTTCGAGGGCGTTCAGACGGGTGCGGATCTCGTCGACGCAGAGCCAGAGCGGATGCCCCTCCGGCGGGTTCATCGCCGCGATCACGGTGATGGCCAGCCCCTGCTGGATCATCGGCCGGACCTCCTCCAGCGACGCCGCGCCGGCCATCGCCGCCACGAACTGCCACATCCGGGTCCAGTTGTCGGTGACGGCGGTCCGGATCTCCTCGTCGTCGCACGCCGCGTACGCCTGGATGAGGAAGCGCAGCAGGGCGCTGTCGGACTGCAGCAGCTCGACGTAGGCCAGGCCCATCGCCTTGACGGCGGCCTCGCCGGTGCGGCCCTCGGCGGCCTGCGCCAGCACATCGCGGACCCGCGTGTGGCAGTGCAGCTCCGCGGCGAGGAACAGCTGCTTCTTGTTCTTGTAGAGGCGGAACAGATACGGCTGGGAGACGCCGACCGCGTCGGCGATCTGCGCGGTGGAGGTGCCGGCGTAGCCCCCGCGCGCGAAGGCGGTGACCGCCGCGCGGACGACCTCCGCGCGGCGCTCGTCGGCGCTCTTGCGCACCATGGCGGCTCCCATGCCTAGAAAGTTAGTGAGCTATTACTAGTTTGGCAAGCCCCCGCGGGCGGTGTACCACGTCAGAGCTTGGCGCCGACCAGCACCGGCTCGTTGACCAGCTGCACGCCGAACGCCTCGCGCACCCCGTCGCGGACCTCGCGGGCCAGCGCCAGGACGTCCTCGGCGGTGGCGCCGCCGCGGTTGGTGAGCGCCAGGGTGTGCTTGGTGGAGATGCCCGCCGGGCCGGTGCCGTACCCCTTGGGGAAGCCGGCCCGCTCGATCAGCCAGGCCGCCGAGAGCTTGGTGCGGCCGCCGGGGGCCGGCCAGTTGGGGGCCGCCTCCGCGGTCTCCGCGCCCAGCCGGGTGCGGACCCGCTCCAGGAAGGCCACCCGTCCGGGGCCGTCCACCACGGGGTTGGTGAAGAACGAGCCGGCGCTCCAGGAGTCGTGGTCGTCCGGGTCGAGGACCATGCTCTTGCTGCGGCGCAGGGCGAGGACGGCCTCCGCGGCGGTGCCGAGCGGGACCTGGTCGCCCAGCGCGACGCCGAGGGCGCGGGCCGTCTGGTCGTAGGCGATCGGCGCCGACCGGCCGCCCGCGTCCTGCAGCGCGTAGCGCACCCGCAGCACCACATAGCGCTGGTCGCCGACGGCGGCGAGCTGCTTGAAGAGGCTGTCGCGGTAGGCGAAGCGGCACTCGGCGGCGGGGACCGCGACCGTCGCGCCGGTGCGCCGGTCGAGGGCGACGACCTCGGTCACCGTCTCGGCGACCTCCTGGCCGTACGCGCCGACGTTCTGGATGGGGGTGGCGCCCGCGGAGCCGGGGATGCCGGCGAGGCACTCGATGCCGGCGAGGCCGGCGTCGACGGCGGCGTCCACCACGTCCGTCCAGCGCTCGCCGGCCGCCGCGGTCAGCACGCCCGCCGACCGGTCGATCTCGATGCCGCGGGTGGCCAGCCGCAGCACGGTGCCGGGGAAGCCGGACTCCGCGACCACCAGGTTGCTGCCGCCGCCGAGCACCAGCAGCGGGTCGCCGCGGCGCTCGGCGTCGGCGAGCGCCTCGGCGACCTCGGCGTCGGTCTCCGGCTCCACCAGCCGGCGGGCGGGGCCGCCGCAGCGCAGCGTGGTGAGCGGGGCGAGGGGGGCGTTCTCGGTTGCCTGCACGGTCATCCTCGGCGGCCCTCAGGTGAGTTGGACGACGGCGCGGGCCTGGCCGAGGACCTTCTTGCCCTCGCTGGTGGCGGTGATGTCGACGCGGACGCGGCGGTCGTCGAGCTTCTCCGCGACCTTGGCGCTCAGCGCGATCTCCGCGCCGGAGGCGTCGTCCGGGACGACGACCGGCTTGGTGAAGCGGACGCCGTACTCGATCAGCGCGCCGGGGTCGCCGAGCCAGTCGGTGACGACGCGGCCGGCCTGGGCCATGGTGAACATGCCGTGCGCGATGACGTCCGGCAGCCCGACCTCCTTGGCGAACCGCTCGTTCCAGTGGATCGGGTTGAAGTCGCCGGAGGCGCCCGCGTAGCGGACCAGGTCGGCGCGGGCGACGGAGACGGTGCGGCCCGGCAGCTCGGTGCCGACCTCGACCTCGTCGTACTTGGGTGCGGTGGTGGTCACGGTGTTCTGCGTCCTTCCCCTGGAGCTCGTGCTGGTGGTCGCGGTCGGCCCGTCAGTCCGCGGTGCCGCGGGCGACCAGCAGCGAGTAGGCGGTGACCACGTGCTCGCCGGTGTCGGTGGTGACCTCGCTGCGCGTGGTCAGCATGTCGTTGCCCGCCATCGAGCGGATGTTGTCGATGTGGGTGGTGACGAGCAGGCGGTCGCCGGCGCGCACCGGGCGGGTGTAGACGAACTTCTGGTCGCCGTGCACGACCTTGCTGTAGTCGAGCCCGAGTTCGGGGTCCTTGGCGATCCGCTCGCCCTCGACGAGCGTCAGCACGATCGGGAACGTCGGCGGGGCGATCAGGTCGGGATGCCCGACGGCCTTCGCGGCCTCGGTGTCGTTCACCACCGGGTTGTCGTCGCCGATCGCGGCGGCGAACTCGCGGATCTTCTCGGCGCCGACCTCGTAGGGCGCGCGGGGCGGGTACGTCCGCCCGATGAAGGACGTGTCCAGGGGCATCGGGTCTCGACTCCTAGAAGAGGGCGGTGAACTCGGGCATGCGAACGAGGCCGCCCCCGTTCGGGGACGGCCTTGATCGACGGACCGCGGTGTGACGCGAACGGCACAACGGACGGACCGGTAGGTGCAAAGATCAGCGGGTCTCGCGGTGCGCGGTGTGCTTGTTGCAGCGCGGGCAGTGCTTCTTCATCTCAAGACGATCCGGGTTGTTGCGCCGGTTCTTCTTGGTGATGTAGTTCCGCTCCTTGCACTCCACGCAGGCCAGCGTGATCTTGGGACGGACGTCGGTGGCAGCCACTGGAGTGCCTTCCTCGGACAGATGGGTGGTCGAACACGCAAGAGTAGCCGATCGGAGGATGAACCCCACAATCGGCTACGCGGGGTAGCGGTGACCGGACTTGAACCGGTGACACAGCGATTATGAGCCGCTTGCTCTACCGACTGAGCTACACCGCCATGGAACACGTGCCCCCTCCCCCGCCACGAGGACGGGGGACGGAACGGTGTGTCCAGAGCCCCAATACGGAATCGAACCGTAGACCTTCTCCTTACCATGGAGACGCTCTGCCGACTGAGCTATTGGGGCGAGCGAGGAAGACATTACACGGTTCGCCGCCGAAGGTGAAATCCGTTCTTGGGGGGCGTGGACGCACGGGGAGGGCGCGACGCGAGGGGCTCGCGCGGCCCTCCGGAACCGGCCCACTTTCCGCTCGTTTGGTACGACTTATGCCGCGTGGCGGAGCGTCGCCCGGAACCCGGCGGCGCCGCGCCTACGCTCACCGTGAGCGCCGTTGATCGCTTCGAGGTCGCGTGACGAGACAGGGTGAGGGGCCGCCGATGGCTGAGAGCTCCCCGCACGGCGGGAACGAGGAGGCCGGCGCCCCGGTGGAAGCGGGAGGCGGAGCGCCGGCCGGTCCGGTGCTGCTGCTGACGGGGGCTCGGCTGGCGGACGGCCGCGTGGTGGACGTCCGGATCGGCGGGGGGCGCATCGAGGCGGTCGGCGTCTCCGGCGGCGCGGCGCCGGCGCTCGGCGAGGACGTCCGCTCCGTCGATCTGACGGGCTATCTGCTGCTGCCGGCCCCGGCCGAGCCGCACGCCCATCTGGAGCTCGCGCACACCGCCGGCTCCCCCGAGGCCCCCTCCGAGAGCTTCGAGGTGGTGCTGCGCCGCATCGTGGAAGCGGCGCTGGAGTTCCTCGGCAACGGCGCCACCGCGGTGCGCACCCATGTCCGGGTCGACGCGCTGCACGGGCTGGGCGGGGTGGAGGCCGCGGTCAAGGCCCGCGGGCTGCTCTTCGGGCTGACCAAGCTCCAGGTGGTCGCCGTCCCCCGGGTGTTGACCGGGCCGTCCGGCGCGGACGGCCGGGCGCTGCTGCGGGACGCCCTCAAGCTGGGCGCCGACGTGGTCGGCGGCTGCCCCGACCTGGACCCGGACCCGGTGGGCCACGCCGAGGTGGTCCTCGGCCTCGCCGACGAGTTCGGCGTCGGCGTCGACCTGCACACCGACGGCGCCGACCCGGCCCGGCTGACCCGGGTGGCGGCGATGGCCGGCGGGCTGCGCGGCCGGGTGGCGCTCGGCCCGGCCGCCGAGTTGGGGCGGCTGCCGCTGGACGTGGCGGGCCGGGTGGGGCACCGGCTGGCCGCCTCCGGGGTGCGGGTGGTCTGCCTGCCGCAGGGCGGCTGCGGGATGTCCGGGCACGGCCCGGCGCCGGTGCGGATGCTGCGCGCGGCCGGCGTCGGGATGGCCGCGGGCGCCGGCGCGATCCGCGACGCGGCCAACCCGGTGGGCCGGGCCGACCCGCTGCTCTCCGCCTACCAGCTGGTGGCCGGGGGCCGGTTGGGCCCGGACGAGGCGTACGCGGCGGTGGCCGGCGGGGCGCGGGCCGCGCTGGGCCTGGACGAGGTGCGGGTGGAGGCGGGCTTCCCCGCGGACCTGCTGGCGGTGCGCGGGCAGGGCATCGGGGAGGCGCTCGCCGGGGCGTGCAGCCGGATCGTGGTGCACGCCGGGCGGATCGTCAGCCGCACCAGCGCGGTGCGGGAGTTCACGGACGCGGTGGGGGTGGCGCTGCCGCGGCAGGGCGGCGGGTCGGCGGGCGGGTAGCCGCGGGTCCGGACGCGTCAGACGCGGATCCGGCGGCGGCTGCGGCGGGCCAGGTAGAGCGCGCCGACGGTGACCGCGAGCGCGCCTCCGAGCAGCGCCGCCCCGCCGAGGACGACGAACCAGGCCGGCAGCCCGGCGAACTCCAGCAGCCGGTCGGTGTAGATCGTCTGCCGGTACGGGGTGTCCGCGGACGCCTGGCGGAAGTGCAGGTCGTCCTTGATCCGCCAGGGCTGCGGGATCACCTGGTCGAGTGTGGTGAGGAAGGGCCGGTCGGGCGCGGTGACGGTGCCCGCGGGCAGGTCCGAGGCGTTCAGCCGTCCCGCGAAGGCGGTGGTGGCCGTCCCGCCGCCGAGCGCGCCGGGGGTCATCCGGTGCGGGGTGAGCAGGTAGAGCCGCAGCGTCTGGGTGGAGGAGGCGAGGCTGGAGAGGCGCATCGGGTAGATCAGCTCGCGGGAGGCGAAGCCGATGCGCAGCGGGGTGAGCCCGCCGTCCAGGGTGCTGCCGTCCGCCTTCGGGGCGAGGCGGATGGCGACGTACTGCCAGTGCCGCGCCACGTACGGCTTGAGGCCCTGGGCGAGCCGCGGCGACTCGCTGTAGCCGTTGCGGGTGAGCCAGTTCTGCAGCGCGGTGGAGTCGGTGGCGGCGAGCCGGGTCACCTCGAACGGCCCGAGCTTCTGGCGGGAGAGCACCGAGACGGGGCGCGGGGCGGCCGCGGCCGAGCCGGACGCCATGTCATCGCCGCCGCCGAGGCCGAAGGGCCAGTCCGCGCCGGAGCGCGGCCAGAAGTAGTGGCGGGTGCGGTACTGCGGCTCGGAGGCCTGCTGGAGCGCGCCGAAGAGGGCGTCGTCGCCGAGGGAGACGGTGGCGGTGCTGGGCGTCGGCATGATCCAACCGGCGTCGGGCGCGGTGCCGTTGACGTTCAGCTCCATGACGATCTCCTCGCGGCGCCCGTTCCAGGCGACGGCGGAGGTCTCCTGGGCGACGCTGATGACCCGTCCGGGGCCGGGCACGAGGGCACCGCAGCCGCAGGCCCAGGCCGGGTTGGCGAGGCCGCCGGTGACGAGGGCGGCGGTGAGCAGGGCGAGGGTGAGCGCCGCTCTGAGGAGTCGGTGGCGGTGCGTGCGTGGCATGGGTCCCCCTGGGTTCTGCGGCGGCACGGGCGTGGTGCGTGCCTGTCTGACGTGGCGTCGCGGGGATCGGTTCCGCGGAGGGGAGGATGGGGGGATGGTCGACGCGGTGGTGGACGAGGTGACGGTGGAGACGGCGGCGGGCCCCGGGCGGGTGGTCCGGCACCGTCCGCGGAAGGGCGTGCGGACGCGGGTGGTGCTGGCGCTGGGCCACGGCGCGGGCGGCGGGATCGGGGCGCGGGACCTGGCCGCCCTGGCGGAGGGGCTGCCGCCGCGGGGGGTGGCGGTGGCGCTGGTGGAGCAGCCCTGGCGGACGGCGGGCAAGCGGGTCGCGCCGGCGCCGGCGCGGTTGGATGCGGCGTGGC
>NZ_MLCF01000039.1 GCF_001879105.1 Mangrovactinospora gilvigrisea | reverse complement strand
GCCGGCGGTGGCCGCCGCCCCCGCCCCCGCCGCCCCTTTCCCCGCCCCCGCCTCGCGCGCGCCGCGCGGCGGGTTCGTCCGGGGCTCCGGGGGGCTGGGAGGGCTGCTGCTCGTGGGTCACCGGCGCTCCGCTTCTTCGGGGACGACGATGCGAGACTGTAGCCTGTATGCCCCCTAATTCCGTATTGCGTGTCAGTTGCCGTTGACGGCGTGTCGATCGGGGTCGACTATGGCGCCACAGGTAAACGGTCATTCACTCGTCGGGCGCCGACCCGGCGACGGCGGGCGAGGGACGAAGGAGACGGCATGACGGTGTCCGAGGGCGGCCCGCTGGGGCCCATTCGCGTGGTGGTGGCCAAGCCGGGGCTGGACGGCCACGATCGCGGCGCGAAGGTGATCGCCCGTGCGCTGCGGGACGCCGGCATGGAGGTCGTCTACACCGGTCTGCACCAGACCCCCGAGCAGGTCGTGGAGACCGCGATCCAGGAGGACGCCGACGTCGTCGGCCTCTCCGTGCTCTCCGGCGCCCATATGACCCTCTTCGAGCGGGTGGTGGCGCTGCTGAAGGAGCGCGGCGCCGAGGACATCACCGTCTTCGGCGGCGGGATCATTCCGGAGGACGACATTCCGCTGCTCAAGGAGATGGGCGTCGCCGCGATCTTCACCCCCGGCGCGTCCACCCGCGACGTGGTCGCCTGGGTGCGCGAGCACGCCCGCGCGGGTGCCGACGCGGGTGCCGACGCCTGACATCGGGCACCGGGTTGCCCGGGGTGCGCGACTAAGCAGCACCGATGTGGGTATCCCTCCCCGGTGACCGGGAATCCGGGTCTCCTCCGTCGACTCAGGCGCCAACCGGCAGTGCCGAACGTATGGTTGTGATGAGGGCGCGACGGCGGGTCCGGTCCCGGTGTCGATCGCTCCGCGTTTCTCCGGTGGGGGCTCGATGTCGCTGCACAAGGGTGGCAACACCGTGGTTCCGGCGACGGAGCTGCGGGTTGCTCTGGGATGGCGCAAAGGCCCGGCCACGCCGGGTGCGGACGCACTGGCCGTTCTGCTGTCCGGGCGCCGCGCGCGCTCGCTCGGCGAGGTGGTCTCGTCGCGGGCGCCGCGCATGGAAGACGGCGGTGGCCGGCCTGTGCGGGCCGCCGTCCGCTACGAGGGCCGGGAGAGTCCCGGCAACGGTGAACGCGAGCTGTTCTCCGTCGATCTGACGGCCGTTCCGGCCGATGTGGACCGGGTGCTCTTCGCACTGCGCAGCGAGGGCGCCGGCTTCGGCGCGTTCGCCGGGCTGTGCGCGGTGATCAGCGAGGCGGCGGACGGCCACGGGGTGGCCCGCTACGACTGCTCCGACGCCTCCACCGAGACGGTCCTCATCCTCGGCGAGCTCTACCGGCGCGCCGACGAGTGGAAGTTCCGGGCGGTCGGGCAGGGCTACGCGGCCGGGCTCGCCGCGCTCGCCGAGGACATCGAGCTCGACGCCGAACTGCTGGAGGCCACCCACGGCCTGGCCGCCGAGCCGGAGGAGCGCCGCGGGCGGCTGCCGCGCCAGGAGGGCGCGGTGGTGCTGCACGGCTCCGCCGCGGCGCTGTCGCGGCGCGCGGGTTCCGGCTCCAACGGGGCTGCGCTGCCGCGCGGTTCGGGCTCCGGTGCAGGCGCGGGATCGGCCAACGGCGGGAGTTCGCTGGTGCCGGCGCCCGGCTACGGGTACCTGCCGTGGACGGCCGACCGCTATCTGCCGTCCGCCGGGCCGTCGTTGGGCCGGCAGCCGGCCGCGTCCGGCGAGCAGCCTCAGGTCATCGTGCTCACCCAGAGCGTGCCGGGCATCTCGCTGGCCAAGCACGGGGCGACGCGCGGCACGCTGCGCATCAACCTCAACTGGAGCATGCTGCGGCGGCCCCGGGCGCAGCCGCAGGGCGGCTTCCTGCAGTGGCTCTTCGGCGGCGAGCCGCGCGAGCCCGAGCTGGACCTCGACCTGTGCTGCCTGTGGGAGCTGCAGGACGGGCGGAAGGGCGTCATCCAGCCCACCGGCAACCGGTTCGGTGCGCTGCACCGGCCGCCGTACGTCCGGCTCGACAAGGACGACCGCACGGGCGCCACCGAGGACGGCGAGAACCTCGACATCAACCTCGACCACAGCGCGGACTTCCGGCGGCTGCTGGTCTTCTCGGTGATCTACGAGGGGGCCAGCGGGTACGGCGGGATGGACGCGGCCGGCACGCTGTACCCGCCGTACGGGCAGCCCATCGAGGTGCGGCTGGACCAGACCGACGAGCTGACGCGGATGTGCGCGATCGCGCTGATCGAGAACGTCGGCGGGGAGCTGGTGGTGCACCGCGAGGCGAAGTACATCCCCGGGAACGAGGCGGACGTCGACCGCGCGTACGGGTGGGGGCTGCGGTGGTCGCGGGGGTACAAGTGAGCGGTGCGGGCTCCGTTGCGGGCGCCGTGATCCGGACCCCGGACAGGACCTAGGAGGCCCGGAGGGCGGTGGTGAGCTCCGCGCGCAGGCGGAGGGTGGTGGCAAGGGTGGTGAAGGCCTTCTCCCACGCCGGGTCGGGCTGCTCCGCCGCGAGGCGCTCCGCCTCGTCCGCCGCCGAGGTCGGCAGGCGGCGCTCGGCCAGGCCCAGCAGGCCGCCGAACCCCCACGGCCTGCCCTGCACGTCCCGCGCAGCCGCGCGGGCCAGCGCGCCGAGCACGGCGTCGCCGAGGACGGCGGGCCACGGACCCGGGCAGGACTGCAGCAGCTGGAAGCAGTCCGCCGGGTCGTGCGCGGCGAGGTGACGGGCCGTCCGGGCGGCGCGCTCCTCCGGCGGCAGCACGGCGAGGAGCTGGACGGGCGGCTCGGGCTCGGCGGCGTCGTGGTCGCCGAGCAGGGCCCGCGCCCAGCCCGCGTCCGCGTGCCGGACGGCCGCCCGGGACCAGCCGTCCCGCACGTCCTCCCGCCAGGACTCGGAGATCGGCAGCGCGACGATCTGCTCCGGCGTCAGGTCGAGCGCATGCGTCCACGCCGACGGCGGGGTGGCCGCGATGATCTCGCCGAGCAGCCAGGCGCGGCGGTCCCGGCCGGTGGGGGAGTCGGGGGCGATGCCGTCGCGGCGCATGGCGGGATCTGCTTCCTTCGGGGGGTCGACGACGAGGAAGGGGCGCGCGCAGCGCTTCCTGGGAAGGGCGGTGGTGGGCGAGGGGCAGTCCCGGCCGCGTGAGCCGTTCCGGCTGACGGCGGCGGCGGAGACGGTGAGGCAGCGCAGCGCGCGGGCGGTCATCCGGGCGGCCAGCGCCGAGCGCGGCAGCAGGACGAGGAGGCCGGCGGCGGTGGCGCGGACGGCGGCGGCCCGGTCGTCCAGCGCCTCCTCCAGGAACGGTTCGTCGGCCGGAGTGAGGCCGTCGGCGAGGGTGCGGAGGAAGAGCGCGCGGTCCTCGGCGCGCTCCTCCTCCCAGGTGGCGGCGAGCAGGGCGCGGGCCTCGGCGGCGGTCGCCGGGCCGGCGGCGCGCAGCCGGGCCAGCAGGGTGACGCGCTCGTCGAAGAGCCCCTCCCGCCACAGCGCCGACGGCTCCTCGGGTATCCGGCCGGCCGGGGCGGCGACGCGGGCCGCCCACGCCCAGTCGCGGTTGAGGGCGGCGAGGCGGTGGCCGCGCGGGCCGGCCAGGGCGAGGACGGGGGCGCGCAGCTCGGTGCGGGCGCGCCCGGCGTCCAGCAGCTCGGGGAGGAGCGCGGCGGGCGCGCGGTGGCCGAGGCGGACGGCGAGATCCAGCCACTCGGGGAGCAGCTCGGCGGTGTGCGGGGCGTCGCCGCGGGCCCGGGCGTCCAGCAGCATCACCAGGTGGTCGCGGGCGGCGGGGGGCAGCGGGCGGCGCGGATCGGGGGGCAGGGGCGC
>NZ_MLCF01000038.1 GCF_001879105.1 Mangrovactinospora gilvigrisea | reverse complement strand
CGACAAGGAGACGCCCGAACCCGCCGCCGAGGAGGGATCCGACCCCGAGGAGGCGCCCCCACCCCCGGAGGACAACGCCGAGGCCCCCGAAACCGCCACCGAACCGGGCGGCGGCGAAACGGACACCGACGCACCGCCGCCCGCCAGCGACACGGCAGACGCCCCACCGCCCCCGGAGGAAGAGGGCGGCGAGGCCGTCAACGAGGAGACGCCCGAGCCCACCGCCGCCCCCGAGGACGACGGCGCCCCGGACACCGAGGCCTCCGAGGAGCCGACGCCCGAACCCGTCAACGAGGACGGCGACGACGCCGCCGAGGCACCCCCGCCCCCGGAGGAGGAGAGCGTCCCCGAGCCCGTCAACGAGGACGGGGCCGAGGACGCCCCGGCCGCTGCCGAGACCGCCGACCCGGATGAGGACCCCGGCGCGAACGGGCCCGCCGAGGATCCCGAGAAGCTGCACGCCTTCGGCAACAAGGAGGCCCCTCGTCCGGTCCGGCTGGATCGCGACCTCGGCGTGGACTCGCCCGACGCGGTGGTCGGACCGTACGAACCCACCGCGCCGACCGACAAGGCGCGCGGCGCCTCCACCTACATCGATCCGGAGCGGGCGCCGGTCACCGGGCAGTACCACGTCCTGCCGCCCGGCTACGAGATGCCCGAGGGCCTCGGCGTCCACGCCGACGGCGAGGACGTCGGCGGGCCGGAGCCCTGGGGCCACCGGACGATCTACCCCACCCGGGCGATGACCGCCGGGGAGTTCTCCGACAAGGTGGCCTCCCTGCCCTGGGAGCATGCAGGCAACAAGCGAAAGCCGAAGAAGTGAAGCGAGGAGGCGCAGGAACCGCCATGGAAGAGAGCGATCAGGACACCTCGTGGCCCCCACTGGTGGACGCCTCCGCCGCGGCCGAGGCGCTGGAGCGGGCGCTCGTCCCGCTGCGCCTGGCTCGGGAGGAGACCGTCGCGCGGCTGCGCACCGCGCTCGCCGACCTGGACCGCCGGCGCGAGGCCCTGGCGATCCTGGGCCAGCTGAGCACCGGGTTCACCGAGCGGCTGCTCGCCGAGCTGCTCGCCGCGGGCCTCGCCGACCGCGACACCGTCCGGGTCCGCAACCTGCTGGGCCGCCTCCCCCACGGGGACGCGCGACGCCTGGTGCCGGACGGTGTCCGTCGCCTCCTTGCCGCCGAGCCGGACGGCGACGCCTACCGGCGGATGGCCGAACTCCTCGACCACCTGGGCCTCGACGACGCGCTGCGGACGCTGTGCCGCGAGGCCCGCGACAGCATCGACCCGGAGGTGCGGGAGGTCGCCGAGGACTTCGCAGACTGATCCGCGGCGGCCTCAGGCCGCTTCTGACGACTCTCCGCGACCTAGTCCTCCGCCAGCTCCAGCCAGCGCATCTCCAGCTCGTCCTTCTCCACCGTCAACTCCCGCAGCGCCGCGTCCAGCTCCGCGACCTTCGCGAAGTCGGTCGCGTGCGCGGCCATGTCGTCATGGAGCTTGGCCTCGCGCGTCGACAGCTTGTCCAGCTGGCGCTCGATGCGGGACAGCTCCTTGCCGGCGGCGCGCCTGTCCGCCGCCGAGCGGGTCTTCGCGGGCTTCTCCGCCGTCGCCGCGGGCGCGGACGCCGGCGCCGCCGCGGCGAGCTGCTCGCGGCGCCGCAGGTACTCGTCGATGCCGCCGGGCAGCATCCGCAGCCGGCCGTCGCCCAGCACCGCCAGCACCTTGTCCGTGGTCCGCTCCACGAAGTACCGGTCGTGGCTCACCACCACCAGCGAACCCGGCCACCCGTCGAGCAGATCCTCCAGCGCCGTCAGCGTCTCGATGTCGAGGTCGTTCGTCGGCTCGTCCATCAGCAGCACGTTCGGCTCGCCCATCAGCAGCCGCAGCAGCTGCAGCCGCCGCCGCTCACCGCCCGACAGGTCGCCCACCGGGGTCCACTGCTTCTCCTTGGTGAACCCGAACTTCTCGCACAGCTGCGACGCCGTCAGCTCGCGCCCCTTGCCGAGGTCGACGCGCTGCTTGACCCGCTCCACCGCCTCCAGCACCCGCCACGTCGGGTCCAGTTCGGCGACCTCCTGCGACAGATACGCCAGGCGGACCGTTTTGCCGACCACCACCGTGCCCGCCGCCGGCTGCTTCTCGTCGTCCGCCGCCTCCTGCAGCGTCCGCAGCAGCGAGGTCTTGCCGGCCCCGTTGACGCCCACCAGGCCGAACCGGTCGCCCGGCCCCAGCTGCCACGTCAGGTGCGCGAACAGCGTCTTCGGACCGGCCTGGACAGTGACGTCCTCCAGGTCGAAGACCGTCTTGCCGAGCCGGGAGTTGGCGAACTTCAGCAGCTCGACGGTGTCCCGCGCCGGCGGCTCCCCCTCGATCAGCGCGTTCGCCGCCTCGATCCGGAACCGCGGCTTGGACGTCCGCGCCGGAGCGCCGCGCCGCAGCCACGCCAGCTCCTTGCGCATCAGGTTCTGCCGCTTGGCCTCCTCCGACTGCGCGATCCGCTCCCGCTCCGCACGCGCGAAGACGTAGTCGGAGTAGCCGCCCTCGTACTCGTGGACGGCCCCGGCCTGCACGTCCCACATCCGGGTGCAGACCGCGTCGAGGAACCACCGGTCGTGGGTGACCACGACGAGCGCGGCCCGCCGGGCGGCCAGGTGGCGGGCGAGCCAGGCGATGCCCTCCACGTCCAGATGGTTGGTGGGCTCGTCGAGAACCAGCAGGTCGTGGTCCTCGATCAGCAGCTTGGCGAGCGCGATCCGGCGGCGCTCGCCGCCGGAGAGCGGGGCGATGACGGTCTCCAGACCGTCGGGGAACCCCGGCATCTCCAGGCCGCCGAAGAGCCCGGTGAGCACATCGCGGATCTTCGCGTTGCCGGCCCACTCGTGATCGGCGAGGTCGCCCATCACCTCCTGCCGGACGGTCGCCGCCGGGTCGAGCGCGTCGCCCTGCGCCAGCAGCCCGAGCCGCAGCGACCCGGCGTGCGTGACGCGGCCGCCGTCCGGCTCCTCGGCGCGGGACAGCAGCCGGACGAGGGTCGTCTTGCCGTCGCCGTTGCGGCCCACCACCCCGATCCGCTCGCCCTCGGACACACCGAGCGACACGCGGTCGAGCAGGGCGCGAGTGCCGTAACTCTTGCTGACCGCCTCGAGGTTGACGAGGTTCACGGCCATAGTGGGGATGCTCCTGTGCTGTCGACGCTTCGGGACGGATGAAGGGGGCGGGGCCCAGGACGATCTGCGGCTCCGCCGCGTGGGCGCGAGTGGGGAGAGCACACCGTAACCCGGTGCGCACCCTGCACACCGCGGCGCGTCCTCGGCTACTCCACGACCTCGACGGAGGCGCCGGGCACCGGCCCCCGCGTGGCGATCGCGTCGCGGCACATCCCCGACTCCCGCAGCGCCTTGGCGACCTGCACCGCCTCCTCCTCGCCCGCGGCGAGGAACGCGCAGGTGGGGCCCGAGCCGGAGACCAGGCCCGCCAGGGCCCCGGCCGCCGTGCCGGCGTCCAGCGTGGCGCGCAGCTCCGGTCGGAGCGACAGCGCCGCCTCCTGGAGGTCGTTGAGGCCGAAGGCGAGCATCCGGCCGAGGCCGACCGTGTCGCCCCCGCGGATCGCGGCGAGCAGCTCCGGCGCCGGGTCGGGCATCGGCACGTCCGCCGACAGGTGCCCGCCGCCGGACGCCATCCGCAGCCGGTCGCACTCGTGGAAGACGGCGGGCGTGGAGAGGCCGCCCTCGGCGAGCGCGAAGACCCAGTGGTACTCGCGCTCGCCGCCGTCGTCCGGCTTTATGGGGGTGAGGAGTTCGCCGCGGCCGCGGCCCAGCGCGATGCCGCCGTAGAGGGCGAACGGCACGTCGCTGCCCATCCGGGCGGCCAGCTCCAGCAGCGCCGAGCGGCTCGCCTTCGTCTCCCACAGCGCGTCGATGGCCAGCAGCGCGGCGGCGCCGTCGGCGCTGCCGCCGGCCATCCCGCCGGCCACCGGGATGTTCTTCTCGATGTGGATGTGCACGTACGGGTCGCGGTGGTAGCGCTCCCCGAGCAGCCACGCGGCCTGGGCGGCGAGGTTGCTGGCGTCGGCCGGGACCTCGTGGGCGTCCCGCCCGGAGACGGTGACCAGGAGCTCCTCGGCGGGCTCGACGGTGACGGTGTCGTGCAGGTCGACGGCCATGAAGACGTTGGCGAGGTCGTGGAACTGGTCGTCCCGCAGCCCGCCGACGGCGAGCTGCACATTGACCTTGGCCGGGGTGCGGGCGGTCACACGGCGGGGGCGCTTGGGATTGTGCGGGTGACTCACGCCGGATCTCCTTCGGCGACGGGCTGGGGGGCAGGCGATGCGGCGGCGGCCCGGGGGCGGTTCTCGGCGATCGCCGCGAACTGCCGGACCGTCAGCGACTCGCCGCGGGCCTGGGGGGACACTCCCGCGGCGGTCAGGGCGCGCTCGGCCTCGGCCGCCGAGCCGGCCCAGCCGGCGAGCGCGCCGCGCAGCACCTTTCGGCGCTGGGCGAAGGCGGCGTCGACGGCGGCGAAGACCTCCTCGCGGCTGGCCGTGGTGGCGAGCGGCTCGTCGCGGCGGACCAGTTCGACGAGCCCGGAGTCGACGTTGGGGGCGGGCCAGAAGACGTTCCGCCCGATCGCGCCGGCCCGCTTCACCTCGGCGTACCAGGCGGCCTTCACCGACGGCACCCCGTACACCTTGGAGCCGGGCCCGGCGGCGAGCCGGTCGGCGACCTCGGCCTGCACCATCACCAGGGAGCGCCGGACCGACGGGAACGCGGCGAGCATGTGCAGCAGCACGGGGACGGCCACGTTGTAGGGCAGGTTGGCGACCAGCGCGGTGGGGGCCGGGCCGGGGAGCTCGGTCACCTCCATGGCGTCGGCGTGCACCAGGGCGAAGCGGTCGGCGCGCTCCGGGAGGCGCTCGGCGACGGTGCCGGGGAGCGCCTCGGCGAGCACGGGGTCGATCTCGACCGCGGTGACGCGGTCGGCGGTCTGCAGCAGCGCGAGGGTGAGCGAGCCGAGCCCGGGGCCGATCTCGACCACGGTGTCGTCCGGGCCGATACCGGCCGTGCGCACGATGCGACGCACCGTGTTCGGGTCGATGACGAAGTTCTGGCCGAGCTGCTTGGTGGGACGGATGCCGAGACGGGCGGCGAGGCCGCGGATCTCGGCCGGTCCGAGCAGGGCGTCGTCGCCCCGCGGGGACTCTTCGTTGCTGGTGCTCACACCTTCCAATCTACTGGGGTCCGCGGCGCACCCCGAGGCCAGTCGTGTCCGCGGGGAAAAATCTCCGGGAACCTCGGGAAATCTTCGTGCGGGTGTCGAACCCGGGTCGCGTTGTTCGTCGCATCCACGAGAGCGGCCCGATGGGGGCCGCCGGACGAAGAAGGATCACGTCATGCGCTACCTGAGCATCATCCGCCTCGACCCGTCCAAGGCCCCCGCGGGCGGCCCGAGCCCCGAGCTGATGGAGCGGATGGGCGCCCTGATGAAGGAGATGACCGAGGCCGGCGTCATGCTCGACACCGCCGGGCTGAAGCAGGAGGGCGTCCGGATCGTCGGCGACCACGGCAGGATCACCGTCCTGGACGGCCCCTACACCGAGGCCAAGGAGGTCATCGGCGGCTACTGCCTGGTGAACACCCGCACCCAGGAGGAGGCCGTGGAGTGGGCCCGCCGGTTCGTCGAGATCCACGGCGAGGAGTGGGAGCTGATGTGCGAGGTCCGTCCGCTGGACGAGGCGCCGGAGCAGTAGCCGGCGCGGGGCCCGGCACGGCTCGCCGGCGTTGTCCGCGTCGGCTGCTTTGCTGGGGGTCATGGACGGTACGGACCCGCGGCGGGCGGTCGAGGCGGTGTGGCGGATCGAGTCGGCCCGGCTGATCGCCGGGCTGGCCCGCCGCGTCGGCGACCTCGGCCTCGCCGAGGAGCTCGCGCAGGACGCGCTGGTCGCGGCGCTGGAGACGTGGCCCCGCACGGGGGTGCCCGAGCGGCCCGGCGCCTGGCTGATGACGACCGCCGGGCGCCGGGCGATCGACCGGTTCCGGCGCGAGGAGCGGTTCCGCGCCAAGTGCGCGGAGCTGGCCCGGGAGTTCGAGTCGGGCCTGCGGGGGGACGACGGGACGGCGGCGTTCGCGCGGGCGGAGGAGCGCGCGGACGGCGCCGATCCGTATCAGGACGACCTGCTGCGGCTGATCTTCGTCTCCTGCCATCCGGTGCTGCCGCGGGCGGGCCGGGTGGCGCTGACGCTGCGGCTGCTGGGCGGCCTGTCCACGGCGGAGATCGCCCGGGCCTTCCTGGTGCCGGAGGCGACGGTGGCGCAGCGGATCGTCCGGGCGAAGCGGACGCTGGCGCGGCGCGGGGTGCCGTTCGCGGTGCCGCGCGAGGAGGGGGAGCTTCGGGAGCGGCTGGGCTCGGTGCTGGAGGTCGTCTACCTGGTCTTCAACGAGGGCTATGCGGCGACGGCCGGGGACGACTGGGTGCGGCCGGCGCTCTGCGAGGACGCGGTGCGGCTGGGGCGGGTGCTGGCCGGGCTGCTGCCGGCGGAGGGCGAGGTGCTGGGGCTGCTGGCGCTGATGGAGCTGCAGGCGGCGCGGGTCCCCGCGCGGGTGGCGGCGTCCGGGGTGGCGGTGCGGCTGGACATACAGGACCGCTCGCTGTGGGATCCGCTGCTGCTGCGGCGCGGGCTGGAGGGGGTGGAGCGGGCGGTCGCGGCGGGCGGCGGGCCGGGGGCGGCGCTGGGGGCGTACACGCTGCAGGCGGCGATCGCGGCGTGCCATGTCTCCGGCGAGACGGACTGGGACGCGGTGGCCGGCCTCTACGCGCGGCTGGCGGCGGTGGCGCCGTCGCCGGTGGTGGAGCTGAACCGGGCGGTGGCGGTGGGGAGGTCGCGCGGGGCGGCGGAGGGGCTGGAGCTGGTGGAGAAGCTGGTGGCGGGCGGCGAGTTGGAGGAGTACCACCTGCTGTGGTCGGTGCGCGGCGACCTGCGGCAGCGGCTCGGCCTGCCCGCGGCGGACGACTTCTCCCGGGCGTTGACGCTGGCCACGAACGAGGCGGAGCGGCGTCTGCTTGCCGGTCGTCTCCATGCCGCCCGTACTCACCGTCCGCCGCCCTGAAACCCCGGCACCCCACCCGCCAAGTTCGGGTGGGATGCCGGGGCGGAGGGGCGGCGGACAGGGCGCCGAACGGACCGCTAGAGGGCGAACGCCCGCTGGGTGTTGGCGGCGATGTGCCGGGCGAGCTCGTCCTCGGGCAGAGCCTTGACCGCGGCCATCGCGCGCAGCGTCACGGGGACGAGGTACGGCGCGTTGGGCCGTCCCCGGAACGGCGCCGGGGTGAGGAACGGCGCGTCCGTCTCCACCAGCAGCAGCTCCGGCGGGGCCACCGCCAGCGCGTCCCGCAGCGGCTGCGCCGTCTTGAACGTCACGTTGCCGGCGAACGACATGAAGTAACCGTTCTCCGCGCACACCCGCGCCATCTCCGCGTCGCCGGAGTAGCAGTGGAAGACGGTCCGCTCCGGCGCGCCCTCCTCCTTGAGGATCCGCAGCACGTCCTCGTGCGCGTCCCGGTCGTGGATGACCAGCGCCTTGCCGTGCCGCTTGGCGATCTCGATGTGCCGGCGGAACGACTCCTGCTGCGCGGCCACCAGCTCCGGCCCGGAGCGGAAGTAGTCCAGGCCGGTCTCGCCGACTCCCACCACCTGCGGGAGCGCGGCGAGGTCGTCGATGACGCCCAGCGCGGCCTCCAGCGCCGCGGCGCCACCGGCCGCGCGCCGGTCCGGGCCGGCCCAGTCGTCCGGGTCGCCGTGGACGAGCCGCGGCGCCTCGTTGGGATGCAGCGACACCGTCGCGTGCACGGTCTCGACGCGCGCCGCCAGGTCCGCGGCCCACCGGGAGCCCGGGAGGTCGCAGCCCACCTGCACCAGCGTGGTGACGCCGACCGACGCCGCCTTCGCCACCGCGGCGAGCGGGTCGCCCTCCTGCATGTCCAGGTGGGTGTGGCTGTCCGCCACCGGCACCCGCAGCGGCTCCGGGGGCTCGGGGGCGACGCCCTCCAGCGCCCGGGCCGACTTCGACTTGGCCATATCCGCTCAGGCGTCCTTCTCGGACTTCTCAGGCTTCTCGGACTTCTCGGACTCGGCCTTCTCCAGCTCGGGCAGCCGCGGGAAGAGCACCGCCCCCTTGGTGACCGTGGAGCCCGCGGGCAGCAGCCCCCAGCGGCCGGCGTCCTGCACCCGCTGCTCGGCGAGCGCCCCCAGCGAGGCCTCCGCGCCCAGCGACTCCCACAGCTTCGCGCTGCTCTCCGGCATCACCGGGTTGAGCAGCACCGCCATCGCCCGCAGCGACTCGGCCGCGGTGTAGAGGACGGTGGCGAGCCGCGCCTGCGCCTCGTCCGACCGGTCCTTGGCGACCTTCCACGGCTGCTGCTCCGTCAGGTAGCCGTTGACCAGCTTGACGAAGTCGAAGACCGCGGCGAGACCGCCCGCGAACTCCAGCGCCTCCAGCTGCGCGTCGGCCTCGCCGACGGTCTTGGCGAGGGCCGCCGCGATCGCCTCCTCGGCCTCGCCGTGGGCCGTCGCCTCGGGCAGCGTGCCGCCGAAGTACTTGCCGACCATGGCGGCGACCCGGGAGGCCAGGTTGCCGTAGTCGTTGGCGAGCTCGGAGGTGTAGCGGGCGGTGAAGTCCTCCCAGGAGAAGGAGCCGTCCTGCCCGAACGGGATCGCCCGCAGGAAGTAGTAGCGGTAGGCGTCGACGCCGAAGTGCTCGGTGAGCTGCATCGGGTTGATGCCCGTCAGGTTGGACTTGCTCATCTTCTCGCCGCCGACCATCAGCCAGCCGTTGGCGTGCACGCGGCCGGGCAGCGGCAGACCGTTGGCCATCAGCATGGCGGGCCAGATGACCGCGTGGAAGCGGAGGATGTCCTTGCCGACCAGGTGGACGTCGGCCGGGAAGGTGGCGTCGAACTTCTGCTGGTCGGCGCCGTAGCCCACCGCGGTGGCGTAGTTGAGCAGCGCGTCCACCCAGACGTAGATGACGTGCTGCGGGTCCCAGGGGATCGGCACGCCCCAGTCGAAGGTGGAGCGGGAGATGGAGAGGTCCGTCAGGCCCTGCCGGACGAAGTTGAGCACCTCGTTGCGGGCCGTGGCGGGCTGGATGAAGCCGGGGTTGGCCTCGTAGAACTCCAGCAGCCTGGGGCCGTACTCGGAGAGCTTGAAGAAGTAGTTCTCCTCCTTCAGCATCTCCACGGGCTTCTTGTGGATCGGGCAGAGCTTCTGCCCGGCGAACTCGCCCTCGCCGTCGATCAGTTCGCCGGGGGCCTTGTACTCCTCGCAGGGCACGCAGTACGGGCCCTCGTAGCCGCCCTTGTAGATCTCGCCCTTGTCGTACAGGTCCTGGACGAACTCCTGGACGCGGTCGGTGTGGCGCTTCTCCGTCGTCCGGATGAAGTCGTCGTTCGCGATCCCCAGGTGCTCCCAGAGCGGCTTCCAGGCGTCCTCGACGAGCCGGTCCGCCCACTCCTGCGGGGTGACCCCGTTGGCCTCCGCGGTGCGCATGATCTTCTGACCGTGCTCGTCGGTGCCGGTGAGGTACCACACCCGCTCGCCGCGCTGGCGGTGCCAGCGGGTCAGCACGTCGCCCGCGACGGTGGTGTAGGCGTGGCCCAGGTGGGGGGCGTCGTTGACGTAGTAGATGGGGGTGGTGACGTAGAACGCCTTGCCGCCCGCTGGTGTCTCGGTTTCCTTGGCCGCCATGACCGAAATGGTAACGGTCTTGCACCCATGCGCTTGCCGCGCCCGCAAGGGGTGGGATGCTCTGGACGCTGGACGGACGCGTCCCGGTCGGGTATTGGGGAACCAAAGCACTTCAAGGGATGGCGACGCGGCATGGTACGGGGCGCCGCGGAGCATGTCTGACCCGAGGGGCCGGGGGCCCCGAGGGCAGGACGGCCGCTTCACGGCCTCAGAGCCTCACCACAACTTCACCACCAACGAACCATCCCGCCCGACGGGCGGGAGCCGGGGGGACGAGGACGATGCAGCCACTGCTCGACCAGGACCCGCGCCGGATCGCGGGCTATCAGCTGCTGGGGCGGCTCGGCTCGGGCGGCATGGGACAGGTGTACCTGGCGCGCTCGCCGGGCGGCCGGCGGGTCGCGCTGAAGGTCGTGCGGCCCGACCTCGCGGGCGAGCCGGAGTTCCAGACCCGGTTCGCGCGGGAGGTGGAGGCGGCCAAGGCGGTCGGGGGCGCGTTCACCGCCTCCGTGCTGGACGCGGACCCGACCGGGCCGATGCCGTGGCTGGCGACCGAATACGTGGCCGGGCCGTCCCTCGACCGGGTGGTCCGGGAGCAGGGGAGGCTCCCGGTCGCCTCGGTGCGGGCGCTGGCCGCGGGGCTGGCGGAGGCGCTGGCCGCGATCCACACCTCGGGCGTCGTGCACCGGGACCTCAAGCCGTCCAATGTGATGCTGGCGCTGGACGGCCCCAGGGTCATCGACTTCGGGATCTCGCGGGCGGCGGAGAACGCCATGCTCACCCCGGCGAGCATGGTGGTCGGCTCGCCCGGCTACATGCCGCCGGAGCAGATCCGGGGCGCGCCGACCGGGCCGCTCAGCGACGTCTTCGCGCTCGGCGGGGTGCTGGTCTTCGCCTCCACCGCGCACGGCCCGTTCGACCGGCCGGACCGCCAGGGCTCCCCGGCGATGCTGCTGTTCGCGGTGGTGAACGACCCGCCGAACCTGGACGGGGTGCCGGACGAGCTGCGTCCGCTGATCGAGTCCTGCCTCGCCAAGGACCCGGACGACCGGCCGACGACCGCTCAGATACTGGAGCGGGTGCAGGATCCCGACCATCCGCTGGACTGGACGTCGGACTGGCTGCCGGGGACGGTCACCTCGCTGGTGCACCAGATCCGCGAGCTGCCCACGCCCCGGCCGCCGACCGCGTCGGAGCCGGTGGCACCGGCGTCGGCGTCGGCGTCGGTGGAGGCTGCGGAGGAGCCCGAGTCGCGGCAGACGCCGCGGCTGCTGAAGCCCGCCGCCGGGACGGCGGCCGAGCAGGGCGTGCCCGCGGTGCCGGCCGACCCGGAGTCGCTGGGCACGGAGGGCCGCGGCGCGGGCGGTACCGAGGGCGCCTCGGCCGTCCCCCGGCCCGCGCCGTCCGAGCCGTCCACGCCTGCCCCGGGGCGGGTCTCCTGGGGCACCCCGGGCGCCGAGCAGGCGGGCCTGCCGTCGGCCGGCCCGGTCTCCTGGGGCCGCACGGGCGCGGGGACGGGCACGGGCACGGGCGCCGGTGCGGGCGAGGCCGAAGCGGCGGCGGCTGCGGCCGCGGCGGCCGCCGCCGCGGGCTACAGCTACAGCCCCGAGTCGCCCTCGCAGGGCTTCGGCCCGCCGCCGGAGCACGCCGAGGAGACCACGGTCCGTCAGGGGCCGGCCGGGACGCACCGGTTGCGCCGGTACCGCCGCCGCAAGGTGGCCGCGCTGGCCGCGGCGCTGGTGGTGGCCGGGATCGGGGCGGCGGCCGCGGCGGTGCTGCCGGGCCAGCTCTCCAAGGACACCGGCAACGGCAGCCAGGCCTCACTCTCGCGGTCCACGTCGTCGACGAGCGGGGCGGCGGCGACCACGCCGGCGTCCCCGACGACGGGTTCGCCGTCCACCGGCCAGGCGGCGACCACGGCGACGGTGCCGTCGGTGCTCGGCACGGGCCGCTACGCCGCGCGGCAGCGGCTCCAGGGGATCGGCTTCACGGACGTCGAGTCGCAGGCGACGTGCTCCTACGGGAGCGGCTACCAGGCGGGCACGGTGATCGGCCAGGACCCGCGGGGCGGCACGGTCTACGGGTTGCACACCCGGATCATGCTGACGGTGCGCGGCAGCAACTGCGGCCAGGCGTCCTCGCCGCCGCCGACCTCGCCTCCGCCGTCGACGCCGACGTCGCCGCCGCCGACCCACTACACGTCGCCGCCGCCCACGCACTACACGACGCCGCCGCCGACCCATGGGACGACGCCGCCGGCGACGCACTCGCCGTCCACGGCGCCGTCGACGACGGCGACCAAGTCGGCGTCGTACTCGGCGTCCGCGGGGCCGTCCGTGACGGCGACCAAGTCCGCGTCGTACTCGGCGTCCGCGTCCACGTCCGCGTCCACGTCCGTGTCCGCCTCGGGGAGCACGGCGCCGACGGCCACGGCGACCTGAAGGCGTCCGGCCCGCGGCCGCCGCGGTGCCGGGTTCGCCGCCCTGAACCCCGGCACCCCACCCGGATCGCTCCGCGATCCGCGGGGGTGTGAGGGGCGCGGGGGGCTACAGCGTTTTCCCGGATCGCTCCGCGATCCGCCGGGGGCGCGGGGGGCTACAGCGTTACCCGGATCGCTCCGCGATCCGCGGGGGCGCGGGGGCCCCGGCGTTACCCGGATCGCTCCGCGATCCGCGGGGGGCTACGGGGTGTGCTTGGCTGCGACCACTGCGTCGAAGACGGTGCTCTTGGAGACGCCCGCGGCCGCCGCCACCGCGGCGATCGCCGCCTTGCGGCGCTCTCCCGTCGCCTCCTCGCGCTCGGCGACCCGCCGGGCCAGCTCGGCCGGCGTCACCTCGCCGCCGCCGCGCGCCGCGGGGTCCGCGCCGGCGACCACCACCGTGATCTCCCCCTTGACCCCGTCCGCCGCCCACTCCGCCAACTCCGCGAGCGGGCCGCGCCGCACCTCCTCGTACGTCTTCGTCAGCTCCCGGCACACCGCCGCCCGCCGGTCCGCCCCGAAGGCCTCGGCCATCGCGCCGAGCGCCGCCGCCAGGCGGTGCGGGGACTCGAAGTAGACCTGGGTGCGCGGCTCGTCGGCCACCGCCTTCAGCCGCGCGGCCCGCTCCCCCGGCTTCTTCGGCAGGAACCCCTCGAAGCAGAACCGGTCCACCGGCAGCGCGGAGAGCGCCAGCGCGGTGAGCACCGCGGACGGCCCCGGCACCGAGGTGACCCGCACGCCCGCCTCGACCGCCGCGGCCACCAGCCGGTAGCCGGGGTCGGAGACCGACGGCATGCCGGCGTCCGTCACCAGCAGCACCCGCGCCCCGCCGAGCAGCCGCTCGACCAGCTCGGGGGTGCGGCCGGCCTCGTTGCCCTCGAAGTAGGAGACGATCCGCCCGGACGGGACGACGCCGAGGCGGTCGGCGAGGCGCCGCAGCCGGCGGGTGTCCTCGGCGGCGACCACCTCCGCGGCCGCCAGCTCCTCCGCGAGGCGGGGCGAGGCGTCGCCCGCGTCGCCGATGGGCGCCCCTGCCAGGACCAGCACGCCGTCCACTCGTGTTCCTCGTTCCGCACTCGTCCCCGTACCCGTCCGATCCGGGCCCACCTTAACGAAACAGCCACGCCATGGGCCGGGGCTGAGGAACGCCTTACCCCGCCTCTCCTACGATGGCCCGGTGGATTCGGACCGAGGCACCTACAGACCGGCCGGGACGCTGACCGATCAGCCGGACGGACCGGCCGGCGCACACGCCGCGTCGGCGGGCGGGCCGCCGCCCGCGCCGTCGGCGTGGCAGCGCGCGCTGGCGCGGTTCGGCTACCGGCGGCCGGCGCGGCCGGACCAGCCGCTGCGCGAGCTGCTGGTGCCGCCGTTCCCGGGCGAGCCGGGCGGGCCGGAGCCGCGGCTGCCGTCGTCCGGGTTCGGTCTGACGCCGGTTCAGCAGATGCGGCTGGTGCGGGCGGCGTCCTGGCTGGGTCCGCTGCTGGTGGCGGTCTTCGCCGGGGTGCTGCGGCTGATCCACCTCGGGCAGCCCAACGCGGTGATATTCGACGAGACGTACTACCCCAAGGACGCCTGGTCGCTGCTGCACCACGGCTTCGAGACGGCGTGGCCCAAGGACGCCGACAAGCTCCTGGTGGGGCATCCGCCGTCGGCGCCGCTGGGCAACGAGGCCGCGTACGTGGCGCATCCGCCGCTGGGCAAGTGGGTGATGGCGCTCGGCGAGGCGGTCTTCGGGATGCACCCCTTCGGCTGGCGGTTCATGACCGCGCTGCTGGGGACGCTCGCCGTGCTGCTGGTGTGCCGGATCGGCCGGCGCCTGTTCCGCTCCACCTTCCTCGGGTGCGTCGCGGGCCTGCTGCTGGCGCTGGACGGCCTGGCGTTCGTGATGAGCCGCACCGCGCTCCTCGACGGCGTGCTGATGTTCTGGGTGCTGGCGGCGTTCGGCTGCCTGCTGGTGGACCGGGACCGGTCGCGGGCCCGGTTGGCGGACGCGGTCGGGGACGAGCCGGACGACGCGCGGGCGTCGACGGTCCGGCTGGGCTGGCGCCCGTGGCGGATCGCGGCCGGGCTGTGCCTCGGCGCGGCCTGCGCCACCAAGTGGAACGGGATGTTCTTCCTGGTGGCGTTCGCGGTGATGGCGGTGCTCTGGGACTCGGGCGCGCGCCGGCTGGCCGGCTCCTCGCGTCCGTACCGGGCGGCGCTGCTGCGCGACGCGCTGCCGGCGTTCCTGTCCACGGCGGTGCTGGCGTTCGCCGTCTACGTGGTGTCGTGGAGCGGCTGGATCTTCACCAGCGGCGGCTACTACCGGCAGTGGGGCGCGCAGCACCCGGCGTCCTCCGGCTGGGGCTGGGTGCCGGACTGGGTGCGGAGCCTGTGGTACTACCAGTACTCGGTCTACCAGTTCAACGCGAACCTGCACACGCCGCACAACTACCAGTCGAACCCGTGGAGCTGGCTGGTCGTCGGCCGCCCGGTGTCCTTCTACTACGAGCAGGTCGGGCAGGGCACGAGCGGCTGCACGGCGCACCAGTGCGCCCAGGAGGTGCTGGCGATCGGAACGCCGGCGCTGTGGTGGGTGTCGATCCCGGCGCTGATCTACGTGCTGTGGCGGTGGGTGTTCCGCCGCGACTGGCGGGCGGGCGCGCTCCTGTGCGCGGTGGCGGCCGGCTATCTGCCGTGGTTCCACTACCAGGCGCGCACCATCTTCTACTTCTACGCCGTGGCGTTCGTCCCGTTCCTCTGCCTGGCGGTGGCGATGGCGCTGGGGGCGCTGATCGGGCCGGCGAGGGCCTCGGACACCCGGCGGGCCTGGGGGACGGCGATCGCCGGGGTGGTGGTCGCGGCGGTGGCCCTGAACTTCATCTACTTCTATCCGATCCTGACCGGCGGGACGCTGCCGATGGACGCCTGGCGGGCTCGCATGTGGCTGCCGACGTGGATCTGACCGCGGCGGATCCCGGGATCTGACGGGTCATCGCCAAACGGGCGCAACGGTTCGGATACGGAAAAACGGGATTGCCGTTCGAACGGCGGTCGGCTAACTTTGCTTGCCTAAGGCAACGTGTGTCGCGTTTCGCTGTGCCGGTGCGCGCTGCCCTCCCCCGTTCCGTCCGCTCCCGCTCTCCGGAGTCGCTCTCGCATGCCCGAATCCCCGACCGCGGCGGCGCCGCCCGCCGCCCCGCGCAACCTGGAACTGACGCACCGGCAGATCCTCACCATCCTCAGCGGCCTCATGCTCGGCATGTTCCTGGCCGCCCTGGACGGCACCGTCGTCGGCACCGCGATCCGCGTGATCGCCGACGATCTGCACGGCCTGAGCGAGCAGGCGTGGGCCACCACGGCCTACCTGATCACCTCGACGATCGTCACGCCGCTCTACGGCAAGCTCTCCGACCTGCACGGCCGCAAGCCCTACTACCTCATCGCCATCTCGGTGTTCCTGGCCGGCTCGCTGGCCTGCACCTTCGCCACCTCGATGTACGAGCTGGCGGCCTTCCGGGCGGTGCAGGGGCTGGGCGCCGGCGGCCTGATGTCGCTGGCGCTGGCGATCGTCGCGGACATCGTGCCGCCGCGCGACCGCGGCAAGTACCAGGGCTACTTCATGGGCCTGTTCGGCATCTCCAGCGTCGCCGGCCCGGTGGTCGGCGGCTTCTTCGCCGGCCACGGCCACCTGCTGGGCCTCACCGGCTGGCGCTGGGTGTTCCTGGTGAACGTGCCGATCGGGATCGTCGCGCTGCTGGTCGTCGGCAAGGTGCTGAACCTCCCGCACACCCCGCGCGACCACCGCATCGACTGGCCCGGCGCGGTGACCATCACGGTCGGCCTGGTGCCGCTGCTGATCGTCGCCGAGCAGGGCCGGGAGTGGGGCTGGAGCAGCGGGACGTCGCTGCTCTGCTACGCGATCGGTGTCGTCGGACTGATCGCCTTCGTCTTCGCGGAGCGCGCGTACGGCGAGGACGCGCTCATCCCGATCCGGCTCTTCAAGAACTCGGTCTTCAGCCTGACGACGGTGATCGGCGTCGTCATCGGCATGGGCATGTTCGGCGCGATGCTGATGATCCCGCAGTACCTGCAGATGGTGAAGGGCTACTCGCCCACCAAGGCGGGCCTGCTGATGCTGCCGCTGATGATCGGGATGATGGGCGCGTCGATGGGCGCGGGCCAGATCATCGCCAGAACCGGCCGCTACAAGGTGCTCCCGATCGTGGGCGCGGCGCTGATGCTGATCGGCATGGTGCTCTTCGCGACGATGTCCGCGGACACCGCGCTGTGGCTGGTCATGCTCTACATGCTGGTGCTGGGCGCCGGGCTGGGCCCGTGCATGCAGACGCTGGTGCTGGCGGTGCAGAACGCGGTGCCGCCGCGGGACATGGGCGTCGCCTCGGCGTCGTCGACGTTCTTCCGGCAGATGGGCGGGACGCTGGGGACCGCGGTGTTCCTGTCGATCCTCTTCTCCGAGGCGGCGACGAAGATCGGCTCGGCGTTCGCGCGGATCGCCCCGACGCGGGCCTTCCAGGCTGCGCTGCGGGATCCGAAGGTGGTCGCGGACCCGGCGAACAAGCCGGTGCTGGACATGATGAAGCACCAGGGCGGCTCGGGGAGCGCGTCGGGCGGCGGGGTGCTGAGCGACTCGTCGTTCCTCAACCACCTCGACCCGCGGCTGGCCCGGCCGTTCAAGGTCGGCTTCTCCGACTCGATGACGGTGGTGTTCGTGGCGGCCGCGGTGATCACCGCGGTGGCGTTCGTGCTGCTGTTCTTCGTCAAGGAGATCCCGCTGCGGCAGGAGTCGGGCATGCAGGCCCGCGAGAACGAGGCGGCCGCGGCGGTCGCATGACGTCCCGGGCGAGCACGGCGGACGGGCGGCTGTCCGGTCCGTCGTGCCCACCCGCGCCCACGCGGCGGAGCCGCACGTCGGCAGGGCCCCGCGCCCCTGGCGTCAGCCCTCCGAGACGGCCCCGTCGTCGGACGCCGCCGGCGCATGCTTCAGCTTGCCGCCGAGGCGGGGCGCGATCACCGAGATGAGCATGACGACCGCGCAGACGGCCAGCACGCCCTGCCACGGCTCCGGGAAGAGCGACCCGCTCCCGACGCCCACCACCCCGTAGACCACGCACCAGATCAGCACCGCGGGGATGTTGCCGGTCGCGAACCTGCGCAGCGGCATGCCCGCCAGAATGCACGCCACCATCACCGGGATCCGCCCCGCCGGCATCAGCCGGGAGAGGATCAGCGTCGACCAGCGGTGCCGCTCCAGCTTCCGCTTCGACCAGGCGAGCCGCTCCGGGTCGACGCGCCGGGTGATCCGCTTCAGCCAGCGCTCTCCGCGGGCCGCGATCCAGTACAGGACGACGTCCCCGAGGTAGCCGGCCGCCGAGCCGACGAGCACCACCCCGAGCATGTTCATCGGGCTGGTGAGGTGCCAGGCGACCACCGCCGCCGCGCTCACCACCGCGCCCGTCGGCACCACCGGCACCAGCGAGCCCAGCAGCACCAGCCCGAAGAGCGACGGGTAGCCGACGGACTGCTGCGCCCCCTCCGACGCCGCCGACGCGGGCGCCGCCGAGGGCTGGTAGCCGATCGAGCCGGTGAAGACCTTCGTCACCTCGTGGGCGACCGCCAGAAACCCGCTCACCGGAACTCCGCCCGCTCGCCGGGGCGCAGCTCCCGGGCCGTCGTGCCCGGCGCCAGCCGCCGGACCTCCTCGACGAAGCGCCGGCCCGGCTCCGCGAAGAGCTCGGGTCGGGCCGCGTCCAGGCCCACCGGCCAGAGCGTCCCGAAGTGCACCGGCACCGCCGCCCGCGCGCCCACCAGCCGGGCCGCCTCGGCGGCACGACGGGGCGTCAGATGGCCGGCGCCGAGCGTCGGCCCCCAGCCGCCGACCGGCAGCAGCGCGACGTCGCAGCCGCCGACGGCCTCGGCGAGGCCGGCGAACAGGTCGGTGTCGCCGGCGAAGTAGGTGGTGCGGTCGCCCCGCAGGACGTAGCCGAGCGCCTGCACCCGGCGGCTCTCCGACGACCATGCGCGGGCCAGCGCCCAGCGGCGGCCGTCGTGCCGGGCGGGCACCGCGCGCAGCGTCAGCCGTCCGATCCGGGTGGTGTCGCCGGGCGCCATCTCCTGCAGCTCCAGGCCGCGGCGGGCGGCGAGCCGGCCGAGCGCCGGGAGCGCGCGGGGCGCGCCGCGCGGCACCAGGACGGGGGTGCCGCGGCGCAGCCGGGCGAGGGAGGGCAGATGGAGGTGGTCGGCGTGCAGATGGGAGACGACGGCGGCGTCGGCGTCCGCGGCGGCGGCCACCGGGACGGGTCCGCGGCGGCGGCGCAGATGCGCGAGGCGGGCGCCGAGGAAGGGATCGGTGAGGACGCGGGTTCCGGAGTCGGAGACCGTTGCGGTGGCATGGCCCCACCACGTGATCACGGGCACGGTGCCGCCTTTCTGTCTCCACGGCCCGGCGGGCAGCTCCGGGCCAAACGCTATTTAGGGTAATCATCTGATACGTATGCACGTGAGGAGGGCACCGGGAGACGTGACACACCAGACGGGCACAGGACGGCTGAGCAGGGGCGGTCGCGCGGTGGCGCGCGCCGCCCTGCGCATCGTGCTGCTCTGGGCGGCGTCCACCGGCACGCTCGCGGTGCTCGCCGCCGTGCTGCCCGGGGTGGACCTGACGGACAGCGGCGGGATTGTGCCGTCCATCACCGCGGCCGCCGCCGGCTCGGGCGCCTTCGGGCTGCTCAGCGGCGCGGTCTGGCCGTGGCTGGTGCGGGCGCTGCTTCTGGTGCCGGCGGTGCTGCTGGGCCTGCTGGGGTTCGTCCTCAACGGGGCGCTGGTGCTGGTGGCGTTCTCCCTCGTCCCGCACGGCGACCTCAGCGTGGGCTGGAAGCAGTCCGGCGTGGTGGCCGCCGCGCTCTCCTTCACCACCTCCGCGGTCGCCGCGGCGCTCGGCGCCTGGGACCGGGACGCCTACCACCGCCGGCTGGTCCGGCTCGCCGTCCCCCGCCGCGACCGGCGCCACCTGGCGCTCCGTCATCTCTCCGGCCCCGACCCGCAGGCCGCGCCCGGCACCGTGCTGCTGCAGATCGACGGGCTGGGCCACGGCGTGCTGGAGCGCGCGCTGCGCGACGGCCACGTCCCCAACCTGGCCCGCTGGCTCGAAGGCGGCGGCCACCGGCTGATGCGCTGGCGCACCGACTGGTCGAGCCAGACCGGCGCCAGCCAGCTGGGCATCCTGCACGGCTCCACCTGGGACGTGCCGGCCTTCCGCTGGTGGGAGAAGCACCCCGAGCGGGCCGGCGAGGGCCGGCTGATGGTGAGCAACCATCCGGCGGCTGCCGCCGAGTTGGAGCGGCGCAAGCGCGCCGAGGGCGCGCTGCCGGGCGGGGCCGGCGCCGGGCTGCTCCACCCGGACGGGGCCAGCCGCGGCAACCTCTTCAGCGGCGGCGCGGCCTCCAACGCCCTGGTGCTGTCGAAGTCGATGCGGCGCAGCCGGGGCCGGCGGCGCTCCGGCTACTTCGCCTACTTCGCCGACCCGGCGCGGGCGGTGCGCACCTTCTGCGGATTCGTCGCCGAGGCGGTGCGCGAGGCCGTGCAGGGCGCGCGGGCGGCCCGGCGGGACCAGCGCCCCCGGGTGCCGCGCGGCGGGATCTACCCGCTGGTGCGGGCGTTCGCCACGGTGGTGGAGCGGGACGTGGTGGTGGCCGCGGTGCTCGGCGACATCATGACCGGCCGCCGGGTCGTCTACGCCGATCTGGTCGGCTACGACGAGGTGGCGCACCACTCCGGGGTGGAGCGCCCCGAGACCCTGGCCGTGCTGCACCGCATCGACCGGGAGATCGGGCATCTCGCCGAGCTGGCGGCGGCGTTCGCACCGCGGCCGTACCGCTTCGCGGTCCTCTCGGACCACGGGCAGAGCGAGGGCGAGTCCTTCGAGGCGGAGTTCGGGGAGTCGCTGGAGGAGGTGGTGCGGCGCGGCTGCGGGGGTGCGGCGTGCGCGACGCCGCGCGGCCGGCGCCGGCGCGGGAGCGAGCGCGGCTACCTCAAGGCGGCGGACGCCATCGAGCTGGTGCCGCCCCCGGCGGGGCCCGCCTCCGCGGAGCGCCGAGGGCGCCGAGGGCGGCGGGGCTTCAGCGGACTCCGGCAGCCGCGGCGGGCGGACGTGCCGACCGGGCCGGGGGCCGCGACCGGGCCGGGGGCGGCGGAGCAGGCCCCGCCGACCGCGGCCGCGGGTCCCGGCGAAGCGCCCGCGCCGCTGGTGCTGGGGTCGGGGAACCTGGGCCTGGTGTCCTTCACCGACGAGCCGGGCCGGCTGACGCTGGAGCGGATCGAGGAGCGCCACCCCAAGCTCGTCACCACTCTGGTGCGCCACCCCGGCATCGGCTTCGTGCTGGTGCGCAGCGCGACGCGCGGCGGCCTGGCGATCGGCGCGGACGGCCTGCGCGAGCTGGACACCGGCCGGGTGGAGGGGACGGACCCGCTGGCGGTCTACGGCCCCGGCGCGGCGGAGGCGGTGGCCCGCACCGACCGGTTCCCGCACGCCGCGGACCTGATGATCGGCGGCGCCTGGCGGCCGGGCGACGGCGGCGCCGTGCACGCCTTCGAGGACCAGGTCGGCTCGCACGGCGGCCTCGGCGGCCCGCAGTCGGAGCCGTTCCTGCTGCATCCGGCGGAGCTGCCCGTCCCGGACGGCGAGCCGGTCGGCGCCGCCGCCCTGCACCGGGTGCTGCGCCGCTGGCTGGACGGCGGACCCCGCGAGGTCACCGGCGGGTAACGCTCCTGGGTTACGCTCGCGATCATGGCGACCCCCGACTACATCCTCGATCTGCGCGCCGACATCGGCAGCAAGCTGCTCCCGGTGCTGGGCGCGAGCGCCGTCGTGCTGGACGCGGAAGGCCGCGTGCTGCTCGGGCAGCGCGCCGACAACGGCAACTGGGCGCTCCCCGGCGGCCTCCTCGACCCGGGCGAGGAGCCGGCCGCGGGCGCGGCGCGCGAGGTCCTGGAGGAGACCGGCGTCGAGATCGACGTCGAGTACCTTTCCTCGATGCGCGTCGGCCGCCCCTACCGCTTCGCGAACGGCGACGAGATCGTCGCCACCACGCTGGTCTTCCGCGCCCGCGCGGTGGGCGGCAAGGCGTGCGTCAACGACGAGGAGTCGCTCGCCGTCGACTGGTACGCCCCGGACGCCCTGCCCGAGTCGGTTCCCGTCAACCACCGCTTCGCGATCGAGCGGGCGCTGTCGGGGAACCGCGAGACCTGGTTCGTGCGGGACTGAGGCCGGCTCAGCCGCTCCCGTCGAACCAGCGCTTGAGCAGCTCCGCGGTGTCGGCCTCGGTGCGGACCGGCGGGGGCGTCCCCGGCGTCCGGGAGAACCGCGGGGCGGGCGCCGGCCGGGGCGGGTCGCCGGCGAAGGTGCCGCGGGCGGCTGTGTGCGGGTGGACGGGCGCCTCGTCCAGGTCGAGGACGGGGGCGACGCAGGCGTCGGTGCCGGCGAAGCGCGCCGCCCAGTCGTCCCGGGTACGGGTGGCGAAGACCCGGGTGAACCGCTCCCGCAGGGTGGGCCAGTTGGCCGGGTCGTCGCGGTCCGGGAGGCCGTCGGCGGCGAGGCCGAGGCCGGCCAGCAGGGCGTCGTAGAAGGCCGGTTCGAGGGCGCCGACGGCGACGAAGCGGCCGTCGGCGGTGCGGTAGGTGTCGTAGAACGGTGCGCCGGTGTCCAGCAGGTTGGTGCCGGCCGGCCCCGGCCAGGAGCCGGAGGCGCGCAGGTCGTGGACCATCGTGGTGAGCAGCGCGGAGCCGTCCAGCATGGCCGCGTCCACCACCTGGCCGCGGCCGCCGCGCTCGGCGTCGCGCAGCGCGCAGACGATCCCGAAGAGCAGCAGCATCCCGCCGCCGCCGAAGTCGCCGACGAAGTTGACGGGCGGGACGGGGCGTTCGCGGTACCGGGCGGAGGCGCCGAGCGCGCCGGAGATCGCGGTGTAGGTGATGTCGTGGCCGGCGGTGCCGGCGAGGGGGCCCTCCTGGCCCCAGCCGGTCATCCGGGCGTAGACCAGGCGCGGGTTGGCGGCGAGGGCCTCGGCGGGGCCGAGGCCGAGGCGCTCCAGGCTGCCGGGGCGGTAGGGGTCGATGAGGACGTCGGCGCGCGCGAGGAGGTCGAGGGCCCTGGCCCGTGCCGCGGGATCCTTCAGGTCCAGGTCGAGCGGGTGCCGGCCCCGGTCCAGGACGCCCTCCAGCACGGACGGCAGCGCACCGGGCCGGTGCACGGTGAGGACGTCGGCGCCGTGCGCGGCGAGGACGCCTGCCGCGAAGGGGGCGGGGCCTATGCCGGCGAACTCGACGACCTTTACTCCCGCGAGTATTCCGACTCGCGGTGCGGGTGGGTCGCTCGCGCGGTTCCCCGCGCCCCTGCGGGGCGCCTCCATCAGAACGTCTCGCCGCGGGTGGCCATGTCCCGCAGCAGGCGGGGCGGTTCGAAGCGGGGGCCGTAGGTGGCGGCGAGCTTCTCCGCCCGCGCGACGAAGCCGGGGACGCCGCCCTGGTAGCCGTTGATGTACTGCAGGACGCCGCCCGTCCACGCGGGGAAGCCGATGCCGAGGATCGAGCCGATGTTGGCGTCCGCCGCCGAGGTGATGACGCCCTCCTCGACGCAGCGCGCCGACTCCAGCGCCTCCGCGAACAGCAGCCGCTCCTTGGCGTCCTCGAACGGCACCGCGTCCGGGTCGACCGGCCCGAACGCCTCCGCCAGCCCCGGCCACAGCCGCGTGCGGCGGCCGTCCTCGCCGTAGTCGTAGAAGCCGGCGCCGCCGGGGCGGCCGGGGCGGCCGAACTCGTCGACCATGCGGGCCAGCACGCCGTCCCCGGGGTGCTCGGGCACCGGCGTGCCCGCCGCGGCGAGCGCGTCCCGCGTCTCGTCGCCGATCCGGCGGCCGAGCGTCAGCGTCAGCTCGTCGGTGAGCTGGAGGCCGCCCGCGGGGTAGCCGGCCTGGAGGCTGGCCTGCTCCACGGAGGCCGCCGGCACGCCCTCGGCGAGCAGCGCGTAGCACTCCTCCAGACAGGTGCTGATGACGCGGCTGGTGAAGAAGCCCCGGGAGTCGTTGACGACGATCGGGGTCTTGCCGAGCAGCGCCACCACGTCCAGCGCGCGGGCCAGCGCCGCGTCGCTCGTCTCCCGGCCGCGCACCACCTCGACCAGCTTCATCTTGTGGACGGGCGAGAAGAAGTGCAGCCCGAGGAAGTCACCGCGCCGCTCCACCGCCTCGGCGAGACCGGAGACCGGCAGCGTGGAGGTGTTGGTGCACAGCAGCGCGTCCGGGGCGACCGCGGAGGCCGCCTCGGCGTGCACCCGCGCCTTGAGCGCCGGGTCCTCGAAGACCGCCTCGATCACCAGGTCGCAGCCGGCCAGGTCGGCGAGGTCGTCGGTGGCGGTGAGCAGCCCCGCGGCCTGCTCCCGCAGGCCCCGGCCCGCCGCGAGCGCCAGCACCGCGTCCCTGCCCCGCTCGGCGAGTTCGCGGGTGGTGTCGCGCAGCACGGTGGGCAGGCCCGCGCTGACGCAGGCGTGGGCGATGCCGGCGCCCATCATCCCGGCGCCGAGCACCGCGACCTTGGTGGGCCGCCGGATGGCGTGGCCCTCCGGGCGGCTGCCGCCGCGCCGGATGTGCTGCATGTCGTAGAAGAACGCCTTGATCATGTTCTTCGCCGTTTGGCCGACCGCCAGATCGGTGAAGTAGCGGCCCTCCACGGCGAGCGCGGTGTCCAGGTCGAGCTGGCTGCCCTCCACCGCCGCGCACAGGATGTGGTGCGGCGCGGGGTAGGGGGCGCCCTTGAGCTGCTTGGCGAGGTTGGCGGGGAAGGACGGCAGCAGGTCGGCCATCCGCGGCACCGCGGGGGTGCCGCCGGGCGGCCGGGCGCCGGGGGCGTCCCAGGGCTGGACGGCGTCCGGGTGCGCGGCGATCCAGGCGCGGGCGGCGGCCATCAACGCGTCTCGGTCCGCGGCGAGTTCGTGGACGATGCCGATCTCCACGGCCTGCGCGGGGCGCAGCCGCTTGCCCTGCAGCAGCACCTTGGTGAGCGCGTCCGCGACGCCCAGCAGCCGCACCGTGCGGGTGACGCCGCCGGCGCCGGGCAGCAGGCCGAGGGTGACCTCGGGGAAGCCGAAGCGCGCGGACGGGTCGTCCAGGGCGATGCGGTGGTGGCAGGCGAGGGCGATCTCCAGCCCGCCGCCCAGCGCGCTGCCGGTGAGGGCGGCGACGACCGGGCGGCCGAGCGTCTCCAGCCGGCGCAGCTGCCGCTTGACGTCGGCGGTGCGGGCGGCGAACGCGGCGGCGTTCTCCCGGGTGACGGCGGAGAGTTCGGCGAGGTCGCCGCCGGCGAAGAAGGTCTTCTTGGCGGAGGCGACGACGAAGCCGTCGAAGGTGTCGCGCTCGGCCTCCAGCCGGTCCAGCGCGGCGCCCATCGCGGCGTGGTAGGCGCGGTCCATGGTGTTGGCGGAGCGGCCGGGCGCGTCCAGCACCAGCAGCGCGATCCTCGGCTCGACGGGGTCGCGCTCGACGCGGACCGGTGCGGACTCGGGTTCGTTCACCACTGGCTGGTCCTTTCGATCACGGTGGCCACGCCCATGCCGCCGCCGACGCAGAGGGTGACGAGGCCGAAGCGGCCGTCGCGGCGCTCCAGTTCGTCGAGGACGGTGCCGACCAGCATCGCGCCGGTGGCGCCGAGCGGGTGGCCCAGCGCGATGGCGCCGCCGTTGACGTTGACCTTCTCCAGCGGGACGCCCAGGTCGTCGGCGAAGTGCAGCACCACCGAGGAGAACGCCTCGTTCATCTCGACCAGGTCGAGGTCGTCGACGGTGAGGCCGGCCTTGGCGAGCGCCTTGCGGGAGGCGGGCGCCGGGCCGGTGAGCATGATGGTGGGCTCGGCGCCGGTGACGGCCGCGGCGACGATCCGCCCGCGGGGCGTCAACCCGGCCTCGCGGCCCACCCGTTCGCTGCCGACCAGCACCAGCGCGGCGCCGTCCACGATGCCGGAGGAGTTGCCGGCGGTGTGGACGTGGTCGATCGCCTCCACCCAGTGGTACTTCTGCAGCGCGACGGCGTCGAAGCCGCCCAGCTCGCCGACGGCTGCGAAGGACGGCTTGAGCTTGGCGAGTCCCTCGGCGGTGGTGCCGGGGCGGGGGTGCTCGTCGCGCTCCAGGACGGCCGTGCCGGCCCGGTCGCGCACCGGGACCACCGAGCGCTCGAAGAACCCCTTGTCCAGGGCGTTGGCGGCGCGCGTCTGGGAGAGCAGCGCGAACTCGTCGACCTGGGTGCGGGAGCGGCCGTCCAGGGTGGCGATCAGGTCGGCCGAGACGCCCTGCGGGACGAAGCCGGTGGCGGCGTTGGTCTCCGGGTCGAGCAGCCAGGCGCCGCCGTCGGAGGCCATCGGCACCCGCGACATCGACTCCACCCCGCCGGCGAGGACGAGGTCCTCCCAGCCGGAGCGGATCTTCTGGGCGGCGGTGTTGACGGCCTCCAGGCCGGAGGCGCAGAACCGGTCGAGCTGGACGCCGGCGACGGTGTGCGGGAGGCCGGCGGCGAGTGCCGCGGTGCGGGCGATGTCGCCGCCCTGCTCGCCGATGGGCGAGACGACGCCGAGGACGGTGTCCTCGATCAGCGCCGGGTCGAGCCCGGGGAAGCGGCTCCGCAGCTCGTCGACGAGGCCGGTGAGCAGGGTGATCGGCTTCACCCCGTGCAGCGCCCCGTCGGGCTTGCCGCGGCCCCGCGGGGTGCGGATCGCCTCGTAGATGTACGCCTCGGACGGCACGGTGCTCACGGCGGCGGCTCCTTGAGGATTCTCGGCCCTGAGGGTCGGCTCAACCCTTGGTTACCGAAGAGTAGTTCACCGCGCGGACGGGCGACAGACCCCCTGGGGGACGGCGTGTCGACGGCCTCCCGACCGCCCGCCGACAGCCGCGCCGGGGCGCGTCGGCGGCCGTGTAGGCGCCGTGTCAGCGCCGTGTAGGCGGGCCCGTCCAGAGTCGTTGCCATGACGACCACCACCACCACGCGGACGGGCCCCCGGGACGACGTCCCCGCGCCGCCCGGCGGCGGCACCGACGCGGACACCTCCATCGTCGTCACCGACCTGGTGAAGACGTTCGGCGACAACCGCGCCCTGGACGGCATCTCGCTCACCGCCCCGCGCGGCCGGGTGCTCGGCGTGCTCGGCCCCAACGGCGCCGGCAAGACCACCCTGGTCCGCATCCTCGCGACGCTGCTGCGCCCGGACGGCGGCACCGCCGTCGTCGACGGCCACGACGTCGTCGGCAGGCCCCAGCTGGTGCGCCGCACCATCGGGCTCACCGGGCAGTACGCCTCGGTCGACGAGAAGCTGTCGGGCCGCGAGAACCTCTACATGATCGGCCGGCTGCTCGACCTGCCCAAGAAGGACGCCCGCGCCCGCGCCGACCAGCTGCTGGAGCGCTTCAACCTCACCGACGCCGCCGGCCGCCGGGCCGGCCAGTACTCCGGCGGCATGCGCCGCCGCCTCGACCTGGCCGCCTCCCTGGTGGGCCGCCCCCGGGTGCTCTACCTGGACGAGCCCACCACCGGCCTCGACCCGCGGGCCCGCAACGCCGTCTGGGACGAGGTCCGCGAGCTGGCCCGCTCCGGCGCCACCATCGTCCTCACCACGCAGTACATGGAGGAGGCCGAGGCGCTCGCCGAGAACCTGGTCGTCATCGACCACGGCAAGATCATCGCCCGCGGGACGCCCGACGAGCTCAAGGAGCTCATCGGGGCGCGGGTGCAGACCTTCCGCCCGGCCCGGCCGCAGGACGCGGAGGCCGTCGCCGCCGCGCTGCGCACCGCCGGGCTCGCCGAGGTCCGCATCGACGACGCCACCGGCGCCGTCTCCGCGATCCCGGCCGACGACGCCCAGCTGACCGCGGCGCTCGCCGCGGTGGCCGGCACCGGCGTCCCGCTGGCCTCCGTCACCGAGCTCCGGCCCAGCCTCGACGAGGTCTTCCTCACCCTCACAGGAAAGGGGGCCGACCGATGAGCGGCACCACCACCCTGGCGCCCGCGGACTCCCCCGCGGCGGCGCCGATCGCCCCGCGGATCCCGGACGACGCCTCCCAGCACGTGCCGTTCCGCGCCATGCTGCGGCACGTCGGGGCCGTCACCCGGCGCTACCTGATCCTCATCAAGAACGATCCCGAGCAGCTGATGGACGTCGTCCTGATGCCGGTGATCTTCCTGGTGCTCTTCGTCTACGTCTTCGGCGGGGCGATCTCCGGATCGACCCACCAGTACATGCAGTTCGTCGTCCCCGGCATCCTGGTGCAGACCGCCATCATGGCCGGCTCGACCACCGGCGTCGGGATCAACACCGACCTCACCAACGGGGTGATGGACCGCTTCCGGTCGCTGCCGATGGCCCGCTCCGCGGTGCTCACCGGACGCCTCGTCTCCGACATGTGCCGGCTCCTGCTCTGCGCGGCCATCACCCTCGGCCTCGCCACGGCGCTCGGCTTCCGCTTCCACACCAATGTCGGCGCGGGCCTGCTCGCGGTGGCGCTGGTGATGGGCTTCAGCTTCGCCCTCGGCTGGCTGTTCATGATCGTCGGCATCAAGGGCAAGAACCCGCAGTCCGTCCAGGGGTTGAGCATCTTGATCACCATGCCGCTGCAGTTCGGCAGCTCCATGTTCGCGCCCACCAACAGCATGCCCGGCTGGCTCCAGGCCTTCGTCAAGGTCAACCCGATGACGCACATCGTCAACGCCTGCCGCGCCCTGACCACCGGCGGCGCCTATGCCCACGACGTGTGGATCTCGCTCGCCTGGATCGTCGGCATCATCGTGGTGGCCGCGCCGATCGCGGTCCGGATGTACCGGAAGAAGATCTGATCACCGGTCATGGGCCGCGGGGCGCACGGCGCGCAGCAGCGCCAGCACACCCTCCCGGTCCAGCACCGCCCCGCGGGCCGTCGCCGCGTCGAGCGCGCTCTCCCCGAGCGCGTCGGCCAGCACGGCCCGTTCGGCGTCCACCATGCGCCGGTCGTGCGGCGGCAGCATGACGCCGGAGCCCCACTCGCCCGCCGCGCCCAGCAGCTCCGCCGCCCGCACCAGGTCCCCGGAGCCGCGCACCGCCGGGATGGTGGCGGCCAGCAGCTGCCACGCCGGATTGCCGTCCGTCCAGGGGAAGGTGAGCGCCAGCAGCGCCTCGCTGTGGTGCGCCAGCGCGGCGGCGTACTGGCCCTCGTCGGCGAGGAGCGAGCCGTTGAGGGAGCGCAGCCAGCACTCGAAGAACGGCGGCGGGGTGCCCAGCTCCTTGCCGCTCTCCGCCTTCCGCAGCAGCTCCCAGGCCCGGTCGAGGTTGCCGCTGCGTCGCTCCGACTCGGCGACCAGGATGCGGGCGTAGGTGGTGATGTCGCGGACGCCCAGCTCCTCGGCCAGCGCCAGCGCGTGGCGCGCCTCGCGCAGCGCCTCCTTCTCCCTGCCCTCTGCGTTCCACGAGGTGGCCAACTGCAGGTGCAGCTCGGGGACCTCGCCGCGGGCGCCCAGCTCGGCGGCGTTGCGCAGCGACTCGGCGAGGTGCTCGCGGGCCTCCTCGGTGCGGCCCGCGTTGATCAGCGACTCGGCGATCGCGGAGTGCGCCTGGTTCATCCCGAAGCGGTCGCCCATCTCGGTGAAGAGCGCCAGCGACTCGGCGGCGTCGGCCGCCTTGGCCGCCTCCCGGTCGGCGCGGTCGCCCATCTCCCTCGGGATCCGGGAGCGCAGCCCGAGCAGCATCGCCAGGTCCCAGCGGTTGCCGGCCTCCCGGCAGCGCTGCACCTGCCGCGCCAGGCTCTCGGCCATGCTCGGCAGGTCGCCGCGGAGGAACGCGGCGATCGGCACGAACATCATGCCGGGGTAGGTGAGGCCGTAGTCGGTCTGCTCCGCGATCGGGGTGATGTCCTCGGTGAGCCGGGTGAACCAGCGCCGCCAGCGGCCGATGCCGGGGGCGTCCTGGCCGCACATCATCAGCGTCATCACGGCGTTCATCCGCTCGTGGTCCATCGGGTCGTCCGGGTCGATGGTGAACGGCAGCGGGTCCGGGGAGCGCTGCCCCTTGTTGCTCAGGTGCCACTGCAGCAGGTCCTGCATGCTCAGCGGCGGCAGGGACGCGTAACTCTCCGGCATGCCCCAGCCGTTGGCGTCCAGCACCTCCGAGAGCCAGGCGGTGGCCTCGTCCGCGTACGAGCGCAGCTGCCACAGCCAGGCCATCCGGTTGGCGATCCGCAGGGCCGTGCCGGCCGCCTCGGGGGTGCCGACGTCCAGCAGGCGGCGCAGCGCGGCGCGGACGTTGTCGTGCTCGATCTCGAACCCGGCGAGCGCGGCGAGCTGGCCGGGGCCGCGCAACTGCGGCTCCAGGACGTCGACGTAGGCGGCGAAGTGCGCGGCGTGCGCGTCGCGGGCGGCGGACGCGGCGGCGGCGCCCTCGGCGCGCAGGCGCTCGCCGGCGTACTCCCGGATGGTCTCCAGCAGGCGGTAGCGCGGCGCCGCGCACGCGTCGTCCTCGTCCGCGGCGGCGACCGTCACCAGCGACTTCTCGACGAGCGCGGCGAGCGGCTCGAAGGCGTCGCGGCCGAGCACGGCGCCGGCGGCGTCCAGGGTGAAGCCGCCGACGAAGATCGAGAGGCGGGCGAGCAGGCAGCGCTCCTCGGCGTCCAGCAGGTCCCAGCTCCAGTCGACGACGGCGCGGAGCGTCTGCTGGCGCGGCAGGTCGGTGCGGGCGCCGGAGGTGAGCAGCCGGAAGCGGTCGTCGAGGCGGTCGGCGATCTGGCGGGGCGACAGCATCCGCAGCCGCGCCGCGGCGAGCTCGATGGCGAGCGGCAGGCCGTCCAGCCGGCGGCAGATCTCCTCGGCGGCGGCGCGGTCGGGCGCGGCGAGCGGGCGGCCCGCGGCGACGGCGCGCTCGGCGAGCAGCCGCAGCGCGTCCTCGGTGGGCAGCGGCCCGACGGGGACCACCTGCTCGCCGGGGATGTTCAGCGGCTCCCGGCTGGTGGCCAGCACGGTGACGCCGGGGCAGGCGTCGAGCAGCACCTCGGTGAACCGGGCGGCGTCGTCGACGACGTGCTCGCAGTTGTCGAGGACCAGCAGCAGCCGGCGGTCCGCGAGCGCGTCCAGCAGGCGCGGCAGCGACTCGTGCGGCTCGGTCGGCTTCTCCAGCGAGTTCCGCAGGACGATGTCCCGCTCCCCGACGCCGTTGAGCACCGCCGACGCAATCGTCGCCGGATCCTCCACCGGCGCCAGCTCCGCGACCCGCACCCCGTGCGGGAACGCGGCGGCGCCCGGCGGGGCGTCACCGGCCGGCCCCGCGGGCGCTCCTGCGGCCGCCTCCCCGGCCGCCCCCGCGACCGGCTCCGCGACCGGCTCCGCCGGCGACAGGGACTCCGCCGCGGTGAGCGCCAGGCGCGTCTTGCCGGCGCCGCCGGGGCCGGTGAGGGTGACCAGGCGGGCGGCGCGCAGGTGGGCGCGCAGGTCGCGGACGTCCGCGTCGCGGCCGACGAAGGAGGAGAGGCGGACGCGCCGCCGCGGGCGCGCCGCCGCCGACCTGGTGGCGGGCGCCGGGCGGGTGTCCTCCGCCAGCAGCTCCGCGTGGAGCGCCCGAAGCTCCGCGCCCGGGTCGACGCCCAGCAGCTCGGCCAGCGCCGTCCGCGCCTCCTCGTACGCGTCCAGCGCCTCCGCGCGCCGGCCCGCCGCCGCCAGCGCGCGGATCCGCAGCGCCCGGTACGGCTCGTGCAGCGGCTGCGCCGCCACCAGCTCGCCCAGCTCCGGCAGCACCGCCGCCGGCCCGTCCACCGCCAGGTCCGCCGCGAGGCGCTGCTCCCGCGCCGCCGTCCGGGCCGCCTCCAGGCGGGCCCGCGCCGCCGGCGCGCCGTCCGCGAGATCGGCCAGCGCCTCGCCGCGCCACAGCCCCAGCGCCTCCCGCAGCAGCTCCGCCGCGCGCGCCGGATCCCCCGCGGAGAGCGCCGCGGCGCCCTGCGCGGCGAGCTTCTCGAAGCGGCCCGCGTCCACGTCCCGCTCCCACGAGGCGTTCAACCGGTACCCGCCGGACGCCGCCCCCGACGCCACCGCGTCCGCGCCCAGCGCCCGCCGCAGCCGCCCCACCAGCGCCTGCACCGCCGCCGGGACGTCGGCCGGCAGCGGCTCGTCGTCCCGCCACACGGACGCGGCCAGCGCGTCCACCGAGACCTCGCTCCCGGCGCGCACCGCGAGCGCGGTCAGCAGCGCGCGCAGCCGCGCGCCCCGCACGGGGACCTCGTCCCCGTGCCGCCCCCCAGCTGTCGCCTCGACCCGCACCGGCCCGAGAATCCCGTAGCGCATCGCCCCATTATCGAACATGGAGCGCCCCGGCAGCGTGCATAGCGGCACGCGCTCGCGGGCGGTCCCCGCCACCCGTCGGACGCCTTCCCAACATCCCCTCGCAAGCCCCTCGTTCGACACCGATCGACGCCACGTCAGAGGGCCATGGCAGTATCCGGGCATGACCGACGCGCTGTCCCCCGCCGATCCTCTCACCGAGGACCAGTTCATCGGGCTGGTCCGCATCCTGCGCACCGCCGACGGGGGCGACTGGTCGGAGGCCGCGCTGCGGCGCCGCGCCGCGAGCGTCCCGGGCGGCTGGGTGCGGGCGGCGGGCGGCGCGCTGGGGGCGGACGTCCCCCGCCTGATCCTCAACCCCGACGACGGCGGCGAGGGCGGCGGCGCGGACGGCGACGGCCCCGCGGGCGCGGCCCCGCTGCCGACCCTGCTGGAGCTCGCCGGCCGGGCGCTCGACGAGCCGCCGGGGACGGTGGGCGGCGGCCCGACCGGCCCGTTCGCCCGCTGGCGCGACCGCGGCACCACCCTCCACCTCACCCCCACCCGCCTGGAGCTGCGCCGCACCGACGACCTGGAGCGGGACGAGTGGACGGCCTTCGAGTGGGGCCCGTCCGACCCGTCCCGCCTCCCCTACACCTGGCTGGTGTGCGAGGCGGGGCCGGGCGCCGGGGAGCGCGTCCCCGACTACCTGCCGGCCGCCCGCCCGGCGGCGGACCTCGCGGAGGCGGAGGAGGCGCTGGCGGGGCTGCTGCGGGCGCTGTGCGCGCAGCTTCCGCAGTTCGGGGAGGAGGCGGCGGTGGTGGTGTGCACGGCGAAGGAGCCGACCTGGTTCGTGCAGTTCGTCGCGGACGCGCGGGGCAGGCTGCACGCCGAGGCGAGCGGGACGCCGGGGCCGGCGTGGCACCCGGTGGAGGGGCGGGCGGGGCTGCACTTCCACGACTGGGTGCGGCCGGACGCGGAGCAGTCCCGCGAGGCGGCGGCGCTGATGGTGGACGCGCTGCGGCGGCTCGGCGTGCGCCGGCCGGACGAGCTCCGCATCCGCTGCTGGACCCAGGCCGGCAACCACCTCCGCCTCGCAGGCCTCGGCCTCCTCCCAGACTGACCCCCGCCGCCCCGCCGCCCCGGCACCCCACCCGCCCAGCGGCCCCGCCCCGCACGCCTCCACCGCCAAACCCTGCGGAAGCCCTGGCCCCGGGGCCGGGCAGCCGCAGCCCTCCCACAGTCCGCAACCCCCAGCACCGAGCCGCGCGGCGGGCCGGCGCCGCGGCCGTCGAGGGGCCCGCAACGGCACGCCCCCGCGGCCGACCCGAGCCCCCAACGGCCGCCGACACCACCCCGCCGGCCCCAACTCCCACGCCCCCTCCCATCAACGGGCCCCACCACCACACACCTCCGCCGCCGGCCCGCGCGAAGCGCCCAGGCCCGGGCCGGGCAACCGCTGCCCTCCACAGTCCGCAACCCCCAGCGCTGGGCCGCGCGGCGGGCCGGCGCACCTACAACCGCACGCCCCCGCCGCCGGCCCGGGGCAGAGCCCGGCCGCCGAC